>NZ_JBBCXE010000002.1:0-584745 GCF_037145615.1 Leucobacter sp. USHLN153
CAGGGAAACGCCCGGTCACATTCCGAACCCGGAAGCTAAGACTGACAGCGCCGATGGTACTGCAAGGGGGACCTTGTGGGAGAGTAGGACACCGCCGGACACCTTTTATGGGACTCGTACCCGTGTGCTCACCAGTGATGGTGAAAGCGCCGGGTGCGGGTCCCTTTTTTTATGTCTGGACGTTCTCGGGCGCTCCGATGACGCTCCGCTGAATACCTCCCCAGGGTCTGCGTGATCGATCCGATAGACTGTGTCGAAAGCCGCACGACGATCGAAAGTAGACCGCCTATGGGAGCGATGACCGCTGTGCTGCTGGTCCTCGCTCTGGTCTCGGTTGTCTCTTACTTCGTCGCACGCAGCTGGGGCCGGGCGGTCTTCGCAGCGCTCGCAGGCATCGTCGGAGCGATCTTCATCCTGTTCGTCGTGCTGGCGGTCCAGGTCTTCGACGGCGACACCATTGCGGAAGCGGCGCGCTGGGTTCCCCAGCTCGATCTCACGCTGACGTTCCGCCTCGACCGGATCTCGGCCGTATTTGCGCTGCTCGTAACGGGCGCCGGCGCCCTCGTGCTCTTGTACTGCATGCGTTACTTCGAGGCGCGTGAACCTGGGCTCGAGCGTTTCGCGGCGGTCTTCATGGGATTCGTCACCTCGATGCTCGGGCTCGTGATCGCTGACGATGTGTATCTGCTCTTCGTGTTCTGGGAAGCGACGACGGTATTCTCGTTCCTCCTCATCGGACACCTCACCCGCTTGCGGACCTCGACGGCCGCCGCGCTCCAGGCGCTCATGGTGACGACGCTCGGTGGGCTTGCGATGCTCGTCGGTTTGGTGCTGCTCGCGAATCAAGCTGGCAGCTCGTTGCTCTCGGATATTGTGGCGTCACCGCCGCAAGGCGCGGTGGGTGGGACTGCGGTCTACCTTCTGCTTGTGGGCGCTCTCTCGAAGTCAGCAATCTTCCCATTCCATTTCTGGTTGCCCGGAGCGATGGCGGCGCCCACTCCCGTCAGCGCGTACCTGCACGCCGCTGCAATGGTGAAGGCCGGAATCTATCTGATCGCGCGAATGACGCCGGAGTTCGCCGACGTGCCGGGGTACCGCGAGACGCTCGTGATCCTGGGTGCGATCACCATGCTGAACGGGGGAATCCGCGCGCTCCGGCAGTTCGACATCAAGTTGATCGTCGCGCACGGCACGGTGAGCCAGCTCGGCCTGCTCGTCATGGTGTTCGGCGTCGGCGACCCTCGTGCTAGCCTCGCCGGCTTTGCCCTGCTGTTCGCGCACGCCTTGGCCAAGGCGCCACTGTTTCTTTCCGTCGGGATTATCGACCACGCAACGGGCACTCGCGATCTCCGCAAACTCAGCGGCCTGGGCCGCAGAATGCCTGTCATCGCCGCAGTGGCTGGGCTCGCGTCGGCGTCAATGGTCGGTCTTCCGCCGTTCCTCGGATTCCTCGCGAAGGAGTCCGCGTTCGCCGAGCTTCTCGCCGTCGCAGAATCCCGCCCGATAGCGATGCTCGCCTTCGTCGTCGCCGTGCTCGGGAGCGTGCTCACGGTCGCCTACATGGGACGATTCCTCTGGGGCGCATTCGCTCGGAAGCCCGGCGTCGAGGACTGCTCGGTGGTGCACGCGCCCGGCCCGATCCTCGTTGTGGCCCCCGCCGTGTTTGCGGGCTTGACCCTGATCGCCGGTCTCGCATACCCGATTACCGACGGGCTGCTGCAGCCGCTCGTCGCGCACGGCAGCGAGGCGGCCGAACATCTCGCGCTATGGCACGGCGTCACGCCGGCGCTGCTGACCTCGACGGGCGTGCTCATCGTCGGTGCACTCCTCGCGTGGCGTCTGTGCCGCATGACCCGCCAGCTGCCGCCGCCGACGGAACGCTTCTCGGCCTCCCACGCGTACTGGGTCGTCACTCACCTGCTGGATTCACTGGCGGTGCGGCTCACCTCGATCACTCAGCGGGGTTCGCTGCCGTTCTACCTCGCCGTCATCCTCATCGTGCTCATCGGAACGCTCGGTGGCACAGCCGTCATCGGGAACGGCTGGCCGGACGAGTTCGTGTTCATGACCTCGCCCGTGCAGGCTCCAATCGCGGTCGTGATGATCGTCGCTGCGATCTTCTCGCTGCGCGCACGCACCCGCTTCCAGTCGGTGGTGCTCGTGGGCGTGACGGGGTACGGGATGGCCGCGATCTTCGCGATGCACGGTGCACCCGATCTCGCGCTGACGCAGGCGCTCGTCGAGACCGTCACGCTGATCGCATTCGTGCTCGTGATCCGCCGGCTACCGCAGCGGATCGGGCATCGGGCGGGGACGGCGAAACGCTGGCTGCGCGCCGCGATCGGCGCCGGTGTCGGGTTGGTGCTCGGAGCCGTCGCGATCATTGCGCTCGGTTCCCGAATTGCCGATCCGATATCGCTCCAGCTCCCGGAGCTCGCCTACGCCGGTGGGCACGGCAGCAACGTCGTCAACGTGATGCTCGTGGACATTCGCGGGTGGGACACGATGGGCGAGCTCTCGGTGATCCTGGCGGCTGCCACGGGCGTCGCCTCGCTCGTCTTCCTGAGCACTCGCGTCGACAACCGGCCGATGATCCGCCGCCGCGAGGCCCGAGTCGCCGCTCGGGAGCACCTGATGCGGGTCGCGGATCCGAACAACCCCGCGCAACGCATGACCTGGCTGCTCGCCGGCAGACACCTGGATCCCGCTCGCCGTTCGATTCTGCTCGAGGTCGTCGTTCGTCTCATTTTCCACGGACTCATCATCCTCTCGCTCTACTTGCTTCTCACCGGCCATAACACGCCGGGCGGCGGCTTCGCGGGTGGTCTGGTCGCGGGCCTCGCACTGGTCGCCCGCTATCTCGCCGGCGGACGCCATGAGCTCGGCGCCACCGTGCCCCTCGACGCCGGCCGCATCCTGGGCACGGGGCTTGCGCTCGCGGTGTCGATGGCGTTCATCCCCATGCTGTTCGGTCAGTCGGCGCTCGCGTCAGCCTGGGTGGATCTCGATCTGGGCATCTTCGGCACGATCCCGCTCGTCACCTCGACGCTCTTCGACGTCGGCGTATATCTCGTGGTCTTCGGCCTCATTCTCGACGTGCTCCGAAGCCTGGGTGCTGAGATCGACGAGCACGAGGAGGCCGATATGGCGGCCTTCTCCGAGGAGGAGGTGGGAGCACGATGACAATGCCCCTCGTTCTCGTC
The DNA here is from genome assembly GCF_037145615.1 of Leucobacter sp. USHLN153. Classification (NCBI taxonomy): domain Bacteria; kingdom Bacillati; phylum Actinomycetota; class Actinomycetes; order Micrococcales; family Microbacteriaceae; genus Leucobacter; species Leucobacter sp. USHLN153. Next base: position 3,204 of record NZ_JBBCXE010000002.1, read on the forward strand.
GCTGTGATGGTCGTGCTCTACGCCTGCGGCGTGTACCTCATGCTCGACCGGTCGCTCACCCGCCTCCTGCTGGGTTTCCTCCTCGTCGGCAATGCCACGAACCTGCTGATCTTCCTCATGTCCGGGAGCTTCGGCGCGGCACCCATTTCGAGCGACGCTACGGCGGAGGAGATGAGCGATCCGCTGCCCCAGGCGTTCATTCTCACCGCGATCGTCATCACGTTCGGGGTGAGCGCGTTCTTGCTCGCTCTGATTTACCGGTCCTGGCGGCTCGCGCAGGATCATGACGACCGCGTGCAGGACGACGAGACGGATCAGGAGATCGCGACGACCCGGGCGCTCGCTGCGACCGAGGTCACCGACGACGACCTCGCCGAAACGCACGAGTACGAGGAGCTGGACGACACGAGCGCTGATTCGAACGCAGAAGCAAACGCGAGCGCAAACGCGAACGCAAACGCAGAAGCGAGCGCGAACGCGAACGCGAACCGAGGTTCCGGCGAGCCCGGGGAGGTGCGGTCGTGATCCCGCTCGTTCCGCTCGCCGTGCTCATCCCGCTCGTCGGAGCCGCGCTCGCCCTCACCGTTCCCGGCCATCGCCGGCTTCAGCAGGCCATCACGTTGTTCTCGCTGACCGCCGTCGTGGTGCTGAGCGGCGCACTCATGATCATCGTCGATGCACACGGCACCCTGGTGATGGAGGTCGGTGGATGGGCGGCGCCCTTCGGCATCGCGCTCGTGGTCGACCGACTCTCCGCATTGATGCTCGCGGTCTCGGCCGTCGTGCTGCTCGGCGTGTTCCTCTTCTCGATCGGGCAGGGTCTCGCCGACGGCGACGACGATACGCCGGTGTCCATCTACTATCCGACGTACCTCGTGCTCGGTGCCGGCGTGTTCAACGCGTTCATCGCGGGGGACCTGTTCAACCTGTACGTCGGCTTCGAGATCCTGCTGGTCGCGAGCTACGTGCTCATCACGCTGAGCGGGACGGCGCAGCGGATCCGCGCGGGAGTCACCTATGTGATCGTCTCGCTCGTCTCCTCGGTGCTCTTCCTCGCCGGGATCGGCCTCGTGTACGGCGCGACCGGCACCGTCAACATGGCGCAGCTCACGGTGCGGATCGCGGAGTTGCCGAGCGAGATCCAGCTCCTCCTGAACCTCACCCTGCTCATTGCGTTCGGCATCAAGGCGGCGGTCTTCCCGCTCGCGTTCTGGCTACCCGATTCGTACCCGACGGCCCCCGCACCGGTGACGGCGGTCTTCGCGGGCCTCCTCACCAAAGTCGGCGTGTACGCGATCATCCGCACGCAGACCCAGCTCTTCCCCGATTCGAGCGTCGACCGACTGCTGCTCATCGTGGCCGGGCTCACCCTGCTCGTGGGGATCCTGGGCGCCGTATCGCAGCTCGACATCAAACGCCTGCTGTCGTTCACGCTCATCAGTCACATCGGCTACATGATCTTCGGCATCGGGATGGCCAACTCGGCGGGATTCGCCGCCACGATCTACTACATCGCGCACCACATCATCGTGCAGACGACCCTGTTTCTCGCGGTCGGGCTGGTCGAACGTCAGGGCGGCACGACCGCGATCCCGGGCCTGGGCGGGCTCATGCGCAGCGCGCCACTCGTTGCGATCCTGTTCTTCATTCCCATGTTGAACCTCGGCGGGATTCCCCCTTTCTCCGGCTTCATCGGGAAACTCGGGCTCTTCACCGTCGCGGCCGACGTCGCGACCCCGGAGGCGTACTGGCTCATGGGTGTCGGTGCACTGGTGTCGCTCCTCACGCTGTACGCACTGGCGCGCGCGTGGGTGCTCGCCTTCTGGCGTACGCCCGCGAAGGTGACCGAGAACGCTGGAGCAGAGAGCCGCGCGCCGAAGCCGACCACCACCGAGGCGCTCATGCTGCGCGACCGGGAGCAGGCGCTGTTCGAGCGGCTGCAGGATGCGCCGGGGGCGCCGCAGCAGGCGGAGCAGAAGGACATTCCGCGACTGATGTTCGGGGCGACCGCGGGCATGGTGGTGGTGAGCATCGCCCTCACCGTGTTCGCCGGGCCGCTTTACGCGTACGCGACGCGGGCCGGTGAGAACGTCGCGCACCCCGAGCGGATGGTCGAGCAGGTGCTCGGTTCGAACCCCGAGAGCGACAGCGGGCCCGGCGGCGGCAGCGGGGATACACAGCCGCAGGAGGGGGGAGTCGATGAGTGAGGCGAGTGAAGCCCGTCGGCGTGAGCTCGGCGTGCGCCTGCACGAGTTGCCCCTCGTGATCGGGCTCGTCGTCCTCTGGATGATGCTGTGGCACGAGGTCTCGCTGCTTTCCGTCGTGAGCGGCATCGTGGTCGCCGTGATCGTCATGCGCGTCTTCTACCTGCCGCCCGTGGAGCTGGCCGGTCGCTTCAACATCTGGTACGTGCTCCGCTATGTCGGATACTTCATCTGGCACCTCGCGCGGGCGTCCTGGGAGGTCGCCTGGCTCGCGGTGCGACCCGGCCCGCCGCCGAAGACCTCCATCATCGCGGTCAAGCTCTCGACGCGCTCCGACTTCATTATCACGATGGTCGGCCTCACGAACTCCTTGATTCCGGGATCCCTCGTCGCCGAGGTCGACCGCTTCCAATCGACGCTGTATCTGCACGTGCTCAACACGCCGACTCAGCGCGAGATCACGAATATGCGGCGTGAGGTGCGCAAGATCGAGCGGTTGCTCGTGCGCGCCGTCGGGTCGAAGGAAGAGATGAGGCGCCTCCGATGAGTTGGATCACACTGGCGCTGCTGATCTCGGCGGGAGCGGGGCTCACAGCCACCGCCGTCGCGGCGATTATTCGCATCGTGCGCGGGCCGACCATTCTCGACCGCATGGTGGCCTCGGACGTGCTCCTCACGACGCTCATGCTCGCGGTCGGCGCAGACATGGTCGCGCGCGGGCACACCGACACGATTCCGCTCATGACTGTCATAGCCGCGACCGCGACGCTCGCGACCATCGTCGTTGCTCGCTTCGTCAAGCGGCGCGCCAGCTCGCCGCCGCAGGAACCCGTGAAGGAGACCGGCCATGTTTGACGCGCTGCTCGATCTCGCGGCCGCGGTATGCGTTTTTCTCGCTGCCGTGCTCTCGGTGGCGGCCGGTGTGGGCCTGATCCGCTTCCCAGACGCACTCAGCCGGCTTCACGCGGCGACGAAACCTCAGATCTTCGGCCTCCTGCTCACGATCACGGCGATCGCGCTCGAGCAGCGTTCGGTCGCCACGCTGCTCGCACTGGTGCCGGTATTCGTGTTTCAGTCGCTTACGGCCCCGGTCGCCGCCCACATGGTGGGCCGCGCTGCCTACCGCACCGGGCAGCTCAGCACGGAATGGCTCGTTGTCGACGAGCTCGGCCCGGCGATCGCGCGGAGCGAACAGTCGTGCGGACGCGATGCGGAGCTGGGTTCGGAGCACCAGTCGGAGCCGCTTCCCGACGAGCGCGACGGGCACAGCGAAGCGACCGACGACACCGGGCGGTAACGTCGGTCGCTTCACGCGCAGTGGGCGGCGGATCGCCTACGCTTCGACGAGGTACCGGCTGTAGGCAGGGACTGTCAAGAACGTGGGGAAGTCTTCGCCGAGCGCGACGTCCGCGAAGAGCTCCGCCGCGTCGTCGTAGCGATCACCGGTGAAGCGCTCGAATCCCGCGACGGTCTCGCCGACGATCTCGGCAACCCAGTCGCGGGTGATCCGGATCCCCTCCGCGGTCGACTGGTCCTGGTGGATCCACTGCCAGATCTGCGAGCGGCTGATCTCAGCGGTCGCGGCGTCCTCCATGAGGTTGTCGATGGCTACCGCACCGAGACCGCGCAGCCAGGCCTCGATGTACCGGATGCCGATGGAGACGTTCTCGCGCACGCCCGCCTCGGTGATCGCGCGGCCGATCCGCAGGTCGAGCAGCTGCGCCGCGGTGACGTTGACGTCGTCGCGCTGCCGCTCGAGCTGGTTCGGACGGTCGCCCAGCACGGCGTCGAACTCGGCCTGCGCGACGGGGATCAGATCCGGGTGCGCGACCCAGGTGCCGTCGAAACCGTCGCCGGCCTCGCGGTGCTTGTCGGCACGGACCTTCTCCTCCGCGCGCGCGGTCACCTCGGGGTCGCGGCGGTTCGGAATGAACGCGCTCATGCCGCCGATCGCGTGCGCGCCGCGCTTGTGGCAGGTCTGCACGAGCAACTCGGTGTAGGCGCGCATGAACGGAACGGTCATGGTCACCTCGCTCCGATCCGGAAGCACGAATCGAGCGCCGCGGCCGCGGTAGTTCTTGATGATCGAGAAGATGTAGTCCCAGCGCCCCGCGTTGAGCCCCGCGATGTGATCCCGCATCACGTAGAGGATCTCCTCCATCTCGAAGGCGGCCGGCAGCGTCTCGATGAGCACGGTCGCGCGGATGGTGCCGTGGGGGAGGCCCAGTGCTTCCTCGGTGAAGGTAAAGACGTCGTCCCACAGCTTCGCCTCCTCGCTCGACTCGAGCTTGGCGATGTAGAAGTACGGCCCGCGGCCGCGCTCGACGAGTTCGCGCGCGTTGTGGAAGGCGTAGAGTCCGAAGTCAACGAGGCTGCCGGATGCGGCTCCCGCGCGGCCGTAGAGGTCCGTGTAGCGCAGGTGCTTCTCGACGAGGTGCCAGCCGCGCGGCCGCATCACGATGGTCGGAGTGCGCTCGGCGGTGACGCGGTACTCCTTGGCCGGCGACGCCGCGGTCGCGGGGCTCGTGAAGTGGAGCTGATTGCGGATCGCGTCGAAGAGGGAGAGCTGGCCGCCGATGACATTGCGCCAGGTAGGGCTCGTTGCATCCTCCTGATCGGCGAGCCACACGCGGGCGCCCGAGTTCAGCGCGTTGATCGTCATCTTGGGGTCGGTGGGGCCGGTGATTTCGACGCGACGATCCTCGAGTCCCGGGCCCGCGCCCGCGACGCGCCAGCTCGGATCCTCGCGGATCGCGCGGGTGTCGTCGCGGAACCGCGGGTCGCGGCCGTTGCCGATCTCGTACCGGCGGCGCTGCCGCTCGGCGAGGCGCTCGTGCCGTGAACTTGCGAAGCGATCGTGGAGCTCCGTGAGGAACTCGAGCGCCTGCGGGGTCAGGATCTCGTCGCTGCGCTCGAAGGAGCGCCCGAGGACCTCGATGCGCGAGGGCTGCGCTTCGGCAGTGGCGGATCCATGCGCCGCGCCGACCGTGGCGGTCGTCGAGTCGGCGGGGCCCGATGCGCCCGGTTCGCCCGAGGTGCGCGGGGCGCGGTTGAGGGTGGCTGTCTGCGAATCGTGTGCGGTCACGGTGACTCCTGAACTCGGGCCCTGCACGGGCGTGTACTGCGCTGTACTTCCATGATGGGTGCGGTTTCCGACTACGGAATGCCGAAATCGGGGGTGAAGAACTCGGGTTTTTCTACTTGTTGGAAGAAGTCGGCTCTGGCATTATTGCCGCATGACCCTTGAAGCCATCGCGCCGGACCGAGCTCTCAGCGCGCCCATCAGTGCGGCGGATCCGGAACCCGAAGACGGGGGAGACGCCCTCACGCTCGGTCGGCGCGTGCGCGCGCTGCGCATACGCCAGGGCCTCACGCTCGAGCAACTCGCGCAGGCTGTGGACCGCGCCCCCTCGCAGCTCTCCGCGATCGAGAACGGGAAGCGCGAGCCGCGCCTCCCGATGCTGCGGTCGCTCGCGGCGGCCCTCGCGGTGAGCGTAGACGAACTGCTCCTCGACGAGGCGCCCTCCGAGCGCGCGGCGCTCGAGATCGCGGTGGAGCGCGCGCAGCGCGGATCCGTCTTCCGCTCGCTCGGTTTGCACCCGATCCGCGTCTCGAAGGCGACGAGCGACGAGACGCTCCGCGCGATCCTCGGGCTGCACCAGGAGGTCGAGCGTCTGCACCGGGAGCGGGCCGCGACGCCCGAGGAGGCGCGTCGCACGAACACGGAACTTCGCGCGGAGATGCGAAAGGGCGGAAACTACTTCTCGGATCTCGAGCGCGCGGCGACCGGACTCCTTGACAGTGTGGGCTACGCCGGTGGGCCGGTGTCGCAGCAGACCGTCTCGAACATCGCGGAAAAGCTCGGCTTCAGCCTGCACTACGTCTCGGACATGCCGCACTCGACCCGCTCGGTGATCGACCGGCGCAACGGGCGCGTGTACCTGAGCAGCGGGCTCCCGTCGCGTGACGCGCGGGCTCCGATCCTGCGCGCGCTCGCGAGCGTCGTGTTCAACCACGAGGAGCCGCGCAACTACGGTGACTTCTTGCGTCAGCGGGTCGAGGCGAACTACCTCGCGGGTGCCGTGCTGCTCCCGGAGGAGGCCGCGGTGACGCTGCTCGCGGAGGCGAAGCGCCAGCGGCAGATTTCGATGGAGGATCTGCGCGATGCATTCGCGGTCTCCTACGAGATGGCGGCGCACCGCTTCACCAACCTCGCCACGGAGCGCCTGGGTCTCGAGGTCCACTTCATGAAAGCGCACGAGTCGGGCACGCTCATCAAGGCGTACGAAAACGACGGCGTGCGTTTCCCCTCGGACGCGCTGGGCAACTTCGAGGGCGCGTCGGTGTGCCGCAACTGGACCGCGCGCACCGTCTTCGGGCAGCCGGATCACTTCAACCCGTGGTACCAGTACACGGACATGTCGGCGGGCGGCACCTACTGGTGCACGTCGCGCGTCGAGCGCGCCAAGGAGGGGCTCTACTCGGTGAGCGTCGGCGTGCGGTTCGAGGACGTGAAGTGGTTCCGCGGTAGAGAGACACGGCACCGCTCTAAGTCCTTCTGCCCGGATGATCGCTGCTGCAGGCGTGCATCGTCGGAGTTGACCACGAAATGGGAGGCCGCGGCCTGGCCCGAGGCGGCTACGCCCACGAGTCTGCTGGCCGCGCTTCCCACCGGTACCTTTCCCGGGGTGGACTCACAGGAAGTGTATGCGTTCCTCGAATCGCATGAACAGTGAAGATTGCGGGCGCGACGCGCCGAGGACTGTGAAATTGCGGCACGCCGAGGTGCATCCGAAGCCTCGCCTGCGATAGCGTAGAGGCATCGAGTCGACCGGCTCGGGCCCGCCCCGACGAAGGAATGAGGGAGGACATGACGACTGACCATCATGCCCGACGCGGCGAGAGCACCGAGGTGCGCTCCACGCAGCAGTTCCGCGAAGATCTGGGCGCACTGATCCGCACGCGAGTCACCGATTTGTCGGTGGATCAGCGCGAGGCCGTTGAGGCGTTGCCCTCCGGCGCGGCGCTGCTCGTGGTGCGTCGTGGTCCGGACCAGGGCGCCCGCTTCCTGCTCGACCAGGAAATCACGGTCGCCGGTCGGCATCCCGCGGTCGATATTTTCCTCGACGATGTGACAGTGTCGCGGCGCCACGCGGAATTCCGGCGCAGCGGGACCACGTTCACGGTCGCCGATCTGGGGTCGCTCAACGGCACCTTCACCGACGGCAAGCGCATCGAGGGTTCGGTGGAGCTGCACGACGGTGCCGAAGTGCAGGTCGGCAAGTTCCGCTTCACTTTCTTCGCGTCGCGCTTCGACCTCGCCGAGGGCAACTAGGGTGGCGGTCGCACAGGCCCGACAGCACGCACCAGGGCTCCTGAGTATCGGTCAGGTCCTCGCTCGACTGCAGGAGGATTTCGCTGACCTCACGCCGTCGAAGCTGCGCTTTCTCGAGGAGCAGGGTCTCGTTGCGCCGGAGCGGACGCGGTCGGGCTATCGAAAGTTCTCGCAGGATCACATCGAGCGGATCCGCCTCATTCTGACGCTGCAGCGAGATCACTATCTCCCGCTCAAGGTCATCGCGGAGGTGCTCGAAGAGCTCGACGCCGGCCGTGACCCGATCATCCCGGGTGCGGCCCCGCGGAGCGCATCGACGATTCTCGCGCCGCGCCGTGTGCTCAGCAGCGATGAGCTGCGACGGCTGACGGGCGCGACGGCTCGCTTCATCGGCGAAGCGATCGCCGCTGGACTCCTTCCGGCCGCAGAGGTGTTCCCGCACGACGCGGTGGCGCAGGTTACGGCACTCATGAAGCTCGCGGAGCAGGGGATCACACCGCGCCACCTGCGCCCGCTACGTGTCGCGGCCGAGCGCGAGGCCGAGCTCATTGCGCACGCCGTTTCGACGCGGGGCGTCAAGGCGGGCTCGCCGGAGGCGATCGAGAGCTCGCTCGATCTCGCGGGGCACCTCGACACGGTCCGCTCCGGCGTGTTGCGCCGCCGTTTCGGCGCGGGTTAGATCGCCCGAATTCGGCGGGATTTCAACCTTAAAGTTCAACTTGAGGTCGACACGCCGAAATTGACCGTCGACGGTCGTTGCACGGGGGTTCCCGCCTCGGTACCGTTGGGAGAGTTCGACGCCGTACGTTCTGCGCGTCGATGAGAAAGGAACACGATGGAGCACACCCAGGGTCCGAATGGTGAAACGGGCGCTCCGTCGGCGGCGGTTCCTTCAGAGGGTGCCGGGCAACACGAGCCCGCGATTCCCTCGGAGGCGGCGCTCGCTCAGGCCGGCGTCGATGCCTCTGCGGCTTCGTTCCAGCCCCTCTCCATCGACTCCGACGTGCTGTTCGACGACGGTCTGCCCCGCCCGAACCAGGACGGTGGTTTCAAGGGCGCGACTGCTGCTCGTGCAGCGGGTATCAGCTACCGCCAGCTCGACTACTGGGCGCGGACCGGGCTCGTCGAGCCCACGGTGCGCGGGGCGCAGGGATCGGGATCGCAGCGACTGTACGGATTCCGCGACATTCTGGTGCTCAAGCTCGTGAAGCGCTTGCTCGACACGGGGATCTCGCTCCAGCAGATCCGCACTGCGGTCGCGCAGCTCCACGAAGCGGGCGTGCACGACCTGTCGCAGACTACGCTGATGAGCGACGGTGCGAGCGTCTACCTGTGCACCTCGAGCGATGAGGTGATCGACCTCATGAGCCGGGGACAGGGCGTTTTCGGCATTGCGATCGGCAAGGTGCTGCGCGAGGTCGAGACCTCCCTCGTCAGCATGGACGAGCACCGAGAGGAAGCCGCTCAGAGCGGTGCAGCGCAGGCCAGCTCGGTCGACGAACTCGCCGCGCGACGGAAGGGCCGCAAGATCTCGTAGCGGGAGCTACGCCGGTGCGCTTTCGGCGCCCGCGCATCCGCGAGTGATGCGCTTCGCGCATCCGCCCTACGCGTCGGTGACGACTGTCGCCGTGGGTGCCCCTGACTTCGTCGCGCGTGCCGAGTCCATGCCCGCCGAACGCAGAATGCGGTCGAGGATGAGGTCGAAGTTCGCAGCCATCTCCTGCGACGCCTCTCCCGGCCACGTGTGCACGGGCTTCGCCGCGCCCTGCGCCTGCTGGAGCGATGTGCGCTCCGGGAGCTGAGGGGTGAGGACGAGGGGACCGAACATCTCGCGCAGCTCGCGGATGCGGAACTGATGCTCCATCGACTGCGGCTGCGTGCGGTTGATGACGATGCCGAGGGGCTGTAGACGGGGGCTCACGCCGCGGCGGATCTCCTCGATCGCGCGAAGAGCACGGTCCGTCGCGGCAACCGCGAAGAGGCTCGGCTCGGCGACGACGAGCACGCGGTCACTCGCGGCCCACGCGGTGCGCGTCAGGGCGTTCAGCGAGGGAGCGCAGTCGATAAGCACGAGATCGTACTCGGACTCGACGATCGCCAGGGCTTCCTCGAGCTTCCAGATGTCGCGTGTCGTCGGGTGCGGGCCATCGAAGTTGATGGCCGACGGGCTGCCGACGAGGAGATCGATCGTGCCGCCCTCGTGATACTCGCTCCAGCCGCTGTGCGCGATCGCGCTGCGGACGGTCCGTTCCTTGGGGCTCTCAAGCACGTTCGCGACATTCGCGAAGCCCTCGGGATTCACCGCGAGACCGGTTGATACGTCGGACTGCGGATCGAAATCCACGACGAGGGTCCGCAGTCCGCGCGAAAACGCGGCCGAGGCGAGGCCGAGCGTCACGGTCGTCTTTCCGACGCCGCCCTTGAGGGAACTCACACTCAAAACATGCACGCCGCAAGTTTAGTGGATGCGCCCTGAAGCGCACCCGACTTCGTTCAGGGCGTACAGCGGAGTTGAAGGAGTGCAGACGCGGGCGGGGCCAATTCTTCGCGTTCGCTCGGTGAATCCGATCCCGCGCCGCGCGAGCATGTATCTTGATATCGAATCATTTCGACGGCTTGGGCACCCGGCGATCAGTGCAGTAGCAAGGAGGCGGAGTGTTCAAGAAAATCTTGGTGGCGAATCGCGGCGAGATCGCGATTCGGGCCTTTCGAGCGGCCCACGAGCTCGGGGCGCGAACGGTGGCGGTGTTCCCCTACGAGGATCGCGGGTCGCTGCACCGGCTGAAGGCCGATGAGGCCTACCAGATCGGGTCTGTTGGTCACCCGGTGCGGGCGTACCTCGACGTGGCGGAGATCGTGCGCGTCGCCGTCGAATCCGGCGCCGATGGGATCTACCCGGGCTACGGCTTCCTGTCGGAGAACCCGGACCTCGCCGCGGCCGCCGAGGCCGCAGGAATCCGCTTCATCGGCCCGGGCCAGGACGCCCTGAAGATGGCGGGGAACAAGGTCGCGGCGAAGGAGCACGCGATTCAGGCCGGAGTGCCGGTGCTCCGCTCGACGCCCCCGACGACGGACGTCGATGCGCTCATCGCCGGTGCCGAGGAGATCGGCTTCCCGGTGTTCGCGAAGGCGGTCGCCGGCGGCGGTGGCCGCGGAATGCGCCGCGTGGAGCGGATCGAGGACCTGCGCGACGCGCTCGAGGCGGCCATGCGAGAGGCCGATTCGGCGTTCGGCGATCCCACGATGTTCATCGAGCAGGCCGTGCTCCGCCCCCGTCACATCGAGGTGCAGGTGCTCGCCGACAGCACGGGGGAGACCGTGCACCTCTTCGAGCGCGACTGCTCGGTGCAGCGTCGGCACCAGAAGGTTGTCGAGATCGCGCCCGCGCCGAACCTGAGCGAGGAGAAGCGCGCGGAACTCACGCGCGACGCGATCGCGTTCGCTCGTTCGATCGGGTACGAGAACGCGGGCACCGTCGAGTTCCTGCTCGACACCGCCGGCGAGCGGGCGGGCGAGCACGTCTTCATCGAGATGAACCCGCGCATTCAGGTCGAGCACACGGTGACCGAGGAAGTCACGGACGTCGACCTCGTGCGGGCGCAGATGCGGATCGCGGCCGGAGCGACGCTCACGGAACTCGAACTGACGCAGGATCGCATTCAGTTGCGCGGCGCGGCGCTCCAGTGCCGCATCACCACCGAAGACCCGGCCAACGGCTTCCGCCCCGACCTCGGCCGCATCACGGCGTACCGCTCGCCGGGCGGCGGCGGCGTGCGCCTCGACGGCGGCACGATCGACGTCGGCGCGCAGATCAGCCCCCACTTCGACTCGATGCTCGCGAAGCTCACCTGCCGGGCGCGCTCGTTCGAGGACGCGGTCATGCGGGCCGAGCGAGCGCTCGCGGAGTTCCGGATCCGCGGCGTCTCCACGAACATCCCGTTCCTGCAGGCGGTGCTCGCGGACGAAGCGTTCCGCGCCGGAGACGTGTCCACGCAATTCATCGAGGAGCGTCCGGAGCTGCTCAAGATGAACAAGCCGAAGGATCGCGCGACGCGCCTCCTGCAGCACGTCGCGAACGTCACCGTCAACCAGCCGAACGGCTCGCGGCCCGGGCAGATCGATCCCGCGGCGAAGCTTCCCGCGCTCGACCTGTCACGCCCCGCGCCCACTGCGGGTCGCCAGCGGCTGCTCGAACTCGGACCCGACGCCTTCGCGAGCGCGCTCCGCGAGCAGACCGCGCTCGCGGTAACCGACACGACGTTCCGCGATGCGCACCAGTCGCTCCTCGCGACGCGCGTCCGAACCAAGGACCTCGCGCGGATCGCGCCCTACGTCGCACGCATGACCCCCGAGCTATGGTCGGTCGAGGCCTGGGGCGGTGCGACGTACGACGTCGCGCTCCGCTTCCTCGGCGAGGACCCGTGGGAGCGTCTCGCCGCGCTCCGAGAGGCTCTTCCGAACGTGCCGATCCAGATGCTCCTGCGCGGGCAGAACACGGTGGGCTACACGCCGTACCCGAAGCAGGTCGCCCACGCATTCGTGCGCGAGGCGGCGGCGACCGGCGTCGACGTGTTCCGCATCTTCGACGCGCTGAACGACGTGCAGCAAATGCGCGCCGCGATCGACGCTGTCCGGGAGACGGGTTCCGCGGTCGCCGAGGTCGCGATGTCGTACACCGGCAACCTGCTCTCGCCGTCGGAGGACAAGTACACCCTCGACTACTACCTCCGTCTCGCCGAGGAGATCGTCGAATCGGGCGCGCACGTGCTCGCTATCAAGGACATGGCCGGGCTGCTCCGGCCGGCGGCCGCGGCCCGGCTCGTGACCGCGCTGCGGGAACGCTTCGACCTGCCCGTGCACCTGCACACGCACGACACGCCGGGCGGGCAGCTCGCGACCCTCCTCGCGGCTTCAGCGGCTGGCGTCGACGCGGTCGATGCCGCCTCCGCGCCGATGTCCGGCACCACGTCGCAGCCGTCGCTCTCGGCGCTCGTCGCCGCGCTCGCGGACACGGATCGCGATACCGGTCTCGACCAGGACGCGGTTTACGCCCTCGAGCCCTACTGGAACGCCGTGCGCACGCTGTACCGCCCCTTCGAGTCGGGCCTGCCATCGCCGACGGGGCGCGTCTACACGCACGAGATTCCCGGCGGTCAGCTGTCGAACCTGCGCCAGCAGGCGATCGCGCTGGGTCTCGCGGACAACTTCGAGCGGATCGAGGATCTGTACGCTGCGGCCGACCGCATCCTCGGTCGCATCCCGAAGGTGACGCCCTCGTCGAAGGTGGTAGGGGACCTCGCGCTGCACCTCTCGGCGGTGGACGCCGACCCGGCCGACTTCGAGGCGAACCCCGAGAAATACGACATCCCGGACTCGGTCGTCGGCTTCCTCGCGGGCGAGCTCGGCGAGATCCCCGGCGGATGGCCCGAGCCGTTCCGCTCCAAGGTGCTCGCGGGGCGCTCCGTCGACATCAGCACGGCCCCGGTGTCGGACGAGGATCAGGCGCTGCTCGACGGCACGAGCGCAGAACGCCGCGAGACGCTGAACCGACTGCTGTTCCCGCAGCCGACGCAGCAGTTCCTCGATGTCCGCGAGCAGTTCGGGGATGTCTCCGTGCTGGATACGCCTGACTACCTGTATGGGCTCGACGCGGGCCAGGAGCACGAGATCAACCTCGCCAAGGGCGTGCGGCTCTACGTCGGGCTCGAGGCCATCGGCGAGGCGGACGACAAGGGCGTGCGCACGGTGATGGTGCGGGTGAACGGTCAGCTGCGCCAGGTGTTCGTGAAGGACGCATCGGTGAAGGTCGAGATGCAGGCGGCCGAGAAGGCGGATCGCACCGCACCGGGTCACGTCGCGGCGCCGTTCTCGGGCACCGTCACGATGAAGGTCGCCGCGGGTGACGCTGTCGAGTCGGGTCAGCCGATCGCCACGATCGAGGCGATGAAGATGGAGGCCGCGATCACCGCCCCGATTTCCGGCACGGTCGAGCGGGTCGTCTTCACGGGCACGCGGGGGCTCGAGTCCGGCGATCTCATCGCCGTCATCGCATAGGCCGGCGTTCGGTCAGCAGAGAACCGTAACCGCTTCCGGCGGAGCAGTGCGCTCCGCCGGAAACGGTAGGCTCGTTACTCATGGCGATTCGAGAAATTCGGGTGTTCGGCGATCCAGTACTCCGTACCGTGTGCGACCCGGTGACGACGATCGACGACGGTGTGCGGGCGCACGTGCAGGATCTCCTCGACACCGTCGATATGGAGGGCCGCGCAGGGCTCGCCTCCACCCAGATCGGGCACACGCTCCGCGCGTTCAGCCTGAACATCGATGGTGAGATCAGCTACATCTTGAACCCCGAGATCATCGCGCTCGAGGGCGAGCCGGTTCTGACCGGCGAGGGGTGCCTGTCGGTGCCCGACCTCTGGTTCGAGGTGCCGCGCTACCCGCGCGCGACCGTGCGGGGCATCGATCTCGATGGCGAACCCGTCGAAATCTCGGGCGAGGGGCTCATGGCGCAGGCGCTGCAGCACGAGTGCGATCACCTCGACGGCAAGCTCTACCTCTCACGCCTCGATCGCGAGACGCGCGGCGAGGCGATGCGACAGATCCGGAGCTCCAGCTGGTTCTAAATCGTAGAACTGGGCGGAACGGGGCCCACGGGCGGACCTGTCGCTGATCGCTCAGCCGCGAGGCTTCACCGACACCGTCTCGGTCTGGGGGTTCTCGCCGTAGATCCCCGCGATCTCCCGTGAGAAGTCCCGCAGGATGTTGTCGCGACGAATGCTCATCTTCGGCGTGAGGTGGCCGTTTGCCTCGATGAACTCGGTCGGGAGGATCACGAACTTGCGAATGGACTCGGCGCGGGAGACGTAGCGATTGCCCTCGTCGACTGCTCGCTGAACCTCGGCGAGGACCTTCGGGTGCACCGCGGCCTCCTCGAGCGTCATGTTCGCGTCTTCGCCCGCGTTGTTCAGCCACACGGGGAGCATCTCGGGGTCGAGCGTCACGAGTGCCGAGATGAACGGCTTCTGATCGCCCACCACCACGACCTGCCCGACGATCGTGTTCGAGCGGATCGGATCTTCGAGCGCCGCGGGCGCGACGTTCTTGCCGCCCGCGGTGACGATGATCTCCTTCTTCCGCCCCGTGATCGAGAGGTAACCGTCTTCGTCGAGTTTGCCGACGTCACCCGTCCGGAAGAAGCCGTCCTCCGTGAACGCGGCCTGCGTCGCCTCGGGGTTGTTCCAGTACTCCTTGAAGACGTCGATGCCCTTGACCTCGATCTCGCCGTCTTCCGCGATGCGGATCGTGTGGCCGGGAAGCGCGGGGCCGACCGTGCCGATTTTGAACTTATCGGGCAGGTTCACGGTGACGGGAGCGGTCGTCTCGGTCAGCCCGTAGCCCTCGAGAATCTTCACTCCCAGGCTGCGGTAGAAGTGCGCAAGATAGTGGCTGAGGGGAGCCGAGCCCGACACCGCAAAGCGCACATTGCCGCCGAGCTTCTCACGGAGCGTCGAGTAGACCAGCTTGTCGAAGAGCTTGAACTTGAGCCCGAGGAGGAACGGGACCTTGCCGGCGTCGAGCGCCTCGGAGTGCTCGACCGCGACCTTCGCAGCGGCACGGAAGATCTTGCCCTTTCCCTCCGCCTCGGTCTTCTGCTCGGCGGAGTTGTACACCTTCTCGAAGACACGCGGCACGGCAAGGAGGAAGGTCGGCTTGAACGAGCCCAGTGCGGGCAGCAACTGCGAAGTGTCGGCCTCGTGCCCGACGCGCACGCCGGAGTGAATGGCCAGCACCGAGATGAACCGCGCGAACACGTGCGCGAGCGTCACGAAGAGCAGTGTCGAGGCTCCGGGCTGCCCGACGACCTGGTGGAGCGCTTCCCCGGAGTTCCGCGACAGGTCGACGAAGTTCGAGTGGGTGAGTACGCAGCCCTTGGGGCGGCCGGTAGAGCCCGAGGTATAGATCAGCGTCGCAACGTCGCTGCCGACCGCGAGCGAGCGTCGACGAGTGATCTCCACGTCCTCGACGGCAGCGCCCTGCTCCCGCAGGGTCTCGAGCGCGCCCTCATCGAGGCGCCACGCGAGCTGCACCGCAGGGAGGTCATCGCGGATCTCCGCGAAGCGCTCCGCGTGCTCCTGCGACTCGGTGATGATCGCGCGCGCGCCCGAGTCCTCGAGGACCCAGTGCACCTGCAGCGGCGAGGAAGTCTCGTAGATCGGCACCATGACCGCACCGGCGTAGTGGATCGCGAAATCGAGCAGCGTCCACTGATAGCTCGTGGTGCACATGAAGGCGATGCGGTCACCCGGCTGAATGCCCGCAGCCGCGAGTCCCTTCGCGAGGGCGATCACGTCGGCCCGGAACGCGCTCGCACTGATGTCGCGCCAGCCCTCGCCCTCGGGCACTGCGAACAGCGCGCGGTCGGGCGTGGCCGCGACGCGCTGTTCGAGCAGGTCCGTGATGTTGTCCTCGGGTACGGGGGCCACGAGGATCGGGGTCTCGGACTGATTCACGGCAGCTCCTTCGATACTCATGTATCCGTCGTCCGCGATACGTCTGCGCGCATCGCACCTGTGTTCTGCCACCCTATATCCAACCGCCGACATCGGGCCGCGACGCCGCGGCCCGGATCCGCACCCATCCGCTGCGCCAGCGGTGGCCACGACCCATACCGCGCTGGCCGATTCGCTCGGCTATTCTGGTGACCGTCGAGAGGAAACCGCGAGCATTGCTCTACTGGATTTTTAAACACCTGATCATCGGGCCGTTCTTGAAGACGATCTATCGCCCGTGGGTGGAGGGCGCCGAGAACATGCCGGCATCGGGACCCGTCATCATCGTCGGAAACCACCTCTCGGTCGTTGATTCGTTCTTCATGCCGCTCATGATCGACCGGCGCGTGTACTTCCTCGCGAAGAGCGACTACTTCACGGGGAAGGGCCTCAAGGGCTGGCTCGTGAAGACGTTCATGCTCGCGGTGGGCCAGCTGCCGATCGACCGCTCGGGCGGTAAGGCATCGGAGGCGTCGCTCAACACCGGGCTCGCGGTGCTCGACCGCGGCGACGTGCTCGGGATCTACCCGGAGGGCACCCGGAGCCCCGATGCTCGCCTCTACCGCGGGCGCACGGGCGTGGCGCGGCTCGTCGTCGAGTCGGGCGCACTCGTCGTTCCCGTCGTGATGATCGATACGGAGAAGGCGATGCCGATCGGGGCGAAGATTCCGAAGATCCGCAGGATCGGCACGGTCATCGGAAAGCCACTCGATTTCAGCCGCTTCGCCGGGATGAGCGCTGACCGTTTCGTGCTGCGGAGTGTCACCGACGAGATCATGTTGGAAATTCAGAAGCTCAGCGGCCAGACGTATGTCGACGTCTACGCATCGAGCGTCCGAACCCGCTGAATTCACGGGGGAGTCCCTGCCTCGCGGCTCCTCGGGCGTGTCCTCCCTGAAGGCCGCGAGGCAGTAGGCTGACATGGGCGTCGCGGCACCGCCGCGTGCGTCATTACTCGCACCATCTCTATCGCACAAGGATCGCCATGACTACCCAGATTCACGAGACTGCTGCCGAACGAGCGTTCGCGGAGCTCGACGCCTATCAGGCGCTCGAGGCCAAGCAGCAGCCGGTCTGGCCCGATCCCGAAGCACTGCAGAGCGCGTCGCGCGACCTCGCTTCGCAGCCCCCACTGGTGTTCGCCGGCGAAGCCGACCAGCTGCGCACGCGTCTCGCGGCGGCGGCACGGGGCGAGGCGTTCCTGCTGCAGGGCGGCGACTGCGCCGAGACGTTTGCCGCCGCAACCGCCGACAAGATCCGCGACCGCGTGAAGACGCTGCTGCAGATGGCAGTCGTGCTGACGTACGGAGCTTCCATGCCCGTGATCAAGGTCGGGCGCATGGCCGGGCAGTTCGCGAAGCCGCGCTCGAGCAACGAGGAGACCCGCGAGGGCATCACGCTCCCGGCGTACCGCGGCGACCTGGTGAACGGCTACGACTTCACCGAGGCCTCGCGCACAGCGGATCCCGAGCGGCTCGTGCGCGGGTACCACGTCTCGGCCTCGACGCTGAACCTCATCCGCGCCTTCACGCAGGGCGGCTTCGCCGACCTCCGCCAGGTGCACGCCTGGAACCAGGGCTTCGTGTCGAACCCCGCGAACCAGCGCTACGAATCGCTCGCTGCGGAAATCGACCGGGCGCTGCGTTTCATGGCGGCCTGCGGCGTCGACAACGCCGCGCTGACGCAGACCGAGTTCTATGTCAGTCACGAGGCCCTGCTGCTCGACTACGAGCGCCCGCTCACCCGCGTCGACTCGCGCACCGGCAGCCTGTACGACACCTCGGGCCACATGCTGTGGATCGGGGAGCGCACTCGTGACCTCGACGGCGCGCACGTCGAGTTCCTGTCGCACGTGCGCAACCCGATCGGGGTCAAGCTCGGACCGACCGCTTCGGTCGACGACGCGCTGCGCCTGATCGACAAGCTCGACCCGGAACGCGAGCCCGGCCGCCTCACCTTCATTACGCGCATGGGCGCGGGCAAGATCCGCGACGTGCTGCCCGGCCTGCTCGCCGGGGTGCGCGACGCGGGTGCGACGCCGCTCTGGGTCACGGACCCGATGCACGGCAACGGCATGACGACGGCGACCGGCTACAAGACCCGCCGCTTCGATGACGTCATGGACGAGCTGCGCGGTTTCTTCGAGGCGCACCGCGAGGTGGGCACGTTCCCCGGTGGCATCCACATCGAGCTCACGGGCGACGACGTCACCGAGTGCCTCGGCGGCTCGGAGAACATCGACGAGGAGACGCTCGCGACGCGGTACGAGTCGCTCTGCGACCCGCGCCTGAATCACATGCAGTCGCTCGAGCTGGCGTTCCAGGTCGCTGAGGAGCTCAAGAAGCTTTCCTGATTGCTCAGCCCGGCGTCAGAGCGAGATCGTGCTGCGGACCTGGATCTCGGTGCCGGCAGGCACTTCCTCGCCGGCGGCGGGATCGGTCTTGGTCGCCTTCGCGAACTCGCGCAGCTTGTCAGGAACCAGGGTCGTCGGAGTGAAACCGGCTGCGCTCAGCGCGTCCATCGCCTCCTGCAGGCCCATACCGGCCACATCCGGCACCGGGAAGAGCTCGGGACCGAGCGACACCTGCAAGCCGACAGGGTCTCCGGGGCGCAGCGGGTCGGTCTGTGGAAGCAGAGCGATGACGGCGCCCTTCTTCGCTGAATCGTCGAATGCTTCTTGGCGCAGCTCGGGGTCGACCGTCAATCCCGCGTCGACGAGCTTGTCCGATGCCTCGGCCTCGGGGAGGCCCGCGACATCCGGAACCGCTCCCGCCGAAGCGCGAAGCGATACCGTATCGCCCGTGCGCAGCGGCCCATCGGGGGTGACGACCGAGATCGCGTGCCCCCGCCGTACTTCACTCTCGAAAACCGTGTCGGAGGGCTCGGGCTCGACCTCGAGGCCCGCGCGCTTCAACAGCTTCGTCGCTGCGTCGAACGACTTGCCGCGCACCTTGGGAACCTCGCCGGCCGAGGCGATGAGAGAGATGGGCGCCTGCTCGGCGTAGGTGTCGCCGAGCGCGTCACCGTCGGGATTGACGGCGGCAATGACCTGATCTGCCGGGTCGTCTCCGAAGCGCATCTCGGTATCACCCACGGTGAAGCCGGCCGACTCGACTGCCTCTTTCGCTTCGTCGAGGTCGAGGCCGACAAGCGTCGGCACCGGCAGCAGCTTCGGACCCGTGGACTGGCACAGCTCAACGGCGCTGCCGCGATTCACTCGGGTGCCGGTCTCCGGAGTCGTCTCCGAGGCCAAGCCGGCTTCCACCTCGAGGCTCGGGCACTCGGTCGTGGAGACCGCGAGGGAGTGATCTTCCAGGACGACCTGGGCATCCGCCATGGCAAGACCCGCAACCTCCGGAATCGTCACTCGCGAACCCGGGCCCTGGCCGAACCACCAACCTGCGCCACCCGCGGCGATAACGGCGAGGGTGGCGACGATGGCCGCGATCCGCCCCCGTCGAAGGCGGCGCTCGGCCGACTCTGCCGCTCGGTCGATCGGTGTTACGGGTGCGGCCTGCGCAGATTCGGCTTCGAGAGAGGGGGAGACGGTCGTTTCGGAGTCACCGGCTGCGAGGCCCCACTGCTGGGCCGGGTCGAGCACGGTCGTCGCCGGTGTCGCGGTGGTGTCGGAACCCACCTGGGGGAGCACCCGGGTCGCGCCCGAGGGAATCTCGTCGCGCTCGACCGCTCGCAGCGCTTCGAGTGCCTCAGCGGCATCTGCTGGGCGTGCCTCAGGGTCGCGCTGCGTCAACCACAGCACGAGCTCGTCGAACGCCGGGCTCACCTCGGGGCTTTCAAGCGACGGCCTCGGCACCTCGGCGTGCGCGTGCTGGTAGGCGATCTGCAGGGGCTGCTCGCCCGTGAAGGGCTGGGAGCCCGTGAGCATCTCGTAGAGCATGATGCCGAACGCGTAGAGATCGCTCCGCGCATCCGCGACCCCGCGGGTGACGAGCTCGGGGGAGAGGTACGCAATCGTTCCGAGGAGCGCCTGGCCGGTCGTCGTGTTTGCGGAGACGGCGCGAGCGAGGCCGAAGTCGCCGAGCTTGATGCGGCCGTCGTCAGCCAGCATCACGTTCTCGGGCTTCAGGTCGCGGTGCACGATGCCGGCCGAGTGCGCTGCCGCCAGCCCCGAGAGGATCGCCGTGCTGATCTCGATCGTCTCCTCGGCGGTGAGGCGCCGCTGCTTCTTCAGGAGGTCCCGGAGCGTGATGCTCGGCAGGTACTCCATGATGAGGTAGGTGCGACCGAGATCGTGTCCCTGGTCGTAGACGTTGACGAGGTTCGGATGCGAGAGCCGGGCGGCGCTGCGGGCCTCCTGCTCGAATCTTCGCGTGAAGTTCGCATCCTCCGCAAGATGCTCGTGCATCACTTTCACCGCGACCCGGCGCTCGAGGCGCAGATCCGTCGCGAGATAGACCATCGCCATGCCGCCCCGAGCGATGCGGGAGCGGATCGCGTAGCGCTCGTCGAGCGTCTGCCCGATGAGCGGGTCGGTGGGGACGGAGGTCACCCGACGAGTGTACGGAGAATTACTGGCGGATTCGGGCATGCGCGCCGCACTCGCGCGGATTGCGCAGGCCGCCTCTGCAGATCGCCGAGTGTCGACGCTCTGTCGGCGTGCAGATTGCGCTCCTGACAGGGCGCTGGCACAGTAGAGGCGTGGCAGAGAACACCCCTCCGAACAATCCGCTCGCGACGACCCCGATGCTGCGCATCCCGGATCTGGTCGAACGGCTCGGGGTCACCCCCGGCCGACTGCATCGGCTCATCGAGGATCGCCATCTCGCATCGGTGCGGATCGACGGAATCGTGCAGGTGCCTGCGGAGTTCTTGCAGGGAGACGAGCCGCTCCCACCGCTGCGGGGCACGCTCCTCGTGCTGCAGGACGCCGGCTTCTCCCAGGAGGAAGCAGTGATCTGGCTGCTGAGCGAGAACGAGGAGCTCGGGGAACGCCCGATCGACTCGTTGCAGGCGGGGCGCAAGAGCGCGGTGCGCCGCGCGACGCAAGCTCTCGCGTTCTAGCCAGAGCGCCTGAGGGGTACAGCCTCTCGCGTTCTAGCGAGAGCGCCTGAGGGGTACAGCCTCTCGCGTTCGAGTGAGAGCGCTGCTCAGGATCTAGAAGTCGCGGCGGGCCGCGCGATCCGCCAGCTGCGCGAGTGCTTCGCTTGCATCGTGCCGCACCGGTGCGCCCGCGAGTGACGCGAGTGCGCGCTCGACGTTGCGGGTGATCATCTCTTCGACGCGCTCGACCGCTCCGCTCTCGCGAATCGTGCGCTGCAGCATCTCGACCTGCCCCGCGTCGAGCTGCTCGCCCAGCATGCCGTCGAAGATGCGCCGCTGCGTCGCCGGGAGGTTCTCGCGGGCGAGTGTGACGAGTACGGTGCGCTTGCCCTCGATGAGATCGTCGCCCGCGGGCTTGCCGGTGACCTCCGCGTCGCCGAACACGCCGAGCTGGTCGTCACGGAGCTGGAATGCCACGCCGATCGGCAGCCCGAACTCCGACATCGCTTGCTCCTGCGCCTCGTCGGCTCCCGCGAGCGAGGCGCCGATGAGCAGGGGCGCCTCGACGCTGTACTTCGCGGACTTGTAGACGAGGATCCGGGTCGAGCGCTCGAGCTGCAGGTCGTGCTCGGCGAAGGTCGGCTGCTGCTCCTCGAGCACGTCGAGATACTGGCCGAGCGCCACCTCGCTGCGCATGCGGTTGAAGTGCGCGCGGGCCCGCTCCGCCGCGGCCGGGCTCGACGCAGAGGCGCACGCCGACTGCATCAGCTCGTCGGCCCATGACTGCAGCACGTCGCCGAGCAGAATCGCCCCGGAGACACCGAAGTGCTCCGCGTCGCCCGACCAGCCGCCCGAGGAGTGCGCGCCCGCGAAGACGCGATGCGATGCTGGCCGTCCGCGGCGGGTGTCGGAGCGGTCGATGATGTCGTCGTGGATCAGGGCCGCCGCGTGAAAGAGCTCGAGCGCGCAGGCGGCGTCGAGCGCAGCGGTGAAGTCGCGTGTCGGCTCGCCGCGGCCTGCGTCGACCTCGAGATCGAGGCCGCGTACCGAGCGGAAGCCGAGCACGGCGAACTGTGCGCGAAAGCGCTTGCCCCCGGAGAGGAAGCGCTCGGCCTCGTCAATCAGCGCCTCGGCGTCCGAGCCCAGACCCGCGAGCTCCTCACGATGCTGTGCAAGCACGTCGTTGATTCGCTCCTGGACGAGGCCTGCGAGTAGCGTCGTTTCTTCCACGCGCCTAGCCTACTCACGGGTGAGCGCCGTACACTGGTGGGTACCAAGTTTTCACCGAGCCGGGAGGGTCGTCATGGCGCTGTCAGAACACGAGCAGCGGCTGCTTGACGAGATGGAGCGCGGCTTTTACCAGAGCGAAGCCGACGTCATGCAGGCGGGGTCTTCGCAGCATCGACGATTGAATTATCGCTCGCTGGTGCTCGGGATTGTGGTCGTCATTCTCGGTATCGGCGTACTCATCGGCGGAGTTGCCGCGCAGCAACTGTGGCTCGGTCTCATCGGCTTCGCCGTGATGCTCGGCGGCGTCATGCTCATGCTGTCGCGACGTTCGTCGGAGACGCTCACGGTGGAAGACATCACATCGGCCCAGTCCGGCGGCGGATCGGCCAAGCCGGCGAAGGAGTCGTTCAGCGAGCGCATGGAGCGCCGCTGGGACGAGCGTATGGGCGACGATCGCTAACTGAGACTGCAGCGCTCGGGCTCACGCAGCGGGCGGCGGATCGCAGGCGTCGGACTTCGGTCCGGCGCCTTTTTCGTGCGCGCGCGGCTCCCCGCCCCACTTTCCTCCCCTGAGCGCCTCCACTTTCCTCCCCGGGGCGTCATTCACGCCTGCATTGCGCGTGCACGGGCCGGAATTTCGCGAGATTTCGCGAAATGGCCGCACGCGACGCTCCCGCCGCGAACCGATCCCTGCTCAAGAAAAGGCGTGGAATTTCGTGACTCGCCACGCCGCGGGGAATATTTTGGAGCGGAAGTGGCAATGAGTGGAGGAAAGTGGAGTAAACTGGCGCCTCAAGACGACCGGCGGAAGGAGAACCCGTGCTCCTGGGTACCTTCACGCCGCGCCTCGACGACAAGGGCCGGCTGATCCTCCCCGCCAAGTTCCGCGATGAGCTCGCAGAAGGCCTCGTTATCACCCGCGGGCAGGAGCGGTGCCTCTACGTCTTCAGCGAGGCAGAGTTCGCGGTGATGCACGACAAGGTGCGATCCGCCCCCCTCGCCTCGAAGCAGGCGCGCGACTACCTGCGCGTGTTCCTGTCGGGTGCCCACCCCGAGACCCCCGACAAGCAGAGCCGGGTCACGATTCCGCAGAATCTCCGCACCTACGCCGGCCTCGACCGCGAAGTCGCGGTGATCGGCACCGGTGCTCGCGCCGAGATCTGGGATCTCGAGGCGTGGCAGACGTACCTCGCGGCGCAGGAAGCCGCGTTCTCCGAGATCGAGGAGGAGGTGATCCCGGGCCTGTTTTAGCCCGGTGCTCCCATGAACCACGACACCTCACGCGATCCGAGCGAGCTACACGTTCCGGTGCTGCTCCAGCGCTGCATCGAGCTCCTGGCCCCCGTGGCCGAGGCCGGGCCGGGCAGACCCGCGCCGGTCATCGTCGACGCCACGCTCGGCATGGGCGGGCACACCGAGGCCATGCTCGAGCGCTTCCCCGACCTCACGGTGATCGGTCTCGACCGCGACACCGAGGCGCTTGCGCTCGCGGGATCGCGACTGGCCCGCTTCGGTGAGCGCGCTCGGCCCGTGCACGCCGTCTACGACGAGATCGCCGACGCGGTGCGCGGCTGCGGGTTCGACGGCATCGACGGCGTGCTCTTCGATCTCGGCGTCTCGTCGCTGCAGCTCGACGAGGCGGATCGCGGCTTCGCGTATGCGCAGGACGCGCCGCTCGACATGCGGATGGACCAGAGCCGTGGCGAGACCGCGGCCGATGTGATCGCGCAGGCGCCCGAGGGTCGACTGCGGGCCATCTTCGAACGCTACGGCGAGGAGCCGCTCGCCGGCCGATACGCGCGAGCGATTGTCGCGGCGCGTGCCGAGGCCCCGATCACCCGGAGCGGCCAGCTCGTCGATGTGCTGCAGGCGGCGACGCCGGCGGCAGTTCGAGACCAGCGGCACCCGGCGAAGCGCGTGTTCCAGGCGCTCCGCATCGAGGTGAACGGAGAACTCGCGGTGCTTGAGCGGGCGATTCCCGCGGCCCTCGACCTGCTGCGCCTCGGCGGGCGCGCGGTCGTGATGTCGTACCAATCGCTTGAGGACCGCTTCGTGAAGCGCGAGTTCGCGCGCCGATCCGCCTCGACCGCTCCCGCCGGGCTCCCGGTCGAGCTCCCCGAACACCGGCCCGAATTCCGCCTGCTCACCCGCGGCGCGGAACTCGCAGACGATGCAGAACGCGCTCGCAACCCGCGAGCGATCCCGGTGCGGCTCCGCGCCGCAGAACGAGTGAGGGATGTGCGATGAGCGCGACGGTTCCGATTGACACGCATTCTGCCGCTGCTCGCGCGGGCGCTCACCTGGGCGCCGCGCCGCTGCCCACTGGGCGGCCGGGGGAGCGTCACCTGCGCCCCGTCGCGACGCCCGCGGGGAAAGCGCACCCGAAGCGCAGCCCGCTCGCGATCGCAATGGTGGGCGTCGCGATCATCCTCATGATCTTCGCGGTGCAGCTCGGGCTCAGCATCGCGATCTCGCAGGGTGCTTACGAATCGCGCGCGCTCGAGATCCGGCAGCGCGATCTCAGCCGCGTGGAGCGCGTGCTCTCGCAGAATGTCGACAAGCTCGCATCCCCCCAGAACCTCGCAGAGAACGCCGCCGCGCTCGGGATGGTGCAGAACTCGCGGCCCGCCACGCTGCGCCTCAGCGACGGCGCAGTGCTCGGCGCCCTCGACTCGGAGACGACCGAGGCGAGCGGCAACCTGATCCCGAACGCCACGCTCGAAAGCATGCCGGTCGTGGACGCCCAGGGACTCCTGGTACCGCGGGTCGCCGGACAGGCCGCGGCCGTTCAGCCCGACAAGATCGATCCGCCGGTACGGTGGACTGGCAAGCTGCCAGCACCTGACACCCACTAGCGGATCCGCGGTGCTGAAGAGCTGCCGAAGTGGTGGAGCGGTCGAACAAGGGGAGTAACTGATGCTGCGATTGCGCGGACCCTCGCTGCGTCGGGCGATTGCGCTCCTCGTGATCATCCTCGCGTCATTCGTCTTCATGGCCCGCCTGGTCGACGTGCAGGTGGTGTCAGCCGCCGCGCTGAACGATGAGGCGAAGGACAAGCGAGCCGTTCCCGTTGCGATTCCGAGCGTGCGCGGCGACATCGTCGATCGCAACGGAGAGGTGCTCGCGACGACCGACGAGCGCTACGACGTTCAGCTCTCTCCGAAGAATACGAAGCTCAACAAGGGCGTCTTCTATCGAGCGGATACCGAGCGCGGCGTGGGCACCGTGGAGGTGACCGCCCAGCAGGCGTTCGCGGAGATCGGCGAGATCACCGGGCAGAAAGCGAACGAGATCCAGAAGATCGTCGACGATGCGCTCGCCGACAATCCGAAATCGGACTTCGCATACGTCAAGCGCTCGATCGATCTCACCCAGCTGAACCAGCTCAAGGCGCTGGAGATTCCGTGGCTCACGTTCGAGAGCCAGCACAAGCGCACCTACCCGAACGGCGCGGTCGGAGGAAACATCGTCGGGTTCGCGGGTGCCGACGATGTGCCGCAGGCCGGCATCGAGCTCTCCCAGAACGAGTGCCTCACGGGCGTGGACGGCACCGAGACCTATGAGCGCAGCGAGGACGGAGTGCCGCTTCCGGGCAGCGTCGTGGTCACGCGCAAGGTGCAGGACGGCGGCACGGTCGAGCTGACGATCGACCGGGATCTGCAGTGGGAAGCGCAGCAGGCCATCAATAAGCAGGTGCAGTCCGTCGCGGCCGAGTGGGGACTCCTCGTCATCCAGAACGTGAAGACCGGTGAGCTCGTCGCGGTGGCCGAAGACGGCTCGGTGGATCCGAACGACGTCGATGCCTCGGATCCGACGAAGCGTGAGGCGCGCTCATTCACGGCGCCCTACGAACCGGGGTCGACCTTCAAGTCGATCACCGCGTCGGCGCTCATCGACCAGGGCGTCGCGACGCCGCTGTCGCAGAATCTCACCCCCGACTACCTGGAGCCCGAGGAAGGCGTGCGCTTCGGAGACGCCTTCCCGCATCCCGAGATCCCCTGGACACTCGCGGGGATCCTCACGCAATCCTCGAACGTCGGAACGTCGATGCTCGGCAATCAGCTCAGCGAAGACGTGCGCTACGACTACCTGCGGAAATTCGGCATCGGCGAGGAGACGCACGCGGGCATGCCCGTCGAGGATTCCGGCCTGCTGTACGCGCCGAAGGACTGGGACCGCCAGACCTCGTACAACACGATGTTCGGCCAGGGTCTATCGTCGACGATCGTGCAGACCGCGGGCGTGTATCAGACCATCGCGAACGGCGGCGTCCGCATCCCGCCGTCGCTCGTGAAGGACTGCGTCTCTTCGGATGGCGAGAAGCAGACCATGAAGCATGGCAAATCCCAGAAAGCGATCAAGAAGTCCACGGCGGACGACGTGATGGCGATCCTCGAGACCGTCACTACGGAGGGCTGGTTCGCGGATCGCCTGGCGATCCCCGGCTACCGCATCGCGGGTAAGACGGGCACCGCGGAGCAGGTGAACCCCGACACCGGCCTCTACCGCACCGACTACGTCCACTCGTTTGCGGGCATCTTCCCCGCCGACGATCCCCAGTTCGTCGCGGTAGCATCGGTGGCGTTCCCATCGGCGGGAGACGGCAGCCTCGCGTCGCTGCAAGCATTCCGCGACGCTGCAGAGGCGACGATCCGCACGTTCCATATTCCGCCGTCAACGGGCGACTTCACGCCGCTCCCCACCGAGTATTGACCGACGCGCCAGGAGGCACATACCCGTGAGTACCGGAGACGCCCGCAGCATCCGCCCGCAGCACCCTGATCCGGTCCCGCTGGGCGCGATCATCGACCGCTTCGAGCTCGACGTCGCTGGCGACCCCGCCGGTCTCGCTGTTTCAGGCATCACGCTCGATTCGCGCGACGTGCGCCCCGGTGACCTGTACGTCGGCATGCCCGGGGCCAAGCGGCACGGCGCGGACTTCGCGGCCCAGGCGGTGGCGCTCGGCGCCGTCGCGATCCTCACGGATGCCGAGGGCAGCGATCGCGCACGAGCCGCCGGAGTGTCCGAGCCGGTGCTCATCTCGCGCCAGCACCCGCGAGAGATTCTGGGCGACGTCTCGGCGGCCGTGTTCCGCACGGAGGAGTACGCGGCGAAGAAGCTCGGCGTGACGGGTACGAACGGCAAGACGAGCGTCGTCTACCTCATCGCGGAGCTCATGCGGGCCGCGGGCCTCACGCCCGGCCTCAGCTCGACAGCGGAGCGGCGGATCGGCGACGAGGTGATCGTCTCGAACCTCACGAGCCCCGAGGCCTCCGAATTGCACGGGCTCCTCGCGCGCATGGCCGAGGTGGGCGTCGACGGCGTCGCGCTCGAGGTCTCGGCGCAGGCGGTCGTGCGGCACCGGCTCGACGGCGTGCACTTCGACGTCGTCGCGTTCAATAACTTCTCGCAGGACCACCTCGACGAGTTCGGCGACCTCGAGACCTACTTCGCGGCGAAGCTCGCGCTCTTCGCTCCCGAGCACGCTGCGCGCGGCGTCGTCGTGGTCGACTCGCCCTGGGGGCAGCGGATCGCGCGCGAGTCGCGGATTCCCGTGACGCGCCTCGCGACCGAGTACGGTCAGGACGCCGACTGGCACCTCGCAGTGACGCGGCAGAACCTCGACGGGGTGTCGTTCGTGCTGCAAGGCCCGGGCGGCGCGCACTTCCGCGGCTCGGTCCCGGTGTTCGGTCGCTTCATGGCCGAAAACGCTGCCCTCGCGCTCATCATGCTCCACGAGGCCGGCATTCCGATCTCGCAGGTCGAGGCCGGGCTCGATCGCGGACGGATCCCGGTCTTCATTCCCGGGCGGCTCGAGGAGATCACCGAGCGCGGCAGCGACGGCCCGCGCTTCTTCGTCGACTACGGGCACACGCCCGGGGCCTTCGAGGCGATGCTCGACGCTCTCGGCGAGGTCGCGCCGGGCAAGATCATCTTCATGTTCGGTGCCGACGGCGACCGCGACCAGACGAAGCGCGAGGGTATGGGGCGGATCGCCGCGGCCGGTGCCGACACCGTGATCATCTGCGACTACCACCCGCGCTCCGAGCCCCCCGAGGCGATCCGCGCGCAGCTGCTGGCCGGCGCGCGATCCGCCCGCCACGCCCGTGTCATCGAGGAGGGCGACCCCCGCACCGCCGTGCGGCTCGCGGTTTCGCTCGCGGAGCCGGGGGACGTTATTCTGTATGCCGGTCCGGGACACGAGGACCACCAAGAAGTCGCCGGAACGTTCATTCCGTATTCGGCGCGTGACGAAGTACGCGGCGCGCTCCGCGAGGCAGGATTGCTTTCGTGATTGAACTGACACTCGCCGAGATCGAGACCGCCGTGAACGGCCGTCTCGTCGCCGGAGAGCTGGGCGCCGGCACCGGCACCGTGGTGAGCGGTGAGTCGCAGACGGACTCCCGCGAGCTCGCGCCGGGCCAGATCTTCTTCGCCCGCCGCG
Source organism: Leucobacter sp. USHLN153 (assembly GCF_037145615.1). Taxonomy (NCBI): domain Bacteria; kingdom Bacillati; phylum Actinomycetota; class Actinomycetes; order Micrococcales; family Microbacteriaceae; genus Leucobacter; species Leucobacter sp. USHLN153. The sequence goes on from NZ_JBBCXE010000002.1 coordinate 31,971, forward strand.
GCGAGGAGACGGACGGGCACCGCTTCGTGCCGCAGGCCGTCGAGGCGGGAGCGGCGCTTCTCGTCGTCGAGCACGAGGTCGACGCGCGCGTGCCGCAGATCGTCGTCGCCGATAGCACGGTCGCCCTGGGCGCGCTCGCGACCGAGGTGGTGCGCCGCGTGCGCGAGGCCGGGGGCCTCACGATCGTCGGGATCACCGGGTCGAACGGCAAGACGACGACGAAGAACCTCGTGCAGGCGATGGCGGAGCGCGTGGGCTCGACCGTGGCCTCTGCGAAGTCCTTCAATAACGAGGTCGGCGGGCCGCTGACGATGCTGCGCGTCGACTCCGGCACGCGCACGCTCGTCGCCGAGATGGGCGCGAGCGCCGAGGGCGAGATCGCGCGCCTCACCGCCATGGCGCCCCCGCACATCGGCGTGGTGCTCACGGTGGGACTCGCCCACGCGGGTGAGTTCGGCGGCATCGAGACGACCTTCCGCACGAAGAGCGAGATGGTGCGCGATCTCCCCGAGAGCGCGGTCGCCGTGCTGAACCGGGACGATCCGCGCGTCGCGAAGATGGCGGAGATGACCCGCGCACGCGTGCGGTGGTTCGGCCTCGGCGACGACTCGGACGTCTGGGCGTCCGACATCGAGTCCTCCGCCGACGGTACCCGCTTCACGCTGCACGCCGACGGCGCGTCGGCGCCCGTGCGCTTCCGCGTGCTCGGCGAGCACCACGTGATGAACGCGCTCGCGGCGGCGACGGTCGGGCTCGAGCTCGGCCTCGCGCTGCCCGTGATCGTGGAGTCGCTCGAGGCGGCGGCGCTCGCGGCCCCCGGTCGCATGGAGGTGCTCGGCGGGCGCGACGGCATCACCATCATCAACGATGCGTACAACGCCAGCCCCGACTCCATGAGCGCGGCGCTCCGCACGCTCGCGCAGATCCGCAAGCCCGAGGGGCGCTCGGTGGCGGTGCTCGGTGCGATGAGCGAGCTCGGTGAGTACTCGATCGAGGAGCACATGCGGATCGGGCTGCTGGCCGTGCGTCTGCGCATCTCTCAGCTCGTCGTCGTGGGCGACGAGGCGCGGCAGCTGCACATCAGCGCGATCAACGAGGGCGCGTGGGACGGGGAGAGCGTGTTCTTCTCCACGCAGGATGAGGCCTACGCCTACCTCACTGAGACGCTCCGCGCGGATGACACGGTGCTCGTGAAGTCCTCGAACGCGGCCGGCCTGCAGCGACTCGGCGATCGGCTCGGGGAGGCGTTCGCATGATCGCGCTGCTGATCGCGGGCGGCTTCTCGCTGCTGTACTCGCTCCTGCTCACTCCGCTCTTCGTGCGCGGCTTCAACCGCCTGCGCTGGGGGCAGCCGATTCGCGTCGACGGCCCCAAGGAGCACGAGGTGAAGCGGGGCACGCCCACCATGGGCGGGCTCATCTTCCTCTCGGGTTCCGTCATCGCCTACTTCGTCGGCAAGCTCATCATGGGGGAGCAGCCGTCACCCTCGGCGCTGCTCGTCATCCTGATGGCGGTGGGCGCGGGACTCGTCGGTTTCATCGACGACTTCATGAAAACGCGCCAGCAGCAGTCGGCGGGCCTCGGCGGCTGGGCGAAGATCGTCGGCCAGGTGATCATCGCGGTCTCGTTCGCCCTGCTCGGTCTGCAGTTCGCGAACGCCTCCGGGATCACGCCGGTGTCGACCCGCATCTCGATCTTCCGCGACCTCCCGTTCGACTTCATGGCGCTCGGCCCGATCATCGGCGTCGGCCTCGTGGTCATCTGGGTGATGGTCATCGTGACGGCGACGACGAACGCCGTCAACGTCACGGACGGCCTCGACGGGCTCGCTGCCGGATCCGCCATCTTCGCATTCGGCGCATACCTCGTCATCGGCTTCTGGCAGTCGGCGCAGAGCTGCGTCTCCACGGGCGCCGAGGCCGGCTGCTACGTGGTGCGCGACCCGATGGATCTCGCGGTCATCGCGGCGGCGTTCCTCGGGGGCGTCGGCGGCTTCCTGTGGTGGAACACGAACCCCGCGCACATCTTCATGGGCGACACGGGATCGATGGGGATCGGCGGCGCGATCGCCGCGCTCGCGATCCTGACGCGTACCGAGGTGCTCCTCGTGCTCATCGGAGGCCTGTTCATCATCGAGACGGGTTCGGTCATCCTGCAGCGCCTCTACTTCAAGGTGACGCACGGCAAGCGCATCTTCCTGATGAGCCCGATCCACCACCACTTCGAGCTCAAGGGCTGGGCGGAAGTGACGGTCGTCGTGAGGTTCTGGATCATCGCCGCGCTCTTCGTCATCGTCGGCGTCGGTGCGTTCTACGGTGAATGGCTGCTGCAGCAATCGTGAGAGGGAACGACGTGAACGGTGCCATGGAAGCGAGTGCGCGAGTCGCGGCCCTGTCGAGCTGGCACCACGACTGGAGCGGCCTGCGCGTCGCCGTGCTCGGGCTCGGTGTCACGGGCTTCTCGGTCGCGGACACCCTCGTGGAGCTGGGCTCCCGCGTGCGGGTCATTTACGGCGCCCCCGATCCGGACCGCGAACGACTGCTCGAGGTTATCGGCGCTGAGCGGTTCGTGGACGCTGACGACGCGGCGCAGCTCGCGGATCTCGCGGCGTTCGAGCCGGAGCTGGTCGTCGTTTCGCCCGGGTACCGCCCCGATCATCCGCTCACGACCTGGGCGGCCGAGCACGGCGTGACCGTGTGGGGCGATATCGAGCTGGGCTGGCGGCTGCGTGACAAGACGCCGCGCATCGCCGACTGGATCTGCATCACCGGCACCAACGGCAAGACCACGACGACGCAGCTGACGGCGCACATGCTCGCCGCGGGCGGGCTGCGCGTGACGCCCGCGGGCAACATCGGCACCCCGATCCTCGACGCGCTCCGGGATCCGCAGGGCTACGACGCGATCGTCGTCGAGCTGTCGAGTTTCCAGCTCGATCGCCTCGGCGAGATCTCGCCCTACGCCAGCGCGTGCCTCAACTTCGCGGACGACCACCTCGACTGGCACGGCGGGCGCGAGGGGTACTGGGCCGCGAAGGCGAAGGTCTACGAGCACACGCAGGTCGCCTGCGTCTACAACCGCGCCGACGCCGAGACCGAGCGCATGGTCGAGGAGGCCGACGTCGTCGAGGGGGCTCGGGCCATCAGTTTCGGGATCGATACCCCGCCACCGAGTGGCTTCGGCGTCGTCGAAGGTATTCTCGTCGACCGTGGCTTCCACGCGGCGCGGCGCGACGAGGCGTTCGAGCTGGTGACGCTGGCGGAGCTCGCCGAGCGCGGTCTTGCCGCACCGCACATGGTGCAGAACATCCTCGCCGCGAGCGCTCTCGCGCGGTCGCGGGGGGTCGAGCCGGGTGAAATCGCCGGCGCGATCCTGAGCTTCGTCCCCGACCCCCACCGAGCGCAGCAGCTCGGAGAGGCACGGGGGCTCCGCTGGATCGACGACTCGAAGGCCACGAACGCGCACGCCGCGGACGCGTCGCTCCGCGCGATGCAGGATGTGGTGTGGATCGTCGGGGGACTGCTCAAGGGCGTCGATATCGCTGAGCTCGTGCGCGAGCACGCGATCCGCATCCGTGGCGCGATCGTGATCGGCGTGGATCGAGAGCCCGTGGTCGCGGCGCTTCGCGCGCACCTGGGCGAGCGCCCGGTCGTCGAGATCGCGAGTGAGGGGGACGAGGGCGCCGTTAGCGGCGACGCGGTGATGGCGGAGGCCGTCGCGCGCGCGCTCGAGATCGGGCAGCCCGGCGACACGGTGCTGCTGTCGCCGGCGGCAGCGTCGATGGATCAGTTCGAGAGTTATGCGGATCGCGGTCGCCACTTCCAGGCGGCTGTACGAGAGCTGGAATGATGGCCGCGGGCACGGGCGAGCAGGCGCACGGGGGGCGGGCGCCGGTCCAGGCGATCATCCGTCTCGGCGGCATGCTCCGCGCGGGCTCCGACCGCACCGTCGTCGCGCTCTACACCATCACCTTCCTGCTCGTCGGCTTCGGCCTCATCATGGTGCTCTCGGCGTCGTCGATCACGTCGTATCTCGCCGACGAGGGCTTCTTCGGCGGGTTCTGGCGCCAGATGATCTTCGCGATCGTGGGCATTCCGCTCATGCTCGCCGCCGCCGCGATGCCGCTGGGCTTCTGGAAGCGATTCGCCTGGCCGCTGCTCGGCCTCGGTATCGCGCTGCAGCTCCTGGTGTTCACGCCGCTCGGCGTCGAGGTCTACGGAAACCGCAACTGGCTGCAGATCGGCAGCTTCACGGCGCAGCCCTCCGAGGCGCTCAAGCTTGCCCTCGTCGTCTGGGTGGGTACGGTGCTGCAGCGCAAGGAGCCGCTCCTCGGGCAGATGCGCCACGAGCTCATCCCTGTGGTGATTCCGGGGGCGATCATCGCGCTCGGCGTCGTGCTGCTCGGTCGCGACCTGGGCACCGTGCTCATCATGGCCGCCATCGTCTTCGGGGCGATGTTCTTCGGGGGCCTGAGCTGGAAGACACTCGGGGTGACCGCGCTCGGCGGCGCTCTCGCCGTCGCGTTCTTCGTCATCTCGAGCCCGAACCGCATGCAGCGTCTGCTGAGCCACGCGGGCGGCACGAACGACTACAGCGGCATCGACTGGCAGGCGACGCACGGTCTCTGGGCGCTCGCGGGCGGCGGCCTCTTCGGCGTCGGCCTCGGCAACTCGAAGGCGAAGTGGTCGTGGCTGCCCGCCGCCGACAACGACTACATCTTCGCGATCATCGGCGAGGAGCTCGGGCTGATCGGGGCGCTCCTCGTGATCGCGCTCTTCGTCGTGCTCACGGTCGTGATGCTGAAGCTCATCACCCGTGCCCGCGATCGCTTCGGGCGCGCGGTGGTCGGCGGCATCCTGGTGTGGATCGTGGGTCAGGCGTTCGTGAACATCGGCGTCGTCGTGGGGGTTCTCCCCGTACTCGGCGTGCCGCTGCCGCTCATCAGTTCGGGAGGCACCGCGCTCATCGCGTGCCTCATCGCCATCGGCGTCGTGATTTCGATTGCGCGCGACACGGCGAAGTACGAAGAGGAGATCGCGACGCGATGACCCATTACCTGCTCGCGGGCGGCGGCACCGCCGGCCACGTGAACCCGCTGCTCGCTCTCGCCGACCTGATTCGGCTCGAGGAGCCCGACGCCGAGATCGTCGTGCTCGGCACCCGCGAGGGTCTCGAGGCGCGGCTCGTGCCGGAGCGCGGCTACGAGCTCGTGCACATCGAGCGGCTCCCGTTCCCGCGCCGTCCGAACCTGGCCGCGCTTCGCTTCCCGGCGCGCTTCCGCCGCGCGGTCGCGCAGGTGCGCGCGCTGATCCGCGAGCGGCGCATCGACGTCGTGGTCGGCTTCGGCGGCTACGCGGCGGCGCCCGCCTATCAGGCGGCCGCGCGCGAGGGCGTGCCGTCGGTCATTCACGAGGCGAACGCGAAGCCGGGAATGGCGAACCGGCTCGGCGCGCGCAGCACGCCGTACGTCGGCGTCACCTTCGCGGGCACGCCGATCGCGGGCGCGCGGGTCACGGGCATGCCGCTGCGCCCCGAGATCGCGGGCCTCGACCGCGCCGCGGTGCGCGCCGAGGCGCGGGCTCACTTCGGCCTCGACCCCGAGAAGCGCACGCTCCTCGTGACCGGCGGCTCGCTCGGTGCGCGCGCGCTCAACCGCGGTATCTCGGGCTCGGCCCGCGAGATCGTCGACGCCGACGTTCAGGTGCTCCACGTCTGGGGCGGGCTCACCGAACTCGAGGATCCGAGCGTCGAAGGCTACGTCGTGATCCCGTACTGCGACCGCATGGACCTCGCGTTCGCGGCTTGCGACCTCGCCGTCTCCCGCGCCGGCTCGACCACCGTGAGCGAGCTCGCGGGCCTCGGCGTGCCCGCGGTGCTCGTGCCCTATGCCGTCGGCAACGGCGAGCAGCGCTTCAACGCCGCCGGGGTCGTCGAGGCGGGCGGCGCACTGCTCGTTGAAGACGTCGAGCTCACGCCCGAGTGGGTGCGCGGCGAGCTGATCCCGCTCATCACGGACGACGAGCGGCTTGCGGCGATGGCGGATCGCGCCCGGCGCGCCGGCATGCTCGACGGCACTGAGCGGCTCCTCGCCCTGGTGCGAGAGGCCCTCGGGGCGGCTCGCAGCTAGCCTCCGGGAGACGCGCCGTGGGGCGCGATACGCTGGACTCTCGATTCGTGCAATCGCGCAATCATGCATTCGTGCAGTCGTGCTGAGGAGGCGCCATGATCTACCCCGATCTCGAGCTGGAGATCCCCGACGACCTCGGGAACGTCCACTTCGTCGGCATCGGCGGCTCGGGGATGAGCGGCATCGCGCGCATGATGCACCAGGCGGGCGTGCGCGTCACCGGTTCCGACCGCAGCGCGAACTACTCGACCGAGGCGCTCGAGAAGCTCGGGATCCCGGTGCACATCGGCCACGACGCCGCGAACGTCGGCGACGCCGACACCCTCGTCGTCACGGGCGCGCTGTGGACCGACAACCCCGAATACCAGCGCGCGCTCGCGCAAGGGCTTCCCGTGCTGCACCGCTCGCAGGCGCTCGCGTGGCTCGCCCGCGGCAAGCGCGTGGTGTCGGTCGCGGGTGCGCACGGTAAGACGACGTCGACGGGCATGCTCGTGACGGGGCTCCTCGGGCTCGGTGCAGATCCCTCGTTCGTGAACGGCGGCATCATCGAGTCGCTCGGCGTCAGCTCGGGGCCGGGCAGCGACGATCTCTTCGTCATCGAGGCCGACGAGTCGGACAAGTCGTTCCTCCTCTACGACACCGCCGTCGCCCTCATCACCAACGTCGACCCGGAGCACCTCGACTTCTACGGCTCACGCGAGGCCTTCATGCAGGCGTTCGTCGACTTCGCGAGCGGGGCCCGCGAGCAGGTCGTGATCTCGGGAGACGACCCCGGTGCGCTCGAGGTGCTCGAGGCCTTGCAGACGCAGGGGACGGCGGCCGCGATCCGCACCTTCGGTTTCGCCGAGGGGGCCGACGTGCGCATCCTCTCGGTTGACGACTCGGGGCCCGTGCGTTTCGCGGTCGAGATCGACGGATCGCGGTACGAGTCGCAGCTGTCGGTGTACGGCCGGCACAACGCGGTCAACGCGGTGGGCGCGCTTGCGGTGCTCACGGGGCTCGGCTTCGAGGCCGGCGCGGCGCTCGACGCGATCGCGGAGTTCGGCGGCACGAAGCGGCGTTTCGAGTTCCACGCCGAGATCGGGGGCGTGCGCGTGTACGACGACTATGCGCACCACCCGACCGAGGTGGCGGCGCTGCTCGACTCGGCGCGGGCAGTGGTCGGGGAGGGGCGCCTCATCGCGATTCATCAGCCGCACCTGTACAGCCGGACGCGCCTGTTCCATCGCGAGTTCGCGGAGGTGCTCGAGCGGGGCGCCGACCTCACGGTCGTGCTCGCGGTCGACGGCGCGCGCGAGGATCCGGTACCCGAGGTGACCGGCGCGCTCGTCGCTGATGACTTCGCCGACCCCGAGCGGGTGGCCTACGTGCCCGAGTGGAGCGACGCAGCGGAGTACCTCGCTCGGATCGCGCGGCCCGGCGACGTCATGGTCACGATGAGCTGCGGCACGGTGTACCGCATCATCCCGCAGGTCGTCGAGGCACTGGGTGCTCGGTTCGGGGAGGCTGGCGGATCGGCGCCCGGGGCGGCGCCCGCGGCGCCCGGGGCAGCCCTCGAGGAACGGTGAAACGCCCCAGCGGCTTCGACCGAGAGCCGGAGCCGAGCCGGGAGCCGGAGCGCGAGTGGGCCTCGGACCCGCACGCGGGGAACGGGGCTGCGACCGGGTCCGGCGCCGAGTCGTCGCGGGAGCAGAGTTACGGGTTCGCCTCGGACGCTGCGGCCCGGCTTCTGCGGCGCGTGTCGCGCGGATCGGAAGCGGCATTTCGCTCTGAGTCAGTTGCTCGCGCAGAGGCGGCACCCGGCTCGGAGACGGCATCTCGCACTGAGGCGGCCGACGCGCCGAGCGCGCCTGTGCCGGCCGACGCGCCGGGCACGCCCGTGCCGGCCGACGCGCCGAGCGCGCCCGTGCCGCCGGAGGCCGCTCCCACGATCGATCTCAGCGATGTGCGGGCGTTTCGTTCGGACTCCCGGCGCGCGGGAGCGCTCGAGCGTCGCGAAGGAGGTGCCGCGCTCGCGAAGTGGCGCTCGCGCCCCGAGCTTGACGCGGTGCGCGCTGCAGAGCGGCGGGTCAAGGCTGCCGCCCGCATGCGTCGGGCGCGGTTCCGCCGTGAGCGCCGTCGCTTCAGCGCCGACGCGCACCGCAGGCGTCGCGCCTGGCTCATCGTCGGAGCGGCGGTCGTCGGTCTCGCGGTCTTCGTAGCCGCAGGCGCCTTTACGCCGCTGATGGCGGTGCGCGAGGTGCGCATTACAGGCGTTGCCGCCGTGAGCGAGGCGGACCTGAAAACGGCGCTCTCGCGTTTCGACGGAATGCCGCTCGCGCTGGTGGACGATTCCGAAGTACACCGCGCCCTCGAGCCGTTCCCGATGATCCAGCGGTATGCCGTCGAGCGCGTGCCGCCGCACACGATGGTCGTGCGCATCGAGGAGCGCGTCCCCGTGATCTCGATCGCGGGGAAGAAGCGCGTGTCGTTGTACGACGCCGCTGGGGTGCTGCTCGGTACCGCGAAGAACCCGCCGGAGGGCGTGCCGCTCGGGAGCGGCGCGCTCACGGATCTGAACTCCGACGCCTATCGCTCTGCGAGCCGGGCGCTGCGAGACATGCCGGTTGAGCTGCGTGCGCAGGTCGTGGGGGCTGCCGCGAGCAGCGGGCAGGACGTGACGTTCACGCTGACGAGTGGCGTCGAGGTGCTGTGGGGCGACGCGGAGGATACGCGGCGCAAGGCGGTCGTGCTGCAGTCGATGCTCGCGTCTCTCGGTGACCGCGAAATCTCGCGCATCGACGTGTCCTCCTTCTCCGCTCCCGTATTCCAGTAGGGCCGCGGTGGCAATGCGGCATCGCGCCGCGAAGTTTCGAGGCGCGCGCGGCGTGTCAGCCTGCATCGATGGGCGCGCGCCCATACGGTGGTGCGCAGGAAATGTATACGGCGATACTAACTTTTAACTTTAGGTAGAGGTTGAAGGTTAGGGGCGGAGGAAGCACGTGTCAGCGAACCAGAACTACCTTGCGGTGATCAAGGTTGTCGGCGTCGGCGGCGGCGGCGTCAACGCCGTGAATCGCATGATCGAGCTCGGCCTCCGCGGGGTCGAATTCATCGCCGTCAACACCGATGCTCAGGCGCTGCTGCTCAGCGACGCCGACGTCAAGCTCGACGTGGGCCGTGAGCTCACGCGAGGCCTCGGTGCCGGGGCGGACCCCGAGGTGGGACGCCGCGCGGCAGAGGATCACGCGGAAGAGATCGAAGAGGCCCTCGCCGGCGCCGACATGGTCTTCGTCACCGCAGGCGAGGGCGGTGGCACCGGCACGGGCGCCGCTCCCGTGGTCGCCCGCATCGCGAAGTCGATCGGCGCGCTGACCATCGGCGTCGTCACCCGTCCCTTCAGCTTCGAGGGCAAGCGCCGTGCCGCCCAGGCCGACGCCGGCGTGCACACGCTGCGCGAGGCGGTCGACACGCTCATCGTCGTGCCGAACGATCGCCTGCTCGACATCAGCGAGCCGGGCATCAGCATGATCGAGGCCTTCGCTGCGGCGGATCAGGTGCTTCTCGCGGGCGTCTCGGGTATCACCGACCTCATCACGACCCCCGGCCTCATCAACCTCGACTTCGCCGACGTGAAATCGGTGATGCAGGGGGCGGGTGCCGCCCTCATGGGCATCGGCTCCGCGAGAGGGGCCGACCGTGCGATCAAGGCGGCGGAGCTCGCCGTCGCTTCGCCGCTTCTCGAGGCCTCCGTCGAGGGCGCGCACGGCGTGCTGCTCTCGATCCAGGGTTCCTCGAACCTCGCGCTCAGCGAGATCTACGAGGCCTCGACGCTCGTTCAGGACGTCGTGCACCCCGAAGCGAACATCATCTTCGGCACGGTGATCGACGATACGCTCGGTGATGAGGTGCGCGTCACTGTCATCGCCGCGGGCTTCGACGACGACCAGGCCGCGCAGATCGAGTCGCCCGAGCGCGGTCGCCGCGGCAGCCACGTCGAGAGCCTCGAGGAGGTCACGTCTTCCTCGCTGCGTGCGACCGGTTCCGGCGCTGCTGCCGGTGCCGCAACCACCGCGGGTGCCACCGCGACCGCGACGGGGCTCGGCTTTCCGGGTTTCAATGCGTCGCAGGATCGCGAGGCGAACCAGGCCCCCGCGACCGGGCAGTTCGGCGAGGTCTTGAACCCGCCGGTGGAAGCCCAGCTCCCCGATCCCGCGTTCGACGGGGACGATGACGACGATCTCGACATTCCCGAGTTCCTGCGGTAACGAGATGACGGGGGATGCGGTCACGGAACCGGGGCTCGAAGCTCGGCTGCACGCCGTGCAGGCGGAGGTCGCCGCGGCGAGCCGCGCTGCCGGGCGTGACGCCGACGACCTCACGCTGATCGTTGTCACCAAGTTCCACCCTGCTTCGCTGGTCGAGGACCTCGCCCGTCTCGGCGTGCGAGACATGGGGGAGAACCGGCACCAGGAAGCGCAGGAGAAGAGCGTCGCTCTCGCGGATCTCGACCTCCGCTGGCACTTCGTCGGCCAGCTGCAGACTAAGAAGGCGAAGCAGGCGGCGCAGTACGCGCACGCCGTGCACTCGGTGGATCGCGAGCGGCTCGTCGACGCTCTCGGGGGAGCGATCGCGGGCACCGGCAAGCAGCTCGACGTGTTCCTGCAGGTGAATCTGACGCAGGACCCCGGCCGAGGCGGCGCGGCGCCGGAGGACCTCGAGCGCCTCGCCGAGCACGCGCTCGGGGTGAGCGGCCTCCAACTCCGCGGTGTCATGGCGGTGGCTCCCCTCGACGAGGCTCCGGCAGCGTCGTTCGAGCGCCTCGCCGGCTACTCCGAACGCGTGCGCGCGATCGCCCCCACTGCCACCGCTATTTCGGCCGGGATGACGCACGACTTTCGCGAGGCGATCGCCGCAGGCGCGACACACCTGCGGATCGGCAGTGCAATCACCGGAAAACGCCCGGAGCCCAGGTAACCTCGAATCACCGCATCGTTGGGAGACAACATGAGCAACCCGCTGAAGAAGACCATGGTGTTCCTGGGCCTCGCCGAGGAAGACCTCGACGCCCAGAGCACCGAGTCGGCGCAGCCGGCAGCAGCTCCGCGAGCGACGCAGACCGCGTCCTCCGCCGCGCCCAAGTCTGAGACCCCGCGCCCCGCGCCGCAGCGTGCCGCGTCGGTCACCCCGCTGCGCAGGGTCACGCCGACGCGTCAGCCGGCCGCCCAGCCGCTGAACGAGATCCTGACGATGCACCCGACCGCCTACGGCGATGCGACGGTCATCGCGGAGCACTTCCGCGAGGGTGTGCCGGTGATCCTCAACGTGTCGCGCATGAATGAGGCGGACGCGAAGCGACTCATCGACTTCGCGAGCGGCCTCACGATGGGCCTCAACGGGCGCATCGAGCGCGTGACGAGCAAGGTGTTCCTGCTCTCGCCGGAGCACATCGAGACCGCGGGCGACTCGTCCTCCGAGAAGGCTGACAGCGGTTCGTTCTTCGTGGCACCCTCGGCCTAAGCGTGGAGGTCGTTGCGGCGATCGCCTTCATTCTCCGCCTGGCGCTCCGGATCTACACGTTTATTCTCTGGGCCCGGTTCGTGCTCGACTGGATCACGGTGCTCAACCGGAGGTTCCGGCCGCGCGGGTTCTGGGCGGTGCTGGTCGAACTCGTGTACACGGTGACCGATCCGCCGATCCGCATGTTCCGCAGGCTCTTCCCGCCGATACGCCTCGGCCAGGTCGCGATCGATCTGGGCTGGATGCTCACGATGGTCGCCTGTTGGATTCTGATCGCGATCCTGGGAGCCTGGTAGTCCGAGGAGCCCACGATGGCGACCCGGGCGGAGAGCGAGTACTGAGTACGGCGACCGACCTGCGAGATTCCAACATTATTTGCTAGCGTTGTCCTAGACCACGTCAAGTGGACCCGAAGCGAAAGAGACGTAACGATGGCCCTGACTCCCGAAGATGTCGTGAACCAGAAGTTCACGATTACCAAGTTCCGCGACGGTTACGATCTCGACCAGGTCGATGATTTCCTCGATACGATCGTCGAGGAGCTACGTCAGCACGAGCAGGAGAAGGCGGAGCTGCGGGCCGAAATCGAGGAGCTCAAGACGAAGCTCGAGGCTGCCGAGAAGGCCGCGGCCAGCGCTCCCGGGGAGAAGTCCGAGGCCGCGTCCGAGCAGACCATCGTCGTCGACGCGCCCAAGCCCGCATCGCAGCCGGCTCAGGCACCCGCTTCCGCTCCCGCAGCGCCGCAGGCGACCGAGACCGCGCAGCCTGACGCCGTCAAGTCGAGCGCCATGCTGCAGCTCGCGCTCGAGCTTCACGACAAGCACGTGCACGAGGGCGAGGCGACCCGCGACAAGCTGATTTCGGAGGCTGAGGCGAAGCGCGATCAGATGATCGAGGATGCTGAGCGCACCGCGAAGCAGCTCATCGACGAGGCGCAGAAGCAGCGCGCCGACGAGCTGCGCCAGTTGAGCGAGGAGCGCTCGGATCTGCAGTTCAAGATCAAGGACCTGCGCCAGTTCGAGAGCGAGTACCGCTCGACGCTGCGCTCCTACATCCAGTCGCAGCTGCGCGGCCTCGACGGCTCGCCCGAGCCGGCCGGCGCACCCGACGGTCTGCAGTAGACCGAGGCGTGACTGACGTTTCTGCTTCGGAAGGTTCTGAGCCCTCGGCCGAACCTCGCTCACCGCGACGAAGTGCACTGGTGCCGCTGCTCCTGATCGGAGTGGCGGCAGCCGTGCTTCTCGTGGACCAACTCGTCAAGAACTGGGTGGTCGGTACCCTCACCGAGGGCCAGACGGTTCAGGTTTGGGGCGACGTGCTCCGCTTGCATTTCGTACGCAACCCGGGGGCCGCGTTCTCCCTTGCCACCGGCTCGACCTGGATCTTCACGATCATCGCGGCCGTCGTGGTGGTCGTGGTGCTCTGGCAGATCAAGCGATTGCGTTCCGTGCCGTGGGCGCTATTCCTCGGCTTGCTGCTCGGCGGCGTTCTCGGGAATCTGACGGATCGCCTCACACGGGATCCGGGCTTCCCGCAGGGGCACGTCATCGACTTCATCTCGACCCCGTGGATGTGGCTGGGCTTCAACGAGGCGATCTACAACATCGCGGACATGTCGATTGTGGGCGGCATGCTGCTCTTCATCGTCATCACGCTCTTCGGCGTGCCGCTCGACGGCAACGTGCGGCCGAAGCGTGGATCGGATGACTCGGCTCCTACTTCCGGTGAACACACTGGAGTCCGCTCTCCCGAGTCCGGCGATGCCGATGCGGAGCGCAATGGAGCAGCGTAGCCTTCCGGTGCCCGACGGGCTCGCGGGGGAGCGCGTCGACGCGGCGCTCGCGAAGATGCTTGGCTTCTCCCGGAGCTTCGCCGCCGAGATCGCCGCTGAGGGCGGCGTGTCTCTCGACGGCCGCACGCTCGGCAAGTCGGATCGGTTGACCGCCGGCAGCTGGCTCGAGGTCACCTGGACCGAGAAGCGCGGCCCCGAGGTCGTGCCCGTCGAGCTGCCCGAACTCGGGATCGTGCACGATGACGACGACATCGTGGTCGTCGACAAGCCGGCCGGCGTGGCCGCCCATCCATCGCTCGGCTGGGAGGGGCCCACGGTGCTCGGCGCGCTCGCGGGGGCCGGTTTCACGATCGCGACGTCGGGTCCGCCCGAGCGGCAGGGCGTGGTGCATCGACTCGACGCAGGCACGAGCGGCCTCATGGTCGTCGCGAAGAGCGAGCGAGCGTATACCCTGCTCAAGCGCGCGTTCAAGGAGCGCGAGGTCGAGAAGATCTATCACGCGGTCGTGCAGGGCCACCCGGATCCCTTCGCGGGCACCATCGAAGGCCCGATCGGGCGCCACCCCTCGCACGAGTGGAAGTTCGCCGTGACGCGCGATGGCAAGCCCTCGGTGACGCACTACGAGACGCTCGAGGCCTTCCCGTACGCCTCGCTGCTCGAGGTTCACCTGGAGACGGGCCGTACGCATCAGATCCGCGTGCACATGTCGGCTCAGCGCCACCCGTGCGTCGGCGACGGCATGTACGGCGCAGACCCGACGCTCTCGGCTCGCCTCGGCCTCACCCGGCAGTGGCTCCATGCGATGCGCTTGGGGTTCCGCCACCCGGGCTCCGGAGAGCCCGTTGAGTTCGAGAGTCGCTACCCGGAGGACCTGCAGCACGCACTCGACGTGCTCGACGCCTAGGGCGCCAGGGCGCTCGACGCCTCGGACTGCGAAACGCTCGATGCCACCGGGCGGGCGGATCGCGCGCTGCCGCTGCCGCTGCGACTTCAGGCGCGGCGGGCCGGACGTCTTGCGCGGCTCAGCGACGTGAGCGCGGGGTGTGCAGACTCAGGTTTCCGCGCGAGGTCATGTACAGCCTCACGCCGCCGACGGTTTTGGACGCCGCGGGATCCGCCGTCACCCGCTCGCGGCCGCCGCTGAGCGCCGCGCTCGAGTGTGCGACCGTCCAGAGATCGACGCGGTCCGCGCCGTAGCGACGCAACGTCGAGTTCGGCACGACGAAGCGGAAACGAGCCGGAGCCGCAGCGCCCGTGCCGCGGTCATTCGGGCCGCTCAGCGGGCTCGCCGCGAGGCGCCCCGGAATGGCAGCTGGGCGCGCCACCCGCCGCCCCGCGAGGAGCAGCGTCGCGCCGACCGCGCCACCGGTCACGATGCGCGCGAGCCAGCGGGAGCCACCGCGCACCCAACGGTTGCCCATGGCCGGCCGGGAGGAGCGGTAGAGGCGATCGGCGAGGCGAGCGCGGAAGCCCCTGCCGACCCCGCGCAGCGGCGAGTGGGCGGCACTCGGTTCGAGCTCAATCGTGAGTTCGATCGCGCCGGGGATCTGACGTGTCGCGACCGCGCGTGATCGATGGGCAAGGGCGGGCGCGGCAGAGATGAGCCGATCCAGCGCCGCAACGTCGCCCCGCCGGATCAGCGCGAGCTTCCGCCGATCTGTGGGGTTCACGACCTGTCGGTCGCTCTCAGCGGGAAGGAGATCGGCGAGAAAGGCTTGGTGGAGGGACACCCAGGTGCGCCGGCGCTCCGCGTCCATTGGCAGCCACCGCTTCGGAGCGTAGAAGCGCAGCCCCTTCCGAGTGAAGAACTGTAATACGAGCGCGTTCGCGCGGCGCTCGTCGGCGACGCCCGAGCGAAGCGTCTCGGCGATGCGCCGGCACGAGGAGACGTAGTTCTCGGGGTCGATGCTGCGCCTGGAGATGTTCGCGCCGTCATCGCGCAGCGCGATCAGGTAGAGCGGCTCCTTTCCGCAGAACGTGATGCGGCGAGCGCGCACGTAGGCCTGGGCGACGAAGATGCCGTCTTCGAGACGCACCTCACCCTCGGGAAAGCGCAGCTTCGCGGCGTCGAGCATCGAGCGGCGGAAGAGCTTCTGCGGAGAGATCGTCTCCATCGCGCGCTCGAGCGTGATGTCGCCCTCCGGATGCCGGTCGAACAGCGCCTGCACGTCGCGGCCCCCGGTGCCCGCGAATCGCGGAATGACCACGTCTGCGCCGCGCTCGTCGGCCTGCGCCACCATCTCACTGAGCGCCGTGGGTACGAGCGCGTCGTCCGCGTCCATGAACAGCACGAACTTCCCGCGAGCGCGCTCAAGTCCGCGATTGCGCGGCATACCCGGCCAACCGCTGTTCGGCTGGTGCACGACCGAGACCCGTTCGTCGAGCGCTGCGAAGCGATCAAGCTCTGCACCCGAACCGTCGGTCGATCCGTCGTCGACCGCGATGATCTCGAAGGCCGCGAGGTTCTGGGCAAGCAGCGACTCGATCGTGCCCGTCAGGTACGGCATCGAATTGTAGACGGGGATGACCACGCTCACGCGCGGGTGAGACTCGCTCTCAGTCACGATGCGCCTCCTCAGGGTGGTGTTGCAGTACGGGCGATGCGGTGCGGTGCCTCGCGAGTGTCGTGTGGTGCTCAGCGCGAGCGGTGCGGTGCTCCGCGAGTGCTGCGATGCGCCGCGTACTCCGTGCGGCCCCGGTCCCCTCGAAATCACCATACTTCCGGTCGACCGGGAAGCGCCTGATCTTGCGCGGCGGACGGCCGAGGGTGTAGGTCCGCCGGTCGCTCCTACGGAAAGTCGGGAAACTCAGGGGTGCGCGCGGAGGGGCTTGCTACGCTTCCTCGACATGGGAAGCCGATCCGTCGCCCCTCGTGGGAATGCCGTACCGCAGGGGAGCGGTGCGCCTCGAGGCGCGCGTATCGAGTACTTCGAGCTGCTCCGCGTCGTCGCGACGGTCGCGGTCATCGCCATCCACGCCGCCATCACCGAGTGGCACGCGATCCCGGTCGACACCGCACGCTCGATCGAGCTGACCTGGATCAACAGTGCGCTGCGCTGGTGCGTCCCCATCTTCTTCATGATCTCGGGCGCCCTCTTCCTCGATCCCGGCCGCACGGTGCGTGCGCGCTCGCTGCGTCGGCGGGTGGTGCGCCTCCTCATCGGATACCTCGTGTGGTCGGCGGGGTACGCGGCGCTCACGGTGTACGGGCCCGGCGGCAGCCGCGATCCGCTGGAGTTCGTCACCGAGCTCGTGACCGGCCATTTCCACCTCTGGTTCCTGCTCGCGCTGATCGGCCTGAATCTCGGTACGCCGATCCTTCGCATGGTCGCGGCGGATCGACGGGTCGCGTGGTACTTCGTCGCGCTCGCGGCCGTGTTTGCGGGTGCCCTCCCGCTCCTCACCGACGTGCCCGTGGCGGGGGAGCTGCTGGAGCAGGTGCTCGGCACGATGCGCTTCGACCTCGTGCTCGGCTACTCGGGCTACTTCGTGCTCGGGTACCTGCTCCACACGGCGCGCGTCTCGCGGGCGGTGTGCTGGTGGTCGGCGCTCGCCGGGGTGGCGGGGGCGGTCGGGACCGCGCTCGGCACGCTCGCCGCCTCGAGCGCTGCGGGGCAGACGGACGAGCGCTACTTCGACTTCGTGACGCTGAACGTCGCGGCGATGTCGGTTGCGGTCTTTCTCGGCGCGAAGGCGTGGGGAGACGCTCATCGCTTCTCGCCTCGATGGGGGCGCTTCGTGACGTCGGTCGCCGGAGCGTCGTTCGGGATCTATCTCGTGCACCCGTCCTTTCTCTGGGTGCTGCGGCAGTGCGGGATCACCACCGAGTTCGCCGAGCCGTGGGCCTCTGTGGCGATCCTCACCGCGGTCACCCTGGTGCTGAGTTATGCGGCTTCGCTACTCATTCGGTTGATTCCGCGGGCGCGGGGCGTGCTGGCCTGAGCGCGGGCGCGCCGGGAGGGTGGGCGGGGGCGAGTTTATCGGTGGCGCGGAGTACCCTGGACGAAGTCGGCGAGAGGGGTTCCATCGGTGTCAGACGCAGACGGTTTCGTTCACCTGCATGTGCACAGCGAGTATTCGATGCTCGACGGGGCGGCGCGCGTGGGGCAGCTCATGGAGGCGGTTGAGGCGCAGGGCATGCCCGCGGTCGCGGTGACCGACCACGGCAACACCTTCGGCGCGTTCGACTTCTGGAAGCAGGCGAAGGATCACGGCCTGAATCCCATCATCGGCATCGAGGCATACCTCACGCCGGGCACCCACCGCAGCGACAAGACGCGTGTGCGCTGGGGCGATGGCGGCGGTGACGACGTGTCGGGCGCGGGCGCGTACACCCACATGACGATGCTCTCGGAATCGACCGAGGGCATGCACAACCTCTTCCGGCTCTCGAGCTACGCCTCGCTCGAGGGCTACTACTTCAAGCCGCGCATGGACCGCGAGCTGCTCCAGACCTACGGCAAGGGGCTCATCACGACGACCGGCTGCCCGTCGGGCGAGATTCAGACGCGCCTCCGCCTCGGGCAGTACCAGGAGGCGCGTCAGGCGGCCGCCGAGTTCCAAGACATCTTCGGACGTGAAAATTTCTTCTGCGAGCTGATGGACCACGGCCTCGAGATCGAGCGGCGCGTGCAGACCGACCTCGTGAAAATCGCGAAGGACCTGTCGATCCCGCTCGTCGCGACGAACGACCTGCACTACGTGCACGAGGCCGACGCCGAGGCGCACTCGGCGCTGCTCTGCGTGCAGTCGGGGTCGCGCCTCGACGACCCGAACCGCTTCAAGTTCGACGGATCGGGCTACTACCTGAAGTCGGCCGCCGAGATGCGGCACATCTTCCGCGACTTCCCCGAGGCGTGCGACAACACGCTGCTCATCGCCGAGCGCTGCAACGTCGAGTTCAACACCTCGGCGAACTACATGCCGCGCTACCCCGTGCCCGCCGGTGAGACCGAGGACAGCTGGTTCGTGAAGGAGGTCGAGAAGGGGCTGAACTATCGGTACCCCTCGGGGATTCCGGACGCGGTGCGCAAGCAGGCGGAGTACGAGATCGGCGTCATCACGCAGATGGGCTTCCCGGGCTACTTCCTCGTCGTCGCGGACTTCATCAACTGGTCGAAGGACAACGGCATCCGCGTGGGGCCGGGCCGCGGCTCGGGCGCCGGCTCGATGGTCGCCTACGCGATGCGCATCACCGACCTGGATCCGCTGCAGCACGGCCTCATCTTCGAGCGCTTCCTAAACCCGGATCGCGTCTCCATGCCCGACTTCGACGTCGACTTCGATGATCGTCGCCGCGGCGAGGTCATCAAGTACGTGACCGAGAAGTACGGCGACGAGCGCGTGGCGCAGATCGTGACGTACGGCACGATCAAGTCGAAGCAGGCGCTGAAGGACGCGTCGCGCGTGCTCGGCTTCCCGTTCGGCATGGGGGAGAAGCTCACCAAGGCGATGCCGCCCGCGGTGATGGCGAAGGACATTCCGCTCTCGGGCATCACCGACAGCTCGCACCCGCGCTACAAGGAGGCGGCGGAGTTCCGCGCGGTGCTGCAGGAGGACCCCGAGGCGAGGACGGTCTACGACACCGCGCTCGGCCTCGAGGGGCTGAAGCGTCAGTGGGGCGTGCACGCCGCAGGCGTCATCATGTCGAGCGATCCGCTCATCGACATCATCCCGCTGCAGAAGCGCGAGCAAGACGGGCAGATCGTTACGCAGTTCGACTACCCGACCTGCGAGGGCCTCGGGCTCATCAAGATGGACTTCCTGGGGCTGCGCAACCTCACGATCATCTCTGACGCGCTCGAGAACATTCGACTGAACCGCGGCGAGGAGCTCGACCTCGAGCGACTGGAGCTCGACGACGCGGCGTCGTACGAGTTGCTGGCGCGCGGCGACACGCTCGGCGTGTTCCAGCTCGACGGCGGCCCGATGCGCGGTCTGCTCCGGCTCATGAAGCCGGACAACTTCGAGGACATCTCCGCCGTGCTCGCGCTCTACCGCCCGGGGCCGATGGGCGCCGACTCGCACACCAACTACGCGCTCCGCAAGAACGGCCTGCAGCCGATCACGCCGATTCACCCCGAGCTCGAGGAACCGCTGAAGGACATCCTCGAGACCACGTACGGCCTCATCATCTATCAGGAGCAGGTGATGTCGATCGCCCAGCGGGTGGCCGGCTTCTCGCTCGGCCAGGCCGACATTCTGCGTCGCGCGATGGGTAAGAAGAAGAAGTCGGAGCTCGACAAGCAGTACGCCGGCTTCTCCGGCGGCATGAAAGAGCGCGGGTTCTCGGACGCCGCGGTGAAGGCGCTGTGGGACATTCTGCTGCCCTTCTCCGATTACGCGTTCAACAAGGCGCACTCCGCGGCCTACGGCGTCGTCAGCTACTGGACCGCCTACCTCAAGGAGCACTACCCCGCGGAGTACATGGCGGCGCTGCTGACGAGCGTCGGCGACTCGAAGGACAAGCTCGCGATCTACCTCAACGAGTGCCGTCGCATGGGCATCAAGGTGCTTCCGCCCGCGGTCAACGAGTCGTTCGCGAACTTCTCGGCCGTCGGCACCGATATCCGCTTCGGCCTCGGGGCGATTCGCAACGTGGGCACGAACGTGGTCGAGGCGGTGCGCGAGGCGCGCGAGACGAAGGGGCGCTTCGAGTCGTTCCACGACTACTTGAAGAAGGTGCCGCTCGTCGCGCTGAATAAGCGCACGATCGAGTCGCTCATCAAGGCCGGTGCGTTCGACGGGCTCGGCGGCACGCGACGCGCCCTCGTCGAGATCCACGAGTCGTCGATCGAGAGCGCGGTGAAGGAGAAGCGCGATGCCGAGAACGGCAACGTGGGCTTCGACTTCGACAGCCTGTTCGCGGAGGTCGCCGAGGCGAGCGGCAGCTCGGAAGCGGTGTCGCAGGTGCCCGAGCGGCCCGAGTGGACGAAGAAGGACAAGCTCGCGTTCGAGCGCGAAATGCTCGGCCTCTATGTGTCGGATCACCCGCTTCGCGGGCTCGACGCGGCGCTCGCGAAGGAGGCGAGCGCGACGGTGCAGCAGATCACGAACCCGGACGCGAGCCCGAGCTTCGACGGCGAGATCGTGACGGTCGCGGGGCTCCTCACGAGCGTGCAGCACCGCACGGCGAAGTCCGGGAACCTCTACGGGATGGTGACGATCGAAGACTTCACCGGTGAGCTGCAGGCGCTCTTCATGGGGAAGTCGTACCAGGAGTTCGGCAGCCTGCTGCAGCCGGACAGCGTGGTCGCGCTCCGCGGGAAAATCAACTCCCGCGACGACGGAATGTCGATGCACGCTTACGGCGTGAAGCCGATCGATGTCTCGTCGCAGGAGGACACGTCGACCCTCATGATCTCGCTGACCGACGCCCGCGCGACCGAGCAGGTGATGGACGAGCTGAAGAGCACGCTGCAGCGCCACCGCGGCGACAGCGAGGTGCGGCTGCACCTTCTGACCTCCACCGCGATCCGCGTGTTCGAGTTGCCGCAGCAGGTGCGGATTACGGCCGACCTTTTCGGGGAGCTCAAGGGGCTGCTCGGCCCCCGCTGCCTGCTGCCGGTCGAGGAACTGGTGTAGGACGGGTCGCGGGGCGCGACTCGGGTTGCGCAGCGGGGTTGGCGCGGACCATACGGCAGGGTGCGACTCCGCGACGAATTCATGAAATGTGGACGCAATAACAGGGGAGTAGGGTGATCGCATGAGTGAGATGCAGCAGCGGATCAGCAGCGCGTTGCAGGTGCACGCCGATGCCGACCCGGCGCGCGAGATCGAGCGTCGCGTCGAGTTTCTGGTGGAGTATGCGCGGTCGGTGCCGACGGTGCGGGGCTTCGTGCTGGGTATCTCCGGCGGGCAGGATTCGACGCTGGCGGGTCGGCTCGCACAGCTCGCCGCCGAGCGGCTTCGTGCGGAGGGCCGCGAGGCGGAGTTCTTCGCGGTACGGCTGCCGTACGGGGTGCAGCACGACGAGGACGACGCGCAGCTCGCGCTGCAGTTCATTCAGCCGGACCGCACGCTGACCGTCGACATCAAGCCGGCGACGGTCGCGCTCGTCGACGCGGTGGACGCGGGTGCCGCAGGCGCTGGCGACGAGAAGTCGACGACCGACTTCAATCGCGGCAACATCAAGGCGCGCATGCGCATGGTGGTGCAGTACGCGATTGCCGGGGACCGAGGGCTGCTGGTGCTCGGCACCGACCACGCCGCTGAGGCGGTCACGGGTTTCTACACCAAGTTCGGAGATGGCGCCGCTGACGTGGTGCCGCTCGAGGGACTGACGAAGGGGCAGGGCGCCGCCATGCTGCAGGAGCTCGGCGCGCCGGATCGCCTCTGGCAGAAGGTGCCCACCGCCGATCTGCTGGACGACGACCCCGGGCAGACCGACGAGTCGAGCCTCGGCGTCAGCTACGCGGAGATCGATGCGTATCTGTCGGGCCGCGAGGTGCCGACTGCGGCTGCCGAGAACCTGGAGCGCCGCTACCGCGCCTCGGAGCACAAGCGCCGGATGCCCGTCGGCCCGGACGATCAGTGGTGGAAGCAGACGGAGGGAGAACGATGAGTACGACGACCTATGTACTCGCAGGAGGGTGCTTCTGGTGCCTCGACGCGGCGTACCGTGCGCTCCGCGGCGTGACCGACGTGGTCTCGGTGTACACCGGAGGAAGCGTCGAACAGCCGAGCTACGACGCCGTCTGCACCGGCACGACGGGGCACGCGGAGGCGGTTGCGGTGACGTTCGACCCGGAGACCATCCCGTCGGACGTGATTCTCGACGCGTTCTTCACGATGCACGACCCGACCCAGCTCAACCGCCAGGGCAACGACGTGGGCACGCAGTACCGTTCCGCGATGTTCCCGGCAGATGCCGAGCAGCGCGCTATCTTCGAGGCCGCTCGCGAGCGCGCGGCTGAGCTGTGGCCGGGGGAGATCGTCACGACGATCGAGCCGCTCGGTGCCGTGTACACGGCGGAGGAGTACCACCAGGACTTCTTCGCGAAGAACCCGACCCAGGGGTACTGCCTCGCCGTGGCGGTGCCGAAGGTGAACAAGGTGCGCGCCTCGTTCGCCGAGTACCTGCGCTAGAGCAGGTCGGCTCCGCTATGCCGCATAGGGGCGCGCCTCCGCTGTGCCGCTGAGGGGAGCGCCCCAGCTATGCCGCTGAAGGGAGCGTCTCCTCGGTGGCGCCATCTGCGTCCGCGGTCGAGACGGGCTGATCGCCGTTCTCGCTGGCGGTGTCGCTCGCGCCAATAGCGCCACCCTCCGATGTCGCGGCAAGCCAGCCGACCTGCTCGGTTCCCGCGGTCGACTGGCCGAAGGTGCCGTCAGTGCGCTCCGCACCGTCCGCCGCTCCGGCACCGCCGCTCGACGCGTCCGACGACGGGCTTCCCTCGCTCGCGGTGCCGCCCGGCGCCTGGCTCGCGGCCGGGCGCCTCGTGAATCGGGTGACGCCCCAGCGCAGATCGTGCCCGACCGCGTCCGCCTCGATGTCGACGC
Organism: Leucobacter sp. USHLN153; assembly: GCF_037145615.1. Taxonomy (NCBI): domain Bacteria; kingdom Bacillati; phylum Actinomycetota; class Actinomycetes; order Micrococcales; family Microbacteriaceae; genus Leucobacter; species Leucobacter sp. USHLN153. Next base: position 54,887 of record NZ_JBBCXE010000002.1, read on the forward strand.
TCGTGCCAGACTTGTCGTCCTTCTCCCAGTGGCGCACGCGAAGCCGCCCGTTCACCACGACGCGGTCGCCCTTCGCGAACGACTCGGCCGCGTGTTCCGCCATCGTGCGGAAGGTGTTCACCGTGAACCAGTTGGTCTCGCCGTCTACCCATTGCTTTCGCTCGGTGTCGAAGCGACGCTCGGTGGACGCGAGCCGGAACGAGCAGAAAGCCGCGCGCCCGGGAGGTGCGATCAGCTTGGGGACAGTGGCGACGGTGCCGACGACGCAGAGGGGCTGACTCATGTTCTCTCTCCATTCACTCAACTCGACCGGATGCGGCGAGCAGACAAAACTCTCGGGTGGTGCGGGCGGCCCGTGCCGTGCGAAGTCCGGGCCGCCCGCTGAACACCAGAATGGACGCGGAGATCGGTCGCGCGCAGCGATCCGCCCGCAATGGGGACAACTCGGGATACTGCGCACCGAAGCCCACACTGTGGAACAGTCATGCATGATCCTGCTGACCTCAGTGAATGGCCAGTTATGTCGTAGCGCCACCTCCTAAACTGACCGCGTGAACACTGCGTCATCGTCCCGCCGCCGCTCCATCGCTCTCGCGCTCGCCGCAGGACTGATGGGCACCGCGCTGCTCAGCGGCTGCAGCGTCATCGAGCCGCTCATCAAGCCGCTGATCGAGGGCCCGACCCCCGAGACGCCAAAACGTGAGACCCCGGCGAGCCCCGAGCAGGCGCCCGAGTTTGTTCCCGGCGGCACGGCCGAGCAGAACCTGCCCTACTTCACCGAGGTGCTCCGCACGTACAGCAAGGGTGACGCCCCCGTGCAGGGGGCGAGCATCGTGCAGGCGGTGACGGAGGCCGGCTTCGATCCCGCGATGATGCAGGTGAGCTTCGACCGCAGTAAGACCGGTCTCGTCGCCGACAACATCTTCGTGTCGGTGCGCTTCGGAACCGACTGTCTCATCGGGCAGATGGTCACGGCGGATCGCAGCTTCGTGGCGAAGAACGAACCCGCACTGGGCCCGAACAAGGACATCTGCCTGATCGGGGAGACGGCGCCCATCGGCTGATCGGCCGCCGGGCGGTAGAGTGGTGGCGATCCGCATCCCTTCGTTCCCATAAAGGAGTTCGGGGCGCCCCGCGCCCGAGTGTGTCTATGGCTGAGTACATTTACCAGATGGTTCGCGCGCGCAAGGCGCACGGCGACAAGGTGATCCTCGATGACGTGACAATGGCGTTCCTGCCGGGCGCGAAGATCGGTGTGGTCGGCCCGAATGGCGCCGGTAAGTCCACGATCCTGAAGATCATGGCAGGCCTCGACACGCCGTCGAACGGCGAGGCGATCCTGACGCCGGGGTACTCGGTCGGCATCCTCATGCAGGAGCCGGAGCTCGCCGAAGACGAGACCGTGCTCGAGAACGTGCAGCGCGGCGTCGCGGAGATCAAGGGCAAGCTCGACCGCTTCAACGAGATCTCGCTCGAAATGGCGAACCCCGATGCCGACTACGACAAGCTGCTGCCAGAGATGGGCGAGCTGCAGGAGGCCATCGACGCGGTCGACGGCTGGGACCTCGACAACCAGCTCGAGCAGGCGATGGACGCGCTGCGCTGCCCGCCGGCCGACGCCATCGTCTCGAACCTCTCGGGCGGTGAGAAACGCCGCGTCGCGCTCTGCAAGCTGCTGCTCGAGAAGCCCGACCTGCTGCTGCTCGACGAGCCCACGAACCACCTCGACGCTGAGAGCGTGCTCTGGCTCGAGCAGCACCTCGCGAAGTACCCGGGCGCCGTCATGGCGGTGACGCACGATCGCTACTTCCTCGACCACGTGGCCACCTGGATCTGCGAGGTCGACCGCGGCCGTCTCTACCCGTACGAGGGCAACTACTCCACCTACCTGGAGCAGAAGGCCGCTCGTCTCGAGGTGCAGGGCAAGAAGGATCAGAAGCTCCAGAAGCGCCTCAAGGAGGAGCTGGAGTGGGTGCGCACCAACGCGAAGGGGCGCCAGGCGAAGTCGAAGGCGCGTCTCGCGCGCTACGAGGAGATGGCGGCGGAGGCCGAGCGCACGCGGAAGCTGGACTTCGAGGAGATCCAGATCCCCGCGGGCCCGCGTCTCGGCAACCTCGTGCTCGAGGCGAAGGACCTGAACAAGGGCTTCGACGGTCGCACGCTCATCGATGGCCTCTCGTTCTCGCTGCCCCGCAACGGCATCGTCGGTATCATCGGCCCGAACGGCGTCGGCAAGACCACGCTCTTCAAGACGATCGTCGGGATCGAGCCGCTCGACGGGGGCGAGCTCAAGATCGGTGAGACCGTGAAGCTCAGCTACGTCGATCAGACCCGAGGCGGCATCGACCCGAAGAAGACGGTGTGGGAGGTCGTCTCCGACGGGCTCGACTACATCCAGGTCGGCAACACCGAGATCCCGTCGCGCGCGTACGTCTCGACGTTCGGGTTCAAGGGACCGGATCAGCAGAAGCCCTCCGGCGTGCTGTCGGGCGGTGAGCGCAACCGCCTCAACCTCGCGCTGACGCTCAAGCAGGGCGGCAACCTGCTGCTGCTCGACGAGCCGACGAACGACCTCGACGTCGAGACGCTGACGAGCCTCGAGAATGCACTGCTCGAGTTCCCGGGCTGCGCCGTGGTCATTACGCACGACCGGTGGTTCCTCGACCGCATCGCGACGCACATCCTCGCCTACGAGGGCACCGAGGAGAACCCCGCGAGCTGGTACTGGTTCGAGGGCAACTTCGAGGCGTACGAGGCGAACAAGATCGAGCGGCTCGGTGCCGAGGCGGCGAAGCCGTCGCGCGTCACCTACCGCAAGCTCACGCGCGACTAGGGAGTGCCGCATGCCGCGGACGCACATCGACCTGGAGCTGCGCTGGGGCGATCAGGACGCCTACGGGCATGTCAACAACGTGGCGTTCGCGCGCTTCCTCGAGGAGGCGCGCGTGCGCACGTTCTGGCTCGGCTCAGGGCGCGAGCGCACCGGGATGGAGCGGCACTTCCGCACCGATGACCCGCACGGCCCGAAAATGCTCGTCGCGAGTCAGCAGATCGAGTACCTGCGGGTGCTCGAGTACTCGGAGCACCCGGTCACGATCGAACTGTGGATCGGACGCCTCGGCGGATCGAGCCTGGAGGTCCACTACGAGATCGTGGATGGGGCTTCCGTGGAGCGCTCGGTGGTGGCACGGGCGATCTCGCACATCGTGACGGTCGACGGGACGACGCTCGCCCCGGTGCGACTGACCGGCGAGGGTCGCGCCGCCGCGGAGGCGTGGACCGACGAGCCGCTGCTGCTGCGTCGAGGGTGAGGCTGGCGCTCAGCTGAGGCGAGGGCCGCTGGGGCCCGCGCTCCAGGCCCCTGTTCTCACGCCTGTTCGGGAGCGCCGCCGGCGAGGCGGACCATGCCCTCCTGCGCCACGCTGGCCACGAGCTCACCGTCGCGGTTGTAGAAGCGACCGTGCACGAGGCCGCGGCCGCCCTGCGCGGTCGGGGAGTCCAGCTCGTAGAGCAGCCACTCGTCGACCCGGAACGGGCGGTGGAACCACATGGCGTGGTCGAGACTCGCCGCGCGCAGCCCCGGGGTCGCCCACGGAATTTCGTGCTGGCGAATGACGGGCTCGAGCAGCAGATAGTCGCTCGCGAAGGCGAGCGCGGCGGCCTGGAGCAGCGGCGGCTCGTCGAAGGTCTCTCGGCTGCGCATCCACACGCGTTGCCGCGACGTGCGCTCAGCGACGCGCAGTACGACGTCGGACTCGACATAGCGGAAGTCGAAGGGTCGATTCAGCATCCACGAGGCGCGGCCGTCGCCGGCGAGCTGCCCGTACTGCTCCCAGACGGTCGGCAGGCTCTCGGGGTCGACGATGCTCGACATGTCGATCGGCTGCTGGTGCTCGAGGCCGTCATCCACGGTCTGGAACGACGAGATCATCGACATCCTCGCCTCGCCGTGCTGGTACGCCTGCACACGTCGGGTGGAGAACGAGCGACCGTCGTGCAGACGGTCCACCTCGAACGTCATGCGGGTGGCCCCGTCGCCCGGTCGCAGGAAGTAACCGTGCATCGAGTGGATGGCCCGATCCGCCGGCACCGTGCTGCCTGCCGCCGCGATCGCCTGACCGAGCACCTGGCCCCCGAAAGACTTGCCGGAGGGATTCGGCAGAGAGCGGCCCGTGAGCACGTCGTAGCGGGTGCGTGCTTCGGAATCGAGCACGGTGACCATCTCGAGCAGGTTCGGCGCTGCGGTCATGGGAACCTCCGTTGTCTGCACTCGGAAATGCTCACCCCAGTCTAGGGCGGCGCCTCCGGCTAGACTCGTGCACCATGCCCGCCACCCTCACGTTCGCCGACGCGGCAACGCGCGACGACGTCAAGATCTTCCTCGAACGGCTGCTCCGGGCTGGGCAACCCGACGTGCGAATCACGAGCCAGGGGAGCACGCTCGCCGTGTTCGGCTGCACGCAGGCGCCGCGAGGGATCACCGACCCCGTTGCCGTGGTGCTCGTCATGCGGGCGTTCGGGCTTGCCGAGCCGCCTGAGGCGCCCATCGATGCCACCGTGCCGGGGCGCGCCGTGCTCGACCGGCTCGCGCGCCTCGGTATCGCGGGGCGCACGCTCGAACTCCCGGACTCGGCTCCCATCGCGGCGTGGGCCGGCGTGCTTCCCCCGGCGTCGGGCTGGTCACCGGCGGGAACCCTCGACGCGGGTTCGGTGCTCGCCGTCGCGGCCGACGGGGTGGCGCGGGTTGCGGCGGCGCTCCCGGAGCAGCCGGGCGACGCGGTGGTGCAGCGCGTGCGGGCCTCCGTGTGGGGCCTTGAAATGGCGCCCGGGATTCCCGCTGCGGCAGCCTTTGCGGCGGACGCGCTCGGTTTCGTGCGAGCGGAAGAACCGGTGCGGATCGCCCGCTCGCTCACGTGGGTCAGGCTCACGACGGATCGCGGGCACGTGCTCGTTCGATCCTTACTCGGCTGAGCCGTCACCCCGAAGCCTCAGCGGCGCCCCAGAACCTCAGGTAAGATGGCACGGTCAACTAGAGGAGTGTGTAATGGCCAACCCCAACGGCATCATCGACCCGCCCATCGACGATCTGCTCGAGAAGGTCGATTCGAAGTACGCCCTGGTGGTCTTCGCTTCGCAGCGTGCCCGTCAGATCAACGATTACTACACCGACTTGCACGACGGCAATCTGTTCGACAACGTCGGCCCGCTCGTCGACTCGTCGGTGGACGACAAGCCGCTGTCGATCGCCCTGCACGAGATCGTCGAGGGCAAGCTCACGATGACGCGTCGCGAGGAGCAGGCCGCGGAGCTGAGCGAAGAAGCGTAATCTTCCGCTGCGCGGCGGAGTGAATGTTACTGCGCGCCGCAGCAATGTCGGTGGCGTCGGATACCCTGAACAGGGTCCGACGCCATCGGCGTTTTCTCGGGTCGGTACCGCCATCCGGCCCCCTGTCCGCTTCCATTTGAGGAGTCCCGTGCCGCTGCGCCAGTTCACTTCTGAATCCGTCACCGAAGGCCACCCCGACAAGATCTGCGACCGCATCTCGGACACGATCCTCGATGCGATGCTCGAGCAAGACCCGGGGGCGCGTGTCGCCGTCGAGACGCTCGTGACGACGGGTCTCGTGCACGTCGCCGGCGAGGTATCGACCACCGGTTACGTCGAGATTCCGCAGCTCGTGCGCCAGGCCGTGCGCGAGATCGGGTACACGAGCTCGGAGATGGGCTTCGACGCCTCGTCGTGCGGAGTATCGGTGTCGATCGGTCAGCAGTCGCCCGACATCGCCGGCGGTGTCGATACGTCGCTCGAGATGCGCAGCGGCGAGGGCGACGAGGACGCGCTCAACCGGCAGGGTGCCGGGGATCAGGGCATCATGTTCGGCTTCGCGACCGACGAGACGCCCGAGCTGCACCCGCTGCCGAGCTGGATCGCGCACCGTCTCGCCGAGCGACTCACGGAGGTGCGCAAAAGCGGGGAGCTGCCCGAGCTGCGGCCCGACGGCAAGACGCAGGTCACCATTGGCTATGACGGGGATCGAGCGGCGAGCGTCGAGGCGGTCGTCGTCTCCACGCAGCATCACGCCGACATCACCCAGGAGGCACTGCGCGACGCCGTCGAGCACCTCGTGATTCGCCCGGTGCTCGAGCGGGTGGAGCTGCCGAGCGCCGATGCCTCGCTCTTCATCAACCCCGCAGGGCCCTTCGTGGTCGGCGGTCCCATGGGGGACGCGGGTCTCACCGGTCGCAAGATCATCATCGACACGTACGGCGGCGCAAGTCGTCACGGCGGCGGCGCGTTCAGCGGCAAGGATCCGTCGAAGGTCGACCGCTCCGCTGCTTACGCGATGCGCTGGGTGGCGAAGCACGTGGTGCGGGCGGGGCTCGCCGCCCGGGCCGAGCTGCAGGTCGCGTACGCGATCGGTCGGGCGCACCCCGTCGGGCTGTACGTGGAGACCTTCGGCACCGAGACCGTGCCGCTCGACCGCATTGAGCGTGCCGTGCGCGAGGTGTTCGACCTGCGTCCGCTCGCCATCATCCGCGACCTCGAGCTGCTGCGTCCGAACTACGCGAAGACGAGTGCCTACGGGCACTTCGGTCGCGAGCTTCCCGAGTTCACCTGGGAGGCCACCCCGCGCGTCGCCGAACTGCGGGCCGCCGCCGGGCTCTAGGCGGCGTTCGTGACGGCACCTTCAGACGGCGTGGGCGGCGGGGGTTCGCGCGCTGACAGCGGGGCGCAGCGCGCTGAAGCTGGCACGTCGGCGTTCGACCGAGCCGAGGGGGCGGCGGGCCGGCCGGTCGCGCAGGTACTCCTCGACTCCGCGCTCCCGCAGCTCGACCACCTGTTCGACTACGCGATCCCGCCCGAGCTCAGCGACGAGATCCGCGTGGGCCAGCGGGTGCGCGTCCCGTTTCGTTCCCGCGAGCGCAAGACCTTCGGCTACGTCATCGGCTTCGTGGACCGCAGCGACTTCGGGGGTGAGCTGCAGCCGATCGCCGATCTCGTGACGACGGTGCCGCAGCTCACGCCGGAGGTGTGGCGGCTCGCGCGGGCGGTTGCGGATCGCGCGGGGGGATCCGCGGGCGACATTCTGCGCCTCGCAATCCCGACGCGCCAGGTGCGGGTGGAAAAGAAGCACCTCGCCGCGGCGTCGGCCAGTGCGTCGGCCGCGGGCGCTGACGAGGCGGACCGCGGGAGCGACGGTGACGTCGAGGGCGCGGAAGCGACCGAGGCGGAGGCCGTCGCGATCGCCGAAGCCGCGGTGCGAGAATCGGGCGGTGCTGCGGAGAACCCGACTCCTGAAGGCACGATCGCGGAGCAGCTCATCGGCGGCGCTCGGCTCGCGCTCACAGCGTCGCACGGCCCGGAGCGCCTGCACACGGGTGAGTGGGTCGGCGGCTGGGCGGCGCAACTCGTCCGCATCGCACTCGGCGTGTACGCGCTCGGGCGCAGCGCGATCCTCATCGCTCCTGACTATCGTGACCTCGACCAGCTGCGCGATGCACTTGCAGCGCTCGGGCACGAAGACATCGTGCGCGTCGACTCGCGACAGTCGAACGGAGATCGCTACGCCGGGTTCCTTCGGGCGCTCGACGCTGAGCCCCGGATCATCCTCGGCAATCGCTCCGCGGTGTACGCGCCGGCGCAAGCGCTCGGCGCCGTGCTGATGTGGGACGACGGCGACCCCGTGCTGGCGGAGCCGCTCACGCCGTACGTGCACGCGCGGGACGCGGCGCTGGTGCGCGCCGAGCAGTCGGGCGCGGGCCTCTTCTTCGCGGGGCACACTCGCAGCGCCGAGGTGCAGCGCCTCGTGGAGCTCGGGTACGTGCGCGCGCAGCAGAACCCGCCGAGGCGAGCGCGCATCGTGCACGCCGACGCCTCGCTTGCGCCCGATGCCTTCGCCGGTCGCGTGCCCGAGTTCGCGGCGCGCACCATTCGCGAGGGACTGCGCAGCGGCCCGGTGCTCGTGCAGGTCGCGACGCCCGGCTACGCGCCGATCGCGGTGTGCGCGGACTGCGGCGACCTTGCGCGCTGCGCGGTATGCGGGGGGCCTATCGGCTTCCGAGCGGTTGGGCGCGCCTCGTGCCGGTGGTGCGGGGAGCATCCGACGCGGTGGCAGTGCGGCACGTGCGACGGGCGCACGCTCGTAGAGCGCGGCATGGGGTCCGGACGCACCGTCGAGCAGTTCGAGCGGCAGTTCGCGGGCGCGCGCGTGTTGCTGAGCGACGGCGAGCATCCGCGGGAGCGCGTGGACGGGCGGTCCGCGATCGTCGTCGCGACCCGCGGTGCCGAGCCGCTGGCCGCCGGGGGATATCGCGCGGTCGTTCTGCTCGACGCCGAGCGGCTCCTGAGTATCGAGACGCTGCGCGCGGGCGAGGACTGCCTCCGCTGGTGGGAGAACGCGGCGGCGCTCACCGCGCCCGACGGCATCTGCCTCATGGCCTCTGGTGGCGGGCCGGTCGTGCGAGCGTTCGTGACGGGCCGCGTCGACGAGTGGCTGCGCGGCGAGCTGCGGGACCGGCAGGCGCTGCGCTACCCGCCCGCGGTCCGCGTCGCGAGTGTGAGCGGCGGGCCCGATGAGGTGGAGCGGGCGCTGGCGCAGCTCGAGGGGATGGCCGGGGTCGACTTTCTCGGCCCGGCGCCGCTCCCGGCCGGCGGGCCCGCCAAGACGCCGCAAGGACTCGTGCGCGCGATCGTGCGGTGCGATTACGGTCACGGTGCTGAAGTCGCACGGCGCCTGCGGGGTGCACTGGTCGCCGATGCCGCGGGATCCGCCTCTCGCACCCGGGGGAGCACGCCCGGTCGCGCCCGACCCGAGGCGCTCCGTCTCCGCTTCGACGACCGCGGCGTCTTCGACTCCTGAGGCGCGCGCTGGACGCTGCTCGCCGAGGGTGGAGTGACGCCCGCACAGCGAGTGGGAGAATAGACGGATGCGCATCGTTTTCGCCGGAACCCCCGAGTTCGCCGTGCCCAGCCTCCACGCGCTGGTCGAAGCGGGGCACGAGGTCGTTGGCGTGATCACGCGTGAAGACGCGCCGCTGGGGCGGAAGCGGATCCTCACCCCGTCACCCGTGGCCGCCGCGGCCGAGGCGCTCGGCATTCCAACGCACCGCGCGAACCGCCTCGGCGACGCCACGACCGAGTGGGTGCGCGACCTCGCCCCGGAGCTCGGCGTCATCGTCGCATATGGCGGGCTCGTGCGGGAGCCGCTGCTCAGGCTCCCCGAGCGGGGGTGGATCAACCTGCACTTCTCCGAGCTCCCGCGATGGCGGGGTGCGGCGCCGGTGCAGCGCGCGCTCGAGGCGGGAGAGCAGCGCCTCGGCGTCACGGTCTTCCGGCTCGTCGAGGCGCTCGACGCGGGTGATGTGCTCACCCGGGACGAGCGCGAGTACCCCGAGGGAACACCGGCGGGAGCGGCGCTCACCGACCTCGCGACGTTCGGCACGGCCGCGCTGACGGCGGCGGTCGAGTTGCTGGCGCAGGATCCGGAGGCGGGTACCCCGCAGCTCGGGGAGGCGACGACGGCGCGGAAGCTCTCGCGCGAAGACGGCAAGCTCGACCCGACCCGGTCGACGAGCGAGGTGCTCGCGCACTGGGCGGGCGTGACCCCGGAGCCCGGCGCGTATGTGCTGCACGACGGCGAACCCCTGAAGCTGCGGGAGCTGCGGCGGGCGGCGGCGGCTGACGGCGCAGGGCAGGCGCCATCTCCTGGGACGGTGTCGCTCGACGGCGGCGCCGCGGTGCTCGCCCTCGCCGACGGCGCGCTCGAACTCGTGCGTGTGCAGCCCGCCGGTAAGGCGGCCATGGACGGCGCCGCCTGGCTCCGCGGTCGCGGCGGAAGCGCGGTGATCTCGTGAGCGCGGCACCAGGTTCGGGCTCGCGTTCGCGCTCGGGTTCCGGTTCGGCAGCAGGCTCGCGATCCGCCTCCGCGCGATCCGCATCAGCGCGAGTATCCGCGGCCCGCCTCGTCGCCTACGACGTGCTCCGCGATGTCGAGGATCGCGAGGCGTACGCGAACCTCGCCCTTCCGGCGCGGATCCGCGAGGCCGAGCTCGACTCACGTGACGCCGGTCTCGCGACCGAGCTCGTCGGCGGCACGCTGCGGTGGCGCGGCCGCTACGACCGCATCATCGAACTCGCGGCGAAGCGCGGCATCGACGACATCGACGCTCGCACGCGCAACGTGCTCCGCCTCGGCGCGCACCAGCTCCTCAGCATGCGCACGGCCGCCCACGCCGCGGTGAACGAGAGCGTCGAACTGCAGCGCCGCGTCGGCAATCGCGGGGCAGCGGGATTCGTGAACGGCGTGCTCCGCACGATCGGCCGCGCGGAGAGCGACGAGTGGGACGCACGTATCGTCGAAACCGCGCCCGACGCCGACCATGCCCTCGCCGCCAGCACCTCGCACCCGGTCTGGATCGTCCGCGCCCTGCGCGATGCGCTCCGCATGGAGGGGCGAGCCGACGAGCTCGACGCCCTGCTCGCCGCCGATAACGCGTCACCCCGGGTCAGCCTCGCGATCCTGCCCGGCGCCGGCGTCACGCCCGATGAGGCGGCGGATCAGCGCGGCGCCGAGCAGCGGGATGCCGACCACCCCATCGCCGACCACCCCGACACTCAGGCGCTCGAGGCCGCGGGCCCCTCGCCGCTCGGTCTCGAACTCGCCGGTGGCGATCCGCTGCTGGCGATCGATGCGATCGGCGCAAGGCGAGGCTACGCGCGGGTGCAGGATCAGGGCTCGCAGCTCGCGGCGCTCGCGCTCACCCGGTATCGCAACGCGCGTCCCGGCGAGCGCTGGCTCGATCTCTGCGCGGGCCCGGGCGGGAAGACCGCGGTGCTCGGCGCCGAGGCGCTCGCCGCAGGCGCGACCGTGCGCGCGAACGAGGTGTCGGAGCACCGCGCGGAACTGGTGCGGCGCTCGGTCTCGGGCGTCTCGCGCGCCGTGGAGGTCGTGTCGCACGACGGCCGCTCCGAGGCCGCCTTCGGCGCTGAGAAGTTCGATCGCATCCTCGTCGACGCGCCGTGCTCGGGGCTCGGTGCGCTCCGCAGGCGGCCCGAGGCTCGGTGGCGCAAGCAGCCCTCGGATCTTCCGGAGCTCGCGCAGCTGCAGGGCGAGCTGCTCGACGCGGCGGTGGATCACCTCGCGCCCGAGGGGGTGCTCGCGTACGTGACGTGCTCGCCGCACCTCGCGGAGACCCGGGTCGCCGTCGAGCGACTGCTGCGCCGACACCCCGATCTCGTGGAGCTCGACGCGCGGGCCACCGTTGCGCGCGTGGCGCGCGGTGAAATCGACCTCGCGGGCAAGGCGCTGAGCGCCCAGCTCTGGCCGCATCGTCAGGGCACTGACGCGATGTTCATCGCGTTGTTCGGCTGGCGCTGACGCGGCGTTCGTCGCGTTGTTCCGCTGGCGCTGACGCGGCGTTCGTCGCGTTGTTGGTGCGTCGCGGACGCGCGGGAAACGGTGCGGCGAGAATTTCCGCGCCGCACGTGCCCGCTTCCTCTGGTGCGTGTCGGCGGTCGCGCTTACCCTGTTCCCATGGCCGAGAATCTCGGCGCGGCGGCAGCGCAGCCCTCGCGTCCGATCCCGCCTGCGGGCGGCATGCGCACGTTCTTGCACGTGCTCGTGAACACGGCGGTTGCGAACCTCACGACGAACTTCCTGTGGTTCGCGGTGGTGTTCTGGGTGTACCTCGAGACGCGCAGCATTCTCGCGACGGGCGTGCTCGGCGGCATCTACATGATCCTCGTCGCCGTCTGCTCGATGTGGTTCGGTTCGCTCGTCGATCGCCTGCGCAAGCGCCGCGTCATGCTGCTCTCGGCGTGGTGCTCGCTCGTCGCCTTCTTGCTGGGGTGCACGCTGTACTTCACGGTGCCGAGCAGCGAGCTACTGCGCCTCGACCGCCCCTGGTTCTGGCTCTTCACGCTGGTGGTGCTCGCGGGCTGCGTCGTTGAGATCCTGCGGAACCTGGCACTCGCGACCACGGTGACGCTGCTCGTTCCCGTAGACCGCCACGCGAACGCGAACGGCCTCGTCGGGACCGTGCAGGGGCTCGCGTTCATCGCGACGAGCGTGTTCAGCGGTCTCTCGGTCGGCCTCCTCGGCATGGGCGGCACGATAATCATCGCGACCGTCATGACCGGCGCTCCGATCATTCATCTCCTGAGCCTCGGCATTCCGGAGCCCGAAATCGTGCAGGATCCGACGCGCAGCGCCGTCGACTTCCGCGGCGGATTCGCCGCGATGCTCGCGGTACCGGGCCTGTTGGCGCTCGTCTGCTTCACAACGCTCAACAACCTTTCGGGCGGGGTCTTCATGACGCTGCTCGATCCGTACGGCCTCGAGATGTTCTCCGTCGAGGTCTGGGGCATCGTCTTCGGGGTCGCATCGACCGGATTCATCGTGGGCGGCGGACTCGTTGCGAAGTTCGGGCTCGGCAAGAACCCGATCCGCACGATGCTCGTGCTCGCGGCGTTGCTCGGCGTGCTGGGAATGGTGTTCACGCTGCGCGAGTGGCCGTGGCTCTTCGTGGTCGGCATCTGGGTGTTCATGGCGATGATGCCGGCGATCGAGGCGGCGGAGCAGACGGTGATCCAGCGCGTCGTCCCGTTCGAGAAGCAGGGGCGCGTGTTCGGACTCGCGATGACGTTCGAGGCGGCCGCGGCCCCGATCACCGCGCTGCTCATCGCGCCGGTCGCCGAGTTCTGGGTGGTGCCCTACATGCGCGAGGGCGACGGCCGCGCGACGTGGGGCTGGCTGCTCGGCGAGGGCGATACGCGCGGTATCGCGCTGATCTTCGTGTGGGCCGGGCTCGCGATGCTGGTGATCGCGGTGGGAGCGATGTTCACTCGCGCGTATCGCACCCTGTCGCAGAGCTATGCGGCAGCGCCCGGTGCGGCGCCCGCCGCGGAGGAAGGAGACGAGGCGGGCCTGCAGACGGGCCAAGAGGCCGACCGAGAAGCCGACCGAGAGGCAGACCAAGAAGCCGACCAACCGGCGCCTCGCCGGGCGCGCCAGCAGGCGGAGCAGCGAGCCGAGGAGAAGCCCTAGGCTGGGAGCCGTGACCGCGCAGCGCATCAACCCGAGCATTCTGTCCGCCGACTTCGTGAACCTGCAGTCCGAGCTCCAGGCCATCAGCGCCGCCGACCTTGTGCACGTCGACGTGATGGACAACCACTTCGTGCCCAACCTCACGATGGGCCCGCCCATCGTGGAGCGGATCCAAGCCGTGTCGCCCGTGCCGCTCGACGTGCACCTCATGATCTCGGACGCCGATCGCTGGGCGCCCGGCTACGCCGAGCTCGGCGCGTACTCGGTGACCTTCCACGCTGAGGCGGCCGCCGACCCGGTCGCGCTCGCACGCCGCATCCGTGAGATCGGCGCCCGGGCCGGCATCGCGCTCAAGCCGGGAACCGACCCCGAGCCGTATCTCGAACTCCTTCCCGAGTTCGACCAGGTACTCGTGATGACCGTGGAGCCCGGGTTCGGTGGCCAGTCGTTCATGCCTGACATGATGCCGAAGCTCCGCCGCTTCGCCGACGCGAAACAGCGCCTCGGTCTCGACGTCTGGTTGCAGGTCGACGGTGGCATCACGGTCGACACGATCGGGATCGCGGCGGAGGCGGGCGCCGACACCTTCGTCGCGGGATCGGCCGTCTACGGCGGAATGCCGGAGGAGCGGATCGCAGCGCTACGGCTTGCCGCAGCGCATCATCAGCACTGAGCGTCCCTCGATCTGCGTGCAGATCGAGCTTCGAGTGGCAGCAGCGGCGCACCGGCACTGACCCCGCACGAGCTCCCACGATCCGCACCCCTCGCGAACCCGATAAGCTAGACGCGTGAAATCGTTCGAGGCGCTGTTCGCCGAGCTCTCCGAGAAGGCGGCCACCCGACCCGAGGGCAGCGACACCGTCGCGCGCCTCGATGCGGGCGTGCACGCGATCGGCAAGAAGATCGTCGAAGAGGCCGCCGAGGTCTGGATGGCCGCGGAGTACGAGACCGATGAAGCCTGCGCCGAAGAGATCAGCCAGTTGCTGTACCACCTGCAGGTGCTGATGCTCGCCAAGGGCATGACCCTCGACGACGTCTACGCGCATCTGTAGCATCGGCGAGGCGGTTCTCCCGCGCGCCGATGCTTGCCGCTGACCTCTCACCACTGGCCGGCAGCTCCGGCCGCACGGAAGGACTCTCCGACACCATGCTTCGTATCGCCGTACCGAACAAGGGCTCGCTCTCCGAGACCGCAACCGAGATGCTCACTGAGGCGGGCTACTCGGGCCGCCGCGACAGCCGCAAGCTCGTGCACACCGACAGCCGCAACCAGGTGGAGTTCTTCTACCTGCGGCCGAAGGACATCGCGACGTACGTCGGTTCCGGCGCGCTCGACGTCGGGATCACCGGGCGCGACCTGCTGCTCGATTCGGGGTCGGAGGCCACGGAGATCGCGGCGCTCGACTTCGGCGACTCGACGTTCCGCTTCGCGGCGCCGTCCGGCAGCGAGATCAGTGAGCTCGCGCACCTCTCGGGGCGCCGCGTGGCGACGAGCTACCCGAAGCTCGTCGACGATTTCCTGCGCGAACGCGGGGTCGTCGCCGAGCTGGTGAAGCTCGACGGAGCGGTGGAATCTGCGGTGCAGCTCGGTGTTGCCGACGCCGTTGCCGACGTCGTGTCGACGGGCGCCACGCTGCGTGCCGCGGGCCTCGAGATCTTCGGGCCCGTGATCCTCGAATCGACCGCCGTGCTCATCGGCGGCCCGAACGCCCACCCCGACATCGATCGCCTGCTGCGCCGCCTCCGGGGCGTGCTCGTGGCGCGCAAGTACGTGATCATGGATTATGACCTTCCGGTCGACCGTCTCGACGAGGCGACGCAGGTTGCGGGAGGCATCGAGTCGCCGACCGTGTCGCCGCTGAAGGACGAGCAGTGGGTCGCGGTGCGTGTGATGGTGCGCTCCGACGATGCGAACGAGATCATGGATCGCCTCTACGACCTCGGCGCCCGCGCGATCCTCGTGACCGCGATCCACGCCGCGCGGCTCTGAGGGGGTCACGATGTCGATCGCGACTCGTGTGATCCCTTGCCTCGATGTCGCCGCAGGGCGCGTGGTCAAGGGCGTCAACTTTCTCAACCTCCGCGACGCGGGGGACCCCGTCGAGCTCGCTGCGCGGTACGCCGCGCAGGGCGCTGACGAGCTGACGTTCCTCGACGTCACGGCGACCGTCGACGACCGCTCGACCACCTATGAGGTGGTGCAGCGCACGGCGGAGCAGGTGTTCATCCCGCTGACCGTCGGTGGCGGCGTGCGCGGTGTCGAGGACGTGGCGCGACTTCTCGGAGTGGGGGCGGACAAGGTCGGGATCAACAGCGGCGCGATCGCCCGCCCCGACGTGATCGGCGAGATCGCCGACCGCTTCGGCGCGCAGGTGCTCGTGCTGTCGCTCGATGTGAAGCGCAGCCCGCGCACCCCGTCTGGCTTCGTGGTCACGACGCACGGCGGCAAGCGCGAGACGGAGATCGACGCGCTCGAGTGGTGCCGCGAGGCGGTCGAGCGCGGAGCGGGTGAGCTGCTCGTGAACTCGATGGACGCGGACGGCACGCTCGCGGGCTTCGACCTGGAGCTCACGGCGCTCGTGCGCGAGATCTCGGAAGTGCCGGTGATCGCCTCGGGCGGCGCAGGCAAGCTCGAGCACTTCGCCCCGGCGGTCGAGGCGGGAGCCGACGCGGTGCTCGCGGCCTCCGTCTTCCACGACGGCACCTTCACCGTGGGCGAGGTCAAGCGAGCGCTCGCGGATGCGGGCCACGTCGTACGCCTCACCGGCACGGAGGCGGTGCGATGAACGCGGCATCTCCCGACATCGACCCCGTCCCGTCGGATCTCGTGTTCGGGCGCGACGGGCTGCTGCCCGCGATCGTGCAGGATGACGCGAGCGGCGAGGTGCTCATGCTCGCCTGGATGGATCACGAGGCCGTGCGCCGCACCCTCACGACCGGCCGGGTCACCTTCTGGTCGCGCTCGCGGGGCGAATACTGGCGCAAGGGCGACACCTCGGGCCACCGGCAGTACGTGCGAAGCGTCGCCATGGATTGCGACGGCGACACCCTGCTCGTGCGGGTGATCCAAATCGGCGCCGCATGCCACACCGGCACTCGTGCCTGCTTCACCGGGCGTGAGATTCCGGCCCTCGTGGGGGAGCCGGAAAGCGACTGATCTGCATGGGTGGACGCGGAGGGTCGGCGGCGCCCCGCGCGGTAGGCTGAAACGGTGAGTATGACCACCACGCGCGCCGCGTTCGACGCCGCGCGCGACTCCCACGCCGTCATTCCCGTCTGCCGCGAGGTCTTCGCGGACGCGGACACGCCGGTCGGCATCTACCGCAAGGTCGCCGCGTCGCGCCCCGGCACGTTCCTTCTCGAGTCGGCGGAGCAGGGCGGCGTCTGGACGCGGTTCAGCTTTGTCGGCGCGGGCAGCTTCGGCGTGCTCGGCGAGCGCGACGGGCGGGCGCACTGGGCGCCGTCGCCCGGGCGCGATCTGAGTGAGGATCGGTTGCTCCCCGGAGGCGTTCACGCGCTCGCGCCGGTCGAGGCGTTGAGTGCGGTCTACGAGCGGTGGCGGTCTCCGCAGGTGACTGGCCTGCCGCCGCTCGCGAGCGGGTTCGTCGGCTACCTCGGCTGGGAGACGGTGCGTCAGTTCGAGAAGCTCGAGCACGGGCCGAGCGAAGGGCCGGGACTTCCCACCCAGGGCCTCAGCTTCGTCTCCGAGCTCGTGGTCATCGACCACCGCGAAGGCACGGTCGTGCTGCTCGCGAACGTGCTGCACGATGCGGCGCTGGAGGATGCGGCGCAGGGTGATGTGGCGCAGGATCCCAGCACCGCCGACGCCCGCACTGCCGACGCTCGACTCGCCGACGCGCAGTGGGCCGACGCTCAGGCACGACTCGACGCGCTCCAGGCCGCCCTCGCCGCGCCGCTCGCATCCCCCCTCGGCTCGGTCGACCGCGCCGCGACCGCGGCGCCGATCCGCCTCACCACGACGCCCGAGTACGTCGCGGCGGTCGAAGCAGCAAAACGGTACATCGTCGACGGGGACATCTTCCAGGTCGTGCCATCGCAGCGCTTCGATCAGGAGTGCACAGCCGATCCGCTCGACGTCTATCGTGTGCTGCGGCACCTGAACCCGAGCCCGTATCTCTACCTGCTGCAGCTCGAAGACGCTGATGGCGAGCCGTTCTCCGTCGTCGGGTCGAGCCCCGAGGCACTCGTCACGGTGCAGGAGGACGGTCACGTGATGACGCACCCGATCGCGGGCTCGCGGCCTCGCGGCGCGACGGTCGAGGAGGATCAGCAGCACGAGCGCGACCTCCTCGCCGACGACAAGGAGCGCGCCGAGCACCTCATGCTCGTCGACCTCGCCCGCAACGACCTGCTGCGCGTCTGCGAGCCGTCGTCAGTGGAGGTCACGGAGTTCATGCGCATCGAGCGGTTCAGCCACATCATGCACATCGTGTCGAGCGTGGAGGGGCGTACGCGCGCGGGCCACAACCCGATCGACGTGTTCCGCGCGACCTTCCCGGCGGGCACGCTGTCGGGTGCGCCGAAGCCGCGCGCCCTGCAGATCATCGACGAGCTCGAGCCCGTGCAGCGCGGCGTTTACGGTGGCGTAGTCGGGTATTTCGGGCTGGGGGGAGCTGCGGATCTCGCCATCGCGATCCGCACCGCGACCATCAAGGGCGGAGTCGCCATGGTGCAAGCAGGGGCGGGGGTGGTCGCCGACTCCGTGCCGATGACCGAGGACGCTGAGTGCCAGAGCAAGGCCGCGGCGCCGCTGCGCGCCATCGCGATCGCCAACACGCTGTGCGCACTGGGGGAGGCTGACGATGCGGCCTAAGCTCCTCACAATCACCGGCATCGCGCTCGCGGGAGCGCTCGGTCTGCTCGCCGGGTCCCAGACGTGGGTCTCGTTCATGGTCGACGGTACGCACAGCCTCGAGACGGTGGCCGGCCACGACGTCAACGCTGCACTGTCGCCGATCGCGATCGCGACCGTGGCCGCCGCGCTCGCCCTGACCATCGCGGGCCCGATCTTCCGGCGCGTGCTCGGTGCGCTCGTCGTGCTGCTCGGGGGCGGACTCGCCGCCCTCACCATCTCCGTGATCGCGGCCCCGCTCGCCGCGATCTCGGGGACCGTGACCACCCTCACCGGCATCTCGGGGGCCGACACGACCTCTCTCGTGGTCTGGAGCGATCTCTCCGCGTGGGTGTGGGTCTCCGCGATCGCGGGCGTCGTCGCCGCGCTGCTCGGGCTCACCGTGGTGGTGTTCGGCGGGCGCTGGGTCTCGGGCGGCCGCAAGTACGATTCGGGATCGGCCGCGCCCGCTGCGACCGCCAGTTCCGTCGGCGCGAAGCCCGACCGCATCTCCGATTGGGATGCGCTGTCGGGAGGGGACGACCCGAGCGACGGGGAGGACATTTCCGACGGCGGCAGCGGCGAGGCGGGTGGGGCGCGCGGCTGATCCGCCGCCCGCCCCGCGGGGTGCCGCCCGACCCCCGACGCGATTTCCGCTAGTCTGGAGTCGTTGAAATCTGTTCAGAGGAGTTTCATGAGTACCCAGCACGGAGACCCCGGCCACGGCGATTCACCCGCCGCATGGACGGCCGTTGTAGTGATGCTGATCGGCATCGCGGCCGGCACCGTCTTCTTCTTCCTGCACAATGCACCCATGGTGTGGGCGTGCGCCGGCGTCGTCGTGATCGGCGCGCTGCTCGGCTGGATCCTCTCGAAGGCCGGCTACGGCGTGAACGGGCCGAAGTTCACCCCTCCGACCCACGACTGACGTGCTCGAAGACTTACTCGCGGGCTCACTCGAAGACGCGGAGGCTCGGCGACGCGAACGTCCGTTCGCCGAGGTCGAGGCCGATGCGTTGAGCGCTCGCCCCGCACTCGACGCGCTTGCGGCGCTCGCCCCGGCCGACCACATCAAGGTCATCGCCGAGGTGAAGCGCGCGAGCCCGTCGCGCGGCGATCTCGCAGAGATCCCCGAGCCGCAGGATCTTGCGACGCAGTACGAGGCGGGCGGCGCGAGCGCGGTGAGCGTGCTCACGGAGCAGCGCAAGTTCAAGGGGTCGCTCGCCGATCTCGAAGCGGTGCGCAAGGCGATCAGCATTCCCGTGCTGCGCAAGGACTTCATCGGCGACGAGTACCAGGTGTTCGAGGCGCGGGCCGCCGGAGCGGACCTGGTGCTGCTGATCGTCGCCGCGCTCCCGCAGCCGCGGCTCGAGCGTTTGCACGGTCTGATCCGCGAACTCGGCATGACCCCGCTCGTCGAAGCGCACAGCGAAGAAGAAGTGGCCCGGTCCGTCGACCTGGGCGCGCAGCTCATCGGCGTCAACGCGCGCGACCTCCGCACCTTCGAGCTGGATCGTGAGCTCTTCGGCCGGGTTGCCGACCAGATCCCGGCCGGCGTCACGCGAGTCGCCGAATCGGCCGTGCTGAGCGTCGCCGACGTCGAGCACTATCGCGAAGCCGGCGCCGACGCAGTGCTCGTCGGCGAGGCGCTCGTGACCAACGACCCCATCGCGACGCTGCAGTCCTACCTGAGCGTCTGAAGCCAAAAGGACCCCTGTGACCCACGAGACACCCGGTGTGATCAGCCTCCGCGATCAGCACGGCCCGTTCTTCGGCGAGTTCGGCGGGCGTTTCATGCCCGAGTCGCTCATCGCCGCGATCGACGAGCTGACGGAGGCCTATGCCGCGGCCCAGGCCGATCCCGCGTTCCATGCCGAGCTTTCGGAGCTGCTGCAGAACTACGCGGGGCGGCCGTCGCCGATCACCGAGGTGCCGCGCTTCGCGGAGCACGCCGGGGGAGCGCGCGTCTTTCTGAAGCGCGAGGACCTGAACCACACTGGCTCGCACAAGATCAACAACGTGCTCGGGCAGGCGCTCCTCACGAAGCGCCTCGGCAAGAAGCGCGTGATCGCTGAGACGGGAGCGGGCCAGCACGGTGTCGCGACCGCGACGGCGGCCGCGCTGTTCGGCCTCGAGTGCACCGTGTACATGGGCGAGGTCGACACCGAGCGCCAGGCGCTGAACCTCGCGCGCATGCGGCTGCTCGGCGCCGAGGTCGTTCCCGTGCGCACCGGTTCGCGCACGCTGAAGGACGCCATCAACGAGGCGTACCGCGACTGGGTCGCTACTGTCGAGCACACGAACTACATCTTCGGCACCGCCGCAGGCCCGCACCCCTTCCCGGCGATGGTCCGCGACTTCCAGAAGGTCATCTCCGAGGAGGCTCGCGCGCAGCTGCAGGAGCGCATCGGTCGCCTCCCGGACGCGGTTGTCGCGTGCGTCGGCGGCGGATCCAACGCGATCGGCATGTTCGACGCGTTCCTCGATGACGCCGATGTGCGCATTTACGGCGTCGAGGCGGCGGGCGACGGCGTCGACACGGAGCAGCACGCTGCGTCGATCGAGCGCGGCCGCCCCGGCATTCTGCACGGCGCGAAGACGTATGTGCTGCAGGACGGCGACGGCCAGACCGTCGAGTCGCACTCGATCTCGGCGGGTCTCGACTACCCGGGCGTCGGCCCGGAGCACGCGTGGCTCGCGAGCATCGGCCGCGTCGACTACATCCCCGCGACCGATGATGAGGCGATGCAGGCTTTGCGGCTGCTCAGCCGCACTGAGGGCATCATTCCCGCGATCGAGTCGGCGCACGCGCTCGCGGGCGCGCTGCGCATCGGCACCGAGCTCGGCCCGGACGGCGTCGTGATCGTGAGTCTCTCGGGGCGCGGCGACAAGGACATGGCCACGGCGGGTAAGTACTTCGGGCTGCTCGATGCGAACGCCTCGGAGGTTGAGGGATGAGCGAGACGGTGTCTCAGGTTTCGGCCGCGATTCGCGCGGCGAAGCAGGATCGACGCGGAGCGCTCATCGGGTACCTGCCGGTGGGCTTCCCCGACCTCGATACCAGCGTGGAAGCCGCGATCGCGCTCGCTCAAAGCGGCGCCGATGTCATCGAACTCGGGGTGCCGTACTCGGACCCCGTGATGGACGGTGCGGTCATTCAGGAGGCGACCCAGACGGCCATCGCCGGCGGGTTCAAACTGACGCACGTCTTCGAAGCAGTGCGCCGCGTGCGGGAGGTCGTCGATACGCCGATCCTCGTGATGACCTACTGGAATCCCGTGATGCAGTACGGCGTCGATCGCTTCGCGAGTGATCTCGCGGCTGCCGGCGGCGCCGGCCTCATTACGCCGGACATCACCCCGGACGCGGCGGACGAGTGGATCGCGGCGAGCGAGACCCACGGGCTCGACCGGGTGTTCCTGGCCGCTCCGACGTCGAGCGACGAGCGTCTCGCGCTCGTGAGCCAGACGAGCCGCGGCTTCGTCTACACCGTCTCGACGATGGGCATCACGGGCGAACGAGCCGAGCTCAACGCAGCTGCGCGCGGGCTGACCGAGCGCCTGCGCGAGCAGGGCGCCGACCTCGCGTGCGTCGGCATCGGCATCTCCTCAGCGGAGCAGGTGGCGGAAGTGCTGCAGTACGCCGATGGCGCGATCGTCGGCACCGCGTTCGTGCGCGCGCTGCGCGATGGCGGGGTCACGCAGCTCGCTGAGACCGTCCGCACCATCGCTGTCGGCACCGCGCGATAGGATGATTTTGTCCGCCGCCCGGCTCAGTCGGGTGGCTTTCCACCGAAGTCCTGCGGTGACGCACCGCCGGCGAAAGAGGAGTGAATGGTTCTCCCGTTGAGCATCCCGAGCCCGGAGCTGCAATACCTGCAGATCGGCCCGCTGCGCATTTACTTGTACGCACTGTGCATCATTCTCGGCATCATCTTGGCCGGGATCTGGACTGCTCGTCGCCTGGGTCAGCGCGGAGGAGAGCGCGGTGCGGTCTTCGACTTCCTCGTCTGGTCGCTCGTGCTCGGCATCATCGGTGCGCGCCTGTACCACGTCGTGACGCACTGGGGAGATTACTTCGGCGACGGCAAGAATCCTCTCGAGATCTTCGCGTTCTGGAACGGTGGAATTGCGATCTTCGGCGCCCTGCTCGGTGGTGCGGTGGGCGTGCTCGTCGCGTCGCGCATCACGGGGATCCGCTTCTGGTCGTTCGCCGATGCGCTCGTGCCCGGGCTGCTCCTCGCGCAGGCCGTCGGCCGCCTCGGCAACTACTTCAATCACGAGCTCTTCGGCGGCCCGACGACGCTGCCGTGGGGGCTCGAGATCGAGTCGACGAACGCGGCCTTCCCGATCGGGCTCCCCGAGGGAACGCTCTTCCATCCGACGTTCCTCTACGAGGCGCTCTGGAACCTGCTCGGTATCGTGGTGCTGCTCGCGATCGAGAAGAAGTGGCGTCCGCGCTGGGGTTCCTTCTTCGCCCTGTACCTCATCTGGTACGGCATCGGCCGCACCTTCACCGAGTCGCTGCGCGTCGATCCGAGCCTGCTGTTCCTCGGCGTACGCACGAACGTGCTCGCGGCGGTTCTGGCCGTCGTATTCGGAATCGTGCTGTTCTTCGCGCGGCGCTGGCGCCACGTGGGCCTCGAGAACTCGGTGTACCTGCCGGGCCGTCGTCACCCTGGCGACACCGTGCTGCAGGACACCGCGAATCCCGACGAGTACTACCACGTCATCGATCACGGTGACGAGGCCGGGGCGCCGGGCGCCGAGCATGATGAGCTGAGCTCCGATGCCGCTGATGATCTGGTCGTCGCCGATGTGGATCCCGCGGGTGCGGATCCGGCTGTGGCGCCTGCCGCCGCCGGCACGCCCGACGCTGCGACGCGCGACAACCGCTAACCAAAGGAGCCTGCTCTATGCGCCACGCCAAGATCGTCGCCACCTGGGGGCCAGCTGTTTCGAGTTACGACCACACGCTGGAGCTCATCCGAGCGGGCGTGAACGTGGCGCGGCTCAACATGTCTCACGGCACGTACAACGTGCACGAGGGTATCTACCGCAACATTCGTCGTGCGGAGACGGAGGTCGGGCGACCGATCGCCGTGCTCGCCGATCTCCAGGGCCCGAAGATTCGTCTCGGCACGTTCGCCGACGGCCCCTATGCGCTCGAGGTCGGCGACGAGTTCGCCATCACGACGCGTGACATCGTCGGCGATCGCAGCATCGGCGGCACCACCCACAAGGGGCTTCCGGGCGATGTGCGCGAGGGTGATCCGCTGCTCATCGACGACGGGAAGGTCGCACTGCGAGCGATCCGCGTCACTGAAGACACGGTCTACACGCGCGTCGAGGTGCCCGGCAACATCTCGAACAACAAGGGAATCAACCTTCCCGGCGTCGCCGTCAATGTGCCGGCGCTCTCGGAGAAGGACGAGGACGACCTGCGCTGGGCGCTGCGTCTCGGCGTGGACTACATCGCGCTCTCGTTCGTGCGCGACGCAGCGGACATCACGCGGGTGCACGAGATCATGGGCGAGGTCGGCGTGCGATTGCCGGTGATCGCGAAGATCGAGAAGCCGCAGGCGGTGGAGCACCTCGAAGACATCGTTCGCGCCTTCGACGGCATCATGGTCGCCCGCGGCGATCTCGGTGTGGAGCTGCCGCTCGAGCGCGTGCCGCTCGTGCAGGCCGAAGCCGTGTCGATCGCGCGCCGCAACGCCAAGCCGGTGATCGTCGCGACGCAGGTGCTCGAGTCGATGATCGAGAATCCGCGCCCGACGCGCGCCGAGGCCTCGGACTGCGCGAACGCGGTGCTCGATGGCGCCGACGCGGTCATGCTCTCGGGCGAGACCAGCGTGGGTGCGTACCCCGTGCAGGCTGTTGCGACGATGGCGCGGATCATCGAGGCGACCGAGGACCACGCGCTCGGGCGGATCGAACCGCTTGGCAGCGCCCCTCGGACGCAGGGTGGCGCTCTCACGCTCGCTGCGTCCGAGGTCGCCGACTTCGTTGGTGCGCGGTACATCTGCGTCTTCACGGAGTCGGGCGACACCGTGCGTCGGATGTCGCGTTTGCGCCGGCCCATCCCGATCATCGGGTTCACGCCTGACGCTCACACGCGACGTCGAATGGAACTCACGTGGGGAGCGCGGAGCTACGAGGTGCCCCGCGTTGACAGCACGGACGAGATGTTCGAGCAGGTCGACAAGGTGCTGCTCAAGCACTCGCGCGTCGAGGTTGGCGAAAAGGTCCTCATCATCGCCGGTTCGCCTCCCGGGGTCGTGGGAACGACGAACACCCTGCGGATCCACCGGATCGGCGAGTCGACCGGCCTGCTGCCGGAGGCGGCGCCGCGGAAGTTCACCTCGGAGACTCAAGGTTCGTAGCCTCCGAGGCCCCGCTTGCTGAGCGGTGTGCACGCCTCGTTTTCCGGGGCCTGTGCGCTGCGCTAAGCTGGCAGGGTTCGCCGAATTGGTGGAATTGGCAGACACGGCGCACTCAAAATGCGTTGCCGAAAGGCGTGCGGGTTCAAGTCCCGCATTCGGCACGAACTCAAGACCCCCTACTCCCATGGAAACATTGGGAAGTGGGGGGTCTGTCGTTTCACTCGCCGGGGTCTTCGTCCACGATTTTCGCATTTTCTTCAGTGCGTGCGTTCGCGCGAGGGTACAGTCAAGCCCTCTCCAGGAGGGGAACTGATAGGCGAAGATGTGCACATGACGACTGATAAATCTCTGCAGGACGATCGGCATAACGTGCACGCAACCCGTGCGTCCTTCTGGTCATGGATGCTGATTATCGGGGTAGGCCTCGCCATCATGATCGTCCTCCCGCTTGCGGGGCGGTGAAATCGTCATGCGACGCTTCGCTCGAAACACGAGCCTGACGCTCGTATTCCTTCTCATTTTCGTCATTACGCTCATCGGCCAGTCAATCGCCGGTTACCAGTACAACAACCAGGAGTTGCTCCAGCACGGTCAGCCCGCAACAACGTACGCGGATTTCGTTACCTCATCTGATTTTCTCGTTGACGTCGCTGAGAACTGGCAGTCAGAGTTTCTGCAGTTCTTCCTCTTCATTCTGGCCGCAATCTGGTTCGTGCAGAGAGGTTCACCCGAGTCGAAGAAGCCGGGAGATGAGGGGGTCGGAACGGACAAGGAGCAGCTCGTTGGCGAATACGCCCGAGATGATTCGCCACGGTGGGCACGGGTACGAGGCGTTCGTTTGTGGATCTATTCCAACTCTCTGCTCCTCACTATGGGTGCGATTTTCTTGCTTTCTTGGTTCGCACAATCGCTCGCGGGCCATGTCGTCGCGAATGAGGAAAATGCTCAACACGGGCTTCCGGCTGAATCGTGGGTCGACTACGCCCTTTCTGCAGAGTTTTGGAACCGCACCTTGCAGAATTGGCAGTCCGAATTCCTGGCTGTTGGTGCCATGATCGCGTTCTCCATCTATCTGCGGCAGCGAGGATCCAGTGAGTCGAAGCCCGTTGGAACTCCGCATCACACGAGCAGCGTGGAGTCGGAGTAGAGTGCGGTCCCCAAAGCTTGGGTGCCGCCCAGTCACGCATCTGGGCTGGTGCGTTCGCGAGTAGTAGCCTGAGCGGATGGTCAGTCGGGCGGGTGCTGCGACGCGCGGGTCGCGCGCGGTGGTCGTGTGCGCCGTCCTGGGGGGCGCGGTGGCCGGCTGCGCAGGTGCCGGGAGCGCGAGCGAAAGCAGCGGAGAGGCGGCTGTCGCTGATGCCCGATCCGCCGCTTCAGAAGTATTTGAGGGCGGATTCCCTGCGGGGGCGATTCCCGACTATCAGCTCGGCGGAGCGTACGAGCCGGAGGCGGATGTCGGGGTGGTCGTGCGCGATCGCACTGCCGAGCCCGCGCCCGGCGTCTATTCGATCTGTTACGTGAATGCGTTCCAGACGCAGCCCGGCGGTCTCGATGCCTGGCCGGAACAGTTGTTGCTGCAACTCGATGGGGCGACGCTATTCGACCCCGACTGGCCGGATGAGGCGTTGCTCGACACGTCGTCCACCGAGAAGCGAGAGGCGATCGCGGCGGTCGTGGTCCCCTGGATCGATGGCTGCGCCGAGGCCGGTTTCGATGCGGTGGAGTTCGACAACCTCGACAGCTACACGAGGTCGCATGGCGCGCTCTCGCTCGAGGACAATGTCGCTCTGTCGGAGCTACTCGTCGACGGCGCCCACGCTGCAGGGCTGGCCGCGGGGCAGAAGAACGCCGCGGAGGACACGGTGACGCTGGGGCGGGGCGCGGGTTTCGACTTCGCCATCGCCGAGGAGTGCGCGGCATATGAGGAGTGCGAGTCGTACACGGCTGTGTACGGGGAAGCCGTCATCGATATCGAGTACAGCGACCAGCTGCCGAAACCGTTTACGGAGATGTGCAGCGATGAGAACACGCCGGCGTCCGTCGTGCTGCGTGACCGTGACCTGCTCACCCCGAGCGATGAGGGCTACGTCCGGCAGAGCTGTTCCAGGTGACGCGCGCAGCGGGGCGTGGGCAGCCGCATGAAAAGCCGAATCGGTAGGCGATGCTCCGGCGGTGTACAGCGATGATGACGTAAGCTGGTCGGGTGAATGACCAGAGCACTGCATCGAGCGCTCCGCGACGCGTTGTCGTTGCGGAAGACGAATCCCTGATCCGTCTCGATATCGTCGAGACCCTGCGCGACAACGGCTTCGAAGTGGTCGGTGAGGCTGGCGACGGCGAGACGGCTGTGAAGCTCGTCGAAGAGCTGCGCCCCGACCT
Organism: Leucobacter sp. USHLN153; assembly: GCF_037145615.1. Classification (NCBI taxonomy): domain Bacteria; kingdom Bacillati; phylum Actinomycetota; class Actinomycetes; order Micrococcales; family Microbacteriaceae; genus Leucobacter; species Leucobacter sp. USHLN153. The sequence goes on from NZ_JBBCXE010000002.1 coordinate 81,549, forward strand.
CGTGGTGATGGACGTCAAGATGCCTCAGCTCGACGGCATCTCTGCCGCGGAGCGCATCAACAAGACGCACCTCGCCCCCGTCGTACTGCTGACCGCCTTCAGCCAGCGCGAGCTCGTGGAGCGCGCGAGCGAGGCCGGCGCGCTGGCATACGTCGTGAAGCCGTTTACCCCGGCCGACCTGATTCCCGCGATCGAGATCGCACTCTCGCGCTTCCAGCAGATCGTCGCGCTCGAGAGCGAGGTCGCGGATCTCGCTGAGCGCTTTGAGACGCGGAAGCTCGTGGACCGCGCGAAGGGGATCCTGAACGACAAGATGGGGCTCACGGAGCCCGAGGCGTTCCGCTGGATTCAGAAGGCATCGATGGATCGTCGCCTCACCATGCAGGACGTCGCGAAGACGATCATTGATCAGCTCGGCCCGAAGAAGGACTAACGTTTCGCTCGATCCAGCTCCTCGTTAGCTGAGGCGCCTTGCTCGCAGACCGGCCCCGGTACCGCAGTTGCGGTCCGGGGCCGTTTGCATGCTGCGACCCGGAGGTCGCGGAGTCGGCGTCACACGGGCGTCGCTGCCCGACGTGCCGCGATCCTCACTGAATCTTCTTATAGAAGTTCGTGATGCGGATCGTGGAGCAACGCTGCCCCTGATCGTTCGTGACCGCGATCTCGTGTACCGCGATGGAGCGGCCGAGCTTGATCGGCGTGCAGACGCCCGTGACCAGGCCGGAGACCGCAGAGCCCGTGTGCGTGGCGTTGATGTCGAGGCCGACCGCGACATAGCCCTCCGGAGCCATGTAGTTCGCGTGGGTGGAACCGAGCGACTCGCCGAGTACCACGTACGCTCCGCCGTGCATCAGGTCAATCGGTTGGGTGTTGCCCTCGACCGGCATCGTCGCCACGGCCCGTTCAGGCGAGATCTCGGTCAGGACGAGGCCCATGCGCCCCGCGAGGACACCGAGTCCTCGCGAATTGAGTTCTGCGAGCTCGGCCTCGGATGAGGCGGGGCGGCTTGTGGTTTCGGTCATCTTCGATGGTGCCTTTCTTCGTAGCTTGCGACACGCACGAGCTCCGGGATCGATGCCGCACCTGGGGAATGTCGGCGCCGGATTGTAGGCTGGGCGCGTGTCGAACACTCAGCCTACTCTGATGGTCATTGATGGCCATTCACTCGCTTTCCGCGCCTTTTACGCGCTGCCCGTCGATAGTTTTCAGACGCAGACGGGGCAGCACACGAACGCCATTCACGGCTTCATCGCGATGCTCATCAACCTGCTCGGGAATGAGCAGCCGGATGCGCTGGCCGTGGCCTTCGACATTTCGCGGCACTCGTTCCGTACGGAGGAGTATCCCGAATACAAGGGCACGCGAGGGGAGACCCCGCCGGAGTTCAAGGGGCAGATCCCGCTGCTGCAGGAGGCGCTGCATGCGATGGGGATCCGCACCATCGAAAAAGAGAACTACGAGGCCGACGATATTCTCGCGACGCTCGCCACGCGCGCTGCCGAGCGGGGCTACCGCGTGCTCGTGGTGAGCGGCGACCGCGACACGATTCAGCTGGTCGACGATCGCATCACGTTGCTGTATCCGTCGAAGCAGGGTGTGAGCGAGCTCACCCGATACGACGGCGCGAAGGTGATGGAGCGCTACGGCATCCGCCCGGAGCAGTACCCCGAGATTGCTGCTCTCGTCGGCGAGACGAGCGACAATCTGCCCGGTATCCCGCGGGTCGGTGAGAAGACCGCGGTGAAGTGGATCAACCAATTCGGCTCGCTCGAGGAAATTCTGCGGCGGAAGGACGAGGTCGGCGGCAAGGTGGGCGAAAGCCTGCGCGAGCACGCGCACCTCGCGGAGCGCAATCGACGCCTCAACCGCCTCGTGCGCGACGTCGAGCTCAACCTCGAGCTTGACGAGTTGAAGCGCGGCGAGATCGACATGCACGCGGTGCAGCAGGTCTTCGCGAAGCTCGAGTTCCGCACGCTGCTGCAGCGAGTGGGGAAGCTCGCTGGAGCCGAGGTGCCGGCATCGAATGGCGTGACGGCCGCGGTTTCGCTCGCCCCGGAACGGCCTGAGCCGAAGAACCTGATCGACGAGGAGCTCGCGGATTGGCTCGCGAAGGCCGAGGCGCCCGCGGTGCTGATCCGCGAGGTGGGCACGGGCTACGAGGTGGGCGCGGCGACGGCCGACGCTACGGTGCGCTTCGACTGGCAGCCCGGCGGGCGCGACTACCTGCTCTTCGACCAGTGGCTCGCGTCGGAGGCGCCCAAGGTGTTCTTCGACGCGAAGCAGCAGATGAAGCTTGCTCGGCGGGCCGGAGTCGAGATCGGGGGCGTTGCGGGAGACGCGCTCATCGCGGCATGGGTGCTTCGGCCCTCGACGGCGGAGAAGGGTATCGCCGACGCGGTGTTCCGATACCTCGGTGAGCAGGTGCCCGAGGGGGATCCGAACCAGCTGGTTCCCGATGAGGGCAGCGTCGCCGACGTTGCGACGCTCGCTTGGTACATCTTGCGGACGCATTCGGCGATCGTTGAACGCTTCGAGTCGCGAACCAGCGAGATCTACCGCGACATCGAGCTTCCCCTGATCTCGGTGCTCGACGCGCTCGAGCACCGCGGCGTGCAGATCGACGAACCGTTGCTCGCGGCGCATCAGGCGGAGCTCACGGCCCGCGTCGCCGAGCTGCAGCAGGCCGCTTTCGATGCGATCGGCCACGAGGTGAATCTGTCATCGCCGAAGCAGCTGCAGGAGGTGCTCTTCGACGAGCTCGACATGCCGAAGACGCGGAAGACGACGCGCGGCTACACCACGGACGCGGCAGCACTCGCTGACTTGCGACTGAAGCAGCCGCATCCGTTCCTCGACGCGCTTCTCGGACACCGTGACGCGAACAAGCTGCGGCAGATGGTCGAAACCCTGATCAAGGCGGTGCAGCCCGACGGTCGCGTGCACACGACCTTCGTGCAGACGGGATCGAGCACTGGTCGACTCGCCTCCACCGACCCGAACCTGCAGAACATTCCGGTTCGTTCGGAGGAAGGCCGGCGCATTCGCGAGGCCTTCACGCACAGCGCCGACTTCGACACGCTGATGACGGCCGACTACTCGCAGATCGAGATGCGCATCATGGCGCATCTTTCGGGCGATGCTGGGTTGATTCAGGCCTTCAATGAGGGTGAGGATCTCCACCGATTCGTCGGTTCGCGTATCTTTGGGGTCGCCCCCGAAGAGGTCACGAACGAGATGCGATCGAAGGTGAAGGCGATGTCGTACGGCCTCGCTTACGGGCTCTCGGCCTTCGGTCTCTCGAAGCAGCTGAACATCTCGGGCGCCGAGGCGAAGCAGCTCATGACGGACTACTTCGAGCGCTTCGGAGGCGTGCGCGACTACCTCCGCTCGGTGGTGGATCAGGCCAAGCGCGACATGTTCACCGAGACGATCTTCGGTCGGCGCCGGCCGTTCCCGGATCTCGCGAGCCCGAACCGGGTGTTGCGCGAGAACGCGGAGCGCGCTGCGCTCAACGCACCGATCCAGGGTTCCGCCGCCGACATCATCAAGCGCGCGATGATCCAGGTCGAGCTCCGCATGCGCGAGGCCGGGTTGACGTCGCGCATGCTCCTGCAGATCCACGATGAGCTCATGTTCGAGGTCGCCGAGGGTGAGTGGGATCGACTCGAGGCCATCGTCCGCGAGGAGATGGCGGGCGCCGCCGACTTGTCGGTGCCGCTCGAGGTGCAGGTGGGCCACGGCGCGAACTGGAACGCTGCGGCGCACTAGCGCGCGGGAGGCGGGCGTTCATGCCCGCGCCTGCACGCATTCCGCTGCGCGACACGCCCGGGCTCTCGGCTTGAGATTTGCTGAATCGCCGGGGTAGCATAGATCGTCACAACTGTGGCGACTCAACCATGTCCACACGTGGAGTCGCGCCCCTCATCGGCCTTGAGCCTCATGCTGTGCGCCTCCGCCTGAATATTCTGTCCATTCTGGAGACCAATTACATGACGAACGCAACGACCGAACGCAAGCAGGTCGCCGTAAACGATATCGGCTCAGCCGACGACTTCCTTGCAGCGGTCGAAAAGACCATTAAGTCCTTCAACGACGGAGACCTCATCGAGGGCACCGTCGTGAAGATTGACCGCGACGAGGTGCTCCTCGACGTCGGGTTCAAGACCGAGGGTGTCATCCCCTCGCGCGAGCTGTCCATCAAGCATGACGTGAACCCCGATGAGGTCGTCGAGGTTGGCGATTCCGTTGAGGCGCTCGTGCTCCAGAAAGAGGACAAAGAGGGTCGCCTGATCCTGTCGAAGAAGCGTGCTCAGTACGAGCGTGCTTGGGGCGACGTGGAGAAGATCAAGGAGAACGAGGGTGTCGTCACCGGCACCGTTATCGAGGTCGTCAAGGGCGGCCTCATCGTGGACATCGGGCTCCGCGGCTTCCTCCCCGCTTCGCTCATCGAGCTGCGCCGCGTGCGCGATCTCACGCCGTACCTCGGCCAGGAGATCGAGGCGAAGATCCTCGAGCTCGACAAGAATCGCAACAACGTGGTGCTCTCGCGTCGCGCGCTCCTCGAGGAGACGCAGTCGGCGACCCGCTCCTCGTTCCTCGCGGAGCTCAAGCCCGGCCAGGTGCGCAAGGGCGTCATCTCGTCGATCGTCAACTTCGGTGCGTTCGTCGACCTGGGTGGCGTGGACGGCCTCGTGCACGTTTCCGAGCTCTCCTGGAAGCACATCGAGCACGCCTCTGACGTCGTCGAGGTCGGCCAGGAAGTCACCGTCGAGGTGCTGTCGGTCGAGCTCGATCGCGAGCGCGTCTCGCTGTCGCTGAAGGCGACGCAGGAGGACCCGTGGCAGGTCTTCGCCCGCACCCACGCGATCGGCCAGATCGCACCGGGCGTTGTCACCAAGCTCGTTCCGTTCGGTGCGTTCGTGCGCGTCGCAGACGGCATCGAGGGCCTCGTGCACATCTCGGAGCTGTCGGGTCAGCACGTCGAGCTCGCTGAGCAGGTCGTTCAGGCCGGCCAGGAGGTCTTCGTCAAGATCATCGACATCGATCTCGATCGCCGCCGCATCTCGCTCAGCCTCAAGCAGGCGAACGACGGCGTCGACCCCGAGGGCACCGAGTTCGATCCCGCGCTCTACGGCATGACCACGGAGTACGACGAGAACGGCGAGTACAAGTACCCCGAGGGCTTCGATCCCGAGACTCAGGAGTGGAAGGAAGGCTTCGAGTCACAGCGCGAGAAGTGGGAGCAGGAGTACGCTGCTGCCCAGGAGCGCTGGGAGGCTCACAAGAAGCAGGTCGCCGCGATGCTCGCAGAGGCTGCCGCAGCGCCGGCCGCCGAGGCTTCGGCCTCGTCGAGCTTCTCGAGCGATTCGGCTTCGGCCGGCGCTCTCGCCGACGACGCAGCACTCGCTGCGCTGAAGGCTCAGCTCGAGGGCAACTAACCCTCACTCGTTCGCAGGCCCGGTTCTCATTGCGAGAGCCGGGCCTTCGGCGTTTCTGGGCCAAATGCGGCTGACGTCGCCGATCGCTGCCCCCCGGGACTCAGCGATGGGACGCAAGTGGCCGCTTCGACCTGGCCGATACGGCCACTCGCGTCGTATGGGTGCAAATGCGGAGCGCGCGATTGCGTGGCCGCGCCCCGGAGGCGAGACCACGCGCCCGGCGATAAGCTGATGCCCATGCAACTGATCGCGCTGACGGGCGGAATTGCCTCCGGGAAATCGACGATCGGACGGCGGTTCGAAGCGCGCGGGGCGAGGCGGATCGACGCCGACCAGCTCGCGCGCGACGCGGTCGCACCGGGCTCACCAGGTCTGGAACGCGTCATTTCGACGTTCGGCGAGGAGCTGCGGCTCGTGGACGGTTCGCTCGATCGCGCGGCGCTCGGCTCCCGGGTGTTCGGGGACGCCGCGGCTCTCGCGCAGCTGAACGCGATCGTGCACCCCGAGGTGCGTCGTCTCTTCGCCGAGCGGGTGGAAGCGGCGCGCGCGGTCGATCCTGAATCGATCGTGGTCTATGAGATCCCGCTGCTCGTCGAGACCGATGCTCGGGATGAACAGTGGGATCTCATCGTCGTCGCGGAGGCGGATATCGAGGCCCGCGTTGCGCGCATGATGACCCTGCGCGGTATGACGGAGGACGATGCTCGGGCGCGCATTCTGCGCCAGGCGAGCAACGAGGAGCGTCGCCAAATTGCGGACGTCGTAATCGACACGTCAGGCAGCGAGGCTGAAACCCTCGAGCAGGTGGATCAGCTGTGGGAGCGCCTCGTTACCCGCGGCTGAACTCCGCGAGCCAGTCGAGTCGCATCTGCGCGAGGAACGCGATAACGGCGAAGGTCACGAGTATGACGACCCAGCTCCACGAGTACAGCTTCTCGAAAAGGCGCCGAGCGCCGGCTGCGAGCGGAATATCCCCGACCGCGTAGGCGCGGAAGAACGTCACCCACCAGAGCGGGATCGTCGCCGACCACACGATCATGCACCACGGGCAGAGCGAGCCGATGACGAACACACTCTGCGCGAAGAGCCAGCACACAAAGACGAACGCGACGAGCAGGCCCGCCTGGTAGAGCGCCCAGAACCACGCGGAGAATCGAGCACCCGCGAGGAGCGCTACGCCCACGGCGATCGGTGCCACGAACCCAGCAACGCCGAGAACGGTGTTGCTGAAGCCGAGCAGCGATCCCTGCCACGAAGCCATGTTCGGCGAGCACGTCACGAGGATGCTCACGGAGCAGTTCGGCACGTAATCCGGGTTCTGCAGCGTCTTGATGTACTCGGTGAGCAGTTCGAACGAGGCGAACCAGCCCACGAGACCCGCGACGATGGTGAACACGGCGAATGCGACTGGCCGTGTCCGGTCGCGGGTGTCGATACTCATACAGCGATCGTACTGGCGCTGCCTGCGAGATCGGCCGCTCAGTTCCGCTCGGCCGCCGTCGTGACATAATGGAGGGGTACGGCGCGCCGCAGCGGCGAAACGTGCGCACAGTCTTTTGATGGTCGTGAGACCCTCACCGGTCGAAGAAGGCCGAGCGCGGACGCACGGCGTTCGCGGAGAACAGGATTCGCGGGTCACACCGCACGAGGAACGACCCCGGGGGGAGTACCGCTTCTGCTCGGGGCAGAGGAGACACCAGCAATGGTGAAGGACAATACAGCAGAAGAGATCACAGCTGATCAGAGCGGCGAGGCCGAGGCGCAAGCTGAGAACGGCCTGACGGAAGCTCGCGTCGAAGCTGCAGCGAACACCGAAGCCGCGCATGAACGCGCGGAACGCAGTGCGGACGCAGCGTCCGAGGCGAGCCCCGACGCCGAAGCGGCTCGCGCCGACGAGGCTCCTGCGGATGCAGAGGCTGCCACGGAATCGGTGGCGGCTGCAGCAGCGTCCACAGAACCCGTGACCGCGGACGCGGGCGACCAGGAAGCGACCCCCTCGGCCGAATCCTCGACCGTCGCCGCCGAGAAGAAGCCCCCGCTGCTGCTCCCGCTCGCGGATATGACGCCGGAGGAGCGCTTCCGCGCCACGACGCGCCTGATCTTCCTGGCGCCCGACGTGCCGCCCGTGCCTCCGCGCCCCCGCCGCTCGGAACTCCACCGCACAGAACCGCATCGCTCGGAGCTGCGCCAGCTCGACGATCTGCTCGACGAGCGCTTCTCGCGCGAGGATGCGCGAGGCGCTCGAGATCACGACCGTTACTCCCGCGACGACGCGGCAGAGGATCGGGACGCCCGTTCGAGCCAGCGACGGAATCGTCGCCGGGGCGGTGCCGACTACGAAGAGGACGAGGCGCCTCGCCGCGCGCCGCGCCAGGCCCCCGTGATCACGGAGCCCCAGAAGGTCAAGGGATCCACCCGCCTCGAAGCCAAGAAGCAGCGCCGCCGCGACGGTCGCGATGCCGGCCGTCGTCGGGTCGTCATCACGGAGTCGGAGTTTCTCGCCCGCCGCGAGGCCGTCGACCGCGAGATGATCGTGCGCACCACCGCCGACCGCGTGCAGATCGGCGTGCTCGAAGACAAGGTGCTCGTGGAGCACTACGTCGCGCGCTCGAGCGAGAACTCGCTCATCGGCAACGTGTACCTCGGCCGCGTGCAGAACGTGCTGCCGAGCATGGAGGCGGCGTTCGTCGACATCGGCCGCGGCCGCAACGCGGTGCTCTACTCGGGCGAGGTCGACTGGTCGGAATTCGAGGGCGGCAACGCCGCACGACGCATCGAGAACGCGCTCAAGCCGGGCGACCACGTGCTCGTGCAGGTGACGAAGGATCCCGTCGGGCACAAGGGCGCCCGTCTCACGAGCCAAATCTCGCTGCCGGGGCGCTTCCTCGTGTACGTGCCCGGCGGCGCCATGAATGGCATCTCGCGCAAGCTCCCCGACACGGAACGCGCGCGCCTCAAGAAGATCCTCAAGGAGGTGCTGCCGAGCGGTGCGGGCGTCATCGTGCGCACGGCGGCCGAGGGCGCGAGCGAGGATCAGCTCACCCACGACGTGCAGCGCCTCACCCGCCAGTGGGAGTCGATTCAGCAGCGCGTCGCGAAGGGCGGCGGCCCCGTGCTGCTGCACTCGGAGCCCGACATGCTCATCAAGATCGTGCGGGACGTCTTCAACGAGGACTTCCACCGCCTCACGATCGCGGGTGCCGACACCTACGAGACGATCGAGCGCTACCTCTCGCAGGTGGCCCCGGATCTGCTCGAGCGCGTCGAGCGCTACGAGGTCGAGCGCGACATCTTCGACGAGTACCGGGTCACGGAGCAGATCGCGAAGGCGCTCGACCGCAAGGTCTGGCTGCCGTCGGGCGGATCGCTGGTCATCGACCGCACTGAGGCGATGACGGTGGTCGACGTGAACACCGGCAAGTTCGTCGGCTCGGGAGGCAACCTCGAGGAGACCGTCACCAAAAACAACCTGGAGGCGGCCGAGGAGATCGTGCGGCAGCTGCGGCTGCGCGACATCGGCGGCATCATCGTGGTCGACTTCATCGACATGGTGCTCGAGTCGAACCGCGACCTCGTGCTGCGCCGCATGGTCGAGTGCCTGAGCCGCGACCGCACGAAGCACCAGGTTGCCGAGGTCACCTCGCTCGGCCTCGTGCAGATGACGCGCAAGAAGCTCGGCCTCGGCCTCCTGGAGTCGTTCAGCGAGCCCTGCGACGTGTGCGCCGGGCGCGGCCTGATCGTGCACCACGAGCCGGTCACCAAGCACCACCGCTCCGACGCTCCTTCCCGCGGGTCGAAGCGCGGGAAGAACGGCGGGCAGCAGAACGGACACTCTGCGAGCTCGTCGCACACGGAGCACAAGGCGCAGACGCACGCGATCACCGACGGCGCGAAAAACATGATCGCGCAGATCGCGGCTTCGACGCTGCACGCGACGAAGGCGGAGGCGGGGGAGGGCCACGCCGAGAGCGAGGCGCCCGCAGCGCTCGACGGCGCGGTGCGCGAAGCGCGCGGTGAGGATCGGGCTGAGCGAGTGCAGACCGGTCGTGTGCAGAGCCGCGAGCCCCGGTCGGGTCGTGCCCAGCGCACCGAGCGCGAAGCGCCGGCACTCCTCGACTCCGTGCTCGACGCGCTGCCCGAGGCGCCCGCGGCCGGAAACGGACGCGCGCGCAATCGGCGCGTGAGCACGGCGCAGCTCAGCTCCTCGGAGTCGGCGCGCTCCGCCGAGCCTGCACAGGTGGGAACCGCGGCATCGCAGCAGCGAGATCGTGGCGCGGCAGATCCGCACACCGAAGCACCGTCGGTCGACCCGAAGCAAGCGGCACAGCTCGCGCTCGCGGAGGCCCTCGACCTGACGGTGAAGCGCCGCCAGGCTGAGCGAGAGTGACACGCGGGGCGCCTATTTGACCAAAATCGGTGCTTCGAGATAATATTGACCGTTGGTGCTGCTCTTTTGGTGCAGCGAACTCAGGCTTCGAACGCGGCGGCGCTGCGCTTCGACACGGAAGACGATCCTCGAGAAAAGGGTATGAAGTGGTTTACGCAGTAGTGCGCACAAGCGGACGTCAGGAAAAGGTCGAGGTTGGCTCGATCATCACGGTCAACCGTGTCGCGGGTGACGCTGAGGGCAAGCTCGAGCTTCCCGCGGTGCTCGTCGTCGATGGCGACCAGGTGACCACCGACGCTGCGGCGCTCGCCAAGGTCAAGGTGACCGCCGAGGTCCTCAACGACCTTCGCGGCCCGAAGATCGTTATCCAGCGGTACAAGAACAAGACCGGTTACAAGAGCCGCCAGGGGCACCGTCAGGATCTGACGCGCCTCAAGGTCACCGGCATCAAGTAATCGCCTCGGACACAAGGAGTAGAGACTCATGGCACATAAGAAGGGCGCCAGCTCCACCCGTAACGGTCGCGATTCGAACGCACAGCGCCTCGGCGTGAAGCGCTTCGGCGGTCAGCAGGTGGGCGCGGGCGAGATCATCGTTCGTCAGCGCGGCACGCACTTCCACCCCGGCGCCAACGTCGGCCGTGGTGGCGACGACACGCTGTTCGCTCTCGCAGCGGGCGCGGTCGAGTTCGGCGCGAAGGGCGGCCGCAAGGTCGTCAACATCGTGACGGCCGCCTAACTTCAGGCAGTCAACGGCGAGGCGGGCTTCGGCTCGCCTTTTGCCGTATCTAGGGCAGGGAAATTCACAATGGTCACGTTCGTCGATCGGGTGCAAGTGCACCTCCAGTCGGGCCGCGGCGGCAACGGCTGCGTGTCAATCCGTCGCGAGAAGTTCAAGCCGCTTGCCGGCCCCGATGGGGGAGCCGGTGGTCACGGTGGCGACGTCGTGTTCCTTGCCGACCCGCAGGTGACGACCCTGCTCGAGTACCACCGTCGGCCGCACCGGGCCGCTGAGAACGGCGGCTATGGCGCCGGAGATTACCGCGCCGGCACGAACGGGGCGGAGTTGCTGCTCCCGGTTCCTGTCGGCACCGTGATCAAGGACGAGTCGGGGGAGACGCTCGCCGATCTCACCGAGCCCGGCACGCGCTACGTCGCGGCGAAGGGCGGCGTGGGCGGCCTCGGCAACCACGCGCTCGCGAGCTCGAAGCGCAAGGCTCCGGGCTTCGCCCTGCTCGGCACCGAGGGCTGGGAGGGGTCGCTGACCCTCGAGCTCAAGACGATCGCTGACGTAGCGCTCGTCGGGTACCCGTCCGCCGGCAAGTCGAGCCTGATCGCCGCGATGAGCGCGGCCAAACCGAAGATCGCGGACTACCCGTTCACCACGCTCCACCCGAATCTCGGCGTCGTGCAGGTCGATGAGCACCGGTTCACTGTCGCCGACGTGCCGGGCCTCATCGAGGGCGCGAGCGAGGGCAAGGGGCTCGGCCTCGACTTCCTGCGACACGTCGAGCGGTGCAGCGGTCTGCTGCACGTGCTCGACTGCGCAACCCTCGAACCGGGCCGCGATCCGCTCTCCGATCTCGAGGTGATCAAAGCGGAGCTCGCCGCATACCCGGTGCCCGAGGGGCAGACCCCGCTGCTCGAGCGCCCGCAGCTCGTCGCGCTCAACAAGATCGACGTGCCCGAGGCTCGCGAGCTCGCCGACTTCGTGCGCCCCGAGCTCGAGGCGCAGGGCTACCGCGTGTTCGAGATCTCGACGGTCTCGCACGAGGGACTGCGCGAGCTGGGCTTCGCGCTCGCGGAGCTCGTCGAGGCCGAGCGGCAGCGTCGACTCGAGGAGGCGCCGGCGCCCGAGCGCATCGTGCTGCAGCCGAAGGCCGTGAACGACAGCGGCTTCCGCGTCGTGCGGGAGGGCGGCAGCTACGGCACGCTCTACCGGATCCTCGGGGCGAAGCCGGAGCGCTGGGTCGCGCAGACCGACTTCACGAACGACGAGGCCGTCGGTTACCTCGCCGACCGCCTGCAGAAGATTGGCATCGAGGACGCGCTCGTGAAGGCGGGCGCCGTCGCGGGTTCGACCGTGGTGATCGGCCCGGGATCCGGTGTCGTGTTCGACTGGGAGCCCACGGTGACGAGTGCTGCCGAGGTGCAAATGGGCGCGCGCGGCACAGACCTGCGCGTCGACCAGAATGGCCGTCGCACGAACAAGGAGCGCCGCGTCGACTACCACGGCCTCATGGATGCGAAGGCGGAGGCCCGGGCGGAGCTCGAGCGCGAGCGCCAGGCGGGAATGTGGGAGGACGAATCGTGAGCCGGGGCGCCGAGCTTCTCGCGGCGCGGCGCGTCGTCGTCAAGGTCGGTTCCTCCTCGGTGAGCGGCGATAATTCGTCGCAGATCCCCGATCTCGTCGCCTCCCTCGCACGGCTGCACGCGGCCGGCGCGCAGGTGATCCTCGTCTCGAGTGGCGCGATCGCGACCGGAGTGCCGTTCCTGCAGCTCGAAGAACGGCCCGAAGACCTCGCGACCCAGCAGGCCGCTGCCGCGGTCGGGCAGAACATTCTGGTGAACCGCTACCAGCGTGCGCTCACCACCCACGAGATCATCGCGGGGCAGGTGCTGCTCACCGCTCACGACATGGAGAATCCGACGCACCGCGGCAATGCGCGGCGGGCGATCGAACGGCTGCTGCAGCTCGGCATTCTGCCGATCATCAACGAGAACGACACGGTCGCGACCCACGAGATCCGCTTCGGTGACAACGACCGGCTTGCGGCGCTGGTCGCGCGGCTCGTGGGTGCGGATCAGCTCGTGCTGCTCTCGGACGTCGACGCGCTGTACACGGCGCCGCCGATGATGGCGGGGGCCGAGCGCATCGCGGAGGTGGCGTACGGCGACCCCCTCGTCGGCATCGAGATCGGCGCGAGTCAGTCGGGCTGGGGCACCGGCGGCGCGGCGACGAAGGTGCAGGCAGCGCGTCTGGCCGCGGACGCCGGCACGACCGTGCTGCTGACCGAGACGCGGCTCATCGCTGCGGTGCTCGAGGGTGCGGATCACGGCACGCGCTTCGCGGCGCGGCCGTCCGAGGCGTAGCAAGGGACATTCGTTCGGAAGTGTCGGTGGCACCGAGTAGTCTGATTTCTATGGCTGCTCCCGATGCTTTCCTGGAACGTCTCGACCTTGCGCGCACGGCCGCGCGCTCGCTCGCGAATGCGACGACAGCGAGCAAGAACGCCGCGCTCGAAGCGATCGCGGTGGCGCTCGAGGGTGCGGTTCCCGAGATCGTCGAGGCGAATGCACGAGATCTCGCGAACGGCGAGCGCAACAATATCGGCTCGGGGCTGTTGGATCGCCTGAGGCTCGACGAGGCCCGCGTTCTGGGGCTGGCGGCCGCGGTGCGCGAGCTCATCGCGCTGCCCGACCCGATCGGCCAGGTCGTGCGGGGGAGCACCCTCGCGAACGGCATCGGCATCAGCCAGGTGCGTGTGCCCTTCGGCGTGATCGGCGCGATCTATGAGGCCCGTCCGAACGTAACGGTCGATATCGCGGCGCTCGCGCTGAAGAGCGGAAACGGGGTGGTGCTGCGCGGTGGCAGCGCCGCGGAGCACACGAACGAGGTGCTGGTCGGGCTGATTCAGCGCGCAGTTTCCGAGGCGGGCCTCGCCGGGGACGCGGTGCAGACGATCGATCCGTTCGGGCGGGAGGGCGCCGCGCGGCTCATGCGCGCTCGCGGTTACGTCGACGTGCTGATCCCGCGCGGGAGTGCCGGGCTGATTTCGACCGTCGTCAATGAATCGACCGTGCCGGTGATCGAAACGGGCTCGGGCATCGTGCACGTGTTTGTCGATGCCACGGCGGACGGCGACATGGCTGAGTCGATCGTGCTCAATGCGAAGACGCACCGCCCGAGCGTGTGCAACGCGGCGGAGACGCTGCTCGTGCACCGAGATGCTGCGGAGCGGCTGCTGCCTCGGCTCGTCGAGGCGCTACGCGCATCGGAGGTCGACGTGCAAGGCGACGAGGAGGTCCGCGGGTTCGTTTCGGGGCTCACCGCCGCCGACGATGAGACCTGGGCCACGGAGCACCTTGCACTCGAAATGGGCGTGCGCATCGTCGACTCTCTTGATGAGGCGCTCGCGCACATCGAGCGCTACTCGACCCGTCACACCGAGGCGATCGTGACGGCCGACTACGCGAATGCGGAGCGGTTCCTCGCCGAGGTGGACTCGGCGGTCGTGATGGTGAACGCGTCGACGCGATTCACCGACGGCGGTGAGTTCGGCTTCGGAGCCGAGGTGGGCATCTCGACTCAGAAGCTGCACGCTCGCGGGCCGATGGGCCTGGCCGAACTCACGAGCACGAAGTGGCTCGTGCGGGGCGCTGGACAGATCCGCTGATCAAAACCGATACACTGGTTCGAGTATCACCCAATCGTCATGAATGCAGGGGAACCCATGTCACTTCTTGCCACGATCGCAGCTGCCGCCGAAGAGGGGCACCACGTCGTCAATGAGCTGCCGATGCCGCCCGTGCTCTACGGCATCATCGTCTTCGGTATCTTCGTGGTTTTCGCTGGCGTGGTGTTCTCGTTCCGTGACGTGGCGAACCGCCACGCAGCCAAGGCAGAGGCCTACGCTCGTCAGCACGGTTCAGAGACGCCGACGCACCACTAAGCGAGCACGCCGACGTGTCGAACCCGCGTCGGATCGGGGTGATGGGTGGCACCTTCGATCCCATTCATCACGGCCACTTGGTCGCCGCAAGCGAGGTAGCGCAGAGCTTCGACCTTGACGAGGTCATCTTCGTGCCCACGGGTCGCCCGTGGCAGAAGCAGCGCGTCTCACTGAGCGAGCACCGGTATCTGATGACGGTGATCGCGACCGCTTCGAACCCGCGGTTCACGGTGAGCCGGGTGGACATCGACCGCGAAGGACCGACGTATACGGTCGATACGCTGCGCGACCTGCACCAGCAGTTTCCGGATGACGAACTCTTCTTCATATCGGGCGCAGACGCGGTCGAGCAGATCCTCGGGTGGAAGGACGCCGACCGGCTTTGGGACTTCGCGCACTTCATCGCGGTGTCACGACCGGGGCATGAGCTATCGCTTTCGGGATTGTCGTCGGAACACGTAAGCTTGTTGGAAGTTCCCGCGCTGGCGATCTCGTCGACGGACTGTCGGGCACGAGTCGCCCGAGGGTTCCCGGTGTGGTACCTCGTCCCTGACGGTGTGGTGCAGTACATTGCGAAGCACGGGCTATACACCGAGGAAGCGACAAAGTAATGAGTGAGCACGACGAGCAACCGCCGCTGAGCCGCCGCGAACGGCGAATGCGCGAGCTGGCGGAAACGGGCGCCATCGACGTCGGCGACCTCTCGGCCGAGTCTACCGACGCGTCGACTCAGGCGTCGCAGGATGCTGCCGGAACTGCTGCGGTCGACGCGTCAGAGTTCGACATTGAGATTTCGCCCGTTCGCGAGGATGGGACGCCCCGGAGTCGCCGCGAGATGCGCGAGCTTCGCGAAGCGGCGATCGTTCAGCTGCTGGCTCAGCGTACGGCCGAGCAGGGGGAAGTTCCCGCGGACCCTGAGACCGGAAGCATCGAAGCGCTGATGGCCGAGCCGCTGCCTCCCGCCGCAGCCGCGGATCTGACTGCTGCGGAGCGCGCGGAGGTCGTTACTGGGGAGGTCGTCGAGCCCGCCCCCGAAGCGGCTCCTGCGGTACCTGCAGTGGTAGAAGCTCCGGTGGTCGGTAGCGAAGCTGCGCCGGTGCAGGAGGCGACGCCCGCAGAAGAAGCACAGGCGCAGTCAGGCGTGCCCGCTGGGGCTTCCGCTGAACCCGACTTCGACACTCTGATCGCCCCGCCGACCGAGCCGTTCACGGTCGAGGAACTGCGGGAGGCCGAAGCCCCGGGGGAGAACGCTCAGGTCGGCGGAAGTGACGTGCCCGAGGCGGCTCAGCCTGGAGAAGCGCAGGAACCCGCCGCGGTTCCCGTCGAGGAGATCCCGGCTGTGCCGGTGGAGATGGTTCCCGAGGTCCCGGCCGCAGAGCCGTCGGCTGCTGCAGGCGCGCCGGTCGCTGAGACCGTTGCCGCTCCCGAGCCCGCTGCAACTCCCGAGCCCGCTGCGGAAGCGGTCACTGAGGTTCCTGTCGTCGAGGCTCCGGTAGCGGATTCCTCTGCCGCGGAGCGGGCAGCAGTGCCCGAGGCGGTGCAGGCCGCCGAGGTGATCCCTCCCGCTGCTGTTTCGGAGGAGAACTCGGCTGATCATGCTGCCGCGGAGCCCGCAGTTTCGGAGTCGGTTGCCGCCGAGGCTGCCGTCGCCGAACCCGCTGCTGCTGATCCTGCACCCGCCGAGCCTGCCGCCGCGCAGCCCGAAACCACGGTGCTGCCCACCGCCCCGGCCGAGGTGGCGCCGAGCGCCGAAGCGTCGGGTGCTGAAGCGCAGCCCGCTTCGGAGTCATCGAACCCGTCGCAGAAGTCGAGCTACTCCTTCCCCGACATTGCTCCTCCCGAGGAGTGGCGCTCCGTATTCGATGACCCGAGTTCGCGTCAGTTCCCGCAGGCCGGTACTGCCGGCCCGAGCGGTGACTTCGACGACCTGATTTCACGTGCGGTGGCCCAGGAGGGGTCGACCAACACCACGGGGTCGTCCGCGCTGATTCTCCCGTCGATGCCCGAGGACACCGGCGGGCTCACGGGCCCGCTCGGTGCGACCGGCGATCTCTACGTCACCGGATCGCTGCACCTCCCGAAATCGCTGGGCGAAACGGGCGGGCACTCGGCGATTCACGATTCGATCGAGATGGACCCGATCACCGGCGACCCGATGACCGAGTCGCAGGCCGAGCACGGCGGGCCGGTACCCGTTTCTGCGAGGCACGCCGTGAGTGCGCGTGTAGACTCAAGCGTTCCCGTGGTTGCAAAGCCGGCGCGGGAGAAGAGCAAGCTGCCGCTCATTCTTTCGATCACCGGCGGTGGCCTGGTCGTCGTCGTGGTCGGTCTCGGTATCTGGGGCGCGACCAATGGATTTTTCGGCTGATCTCCAGCCTCAATTGTGAGTACGAAGGAACTGAACTGAACGTCGCAACGAACGACATCCGCAACGTGCGAGATGATCTGCAGGTCGCGGTCCGCGCGGCCGACGAAAAGGGTGCCACGGCTCCCGTCGCACTCGAAGTCACCGAGCAATTCGGGCTCTCGGACGTGTTCCTGATCGTGAGCGGATCGGTGGAGCGCAACGTGCAGGCGATCTCCGACGGGGTCGAGGACGCACTGAACGCGGCCGGCGTGCGCACGGTGCGCCGCGAGGGCCGCGAGAGCGGCCGCTGGGTGCTGCTCGACTTCGGCGACCTCATCGTGCACGTGTTTCATCACGAGGATCGCGATTACTATCAGCTCGAGAAGCTCTGGCAGGATGCGCCGCTCATCGACACCCAGTCGATGCTGCCGCAGCCGCAGAATCAGGATCCCGCGAGCGACTCGTGAGACGCGCCCGGGGGAGCCTGATTTGGTTCACTCCGGGTCACGTGATGTAGAGTAGAGGAGTTGTCGGGCGAGCATTCGTCCGACTTCCACGGGTCTATGGCGCAGCTGGTAGCGCACCTGCATGGCATGCAGGGGGTCAGGGGTTCGAGTCCCCTTAGATCCACCATTTCAAATGTACGCGGACAACCGACTTTGGTCGTGCTAGTCGTTGCCAAGAGGTCGACGATGGGCTGAATGAGTCGATCGTCGCCTTTTTTGGGTTCTCTCCGAGATTTCGGTGTACCACCAGTTCAGAAGGCTGCGATTCCGTGGGTACTTTTCGTAGTGCTCAGTCCATTGTCCCGTACCGATGGTGCGAGGGCGGATAATCGCGCTCGAGGCTGAGTCTGGTCGTGCCGCGGGCTAGAGGTGGCGTCGCACCTCGTCGAGGAAGCCCTGCGGATCATCGGTCCAGATGCAGACCGTCGAGACGGTGTGGCGCCCGCCCTTCGGCGGTTCGCCGGGAAGCGTGACCGGGCGTGGTCCCTCCAGCGTGATTTCGATATTCGTTTCGGTGAGGATCGGGAGCACGAGAAACGCGCTGCCGTCGACGTCGAGGATCCGCTCCTTCGACTCGAAGGTGTGCTTTCGCACCGCGACGGAGCGAACGTCATCCCACGGGAAGCGAATATCGAGATCCAGGCCGTTTCGGATCTCGATTCCCCGTCCGCTCACGGCATGAGGTCGCATGTAGTACCCGCACAGCAGGCCGAACATCCACACGAGCCCCCAGATGCTGACGGCGAGGCAGATCACTCTCACGACGAACCAGCGATTCACGATGAGATCGAGGATGACCAACTCGACGGCGGATAGGCCGATAAAGATCCAGAGGATCGTGAGTACCGGCGCGTGGAAGTGAAAGCCCTTTCCGTCAGCGGGCACATCGGGGCGGCGGCGTAGCGCGAGTCCGAGGTTCCGGTAGATGATCTTCTCGATCCGGCCGGCCCGTGCCACGAGCGCGAAAGCTCGCGAAGCACGCGACCGCGGTTCGGTGCCAGCGGGAGCCTCGGGCATCGGCGGCGTCCTCTCCTGCTTTCCAAGGGGGCTCGCGAGCCCACCCCGCGACACCCAGCGCGTCGCATTGCACTCGTAATATAAACGCATCAATCATGCTTTGTCAATACGACCGCAATGTGAAACGATGGCGGTATGCCGAAGCGGGTGGACCACGAGGAACGTCGGGCGCACATAGCGAGCGCGCTGCTTCGAGTGATCTCGCGGGACGGACTTGAAGCCGTGAGTCTTCGCCATGTCGCGAGCGAGGCCGGAGTGACGGTCGGGATGGTGCAGCACTACTTCGCGTCGAAGGCGGAGATGATGCACTTCGCGATGCGCACGGTCAGCGCACGGTACGAGGAGCGAGTGACAGCGAGGCTCGCCGCGCTCGGTGAGCACCCGTCGCCGCAGCGGGTGTTGGAGACGCTGCTCGGCATGCTGATTCCGGAGGGTGACAGCGAGGGAGCAGACGGGCAGGTCGGTCTCGCGTTTCAGGCCTATGCGGCGAGCCACGCGGAGGCCGCTCTCTCGCTCGAGGAGGGGAACGAGGCTTTGCGCGGGCACATTGCAGGGATCATCCGGGCCGCAGGTAACGAGGTCGATCCGGGGGCGGCTCACGCTGCCGGGACCGGTCTGCTGGCTGCAGCGGAGGGGCTCGGGGTGCACGTGCTGAGCAGCGGTCTCCCGGAGCGGGAGGCCCGAGAGTCGCTCGCGCACCTCATCTCCTTGGTGCTGACGGAACGGTAGGGCGTGGCAGTGCGCTCCCGCAATAGAGCGCGACAGCGCAGTAGAGCGCGACGGCGCGTGTGAGCCGACACAGGGGAGGGGGTGCGCTGCCGCATCTCCCGCGCGATACTGAGTGCATGGCAGAAGCGAAGACTCAGCCGACCGACGCTGACGTCGACGCCTTTCTCGCGGCAGCGACGCCCGTGAAACGCCGCATCGACGGGAAGGCTCTGGCCCGAATTTTCCGCGAGGTGACGGGAGCGGATCCGGTGATGTGGGGGCCATCCATCGTCGGGTATGGCGCCTATCGCTACGTCTCGCCGGCGAATCCGCGCACGCGGGGCACCTGGCCCAAGGTCGGCTTTTCCCCGCGCAAGGCGCAGTTGTCGATCTACGGGCTCAAGGACCTTCCCGAGGGCGCGGAGCTGCTCCCGAGGCTCGGCACCTACACGGAGGGCGCGGGCTGCGTGTACGTGAGAAAGCTCGAGGACATCGATCTCGACGTGCTCCGCCGTCTCATTGCGATCGCCTGGTCACGCGGTGAAGATCCGCACCCCGCGTAAGCCGCCCGCTCATCGACGAGGCTCGCGGCAGCCCCGAGACGTGTCGCAGCCAACGCAGAAAGGCACACATGAGGAAGCTCACCATCATCGAGCACATCTCGCTTGACGGCGTGATTCAGCACTCCGTCGACGAGGAGTTTCGCTACGAGGGGTGGTTCGTGCCCTTCATGAGTCCCGAGGGCGGTGCCGCCGTGCTCGCTGCGCAGGGGGAGCACTTCGACCTGCTGCTCGCGCGCCGCACCTATGACGAGTGGTCATCCTCGTGGGGGCAGGCGCCGTCGAGCCCGCTCGCCGACCTCTTCGACGCGGCGACGAAGTACGTCGTCACGCACCGCCGCGACGACCTCGCGTGGGGCCCCGCCGAAGCTGTCGGAGCCGACGTCATTGCCTCGGTTCGAGCGCTCCTCGCAGAGGCCGGCCCCGACCTCGTCGTTTGGGGCAGCTCGAGTCTGACCTCGCTACTCCTCGAGCATGGACTCGTCGATGAGCTCACCCTCATCACCTACCCGGTGCTGCTCGGCGTCGGAAAGCGTCTCTTCGCGCCGGGCACGCCCGCCTTGGCGCTCGAGCCCGTGCAGACGACGAGCACGACGACCGGCGTCGTCATCTCCACGTACCGCGTGCACGGTCCGGTTGCAGCGGTGTAGGTGAAGCGCCTGGGGCCGCACGGAAGGACGACCCGCCGCGATGGCACAGATCACATGTCGGCGCCACGCGCGGCGCGATCCGCTCGCCAAAGGGCCCCAAGCGCACGACTGCCTCGGCTCATCAGGAGCGGTTGCGGAGGACGGTGAGCAGGGGATACTGTCGTGGCTACCGCACACGAAGCAGAGGAGGTGAGACCCGTGAACGAATCGACATGGGTGCTCCTCGGAGGAGTTTCGGTCGGGTGAGAGGTCGCCCGGGAGCGCCGCCCGAAAGCAGTATTCCCGAAAGGCACGCCATGAACTTCACCTCTGAACAACACCTCGACGACGGAACCGTTGAACGCACTTTTACCCTGAACGGTGTCCCCGGCATCTTGTGGACGCCGCGAACTGCATCCCCACTCGCGCCGGTGCCAGTCGTCCTCATGGGACAGCCCGGCGGAATCGGAATGCAGCGTATGCATCCCCGCCTGGTCGCGAGAGCGCGCAGCGTAGCCACGGAGGGGATGGCGGCGGTGTGTATTGAACTGCCCGGCGCTGGTGAACGGCCACGGATCCCGGGCGCGGCGGAAGCGCGCGATGATCTCACGCGAGCGATCTCGGCAGGGGAGCGGCCGAGCGAGGACGTCATCGACAGACTCGTGCTTCCGCTGGTCGATCAGGCGGCGCCCGAGTGGCAGTCGACGCTTGACGCGGTGCTGACGCTGCCCGAGATCGGAGATCGGGTGGGGATCTCGGGAGGGCTGATCGCTCTGAGCGTCCGCATGGCCGCAGTGGACCCGCGCATCGTGGCGGCTGGACTGTTCGCGGGCAGCTATGTGCCGCAGTCAATCATTGAGCAGGCGCGCGAAGTCACCATCCCGGTGCACATGCTCCTGCAGTGGGACGACGAGGGCAACGATCGGCAACTCGCGCTCGATCTCTTCAACGCGTTCGCGTCAACGGAGAAGACGCTGTACGCCAATATGGGCGGCCACACCGGCGTCCCCTCGTTCGCGGCTCAGGACGCCGCCCGCTTCTTTTCCCGGCACCTGACACCGGTCGCGGAAGAGGCAACGTCCGCGCCGGGCTGATTCGGCGCAACTGCGGCGGTCGGTGGCCGGAGCGCCGCAAGCCGAGGGAACGCGCCACGCTACTCTCATACGCGAAAGCGGGTGGCCGGTGTCTGAGTCCTCTCGAGACCCCGATGCGGCGCTGTGTATCGCGCGGGATACTGGGTGCAGGGCAGAAGTGAATGCCCCAGCCGACCGACGCTGATGTTGGCGCAGTTCTTGCCCCGGCGACGCTCGCGAAGCGCCGCATCCCGCCGGACACTTCGAAGGAGAAGCATATGCCCCGATCGCGAGTACACAACCTCCTCATCTCCCTCGACGGATTTTCGGCGGGGCACCGCGTCACCCTCGAAACCCCCTTCGGTGGAGCTGAGGCGCTGATCCCGTTCTTTGACGGCCGCGTCATCGACGGAGTCGGCGGGCTCCCGGACGCGGTGCATGCGGATCACGCGTTCTTCAGCATGTGGGGGCAAGGGATCGGCGCGGAGATCATGGGGCGGCGCAAGTTCGGCCCGCACACCGGCGAGTGGCTCGACGACGGCTGGGACGGTTGGTGGGGTGACGCGCCGCCGTTCCTCACGCCGACCTTCATACTGACGCACTACCCCCGCGACAGCATCGAATTTGAGAACGGCACCAGCTTCCACTTCATCGACGCATCCCCGGCGGAAGCGCTGCGGCGCGCGGAGGAGGCCGCTGAGGGGAAGGATGTGCGGATCGGCGGCGGGCCGTCGACCGTCAACGCTTTCCTCCGTGATGACCTGATCGACTTCATGCACATCGTCGTCGTGCCCATCGTGCTCGGCTCAGGGGTCAGCGTGTGGCAGGGCCTCGACGGACTTGAGGGCCGCTTTGATATCGAGTCGGTGACGACGGGCAGCGGACTCACGCACCAGCTGTGGAACCGAGTGCCCCGCGACTGACGGTCCGCGACCGGCGGCGGATCGCGGTTAGGTGCTCACTCGCTGCTGCTGTCGCGGTCGCGCGCGGGGATCAGCGGGATTGAGATGAGGGGCGCGAGTGCGACGGCGGCGAGCGCGAGGGGGAACCCGGCGAGGGTAACGAGTGCGCCGATGCCGGGGCCGACGGCTGAGGCCGCGATGAATTGCCCCGTGTTCTGCAGGCCGAGCGCGCGCCCCGACCAGCCTGGCCCGGCAGCCTCGGCGACCGACGTGAACGCGAGCCCGTTGTCGGCGACGCTGATGGTGGTGGCGACGATGAAGAGCACCGCCGCCAGGGCGTCCCAGTGCAACGCGGCGCTCGCCGCCAGCGCGACCATCGCAGCGACGCCCGCGAGTGCGACCCAGCGCAGCACGCGGACGCGGCTGCCCACGCGATCGCTGAGATGGCCGACGCCGATCCGCCCGAGCGCCCCGATGAACTGCGCGGCGGCGATCACCGCGCCGGCCCACGCCTCGCTCCACCCGAGCCCCACGCTGAGCCACACGATTCCGAAGATCGACAGCGTGAACTGCGGGACCACGAGCAGCACCGACAGCACATGGATGCGTGCGAGGAAGCCGTCGCGCCGGTAGGGGTTCGCCGTAGGGGCGAGCGAGGTGCCCCCGGCCGCGGCGGGAGCGGACCGCGGAGGATTCTCGATGCCGAGGAGCGCCGCGATCGCGAGGACGCCCGTCGCGGCGGCGACGATGAACAGCGGGGCGGCGACACCGTATGCGGCGGCCATGGGCGGCACGATGAGCGCGGCAGCGGCGACGCCGAGCGGCTGCGACATTTGGCGGATTCCCATCGCGAGCCCCCGCCGGTGACGCGGGAACCATCCCACGACCACGCGCCCGCTCGCCGCGTTGGTGCTCGCCGCGGCCGCTCCACCCGCGGCCAGGAGTGCGGCGAGCCACACGAAGTCGTTCGTGAAGGCAGCTGCGAGCGCGGCGAGAGCGGAGAGGGCGGAACCGGTTGCTATGACGCCGCGTTCGCCCCACCGGTCGGCGGCGGCGCCCCAGGCGACGAGCGTCAGCACCATGCCGAAGGTGGGGGCTGAGGCGAGCAGGCCTCCCTGGGTGAGGGAAACGCCCTGCTGCGTGTGGAGGAGCACGATGAGGTACGCGGGCGTCGAGACGAGCAGCGTGCCGGCCGCTTGAGCAGCGACACCGATCGCAAGCATGCGCCATGCTTTGCGCGGGGTGGCCGGGAGCGTCGGGTGAGCAGGGCGTGCGGTGGACGATGCGGGCGTGGATGCGGGCGGCAGAGTACTCATGGGGCTCTCTTCGTGTGTACGGTACCCATCGAGACTAGCGACCGCGTGGAGACGTCGGCGCTGCGCGGGTGCCTGCTTCTTGGCAGACCCGTGCGCTCGGGTGGCAGTTTGGTGCAGTGTCCCGGCTGGTAACGCACCAAACTGTTCTCGGAAGCGATCCGGTCAGCGCAACTCCGCTCGGCCCGCCGGAAAGGCCCGCCCGAAAGGCGCGCCGCAACTACCGCGCGTGCACCTCGCGTCCCCGCCGCGCCCGTCGGGCAATCGCTCGCGTGAGGAGGCCCTGCCGCGGGCTCAGGAGATACACGAGCGTGAAGGCGGCGCCCTGCACGAGGATGACGAGGCCGCCGGAGGACGCGTCGAACCAGTAGCTCAGCAGGATCCCGGTCACGGAACACGCCACCGAGAGCACCGGCGCGATCACCAGCATGCGCGTGAAGCGGTCGGTGAGGAGGTAGGCGGTCGCTCCCGGAATGATGAGCATCGCGACCACGAGGATCACGCCGACGACCTGCAGCGCCACGACGGAGGTGAGCGCGATGAGGCCGAGGAGCACCGCCCCGAGGAGGCGCGGGTTCAGCCCGATCGCGTGGGCGTGCGTGGGGTCGAACGCCCACAGCGTGAGATCCCGCCGCTTCAGTAGGAGCACGACGGCCGCGATAGTCGCGAGCACACCGATCTGCAGCAGATCGCCGTTCGAGACACCGAGAATGTTGCCGAACACGATGTGGCTCAGATCCGTCTGGCTCGGCGTCACCGAGATCAGCACGAGCCCGAGCGCGAAGAGCGTGGTGAAGACGATGCCGATCGCCGCGTCCTCCTTCACGCGGCTCGTGTTGCGGATCCCCCCGATGAGCGCGACCGAGAGGAACCCGAACACGAGCGCGCCCAGGGCGAAGGGCGCCCCCACGACGTACGCGAGCACCACGCCCGGCAGCACGGCGTGCGAGACGGCGTCACCCATGAGCGACCACCCCGTCAGCACGAGCCAGCAGGAGAGCAACGCGCAGACCGCAGCGGCGATCGCGGTCGTTACGAGCGCGCGCGCCATGAACTCGTACTGCAGCGGCTCGAGGAACAGGTCGATGGGGTTCATGCGCGCTGCTCCGCTTCCGGGCTCGACTTTGGCTGTGGCGCGATGGCCCCTGCTTGCTGCCGAGCATCGGCTGCGGGCGCATGCGCCTCCGCGTCACGCAGTTCGGGATCGCCGAGCACGAACGCCTGCGCGATCCGCGGGGGAGTGAGCGCCTCTGCGACCGGCCCGTGGAAGAGTACCCGCCGCAGCAGTAGCGCGGCGTCGTCCGCGAGCTCGGGGAGCGCGTGGAGGTCATGCGTCGACACCAGCACCGTGTGCCCGGAGGAGGCGAGCTCGCGAAGCAGACGGACGATCGTCGCCTCGCTGCGCTTGTCGACTCCGGCGAAGGGCTCGTCGAGGAGCAGAATCTCCGCTTCCTGCGCGATGCAGCGCGCGACGAACGCGCGCTTCTTTTGCCCGCCCGAGAGCTGCCCGATCTGGCGATCCGCGAGATCGGTGAGCTCGACCCGGGCGAGGGCGTGCTCGACGGCGTGCCGATCCGCCGCGCCCGCCCGCCTGGTGATGCCGAGCTTGCCGTACCGCCCCATCATCACGACCTCGCGCACGGAGACGGGGAATGCCCAGTCCACGTCCTCGCTCTGCGGCACGTACGCGACGAGACCGCGGGCCCGCGCCTCGGCGGGAGGAAGACCGGCGAGCTGCGCCGATCCCTGCTCGGGGGTCAGCGTGCCCATGATGGTCTTGAAGAGCGTGGACTTGCCCGAGCCGTTCATGCCGATGAGCCCCGTGATCCGCCCCGCCGAGACGTCGAGGGAGGCGCCGTCGAGCGCGAGGACGTCGCCGTAGCGCACGGTCACGCCCTGCACGGAGATGGCGGGGGAGGCAGTCATGATGCGGGGCGCCCTTCTGAGAGGCCGGCGACGATCGTGTCGATGTCGTGCGAGAGGAGGTCGAGATACGTCGGTACGGGACCGTCGGGCAGTGAGAGCGAGTCGACGTAGAGCGTGCCGCCGAACGCGGCGTCCGTGCTCTCGACCACCTGCCGCATCGGGCGGTCAGACACCGTGGACTCGCAGAAGACGGCAGGGACCTCTCGCTCGCGCACGAAGTCGATCGTCCCGGCGATCTGCTGCGGCGTCGCCTGCTGCTCCGCGTTGACGGGCCAGATGTAGCGCTCGGTGAGGCCGGCGTCCCGGGCCAGGTACGAGAAGGCACCCTCGCAGGTGACGAGGGCGCGGTGGTTTTCGGGAAGCGCGTCGACCGCTTCGGTCAGGCGCTCCGCGAGTGCGTCGAGCTG
Organism: Leucobacter sp. USHLN153; assembly: GCF_037145615.1. NCBI lineage: Bacteria > Bacillati > Actinomycetota > Actinomycetes > Micrococcales > Microbacteriaceae > Leucobacter > Leucobacter sp. USHLN153. Next base: position 107,434 of record NZ_JBBCXE010000002.1, read on the forward strand.
CTCGCGGTACGCGGCCGCGTTGGCCTCGTAGTCGGACGCGTGTTCGGGGTCGAGCTTGGTGAAGGCCGCCTGGATGTTGTCGACGTAGATCGCGGCGTTCGCGGGGCTCATCCACGCATGCGGGTTCGTCGCGTGGGCGGGGTCGGTCGTGTCGCCCTCAGAGGCGGCAGCGTCGGCCGCGCTCGTGCTGGCCGCATTGCCTGCTTTGCCCGCGTCGTTCTCGCCTGAGATTGCGATCGGGATCGGCTCGACGCCCTCCGAGAGCACCACGTGCCGCACGTCGGTCTGCTCCACGAAGCGCGCGAACCAGGCTTCGAGGCCGAGACCATTGTCGAGGATGAGATCGGCCTCCGACGCTCGGGCGACATCGAGCGGCGTGGGCTCGTACCCGTGGATCTCGGCGCCGGCCTTCGTGATCGAACGCACGGCAAGGTGATCTCCCGCGACCGCGCGGGCCATGTCTGCGATCACCGTGAAGGTGGTGAGCACCACGGGGGCATGAGGCGATGCGTTCGCGGGGTCTGCGGTCCAGGCATCGCGCGCCGGGGCGCAGCCGACGGTGAGGAGCAGGGTGGCCGTCGCGAGTGCGGCAGGAATGGCGCGCGTGCGTCGTACACGCGTTCCGTGCTTTCGCGCGTTCATGGCCCTCCTCGCTGCGCTCGCCGCAGGGAGTCGGGTGGTGTGTCGACCACCCGAACCCCATTGTTCGACATGCCGAACTTTGCTTCGATGGTAGCGCAGCGCTCGGGCGCGGTGCCACCCGGGTGCGCGTTTTTGGAACACTCTTCGTGATCCTGCTCGGCTCCCCGCGCTGTGCCGTGTTCCGCTTCATCGAGTGGACGCGAGTGGCCGCTTCGCGTGCTTGAAGCGGCCACTCGCGTCGCATGGATGAAGAGGCGGGGCGAGGGGCGCGTACAGCCCCGGACACCGGGGCGCGGGCGGGTAGCGCGGCGGCGTTTAGCGCACCTGCTGCGCCGAGAAGCGCAAGTTCGGGTGCGCGTAGTCCTCCTGCGATTCGACGAGCAGCAACTCCCGCGACCCGGCGGCGTGCGTGCGCTCGAGCAACGAATAGACGCTGGCGGTGGTGCGCTCGAGCGCAGCGGCGGCATCGCCTGACGAGGCGAAGTGCGCCGTGAAGAGCGCCGCCGTGACATCGCCGGAACCGTTGATCTTCACCGGGATGCGGGGGGTCTCGATGAGCCAGGCCCCGCCCTCCGTCACGGCGAGCATCTCGATCACGTCGTCCGGGCGTTCGGGCCGGTTGACGCTCGTCACGAGCACGGTGCGCGGGCCGAGCGCCCGCGCTCGATCGACGGAGGCGAGGGTCGACTCGAGGGTGTCGGGCTGCGTGCCCGTGACAAAGCCGAGCTCGAACTGATTCGGCGTGATGAGGTCGGCATGCGGCACCACTCGGTCGCGAATCAAGTTTTGCACCTCGGGGGAGACGTGGCACCCCGACTGGGCGTTCCCCAGCACCGGGTCGCAGGCGTAGATCGCACGCGGGTTGATCCGCCGCACTCGATCGACCGCGTCGAGAATCGCGTCACCGAGGCTGTCGCCACCCTGGTATCCCGAGAGCACCGCGTCGACGCCCTCCAGTCCGCCGCGCTCCTCGATGCCGGTGACCACCTCGCGCACATCATCGCCCGTGAGCATCGGCCCGCGCCAGGCGCCGTAGCCGGTGTGGTTCGAGAACATGACGGTCGAGACCGGCATGACCTCCACACCGATCCGCTGAAGTGGAAAGACAGCGGCGGAATTGCCGACGTGGCCGTACGAGACTGAGGACTGAATCGAGAGGATACGCATGCTCAGATCCTGTCACTGGTCCGGCGGGTGGTCCACTTTTTGCGCTCGCAAGTGAACCACCGCCCTCGCCACCCCTACAGCTCGACCGTTCCCGCTTTACCCGGACCCTCCTGGCCGGTCACCTTCGCAGCCGCCATCTTGACCGCCGCCATCACCTTGCCGCCCGGCACGCCCCAGTACTGCGCGGACTCGCCCGAGACGCGGAGGAGCCCGAGGTTCGGATCCTCCAGCCCGCCGTCGAAGTACGCGTCGACCTGCCCGTCCCAGAGCTCGGCCGCCTTCGCCCGGTCCTCCACGAACTCGGCCTTGCCGGCGACGGAGAGCCAGCTGCCGGTCTCGGCGAACGCGAGGTTCACCTGCGGGTTCGCGCGGATCGCATCGGCCTGGTCGCCCTGCAGCCCGATGAAGAACCACACCTCGCCCGTGTCCGTGACCTCCTGCGGCGTCATCGGGTGCGACACGATCTTGCCCTCGGCGGTCGCGGTCGACATCATCACGAAGCGCTCCTCGCGCATCAGCTCGATGACGGTCTCGGGGGTCAGCTGGGTCTCGGTGCTCATGGGTGCTCCTTACGCAGTGCAGTGGGCGCGGGGTGCGCCCCGGGGTGTGACTTGTGCGGCGCCCGCTCTGCGACTCGAACCGTGTGCGGATCGCAGTGCGTGCGCACTGCCTTCGACACTGCCGGAGCTCACCGCCGATGCCCACCCGGTTGACAAACCCCTCAGATGGCGCGACCCGGCGTGAGCACCCCCGCGGGATCGAGCGCCGCCTTGATCGAGCGCTGCACCGACAGCGCGACGTCGTCCTGCTGCCACGGCAGCTCATGGCGCTTGAGCGAGCCGATGCCGTGTTCGCCCGAGATCGTGCCGCCCAGCGAGAGCGCGAGGCGCGTGATGTCGTCGAGCACGGCGTCGGCAGCGACGATATCGGCGGCCGCGTCCGACGACTCGACGGTGCTGTGCAGATTGCCGTCACCCGCGTGCGCGACCGTCGACACCCGCTTGCCGTGGCGCGCCGAGATCTCGGAGATGCCGCGGAACACCTCCGCGAGCGCCGCGACGGGCACCCCGACGTCGCACGACAGCTTGAGCCCGCGGGCGTTGAGCGCCGGGTTCGACAGGCGGCGGGCTTCCAGCAGTTCGTCGGTGTCGGAGATCGCGGTGTCGTCGGCACCGAGGGATCGGCAGAGCGCCGTGATCGCCTCGGCCTCTGCCTGCGCGTCCGCTCCGAAGTGACCCACCGTTTGGCCCACGAGCATCGCGCCCCGCGGTACGGTGAGCCCGCTGGGGCGGAACGACTCGATGATCTCGACGCTCAGCGCGTCCATCAGTTCCAGCACCTCGGGGCGTGCTTGCCCCGCGACAATCGCGGAGACCGCGCGGCCCGCCGACTCGAGGTCGCGGAAGCTCGCGCGGAACGTGCGCGGCTCGCCGGCCGGCACGGGCTTCAGGCGCACGGTCGCCTCCGTCACGACGCCGAGGGTGCCCTCCGACCCGACGAAGAGCCTCGTCAGGTCGTAGCCGACGACGTTCTTGCGGGTGCGCGCGCCGGTGCGCAGCACGCGGCCGTCGCCGAGCACCACCTCGAGCCTTGCTACGGAATCGCTCGTGACGCCGTGCGCGACGCAGCGGAGCCCGCCCGCGTTCGTCGCGATGTTGCCGCCCACGGTGCTGATGCGGGCGCTCGCCGGGTCCGGCGGGAAGAAGAGCCCGTGCTCGCGCGCCGCCGCGTCGAGCTCGGCCGTGATCACACCGGGCTGCACGATCGCGAGCCCGTTCGCGACGTCGATGTCGATGATCCGCGCCATGCGCTCGAGCGAGATCACGAGCCCGCCAGCGTAGGCCATCGCCCCGCCCGCGAGCCCGGTGCCCGCGCCGCGCACGCTCACGGGGGTGCCGGTGCTGCTCGCCCAGCGGAGCGCCTCTGAGACGTCCGCGGTCGACTCCGCGAGCACCACCCCGATGGGGTCGCCCTCGAGTGCGGCGCGCGAGGTGTCCCGTGCGAACGGCCGCATCAGCTCGGGATCGCGCACGAGGCGGTCTCCGAGAATCGCCTCGAGCGGTGCCACGTCTGCAGGGGTGGAATCTGGGCGCACGGTGCCTCCTCGCGATCGGAGTTCCAGGGTATCGCCGTGAGAGGATAGACCGCATGACGGGCGCCGGGGGAGCAGGACGGTACGCGCCCAGCCCCTCGGGCGAGCTGCACCTCGGGAATCTGCGGACGGCGCTCATCGCTTGGTGCTTCGCGCGATCCACCGGCCGCCGTTTTCTCATGCGCATCGAAGATCTCGACCGCGCGCGCGATGCCGGCAGCGGCGGCGCGCAGCTCGACGACCTCGAGCGCATCGGCATCGACTGGGACGGCGTGGCCGTGCTGCAGTCGGAGCGCGGGGCGGATCACGAGCGCGCGATCGCGCGGCTCGCAGACGCGGGGCTGGTGTACGAGTGCACGTGCACGCGGCGCGACATCCTCGCGGCGCCGAGCGCGCCTCACGCGCCGCCCGGCGCCTACCCGGGCACCTGCCGCGACTTGAGCGAGGCCGAGCGCGCCGCGGCCCGTGCCCGTATCGCGCCGCGGCTCCCGGCGCTCAGGCTGCGCGTACCCGAGGGCACGGTCGCCCCCGAGTTCGACGACGTCCTGCTCGGGCGGGTGCGCGGCGACATCGACGACTTCGTGCTGCGCCGCGGCGACGGCACGGTTGCCTACAATCTCGCGGTCGTGGTCGACGACGCGGCGATGGGCGTCGACCAGATCGTGCGGGGCGACGACCTCGCCTCGTCGACGCCGCGGCAGATCCTGCTGCAGCGCCTCCTCGGACTGCCGTCGCCGCCCGAGGTCGAGTACGCCCACGTGCCGCTCGTGCTCGGGCCGAGCGGTGCGCGCCTCGCGAAGCGCGACGGCGCGGTGACGCTCGCCGAGCTGCGGCGCACGGGCGTCGACGCGGCGACGGTGCGCTCGTGGATCGCCGAGTCGCTCGGGCTCGCGGCGCCGGGGGAGCGCGTGTCGGCCGCGCAGATCCTCGATCGCTTCGACCCCGCGGCGCTACCGCGCGAGCCCTGGACGTGGAGCCCGGCCGCTACTTCTTGAGCGCGCGGATGACCCGCGCCAGCGCACGTCCCGCGACCCACACGAAGGGAACACCGACGGCGAGGAGCGCGACGATGTTCGGCTCGAAGCGGGTGGCGCCGTCGCGGGTCACGTACGAGCCGAGGGGCACGGCGACCCCGCCACCGCCTCCGCCCGATCCCTCGCCCTGCGCGACGCCCTCGCCGGCGCCGGCGCCCTCGCCCGCCCCGAAGCCGTACGCGGTGTAGGCGACGGGAATGAGCGTCGTGCCGTCGACCTCGATGGGATCGCCGTAGGCCGAGTGGACTCCGACCTGGACCAGGGTGTCTGCGAGCTGCTTCGTGAGGTGCATCTGAGTCATGCGGCTCACCCTAGCCGCTCGCCTGCGATTGCGGGAGCCCCTGGCGACGGCTGCGCGGTGCGCTCGTCGCGCTCCGTGATGGGCCGCCGAACCCTACGCTTCGTCGGGTCGCGGCACGCGCACCGCGGCGGGCACGGGCCGCTTCGCGACGATGCGGTCGCCCGAAGAGACGTGTCGAATGCGGCGGATCACCCACGGCACGAAGTGCTCGCGCGCCCAGACGACGTCCTCGCGGCGCGCCTGGCGCCAGCTGCGGAAGGGCAGGGGTGGCGGATCGAGCGGCGCGAGATCGTGGGGAACGCCGAGCGCATCGAGTGCCGCGCGGGCGATCGTGTGGTGTCCGAGCGCGTTGAGGTGCAGGCGGTCGCCCGCCCAGTAGCGGCTGTCGTGCAGCTCCTCGAGCGCCCACTGGTCGACGACGATGCAGTCGTGGCGCTGCGCGACCTTGCGCACGTTCTCGTTGAAGATCGCCACCTTCCCGCGGATCGAGCGGAAGACTGGCTGGAACGCGGTGTCGACCCCGGTGAACAGCAGGATCGTCGCGCCGCCCACCTCGAGGCGCTCGACCACGCGCTCGAGCTTCGCCGCGACCTCGTCCGGGTCGGTGCCCGGGCGGATCACGTCATTGCCGCCCGCGCACACGCTGATGAGATCCGGGCGCAGGTCGAGCGCGGTGTCCACCTGTTCGTCGGTGATCTGCTGGATGAGCTTGCCGCGCACCGCGAGGTTCGCGTAGGCGAACTCGTCGTCGAAGCCGCTGAGCACCTCGGCGAAGCGATCGGCCCAGCCGCGAAGGCCGCCCGGGCTGTCCGGGTCGGGATCGCCCACGCCCTCGGTGAACGAGTCGCCGAGGGCCACGAAGCGGGACCAGGGGAGCTGGACCGGGCTCTGAGCGGCGGCCTCGTTCGGCGCCTCGCAATCCGCCGCCGTGCCGTCAGGCGACCCGGCTTCTGGTGCGATGGAGTCCGGTGCGTGGTTGCCCGGTGCGATGCCGCCCGCTGCGTGGTTGCCCGGTGCGATGCCGCCCGCTGCGTGGTTGCCCCGTGCGATGCCACCCGCTGCGGTGCTGTCCTGCGCGGTGCTGTCCTGTGTCATATCTCACCTCTGAGTCGGGAAGTTCGGGCGAGCACACCGCGAACGGGGAGGGGACGCCCGGCGGGGACATCCGCGAGGACGCGGCGCTCGGGTTACAGCGTTAGTCTAGAACGTTGTGACAGATTCGGAATCGGGCCTCCACCTTCCGGGGACCAGCGCAGCCGAGCACCTGCCACCGGCCTATCCCGAGCGGGCCGCCCACGGTACGGCTGGAACGCTGCGCGCCTGGCAGGAAGAGGCGATCAAGCGCTACCTCGACGCGAACCCGCGCGACTTCTTGGCGTCGGCAACGCCCGGCGCCGGTAAGACGACGTTCGCGCTGAGGCTCGCGGCGATCCTGCGCTCGAATCACACCGTGCGGCAGATCATCGTCGTCGCCCCCACGGAGCACCTGAAGTCGCAGTGGGCTGACGCGGCCGCGCGCGCCGGGATCCGCCTGAACCCGGACTACTCGAACAGCGACGGGCTCGCGTACGGGCGGCACTTCCACGGGGTCGCCGTGACGTACGCGCAGGTCGCGATGAAGCCCGTGCAGCACCGGCTGCTCACCGAGCACGAGAACACGCTCGTCATTATGGACGAGGTGCACCACGGCGGCGACGCGCTGAGCTGGGGCGACGCGATTCGCGAGGCGTACGGCAACGCTCGGCGGCGGCTCTCGCTTACGGGAACGCCGTTCCGCTCCGACGACGCACCGATCCCGTTCGTCGAGTACGCGCCGCAGGGTGACGGATCGCGCCTCTCGCTCACCGACTACGACTACGGCTACGGTCGCGCGCTCGCCGACGGGATCGTGCGCCCGGTGATCTTCATGGTCTACGCGGGGAAGATGCGGTGGCAGACCTCGGCGGGCGAGGAGATGGAGGCCGCGCTCGGCGAGGGCAACACCAAGGACGTGACGTCGCAGGCGTGGCGTACGGCGCTCGACCCCGCCGGGGACTGGATCGCGAAGGTGCTGCGCGCCGCCGATCGCCGTCTCACCGAGGTGCGGCAGCAGATTCCCGACGCTGGCGGACTCGTGATCGCGACCGACCACGCCGCCGCGAAGTCGTACGCGGCGCAGCTCGCGGCGATCACGGGGGAGGAGGTCGCGCTGATCCTCTCCGACGACTCCGGGGCCTCCGAGCGCATCGACGAGTTCTCGAAGGGGGAGTCTCGCTGGATGGTCGCCGTGCGCATGGTGTCTGAGGGCGTCGACGTGCCGCGCCTCGCGGTGGGCGTCTACGCGACGAGCTCGTCGACGCCGCTCTTCTTCGCCCAGGCGATCGGTCGCTTCGTGCGGTCGCGGCGTCGCGGCGAGGTGGCGTCGGTGTTCATTCCGAACGTGCCCGCCCTCATGCAGCTCGCCTCCGAGCTCGAGAAGGAGCGGAACCACGTACTCGAGGGGCCGAAGAGCGCAGAGGAGATGTGGGACGCCGAGGCCGCGCTCATGGCGGATGCGGAGCGGGGGGATCAGGCGTCGTCCGAGCTCGTCGAGGGCGAGAACTTCGTCTACCAGGCGCTTGGCTCGGATGCGCACTTCGACCGGGCTGTGTTCGATGGCGCCGAGTTCGGCGGGTACGCCGAGGTCGAGTCGGAGGAGGAGCTCGACTTCCTCGGCTTCCCCGGGTTGCTCGAGCCGCAGGAGGTGAAGGCGCTGCTGCAGCAACGGCAAGCGCGGCAGGCGCGGCGGAGCGCGAACCGACAGGGGATCCTCGAGCACGCCCCCGAGAAGGCGGAGGCGCCCGAGGCGCTGCACCGCACGCTCGGCGAGCAGCGGAAGCTGCTGAACTCGCTCGTCGGCATGTACTCGAAGGTGTCGGGGGAGCCGCACAAGGACATCCACACGGAGCTGCGGCGCGTGTGCGGCGGGCCGGCGGTGGCGCAGGCGTCGGTGACGCAACTGCAGAAGCGGATCGAGCTGCTGCGGCGACGACTGCGGCCCTGACGCCCGTGCGCGTGCCTGCGGCATTTCGGCCGTCGGTATCCGGCGATTGCGGGGCGCGTGGGCGCGACGCGCGCGAGATCCCGGACCGATTCGAGTCGCCCTGGAAATCCGTGCTAAGTTATCTTCTGTTCGGCCGATGACGGTTCCGGATCGTTCGCGCGGGTGGCGGAATGGCAGACGCGCTAGCTTGAGGTGCTAGTGCCCGTATTAGGGCGTGGGGGTTCAAGTCCCCCTCCGCGCACGAACGAAAAATGGTCTCCGACCGGGGTTTCGACTCCGGCTCGGAGGCCATTTTCGCGTTGTTGAATTTTGGGCTGTGCGTCGGGGACTTGATGCCAGTAACCGTTCGCCGTATCGCCCTATTTCTCACTTAGAGCATCTAAAGTAGAAATAGAAGCGCGAAGGAGGTGGGCTGTGGGATATCACGTCGAACGTCTCTGGCATCCTGAGGCTGCCGGCGGTCTGAGCCGTCGCGATCGCCAGCCTGGCCGGTACCTCGCGTATGTTCCGGATGAATTAGGGACCTCGCTCCCGTCGCCGAGCGCTGCAGCGCAAAGCGCGGCCGAGGATGCACTTGCTGTGCTCGCCCGCGCGGACGAAAGGATTGGTGAGCGAGGACAATACCTCAATCATCTCCTCATTCGATCGGAGTCGATTTCATCCTCTTGGATCGAAGGGAATCGAGTCACCCCCAAGCGACTCGCAATCGCTGAAGTACTGCATCAGGGCCCCCGCCAAGCCCTCGATGTCGTCGCGAATGTGCGCGCGACGGAAGCGGCAATCGCCGGACTGACTGACCTCACTCGCACGATCACGGCCGATGACATCGTCGACTTGCAGCACGTCATCGAACCGCGACTCGAACGCGGGCTGCGCCAGGAGCAAAACTGGGTCGGTGGACCAGGCTGGTCGCCGCTGCGGGCAGCGTTCGTGCCACCCCCAGAAACTGAGGTAGCCCGCCTCGTCGAAGATCTCGCCAGTTTTGTGACCGAAACAGAGGGAAACCCGGTCGTTCGCGCCGCAATCGCTCATGCGCAATTCGAGACGATTCACCCGTTCATCGACGGAAATGGGCGCACGGGGCGGGCACTCATTCACACGGTCCTGCGCCGCACCGACGCGTTGCGGAACGTGCTTATCCCGATCAGTACGGTGTTCGCGGGAGACACTGACGCGTATATCGCGGGGCTGACCGGGTACCGCGCTGACCCGGTGCGGCTCGACGAGTGGGTGATCAGTTTCGCTCAGGCGACCGAGCGAGCGGCGGGTAATGCTGTGAGGCTGGCGGAGCGTATCGCCGCGCTTGATCGTACGGTGTTCGACCAGCTCGTGTCCTTCCGAAAAGAAAAGGGTCTGAATCCCGCGGTTCCACGAAAGGACGCGGTCGTACGACGCATTCTGGACACTCTCGCTTCGGATCCCGTGCTGACCGCCGATTCCGTCAGCGGACGTCTCGGTGTGTCCCCTGCTGCCGCGCATCGAGCGCTCGGCGAGCTGCTCGAGGCAGGCGTCCTTGGGCGCACGAAAGACCAGCGCGGGCGTCTTGTGTGCTGGACCGCCGACGGTCACCTTGCGCTGGTGGCGCTCACGGAGCGTAGCAACAGGGTCGGCGGGGGAGACACCCGTCAACGCGCGCCGCGCATCGGGCCCTCGCGCCCGGACGTCGACATTTCACTATTCGAAGATCAGCTTGCGGAGTCTCAAGAGGAGAGGTTCGACCCGTAGAAGCTCGCGGCGGAGCCGCAAGGCGCGGTGCTATTCGTAGTCTTTGGGACGGTCGGCGTCCGGCGTTTCGGGGTGCGCGGGCGGTTCCGGATTCGACGGGCGGTCGGGGTCGTCAGGATCCTCCAGGTGCTCCGGCGAGAGCGGCGCCACATCGGGATCGCCTGCGACTTCCCGCGATCCGCCCCGCTGCGCGGCCGCGCCGGCCAGCACCACGAGCGCGACGCCCGTCAGCTGAATCGCGGAAGGCAGCTGGCCGAGCACGATGGCGCCGAGCAGCATGCCGACCGCCGGTTCGACGGCCATGAGCGTACCGAATGCGGCCGGGGTCATGCGGCGCAGCGCGGACATCTCGAGCCAGAACGGCAGCACCGGCGCGAGCACGGCGAGCCCGAGCGCGATCAGCAGAAAGCGCCACTCGAAGTTCGCGACGAGGCCAGGGACGCCGACGACGGCGGAGCAGACCGCGGCGATGGGAATCGTGACGGCGAGGCCGCTGATGCCGGGGAAGCGGTCACCGACCCGCTGCGTCAGCAGAATGTAGCTGCCCCAGCCCACGCCCGCGAGGAGGGCGAAGGCGATGCCGCCGAGATCCACCGCCCCGTGCCAGGGCTCGGTGAGGAGCACGACGCCCGCGAGCGCAAGGAACGGCCACGCGAGCGCGCGGCGCGAGTGGCTTCTGATGGCGGCGACGGTCAGCGGGCCGAGGAACTCGATGGCGACCGCGGTGCCGAGCGGAATACGGTCGACGGCGGCGAGAAACGCGACGCTCATCAGCGCGCTCGCGGCGCCCAGACCGATGAGCGGGAGCGCATCGTCTCGGCGGATCGAGCGCAGTTTCGGGCGCGCGATCGCGATGAAGATGAGGCCGCCCATGAGGAGCCGCAGCCACGACGTCGTCGCGGGGCCGACCTCGGCGATCAGGCCGACCGAGAGCGCGCTCGAGAGCTGGATCAGGAACATCGCGGAGACGGCGACGCTCCACGGCGGGAGCCGGGTGCGCGCCGCGGTCACGAGAGGGTCGAACCGGGTGAAGCTCCGCCAATTTCCACGGGTGCAGCCTACTGCACGGCGTGGAGAAGGCAGGCTGGGGTGCGGATCGGCCGCGGCTCCGACCCGGATTCCCTGCTGCGGCGCGAACGGTTCTGTCGCTCGCTCGATGAATGTCGGAGGCTCCGACTACCCTAGAACCATGAGCCTCGAGACCCCTGATGCCGCGCTGTCGGAGACGGCACGGATCGCGCGCGACCTGATCCGCATCGACACCACGAACCGCGGTGGCGGCGATGCGGAGCCCGAGCGACCGGCGGCCGAGTACGTCGCCGCGTACCTGCGCGAGCTCGGCCTCGATCCCGAGATCATCGAGTCTGATCCGGGACGCGCGAGCGTCGTTGCGCGAGTCGCGGGAGCCGATCCGTCGCTCCCGGCGCTCGTGCTCCACGGGCACCTCGACGTCGTTCCCGCGGACCGAGCGAACTGGAGCGTCGATCCGTTCGAGGGCGTCGTGCAAGACGGCATGCTGTGGGGTCGCGGGGCCGTCGATATGAAGGACATGGACGCCATGATCCTGACGGCCATTGCCGAGCTGCTGCGGGCGGGGGAGCGCCCTCGACGCGACGTGGTTCTCGCGTTCTTCGCCGACGAGGAGAACGGCGGGGTCTACGGCGCGCAGTATCTGGTGCGCGAGCGACCGGAGCTCTTCGCCGGTGCCAAGACGGCGATCAGCGAGGTCGGGGGGTACTCCATCGACATCGCGGGCACGCGCGCGTACCTCGTGCAGACGGGCGAGAAATCGCTCGAGTGGATCCGGCTGCGGGCGCGGGGCACGGCCGCCCACGGTTCGCGGGTCTGGCACGACAACGCGGTGACGCGGCTGGCGGAAGCGGTCTCAGCGCTCGGGCGCCACGAGTGGCCGGTGACGCTCACCGAGACCACGCGCGAGCTCGTCGACGCGATCGCCGACATCCTCGGGGAGGATCGGCACGAGGTCGACGCCGAGACCGTCGTGCTGCAACTCGGCATGGCCGGCGGCTTCATCCAGGCGAGCCTGCGCAGCACGAGCAACCCGACCGTGCTGCAGGCAGGCTACAAGCACAATGTCATCCCCGACACGGCGGAGGCGCTCATCGACGTGCGCGCACTTCCCGCTGACCAGGAGACCGTGCTCGATCAGATTCGCGCGATCGTGGGCGACGACATCGAGCTCGAGCAGGTCCACTCCGACATCGGGCTCGAGGTGCCGTTCTCGGGTGAACTCGTCGACGCGATGACCGCGAGTCTGAAGCGAGCGGACCCCGAGGCGCGAGTGCTGCCGTATCTGCTCTCGGGTGGCACCGACAACAAGTCGCTCGCACGCCTCGGCATCGCGGGGTACGGCTTCGCGCCGCTGCGGTTGCCGGCCGGTCTCGACTTCCCGGGCATGTTCCACGGCGTCGACGAGCGCGTGCCGCTCGACGCGCTCGACTTCGGCCACGCGGTGCTCGCGGACCTGCTCCGCACGTACTAGCACGCGTTCGCCTCCGCGCCGCCCGCAGGCAGTGGATTCGTGCCGTATGTGCACCGCGATCAGGCCGCGGTCGCTCACCGTGGGCTAGTCTGGTCGGCGGCCCAATAGCCTGCCGCCGTACGCGGGCCGGGGCCCAGGAAAGGAAACATGGGTATCTTCGAGGCGATCCTCCTCGGCATCCTCCAGGGGCTCACCGAGTTCCTCCCGATTTCGTCGAGCGCGCACCTGCGCATCGCGAGCGAGCTGCTCGGCATCGGCGACGCGGGTGCCGCGTTCACGGCGATCACGCAGATCGGCACGGAGGCTGCGGTCATCGTGTTCTTCTGGCGCGACATCGTGCGGATCATCGGGCGCTGGTTCCAATCGCTCGGTGGCAAGCGGGTCGCGCGCAATGATCCCGACGCTCTCATGGGCTGGTGGATCATCTTGGGCTCGATCCCGATCGTCGTGCTCGGGCTGCTGTTCCAGGACGCGATCGACACGACCCTCCGCTCGCTCTGGATCACGGCGACCATGCTCATCGTCTTCGGCATCCTCCTCGGTATCGCGGATCGCGTGGGGCGCAAAGAGCTCTCTATCGAGCAGCTGACGTGGAAGCGCGGACTCGTCTACGGTCTCGCACAGTCGCTCGCCCTGATCCCGGGCGTCTCGCGCTCCGGCGGCACCATCACCGCCGGCCTGCTCATGGGCTACCGCCGTGAGGCGGCCGCGCGCTACTCCTTCCTGCTCGCCATTCCCGCCGTGCTCGGCTCGGGCTTCTACAAGCTCTTCAAGGAGATCGGCGAGCCGAGCGGCGGCGCCCCGATGTCGATGACGCTCGTCGCGACCGTCATCGCGTTCGTGGTCGCGATCGTCATCATCAAATTCTTCATGAGCTACATCTCGAAGCGCAGCTTCATGCCCTTCGTCATCTACCGCGTACTCCTCGGCGTCGTTGTCATCGTGCTGCTCAGCACCGGAGTGCTCTCGGCCGAGGGCGGCACTACCGTCGCCCAGGCCTCCGAAACCGCCCATGCGCTGTCCGTTGGAGGAGTGCTGTGAGAACCTGGACACCTCCGGAGATCCCCGAGCTCCCCGGTCAAGGCGTCGCCCCGAAGCTCTTCAACACCGCGACGGGCCGCCTCGAGCACCCCGCGATCCCCGAGGGCAAAGCGCTGCTGTACGTCTGCGGCATCACGCCGTACGACGCGACCCACCTCGGCCACGCGTTCACGTACCTGACCTTCGACATCATGCAGCGCGCCTGGCGCGACGCGGGCATCGAGACGGTCTACGCGCAGAACATCACCGACGTAGACGATCCGCTGCTGGAGCGGGCGAACGACACCGGCGTCGACTGGCGCGCTCTCGCCGACGAGCAGATCGGGCTGTTCCGCTCCGACATGTTCCGTATGGGCATGCTGCCGCCGGAGCACTACGTCGCGGTGACCGAGCAGATCGATGAGATCGCGGATGCTGTTCGCGAGCTGCGCGAGCTCGGTTACGCCTACTCGGTGCCCACTGACGACGCCGAGGGCGACGACATCTACTTCGATACCGAGGGCGCCTCTCGCGACTCGGAGTGGCGTCTCGGCGACGTCGCCCCCTACGACCGCGAGCTCATGCTGCGCCTGAGCGCCGAACGCGGGGGAGACCCCGAGCGGACGGGGAAGCGCGGAGCGCTCGATCCGCTGCTGTGGCGCGCCGCGCGCGCGGGGGAGCCGAGCTGGGAGACGTCGGTCGGTGTCGGTCGACCGGGATGGCACGTCGAGTGCTCCGTGATCGCCCGCGGTGCGCTCGGAGGCGCCTTCACGGTGCAGGGCGGCGGATCAGACCTGGTCTTCCCGCACCACGAGTTCACGGCGGCGCACGCAACCGCGCTCTCGGGCACGCCGCTCGCGCATGCCTACTGCCACGCGGGGCTGGTCTCGTACCAGGGGCACAAGATGTCGAAGTCGCGCGGCAACCTCGTCTTCGTCTCGCGGCTGCTCGACGGGGGAGCCGATCCGTCGGCCATCCGACTCGGCCTGCTCGCCCACCACTACCGCTCGGAGTGGGAATGGTACGACGGTGACCTCGAGACCGCGCGCCGGCGGCTCGAGGCGTGGCGTGAAGGCCTGACGCGTCAGAGCGACGAGCCGGTGGCGGCTGCGGCGGTGCTGCGGCAGTTGCGCTCAGCGATCGCGAACGACCTCGATACGCCCGTGATGCTCGCGACGCTCGACGCCGCACTCGATCGCGGTGTCGACTCGCCGGGTCTCATCGCCGACGCGGTGCTCGCGCTGCTCGGTGTGCAGCTGTAACCAGGAGCGGGACCGCTCAGGGCCGGTCATCACCGTCGGCGGCTGGGCTCTCTGCATCGGGGTCCGAGGGGTCGGGTTCGGGATTCCCCAGCTCGGTCGGGCGCTCCGCCTGAGTCGGGCGCTCCGCCTGAGTCGGGCGCTCCGCCTGAGTCGGGCGCTCCGCCTGAGTCGGGCGCTCCGCCTGGCTCCCGTCGTTCGGCTCGGAAGCCGCGTCATCGGGCTGAGCATGCGCGGCGCCCGCGCGATCCTGCGCCTGCCCCTGGGCCTCAGGCCCCTGCACGTCGACTCCCTGACCCGGCGCCTGCACCTCGATGTCGCGCGCGAACCGCGGCCCGCCCTTCAAGAACTTCTCGAACTCGAGGGCGATCGCGTCGCCGGTCGTCTCGGCCGCGAGCTCCTCGTCGCGATTCTCCTCGAGGCGGCGGATGTACCGCGTCATGTCCTCGTCGGACTCCGCGATGCGATTGATATTCGCCTCCCACTCGTTCGCCTGCACGAGCAGCTCCCCACGCGGGATCACGATGTCGAGGAGCTCCTCGAGTTTGTCGAGCAGCGCAAGCGTCGCCTTCGGGGAGGGCGTGCTGTGCACATAGTGCGGCACCTGCGCCCACAGCGAGAGCGTCTCGACGCCGGCCTCGCCGAGCGCGAGATCGACAACGGTGGAAATGCCTGCGGGCCCCTCGTAGGTGCTGCGGACCGCCCCGATCTCTGCGCGGCGTGCTTCGTTCTCGGAGGTCACCGTCGTGACGATGGGCCGCGTGTGCGGTGCGTCGGAGTACATGGCGCCCAGCATGATGACAAGATCGATCGCCCACACGTCGACGAGCTCGACGATCTCGTCCGCGAAGTTCTGCCAGTCGCGGGCCGGTTCGACGCCGGCGAGGAGGAACAGATCGGTGACGGGAGTGCCGTCGATGCGGCGCACGCGCTCGGCATCGGGATCGGGCGAATCCGAGAGCAGTCCCAACGTCTTGCTCGGCAGCTCGTCGAGCGGCCCGAACGACGCGCCGGGACGCTGCACGGGGCCGAACAGCCTCGTATCGGGCCACTCGAGCTCACGCTTGCCGGTCTCGTCGACGATGAGCTTCGGTCGGTGCACCTGGAAGTCCACGTAGCCCTCGGCGCTAATGACGTGCAGCACCTCCGCGTCGATGAGTCCGCCGAGGTGCTGGAGCACGTCGGTCGTCGCATCGCCGGCATCGCTCCATCCCTGGAACGCGACGATCAGTACGCGGGGCTGCGGGGCAGGAACGGACATACCTTCAGGGTATCTGCTGCCGGCCGGTAGACTCGGTCGGATGAACGCATTCCTCTCTGAGCGGACACCTGAACCGGCACCTGAGCGGACCCTCGGACCGGCAGGAGGCGACACCGCCGAGCACACCGCCAATGACACCGCCGAGCAGGCCGGCTCCAACGCGGTGGCAGCCGGCCCCGCCGCGGTCCTCTGGGACATGGACGGCACGCTCATCGACTCGGAGCCGGCCTGGCTCGAAGCGGAACTCGCGATGCTCGACCGCTACGGCATCGAGCTCACCACCGACGTGCGCGAGTCGCTCGTCGGGTCGGGCCTGCGTGCAGCGGCGTCGCGGTTCCAGGAGCTCGGGGTGCCGCTCGCGATCGACGAGATCATTTCCGAGTGGGCGTCGAAGGTCATCGCGAGCCTGCGCATGGAGCCGACGCCACCGTGGCGGCCCGGTGCAGTCGAACTGCTGCAGTCGCTCCGCGAAGCCGGCATTCCATCCGCGCTCGTGACGATGTCGGTGCGAGGGATCGCTGACGCCGTCGTTGAACTGCTGCCCGAGGGGCTGTTCTCGGCGATCGTCGCGGGTGACGAGGTCGCGCACGAGAAGCCGCACCCTGAGCCCTACCGCCGCGGAGCGGAACTGCTCGGTGTCGACATTCATGAGTGCGTCGCTTTCGAGGACTCGGTGACGGGCCTCCGGTCTGCGCACGCTTCGGGTGCGGTGGCGATCGGCGTGCCGAACCTGGTCGACCTGACCGGTGCGCCCGCCCACGCGTTCTGGGACACGCTCGACGGCGTCGACGCCGGCGAACTCGCAGCGCGGTTCTCGAAGCTCAGGAACGCCGAGGACGGCGCCGGAGTGAATGGTGCAGCGGAGACCGGCGCTGCCGATCCTGCCCGCCCCGCAACCCCGGCTCCCGCGCCGGGCCCCGCGCTTCGCGGCCCGCTCGCGTACGGCGATCGCGTACAGCTCACCGGGCCCAAGGGCCGCCTCAACACGATTACGCTCATCGAGGGTGGCGAGTTCCACAGCCACCGCGGCGTGATCCCGCACGCCGACATCGTGGGGCTTCCCGACGCCTCGGTCGTCGCGAACAGCAGCGGTGAGGAGTACCTCGCGCTGCGCCCGTTGCTCTCCGACTTCGTGATGTCGATGCCTCGCGGGGCCGCGATCGTGTATCCGAAGGACGCCGCGCAGATCCTCTCGCTCGCCGACATCTTCCCAGGCGCACGCGTCGTCGAGGCGGGCGTCGGTTCCGGCGCGCTCTCGCTGCACCTGCTGCGCGCCGTCAGCGACGCGGGCGAGCTCTTCTCGTTCGAGCGCCGCGAGGAGTTCGCCGAGGTCGCGCGGGGCAACGTCGCCGCGTTCTCCGGGCGCGTGCCCGAGAACTGGACGGTGACGGTCGGCGACCTCCAGGAGACGCTCCCCGCGACCTGCGCGAACGGCACCGTCGACCGCGTCGTGCTCGACATGCTCGCGCCCTGGGAGTGCGTCGATGTCGCGGCCGACGCGCTCACGCCCGGTGGCGTACTCATTTGTTACGTCGCGACGGTGACGCAGCTCTCGCGCACGGTCGAGCAGATTCGTCGCAGCGGATCCTTCGCGCACGCCCAGGCCTCCGAGACCATGGTGCGCGGCTGGCACGTTGAGGGCCTCGCCGTGCGCCCCGATCACCGCATGGTCGGCCACACCGGCTTCCTCGTCACCGCGCGGCGCCTCGCCCCGGGCACGGTGCTGCCGGAGCTGAAGCGCCGCGCATCGAAGAGCGACTTCAGCGACGAGGATCTCGGCAACTGGCTGCCCGACCTCGGCCCCGAGGGCACTGCTCCGTCGAGCGACGAGGTGTGGTCGCCGGAGGCGGTCGGCGAGCGAGTGAAGAGCGACAAGGTGCTCCGTAAGAAGGTGCGGGAGGCGCGGCAGTTCGCTGAGGAGCGCGGGGCGGATCTGCCGGAGGCGTAAGCGGCGCGACGCGGGCGGGCCCGCAGCGCCGAGCCGCCCGGCGACCCGCGATCCTGCATCGAAAGTTCGCGGTGCTCGTCCGAAAGCCCGCGGACCGCTGTGAACGGTGCGAGTGCCGCTGCGAACGCTCCCCGCGCGGTACGAAATCTCCCAGTGCCGGTTCGATAAGATAGCCGGGTTCGTATCCTTCTCCGAGAGGTGCCCATGCTTCGTCGCATCCTTCCCGCCACCGCAGCTGCTGTGCTGCTCCTCGCCGGGGTCACCGGCTGCAGCGCGCAGGAGGCGCAGGCCGCTGACTGCTCCGCGAAGATGCAGCCCGGTGCGCTGAGCGACGGCACGAAGGTGCTCGGGAGCTTCGGCGAGATTCCAGAGATCTCGGTTCCTGAGGACCTCTCCATCAGCTCGACCCAGCGGACCGTCGTCGCAGAGGGTGAGAAGGACGGCCGCGTCGCCGTGGAGGACTCGCTTGTCGGCGTGAACATGGCGTTCTTCGCGGCCTCCGGCGGCGACGCGCTCTATCAGAGCCCCGGCTTCGACGACCCGAACGCGATGCCCGAGATGCTGCTCGTCGACGAGGACGCGGCGAATCCCCTCAGTGAAGCCGTGCGCTGCAGCGTGCCCGGCGATCGCGTGGTGCTCGCGCTCTCCCCGGAGGACAGTGCTCAGCTGGGTGCGCAGCTCGGCGCTCCGACCGGTGACACGCTCGTCGGCGTGATCGACGTGCGGACGAGCTCTGCACTGCGCGCCACCGACGGCCCCGTGCGCGGTCTGCCGAACGGCTTCCCCGCGGTGGTCACGAACGATGAGGGTCAGCCCGGCATCGTGCTGCCCCCGACGGAGGCGCCGGAAGGCATGCACTCAGGCGTGCGCATCGAGGGCGACGGCAAGGTTGTGCAGGCGGGCGACGCGGTGATCGGCCACGTGCTCTCCGTCGACTGGAACGGCACCATTCAGCAGAACACGTGGGACTCGGGCGTCGTGATGATCGGCTCGCAGGACGACATCGAGATGTCGGGCAACACCTTCCGCACCGAGCTCACGGGCGCGAAGGTCGGGTCGCAGGTCGTGATCGTCGAGCACGAGTCCGGCGGGCTGGCGCGGGTCGTCGTCGTCGACATCGTCGGAGTCAACTGAGGCACTCGATGCCCGGGAGTTCCACGGAGTCGCAGGGGGCGCCGCGGGCCCCGCGCTCTTCGGTGCCCGGCGAACAGCGGCTCTTCAGCCTCGTGCTCGCTCTCGTCGTGAGCCCGCAGGGTGCGACGAAGCGTGATCTGCTCTCCACCGTCTACGGGTATCGCGAGCGCTACGAGCACGGCGCGGCGTCCGTCGCCCTCGAGAAGCAGTTCGAGCGCGACAAGGATCAGCTGCGCTCGCTCGGCATTCAGATCGAGACCTTCGACGACCCCGGCGAGGTCGGCAACAACCAGTTGACGCGCTACCGGATCGCGAAGGATGTGCTGCAGTTCCCACGAGGGCTCACTTTCACGGAGCGGGAGCTCATGCTGCTGCGCCTCGCTGCGCTCGCCTGGAGCGAGGGCAGCCTGAGCGCCGAATCGCGCCGTGCCGCGATGAAGCTCGAGGCGCTCGGTGCCGGGCTCGACGTGCAGCACCTCGGCGTCGCGCCGCGCCTCGGCTCGGTCGAACCCGCGGCGGCGCCGCTGCAGCGCGCGATCGACGCGGGTCGTGCGGTGTCCTTCGACTACCGGATGCCGGATCGCGACGCAGCGCTTGCGCGCCGCGTCGCCCCGCTGCAGCTGCACCGCGCTGAGGGCCGGTGGCACCTCGTGTCGTGGGATCTCGAGCGCGATGCGGCCCGCACGTTCCTGCTCGCGCGGATCGAGGGTGAGGTGCGCGTGCTCGCTGACGAGTTCGACCCCGCCCTGCGTGAGGCGATCCAGCCCGCCGTCGCCGACCTGGAGCGCCTGCGCGCCGACCACCGTGCGCTGCTCCGCGTACGGCGGGGGAGCATCGCCGAAGCGCGACTCTCCTCCCGCGCGGACGCGCAGGTGACGCGCTCGGAGGGCGACCACGTGTTCCTCGAACTCGGGGTGCTCGACCGCTTCGTGCTCGCGAACGAGCTCATCGGGTTCGGCCCCGACGTCTCGGTGTGCGAACCCGAGGAGTTGCGCGAGCTGGTGATCGAGGGAATCCGCAAAATCGCGGCTGCCCACGGTCGCGGCATCGCGGCCTCCGCCCATGTGCCCCAGGAGGCCGCCCGTGCGTAAGGCCCTCCTCGCTCCCGATCGCGTCACCTTTCTGCTCGCGCTCGTCGCCTACCTCCGCGAGTCCGGCCCCGCCACAGTGACCGAGCTGTCCGAGCGATTCGGCGTGCAGCCACCGCTCGTGCGCACCCTCGTGCGGTTCCTGGGCACCGCGGGCGTGCCGGGCGAGACGCTCAGCTACCAGGACGAAGATCTCTTCGACATCGACTGGGAAGCGCTCGAGCAGCACGACCTCGTGAGCCTCACGCGCACGGTCGCGGTCGAGGAGGCGCCCCGATTCTCGCCGCTCGAGACGGCCGCGCTCATCGCGGGGCTGCAAGCGCTCACCCCGATGCTCGGCGCTGACGACGCTGAACTCGCCCGACGGACGGCGGCGAAGCTCGGCGGGTCGCTCGGCGCTTCGGGCGCGGTCGGCGTGTCGCTCCCGGAGCGCGAGGCGGATCCGCGCCTGCCCTGGTTGATCGAGGCCGTCGAGGCGGATCGCTCTGTGGCGTTCACCTACCGCGACGCCTCTGGCGCCGAGTCGCGCCGCCGGGTGCGCGCGGACTCGCTCTCGCAGCGCGACGGCAGCTGGTATCTGCGGGGATATTGCTGGGATCGGGCGGCGGATCGCACGTTCCGCGTCGACCAGATGAGTGAGCTCGGGTGGGCGGAAGCCGCACCGTGCGACGCTCGTGGGGTGGCGGGGGAGCCGGCGCCCTCGGAAGCGCACGCGCCCCGCGCGGATACCTCCGGCACCTCCAGCGCCACCAGTACCTCCGGCCACGACGGGCGCTCGCTCGATATCGTCGCGCTCGCGACCCGCCGAGCCCTCCCGCGTCTCGGGGCCTTCGATCCCGAGATCCTCGGCGAGGAAGCGGACGGCCGCGTACGCCTGCGCGTCGAGGCGTGGCACCCGGGCGCGTCGGTGCAAATCGTGCAGGTGCTCCCGGGGGAGATCGAGATCGTCTCACCCGAGGGAGCGCGCGCGAGTGTGCGCGAATGGTCGGCCCGCGCTCTCGCAGCGTACGGCTGGTGACGCGCCGGTTTGCCGGGCGCGCTGGGATACACTAAAGCAATGGCGGAGCAGGGGCGGAATCGGCGCAATCCGGAAGGGCGGATGAGTCTCGGAGAGCATCTCGTGGAGTTCCGCAAGCGCCTCATGATCGCGGCGATCGCGATCGCCGTGGCACTCGTCGCGGGCTGGCTGCTCTCGGGCTGGGTGTGGGACATGCTGCGCCGCCCGATCACGGATCTCGCCAATGTGGGGCGCGACGCGCAGATCTCGTACGGCGACATCTCGAGCGGCTTCGACACGAAGGTGCAGATTTCGCTCTTCATCGCGGTGATCATCGCCTCGCCCGTGTGGCTGTATCAGATCTGGGCGTTCCTCGCGCCCGGTCTCACGCGCAAGGAGAAGCTGACCGGAGTCGGGTTCCTCGCGGCCGCAGTGCCGCTCTTCCTCGGCGGCGCGTTCGCCGGGTGGATGGTGCTCCCGAACATCGTGCGCCTCATGGCGAGCTTCCAGCCGACCGAAGACACGTTCAACCTCAATGCGCGCACCTACCTCGACTTCGCGGTCAAGCTGCTGCTCGCCGTCGGCGTGGGCTTCGTTCTTCCGGTGCTGCTGGTGATGCTCAACTTCATCGGGGTGCTTCGCGGCATGTCGATCCTGAAGAGCTGGCGCATCGCGATCCTGCTCATCGTGCTGTTCGCCGCGATCACGACGCCCGCGGCCGATCTCATGAGCATGTTCCTCCTCGCGGCACCCATCATCGTGCTGTATTTCGGAGCGGCTGGGGTCGCGATCATGCATGATCGGCGGGTCGACAAGCGCCGCGCGGCCGAGTTCGCGGAGTACGGGCTCGACGATGAGCCCGAGAGCCTCGGTGGGGCCGAGGATCGGCGCCGCGGTTCGCGGCGCGACTGATCCGCTTGCGACGCGCGGCGGGTGACTCGCAGGATGCAGTAGGTAGTAGGCACAGGCGGTTCGGTTTAGGCACAGTCGGCGAGGGGATGACATGAGCACTGGCTTGGCAGCGGGGGAGAGCGCCGTCGACGCATTCGCGGCTGGGCTCGATTACCCGCTCGACGCGTTCCAGCGTACGGCGTGCGAGCGGCTCGAGGAGGGCCGGAGCGTGCTCGTCGCCGCGCCCACGGGCTCCGGCAAGACGACGGTCGCGGAGTTCGCCGTGTATCTCGCGCGCCGCGAGCGCAACGCGCGCATCTTCTACACGGCGCCCATCAAGGCGCTGTCGAACCAGAAGTTCCACGAGCTCTGCGACGTGTACGGTGAGGACGAGGTCGGACTCCTCACCGGCGACGTCAACCTCCGCGGCGACGCCCCGATCATCGTCATGACGACCGAGGTGCTGCGCAACATGATCTACGCGGGCTCCGACGCGCTCGACGAGCTCGAGTGCGTTGTGCTCGACGAGGTGCACTACCTCGGCGATCGCTTCCGCGGCGCGGTGTGGGAGGAGATCATTCTCCACCTGCCGCAGCGCGTGAAGATCGTCGGCCTCTCGGCGACCGTGTCGAACGCCGAGGAGTTCGGCGACTGGATGCACGCGGTGCGGGGCGACACCGACGTGGTGCTTTCGGAGCACCGGCCGGTGCCGCTCTACCAGCACGTGCTGACGTCTCGTGCGCTGCTGCCGCTCTACGTCGACCGCGCGGGGGAGCGCAGCACCGGGGGCCGCGTGAACCCGGAGCTCTACGCGCTCGACGGGCGAGGTGGCGGGCGCGGCGGGGGCAACGGGCGCGGCGGTGGAAACGGGCGCGGCCCCGGCTCGGAGTCGGGGCGCGACAGCTACCGCTCGGGTCGCTCACGCGGGCGGCCCCCGGTGCGACGCACGAAGCGTATCTCGCGATCCGACATCGCCCGTGCGCTCGATGAAACGAGCTTGCTTCCCGCGATCGTCTTCATCTTCAGCCGCAACGGCTGCGACCAGGCCGTGCGCCAGTGCCTCGTCGAAGGCATCGCTCTGACCTCGCGCGAGGAGCGCGAGGAGATCCGCCGCGTTGCCCGAGCTGAAATCGCGGGCATGACCGACGAAGAACAGCGGGTGCTCGGCGTGCGTGAGTGGCTCGCCGGGCTTGAGCGGGGCGTCGCCGCGCACCACGCCGGCCTGCTGCCCGCCTTCAAGTCCGTGGTCGAGCACCTCTTCCAGCGGCGGCTCGTGAAGCTCGTGTTCGCGACGGAGACCCTCGCGCTTGGCATCAATATGCCCGCTCGCGCCGTGGTCATCGAGCGGCTCGACAAGTTCAACGGCGAGCAGCGGGTGCCGCTGACCTCGGGCGAGTTCACTCAGCTCACGGGCCGCGCAGGGCGTCGCGGCATCGACCACGAGGGGCACGCCGTCGTGGTGTGGAACGAGGGCGTCGATCTCGAGGCGCTCGCGCACCTCGCGGGAGCGCGATCCTTCCCCGTGCGGTCGAGCTTCCGGCCGACCGCGAACATGGCGGTGAACCTGCTGCAGCGCATGGATCGCGCCCGCGCCCGCGAGATGCTCGAGCTGTCGTTCGCGCAGTTCCAGGCGGATCGCGCCGTCGTCGATCAGGCGCGCGAGCTGCGGAGCGAGCAGGAGTCGCTCGCGGGCTACGATAAGGCAGCGGCGCGCGCGCAGGGCTCGGATCGGAAGCGCTGGGAGGATCGCGCGCGCAAACTCCGCCGTCGCATCGAGCGCGGTCGCCGTCAGATCGCCTCGCGCACCGGCACGATCGCCCGCACCTTCGACCGCGTCGTCGACCAGTTGCTCGAGCTCGACTACCTCGAGCAGGATCGCCAGGGCGAGTTGAACGTCACGCAATGGGGCAACCTGCTGCGGCGCATCTACGGCGAGCGAGACCTACTCGTCGCCGAGTGCATTCGCGAGGACGCGTGGCGCGGTCTCGATGCGGCGGGCCTCGCCGCGATGTGCTGCATGCTCAGCTACGAGCCGCGACGGGACGACGAGGGGGAGCCGCGACTCCCCGGCGGCGCGGCCTTCGCTGCGGCGCACGATCGCGTGCTCGACACGTGGGAGCGCCTCGACGACCTGGCCGAGCGCTCCCGTCTCTCCCGCGGTGAGATGCCGCACGCCGGCATGGCCTCGACCATGCACGCCTGGGCTTCGGGCCGCCCGATCGAGCAGGTGCTCCTCTCCTCGGGCATCGGCGCGGGTGACTTCGTGCGCTGGGCGAAGCAGACGATCGACCTCCTCGACCAGGTCGCGCAGGCGTGCGAGTCGGCCGTGTTCGACGGGCTCGACGAGGACCGCCTCGGGGCGCTCGCGAAGCTCGCCCGCGAGGCGAAGCGGAGCGTGCGCCGCGGCATCGTGGAAGCGTCCAGCACCTCGTGAGCGGGGTCGATGCGCGAGGCCCCCTGGCCCGCTCCGCCTTCGCCGTGCTGGCGGGTGGCGGGGCGGATCGCGCATCTCGTGGGAGTGGTCGCACCATGTGGGCCGCGCCGCCTCGACTCCGGTGGTGGGCCGCGGCCGTCGCGGCAGTAGCGGGAGGATTACTGCTCGACGCCTCCGGGCCGTCGCTGTCGCTGTGGTTCCTCGCGTTCCCGGCCGCCCTGCTCATTGCCGCGGCGCTCTGGCAGCAGTGCCCGGCGGTCGGCCTGCTCTCGGGAGCGCTCGCGGGCTTCGCGTTCTGGGGGCCGCACATCAGTTGGCTCACCCTGTACCTCGGGCCGATCCCGTGGTCCGCGCTGGTGGCCGTGATGACCGCGTGGTTCGCACTGTTCGGGCTGTCCGCGGCGGTCGCGACGCGCGGTCTCGCGCGGCTCGTGCAGGCGGCGGATCGGCTCGAGCGCGCTCCGGGTCCCCGCCGCCGGGGGCTCCCTCCGGGGGCGCTGCTCGCCGCCCAGGCGTTCACCTTCGCCGGGCTGTGGGTCGCCCGCGAGCAGATTCAGGGGGCGTGGCCGTACGGCGGGTTCGCCTGGGGTCGGCTTGCCCACACCCAGGCCGACGGCCCGCTCGCGCAGGCGGTCTCGTGGCTCGGCTTCGCCGGGCTCAGCGGCGTTATCGCGCTCGCATGCGCGCTTCCCGTCGCGGCGCTGTTCTCGCACTGGGGCCGGGGCAACACCTGGGCCGGGAGCAAGCCCCGGGCCGGGAGCAACACCTGGACCGGTCAGTTGTTGTGGTTAATCGAGCGCATAACCACAACGAGTGACCGATCCAGGGGGAGACGCGCGGCGGATGACGCGGTGGGGGGAACTCCGGCGCCTGCTCGCCGCTCGCGGTCGCTGCGCGGCGCTGCCGCCAGTGTGTGCGCCGTGGCGATCCTCCTCTTGCTCGCCGTGGTTCCGGCGGCGCCGCTCCCCGAGACCGGCAGCCTCCGGGTGGCGGCCGTGCAGGGGAATTCAAAGTCGGGTGTGTTCGACGACCGCGAGAACGGCTCGGTGCTCGCCGATCACCTGACGGCGACTGACGAGCTGCTCGACCGCCTCGAGGAGACCGGGGACCAGGTCGACCTTATCGTGTGGCCCGAGAACAGCGCGGAGTTCGAGCTGCGCGACAACGTGTTCGGCGGCCTCCGGGTGCAGCAGCTCGCCAAGCGCGCCGGCGCTCCGATCGTCGTCGGATCGGTGCTGCGCGACCCCGACGGCACTTATACGAATTCGACGCTCGTGTGGGACGGCGACGGCGAGGTGGCGGATCTGCGGTACGACAAGCGCTTCCCCGTGCCCTTCGCCGAGTACATGCCGAATCGCGACTTCTTCCACGCGCTCGTGCCGGATCTCGTCGACCTGGTGCAGCTCGAGTACCGATCGGGGGAGCGATCGCCCGTGCTGCCGCTCGACACTCCGGTCGGCGTTGTGGGCGCGGGGATCGCGATCTGCTTCGACATCATCTTCGACGACCAGGCCGTCCGCTCGGTGCAGGACGGCGCCGAGGTGATCCTCGCGCAGACGAACAACGCCGACTTCGGGCGTACCGATGAGAGCGCGCAGCAGCTCGCGATCGCGCGCCTGCGGGCGATCGAGACGGGGCGAGCGGTCGTGAACATCTCGACCGTTGGCACGAGCGCGCTCGTCGCTCCGGACGGTTCGGACGTCGACCGGCTCAAGCCCTTCACCGCGGACGCGCTGCTCGGCACGGTGCCGCTGGTCAACGGCACGACCCCGGCGCTCGTCTTCGGCGCGGGGATCGCGAGCGCGGCCGTCGCGATCGGCGCGCTCGGCTTCGTCGCGGGCGCCACCGGCTCGATCGTGGCACGACGAAGGGGACGCCGCGGCTGATGCCGCGACGCCCCCTTCCGGTGAATCCTCCGATTAGCCCTTGAAGGTCTCGAAGATCTTCGTGTAGTTGCTCAGCTCATCGTTCGAGCAGGGAGCGACCGGCTTCGCGAGGTCGTAGCCCTCGGGCATCGTGATCGCCGTGCTGTTCTTCAGCTCGTCGGTCATGAGCTCGTCGGTGCCCTCGACGCCCGAAGCGTACGCCTGGAAGTTCACCGCGACAGCCATGTTCTCGGGCTCGAGCATCCAGTTCAGGAACGTCTTCGCCTGGTCGACGTTCTTCGCGCCGATCGGGATCGTGAAGTTGTCCTGCCAGAGCGCGATGCCCTCTTCGGGGTAGACGAACTTCAGCGAGGGGCGATCCTGCATCGCGCGATGCGCCGCGCCATTCCAGATCATCGCCATGGTCTGCTCACCGTTGGCGAGTCGCTCGAGGATGCCGTCGCTGTTGATGGTGCCCACGCGCGGCTTAAAGTCCGTGAGGATGTCTTGCGCCGCCTGGAGCTGCGCCCCGTCGGTCGTGCAGAACTCTCCTCCCGTCGCGCGGAGCGCGCTGTTGACGACCTCGACCTGGTCGTTCATGATGCCCACCTTGCCGGCGGACTCCGGCGGGTTGAAGTAGTCCTTCCACGAGGTCAGGTCCTCGCTGATGACGTCGGTGTCGTACGCGAACGACGTCGTGCCGTAGAGGTACGGCGTCGAGTACTTGCGGCCCTCGTCGAAGTAGACGTCGAGGAAGTCGTCCTTGATGTTGCCGCCGTTCGGGAGGCTCTGCGAATCGAAGTCGAGCAGCAGGCCGTCGTTCGCGAGGATCTGCACCATGTAGTCGCTCGGCACGACGACGTCGTAACCCGCACCGTCAGAGGCGCGCAGCTTGGCCTCAAGGCTCTCGTTGCTGTCGAAGTAGTCGACGTTCAGCGTGATGCCCGTGTCCTCCTTGAACTTCTTGACGAGCTCTTCGGGGTAGTAGTCGCTCCAGGTGTAGAAGTTCACCTCCCCGCTCGTCGCCTCGACGAACTCGGTGGAGGTCTCGGTGTCGCCGCCTCCACCTCCTCCGCCGGCGGAGTCGCTGACCCCGCCGCCGCAAGAGGTGAGGGTGAGTGCGCCCGCGGCGGTGAGGGCGAGGGCCGCAAGAATGCGAGGCCCCGTGATTCGGCTAGTCATGCTGCTTGCTCCTTCGTTGTGACTGCAGGAATGTGATGGTCGTGACCACGATGGCGAGGATCAGCAGCAACGTCGCGACGACGTTGACTGCCGGGCTCGCACCGCGGCGAATCATGCTGAAGAGGTAGACCGGGAGCGGGGTCGCTCCGGCCGCGGAGAGGAAGTTCGAGATGATGAAATCGTCGAGCGAGATCACGAACGCGAGGATTGCGCCCGAGATGATGCCGGGAGTCAGGAGCGGCAGCGTGATCCGCCGGAACATCTGCCAACTGCTCGCGCCGAGGTCCGTCGCGGCCTCGAAGTAGCTCGATCCGAGGCCCTTGAGGCGCGCGCGGATCGGCATGAGTGCGAACGGGATGCAGAAGGAGGTGTGCGCAAGGATCAGCGCAAGCATTCCGGGCTGCAGGCCGATGAGCCGGATGAAGCCGAGCGTCGCGACTGCGAGCACGATCTCGGGGATCACGAGCGGTGCGGTGAGGATGCCTGTTGCGATCGCGCTTCCCTGCCTGCGAAGCCGCTCGACTGCAAGTGCGAAGAGAATCGAGAACACCGTCGAGACGAGGGTCGCAATGATCGCGATCTGCAGCGAGATCCACACGGAGCTCAGGAGATTGGCGTTCTGCGCGACATCGCCGAACCAGCGGACGCTGAACCCCTTCCAGATCAGCGCCGAGTCGCCGTCGTTGAATGCGTAGATCGTCGTGATCGCGATCGGAACGTACAGGAAGACGAGCGCGATGATCGAGATCGCGGCGACGCCGGGGAAGTCTCGCAGGCGGAGCGCGCGGTTCGGGCGCTTGCTCTTCGCGCGCGGCCCCGAGGGCGCGTGGGTGCGGATGACGTCGGTCATAGTGAGATCTCCACCTTTCGACCCGACTTGCGCGAGTAGAACGCGATCGCAATGAGCGCGATCATGAGCATGACGAGGATGATCACCGAGAGCGCCGCCCCGAACGGCCAGTTGCGCGCGTCGCCGAACTGCGAGGCGATCAGGTTGCCGATCAGGAGCACCTTGCCGCCGCCGAGCAGCACCGGCTGCACGTAGGAACCAAATGCGGGCATGAATACCAGCAGAATGCCCGAGATGATCCCCGGGGTCGCGATCGGCAGAATGATCCGCCGCAGCACCGTCATCTTCTGGGCGCCGAGATCGTACGCAGCCTCCGCGAGCCGGAAGTCGAAGCCCGCGAGCGACGAGTAGATCGGCAGAACCATGAACGGCAAGAACGTGTAGATCAGACCGAGTTGGGAGGCGAACGGCGTGTAGAGCAGCTCAAGGGAACCGAAGCCCATCGACTTCGCCGCCGAGTTGATGATCCCGTTGTCGTTGAGGATGAGCATCCAGGCGTAGGTGCGCACCAGGAGATTCGTCCAGAAAGGGATCGTGACGATGAGCACGAGGAAGTTCTGCAGCTTCTCCGTGCGCGTCGCCATCCAGAGCGCGAGCGGGAACGAGAGCAGGAGGCACACCAGGGTGGTCACCGCCGCCTGCCATACGGAGTCGCCGAAGACCTCGAGATAGCGGGGGTCGAAGCTCGTGTTCCCGAGGAAGTCGCTCTGGAAGAGGAAGCTCGTGTAGGGCTCGAGCGAGAACTCGTACACGACGCCGCCGCCCTGCGGGGGCCGTGACATGAACGAGAACATCACGATGATGGCGAGCGGGCCGACCGTGAAGAGCAGGCCGATCAGGATCGCCGGGGTGCTCGCGAGCCAGCCGAACTGGCCGGGACGCTTCGGTTCCCGGCGGGGCGCACGACGCGGCGCCGGATCCGGGATCGCGCGCGGCTCCTCCGTGGCGGGAGCCGGGGCCGATGCGGGCGCGGTCATCGACCCGCACCGTGCTCGGTGTCGGGCAGGATCGGCCGCAGCGCGGTCGGCTCGGCGTGGAGGGGCACTTCCGCACCCGGGCGCAGCGCCTCGGGGAAGGGCGGCGGCACGCGGAGGGCGAACTCGGTGCCGTCCGCGAGCTCGACGACGCAGCGGAGGTCGGTGCCCATGTAGACGAGCTTGGTCACGGTGCCGGTCGCGAACTTCGGGCCGCTCGGCGTGAGGCTGATCCGCTCGGGCCGAACCGTGAAGGTGACGGTGCCGTCGGGGGTCGGCACGTTCTTGGGGAGTTCGACGAGGTCGCCGCCCGGCAACTGGACCTGGATCGGACCATCGGGGCCGGCGGGGCGCTGCGCCTCGGTCTTCACGAGGTTGGTCTCGCCGATGAAGTCGGCGACGAAGCGACTGACGGGCTTCTCGTAGATCTCCTCCGGCGTGCCGATCTGCTCGGGGCGACCGTTGTTGAAGACCGCGATCCGGTCGCCCATGCTGAGCGCTTCCTCCTGATCGTGGGTGACGAACACGAAGGTGATTCCCGTGGTGCGCTGGAGGCGCTTGAGCTCGGACTGCATCCCGCGGCGAAGCTTGAGATCGAGCGCCGCGAGCGGCTCGTCGAGGAGGAGCACCTCGGGCTGCTTCGCGAGCGCCCGGGCGAGGGCGACGCGCTGCTGCTGGCCGCCCGAGAGCTGCGCCGGCTTGCGGTTCGCCATCTGCGAGAGCTGCACGAGTTCGAGCATCTCCGCGACGCGCGCTTGCACCTCCGCCTTCGGCTTCCGCTCCATCTCGAGCCCGAACGCGACGTTCTCCGCGATAGTCAGGTGGGGGAACAGGGCGTAGGACTGGAACACCGTATTGACCGGCCGCGCGTGCGGAGCGAGCTGGTCGATCCGCCGCGAACCGAGCAGGATCTCGCCGTCATCGAGCGTCTCGAGGCCCGCGATGCTGCGCAGCAGGGTGGTCTTGCCGCAGCCGGAGGGGCCGAGCATGACGAAGAATTCGCCCTGGTTAATGGTGAACGAGACGTCGTCGATCGCGTGGACGACGGCCTTCTCGGGTGTCGTGAACGTTTTGCTCGCCCCGCGGATGGTCAGCTCGCGCGAGGGCGAATCCTGGGGATCGATTCGATCAAAACTGCTGATGGTGGGGATTGGCGTGGTCATGCGCGCGTACCTTCTCCGCATCCGCTTGCGCCGGTGCAAGCTCTTGTGCTGCCTAAAACTAATGGTGTTAGATTTCAAGCGCAAGGCCCGATTGCCGACTGACGCGGCAGCGTGACCAATTCGAGACATGACGTGTTCACCTGATGTGCGCCGTGTGCTCGCGTCGAGGGTCGGGCGATGCTCCACGAGGCTGAGGAGGCATGATGGGCGGAGTGGCAGAGGACGTGCAGTCGCCTCGTCGCTCGGGGCGACCCCGGAGGCCGCCCCTCGACCGGGGAGTGATCGCGAAGGCCGCGCTGGAGATCATCGACGAGCGAGGATGGGCCGGGTGCACGATGTTGGCGCTCGCGAGCCGCCTCGGCGTGCGCGCGCCATCGCTGTACCACCACATCGAGGGTCAGGATCAGATCGTCGACCTCGTGCGAGGGCTCGTGATCGAGGGGATCATCGATCCCTCCGAGTCCGGTCTCGAGTGGCGGGAGGCCTTTTTCGCGTTCGGGGTCTCTTACTACCGCGCGTTTGCGACGCACCCCAACACGATCCAGACGCTGAGTACCACACCGGTGCGCGACGCGCCGACCCTGCGCATGTACGAGGGGTTTCTCCGCATGATGTCGGAGGCCGGTTGGGATCTTACGCGCTCCTACGAGGCGGTGATCGGCCTCGAACACCTCGCGCTCGGCTTCGCGTACGAGTGGAACGCCGAGGAGCTGATGCTCGACTCGGGCCTCGCGCTGCGGCACGGCGCCCCGCTTCTCGCCGAGATCACCCGCGACCGCACCGAGCAGCCAGTCATCGCTGAGGCAACGTTCCTCAGCCTGCTGCGCCGGTACATCGAGATGTTCGCGCTGCACCTCGGCGTCGACCCCTCTGAAGCCGCAGGCTTCGATCCGCCATCGAGACAGGAACGCACATGACCCACGCAACGACCGGCAACGCCGCCGATCTGCTCATCCACTCCGCCACCGTTTGGACGGGCGAGGAGGGCGCGAGCGCATCGGCGATCGCGATCCGCGACGGCCGTATCGTGGCGGTCGGCGGGGAGGAGCTGCGCGAGCAGTTCGCGGCGGTGCGCGAGATCGACGCCGCCGGCGGCCTCGTCACGCCCGGGTTCGTCGACGCGCACGTGCACGCGGGCATCGGGGGCATCGAGCTCACGCGGTGCGAGCTGAGCGAAGCGGCAGATGCCGACGAGACGCTCGCGCTGGTCGCGGAGTACGCCGCCGCGCACCCGGAGGTCGAGTGGATCGTGGGCGGCGGTTGGCACATGCCGCACTATCCGGGGGGCACGCCGCGACGCGAACTGCTCGACCGCGTCGTTCCCGACCGACCGGTCTTCCTCATCAACGCCGACCACCACGGGGCCTGGGCGAACACCCGGGCGCTCGAGCTCGCGGGGATCGACGCGAGCACCCCGGACCCGGTCGACGGGCGGATCGAGCGCGATGCGGACGGCTCGCCGAGCGGCACCCTTCACGAGGGTGCGGCGGAACTGCTCGACCACGTCCTCCCTCGCACGACGAGCGACGAGGTGCGCGCCGGAATCCTCGCGGGGCAGCGGCGACTGTTCGAGTACGGGATCGTCGGGTGGCAGGAGGCGATCCTCGGGGCGTACGCGGGCTACCCGGACTTCACCCCCGAGTACCGCGCGCTGTTCGACTCGGGAGAACTCGTCGGTCGGGCGACCGGCGCCCTTTGGGTTGCGCGGGGCTTCGACGGCAAGAGCATCCCCGAATTCGTCGACGACCTCATCGAGCGTCGGGCGCGCTTCGGCGCTGAGGGCTTCGACCTCAGCACCGCGAAGATCATGGTGGACGGCGTCGCGGAGAACGAGACCGCCGCGATGGAGGACCCGTACCTCGACGAGTGCTCGTGCGCGCGGGGGACCGGACTCGCCTACTTCAGCCCGGAGGAGCTGAACGAGCTCGTCCCGCTGCTCAATGCGAACGGGTTCAATGTGCACTTACACGCGATCGGGGACCGGGCCGCGCGAATCGCGCTCGACGCGGTCGCCCTCGTGCCCGCGCGGGATCGCGCGCGCGTGCGCAACCACATCGCCCACCTGCAGATCGTCGACCCGGTCGACATCCCGCGTTTTGCCGAGCTGGGTGTCACGGCGAACCTGCAGACGCTGTGGGCGGCGATCGACCCTCAGATGGCCGAGCTGACGCTGCCGCTGCTGGGGGAGAAGCGGGCGAAGTGGCAGTACCCCTTCGGCTCGCTGCTGCGGGCCGGGGCGGCGCTCGCGTGCGGCTCCGACTGGCCGGTGTCGACGCCCGACCCGTGGCAGGCGATCCACGTGGCGGTCAACCGGCGAGAGCCCGAGGAGACGGAGCTGCCGGCGCTCAACTCTGAGGAGGCGGTCGGTCTGAGCGTGATGCTGCGCGCGTACACGCTCGGGTCGCACGACCTACTGGGACTGCCCGGCGGGCGGATCGCGGTGGGCGAGGTGGCGGATCTCGCGATCGCGGATCGCGATCCGTTCCAGGGCCCGAGCGCCGAGATTTACCGCACCATGAACCGCGTCACGATCGTGGCGGGCCGGGTGGTCTACAACGCGGAGTAGCGCTCGCTACTTCGAGGTGCCGCGGCGCTGGCGCAGGAGCTGCAGGCGCTCCTCGAGCAGCTCCTCGAGCTCCTCGCGCGAGCGCCGCTCGATGAGCATGTCCCACGGGGTGCGCTGCGAGGATCCCTTCTCCTCGAACTCGGCCCGCGCCGCGCGTCCGGCCTCGTCATCGAGGAAGCCGACCTCGCCGCTCTTCTGGTCGAACCACTCGACCGGCGGCTCGGCGTCGGCGTCGAACATCACGGTGAACCGCGCGCCCCGATCCGTCAGGTACTCGACGGGCTTGCGCGGCGAGAGCTCGACGCCCACCTCGCCCTGCAAACTGGTCGCTCCGATGCGCGTTCCGCGGAGTGTTCGATCGGCCATTTGGGAACCCCCTCGTGTCTGCGCCTACGTGTCGCAGGCGCCCGTACCTCCTCCTGCAGCGTACCTCTCGCTCTGGTCCGCGCGATAGCCCCCGCTCACCCCCTTGATCTCGCGGCGATCAGTCCCCTCAATCGCGGCGCCAGCGGCTTCCCGCCTCGGTTCCAGTACCCTTGACGGAGATATCAGCACAACTGAGGAGTTCATGTGACCCAGATTCTCGAGCCCGGCAGCCTCGCGGGTCGCCGCGCATTGGTGACCGGATCGTCGCGAGGGATCGGCGCAGACACTGCGCGCTACTTCGC
The DNA here is from genome assembly GCF_037145615.1 of Leucobacter sp. USHLN153. NCBI lineage: Bacteria > Bacillati > Actinomycetota > Actinomycetes > Micrococcales > Microbacteriaceae > Leucobacter > Leucobacter sp. USHLN153. The sequence continues at coordinate 141,220 of NZ_JBBCXE010000002.1, forward strand.
CGAGGCCGGCGCTGACGTCGTGGTCAACTTCCGCAATAAGGCGCCGCGTGCGGAGAAGCTCGCCGCCCAGTTCCGCGAGCTCGGGGTGCGCGCGCTCGTACAGGGCGCCGACCTCACCGACCCCGCGTCGGTGCAGGGCATGTTCGACGCGGTCGAGCGCGAATTCGGAGGCCTCGACATTCTGGTGCTCAATGCCTCCGGCGGCATGGAGAGCGGCATGGAAGAGGACTACGCGCTGAAGCTCAACCGCGACGCGCAGCTCTCGGTGCTCGACGCGGCACTGCCGCTCATGGGCGAGGGATCGCGGGTCGTGTTCGTCACCAGCCATCAGGCGCACTTCATCCGCACGACCCCCACGATGCCGGAGTACGTGCCGGTGGCCGAGTCGAAGCGGGCCGGGGAGGACGCCCTGCGCGAGCGCATCCCCGAACTCGAAAAGCGCGGCATCGGCTTCACGGTGGTCTCCGGCGACATGATCGAGGGCACCGTGACGGCGACGCTGCTGAATCGTCTGAACCCCGGCGCGATCGACGAGCGACGCGAGCAGGCGGGCAAGCTGTACAACGTTGCGGAGTTCGCGGCTGAGGTCGCGCGCGCCGCTGTGGACCCGGTTCCCGCGGACCACACTCGCCTGGTGGGCGACATCTCGAGCTTCGGCTCAGGCGAGTAGGGAGGAGGCCGGACCCGGCAGGGGAGCGGCACTTCGAGAGCACCGACGCGGTGTTCAATAATTGAACCGCCCAGAGGGGCGTGTTCGATTATTGGACACCGCGTTCTGCGTATGCCCGCGGTGTTACACAGTTGCCGTGTTTCGGTCGTGTTTCATGGCGTCGAAGCGTTCGGTGGGTTGCCGCAAAGGCCGCATAATGTTCGGAGTGTGGCGGTGATCAGCGAGATCGATTGCAGCGGGTTCGACCGAGCAGCGGAACCACCGCAGAAAGCGAGTGTTACGTTCAGATCTCCACCGCGCGCTCGAGCCTCCGCAAGCTCCCGAGGTGCGCGGCGCCCAGTCGGGGCGCGAGACGCTCCGCCGACCGAGAGGACGCCATGCCCGAGCGCTCACCCAGCCGCCCGCCGACTGCGCCGACCGTGCGGACCGCGCCGACCGTGCGGACCGCGCCCCGAATCGCGGTCGCACCTCGAGCCGTCGGTCTCTACGACCCGGCGGATGAGCGCGACGCGTGCGGCCTCGCGTCGGTGGTCGCGCTGACGGGGGAGGCCAGCCACGCGATCGTGTCGCAGGCGCTCGAGGCGCTCGAGCACCTGGAGCATCGCGGTGCGGTCGGCTCCGACGCGGGCACGGGCGACGGGGCCGGGATCCTCACCGACCTGCCCGATGCGCTCATCCGGGAGTCCCTCGCTGAGAGCGCCCCCGAGCTCAGCCTTCCCGGGCACGGCGCCTACGCCGCCGGCCTCGCGTTCCTGCCTCCCTCGTCCACCGAGCGCCGCGCCGTGCAGTTCCGCATCGCGGCGATCGCCGCCGACGAGGGGCTCCGCGTGCTCGCCTGGCGCGCGGTGCCGACGCGTCCCGACGTGCTCGGCGAGAGCGCCCGCGCCGCGAGCCCGCGGATCGAGCAGCTCGTGCTCGCGGCGGAGGGTGCGCGCGTGGAGACCGACGAGCTCGAACGCCGTGCCTACCGCGTGCGCAAGCGCGTGCAGCACGAGACCGGCATCTATCTGCCCTCGCTCAGCGCGCGCACGATCGTATATAAGGGAATGGTCACGACGCTGCAGCTGCCCGGCTTCTACCCGGAGCTGTCTGACCCGCGCTTCACGAGCCGCTTCGCGATCGTGCATTCGCGGTACTCGACCAATACGTTCCCCTCGTGGCACCTCGCGCAGCCGCTGCGCATGGTCGCGCACAACGGCGAGATCAACACGGTGCGGGGCAACCGCAACTGGATGCGCGCGCGCCAGGCGCAGCTCGAGTCCGACCGGCTCGGCGAGATCGCACCGCTGCTTCCGATCTGCTCGGAGGGCGGCAGCGATTCGGCGAGCTTCGACGAGGTCCTCGAACTGCTCGTGCAGGCGGGTCGCTCGCTGCCGCACGCGCTCTCGATGATGGTGCCCGAGGCCTGGGAATCCGAGACGGGCCTCGCACCGGCGCTCGTCGACTTCCTCGAGTACCACTCGCTCATCATGGAGCCGTGGGATGGCCCCGCCGCCATGATCGCGACGGACGGAACGGAACTCGTCGCCCTGCTCGATCGGAACGGACTGCGCCCCGGCCGCTTCCTCGTCACGACCGACGGACTGCTCGTGATCGCGAGCGAGACCGGCGTGCTCGACATCGCACCCGAGCGGATCGCCCAGCGCGGGCGACTGCAGCCCGGGCGCATGCTCGCCGTCGATCTCGAGACCGGCGCGATCCGGCACGACGATGAGATCAAGGCGGAACTCGCCGCGCTGGAGCCGTGGGGCGACTGGCTCGCCGAGGGGCGGATCCGCCTCTCCGAGCAGCCCGAGCGCGAGCATCTCGTGCACCCGCCGGCATCGATCGAGCGCCGGCAGCGCACCTTCGGCTACACGCAGGAGGAGGTGCGCCTGCTGCTCCTCCCGATGGCGCGGGATGCCTACGAGCCCCTCGCGGCGATGGGCAGCGACACTCCGATCGCGGCGCTCTCGGAACGGCCGCGCCTCATCTTCGACTACTTCGTGCAGCAATTCGCGCAGGTCACGAACCCGCCGCTCGACGCCCTCCGCGAGGAACTCGTCACGAGCCTCCGCGCCGGTATGGGGCCGCAGCAGAATCTGCTCACGCAGTCGGCGGTACACGCTCGCCAGGTGATTCTCGACTTCCCGGTGATCGACAACGACGCGCTCGCGCGCATCCAGCACTTCGGCGACGATCCGGAACGGGAACGCTCCGTTACGATCCGCGGGCTCTACCCGGTGGGATCCGGAGCCCGCGGACTCGCCGATCGGCTCGCAGCGATGTGCCGGGAGGCGAGCGCCGCGGTGGAGGCGGGCGCGGAGTTCCTGATCCTCTCCGACCGCGACTCGAACCGCGACCTCGCGCCGGTGCCGTCGCTCCTCGCCGTCTCCGCGGTGCATCACCACCTCATTCGCGAGGGGCAGCGTATGCAGGTCGCACTCGTCGCGGAGGCCGGTGATGTCCGAGAGGTGCACCATGTCGCCGCGCTCATCGGGTACGGCGCGGCGGCGGTCAACCCGTACCTGGCCATGGAGACGGTCGGGCTGCTCGTGCGCGATGGCTCGATCCCGAACGTCACTGAGAGCGACGCGATCGCAGGCCTCATCAAGGCCCTCGGTAAGGGAATGCTCAAGGTCATGAGCAAGATGGGAATCTCGACCGTCGCCTCCTACTGCGGAGCGCAGACGTTCGAGGCCATCGGGCTGGCGCAGGATCTCGTCGATCGGTTCTTCACCGGCACGACCTCGCGTCTCGGAGGGATCGGGCTCGATGTGATCGCCGCCGAGGTCGCGGCGCGGCACCGTTCCGCGTACCCGGACGACGAGGCGCCGCTCGCGCATCGCGCGCTCGAGACCGGCGGTGAGTACCGCTGGCGGCGCGGCGAGGAGCACCACCTCTTCGACCCCGAGACCATCTTCAAGCTGCAGCACGCGACACGCACCGGGCGTCGCGACATCTTCGCGGCCTACACCGAGCGCGTGAACGCGCAGCAGGAGCGGCTCATGACTCTGCGCGGGCTCTTCCGCTTCGCGCCGCAGCGTCCTCCCGTGCCGCTCGATGAGGTCGAGCCCGTGAGCGACATCGTGCGGCGCTTCGCGACGGGGGCTATGAGCTACGGATCGATCTCGCCCGAGGCGCACGAGACGCTCGCGATCGCGATGAATCGCCTCGGTGGGCGCTCGAACACGGGCGAGGGCGGGGAGGCGGACGACCGGCTCCTCGACCCCGAGCGCCGCAGCGCGATCAAGCAGGTGGCATCCGGCCGCTTCGGCGTGACTTCGATGTACCTGACGCACGCCGACGAGATTCAGATCAAGCTCGCCCAGGGCGCGAAGCCCGGCGAGGGCGGTCAGCTCCCGCCGACCAAGATGTACCCGTGGATCGCGCGCACGCGGCACGCCACGCCCGGCGTCGGGCTCATCTCGCCGCCGCCGCACCATGACATCTACTCAATCGAGGACTTGAAGCAGCTCATCTTCGACCTGAAGCGCGCGAACCCGGCGGCACGCATCTCGACGAAGCTCGTCGCGCAGTCGGGCATCGGGCCGGTCGCCGCGGGAGTCGCGAAGGCACTCTCGGACGTGATCCTCATCTCGGGCCACGACGGGGGAACGGGCGCGAGCCCGATGAACTCGCTGAAGCACGCGGGCTCGCCGTGGGAGCTCGGGCTCGCCGAGGCGCAGCAGACGCTCATGCTCAACGGGCTGCGCGAGCGAGTGGTGCTGCAGGCGGACGGCCAGATGAAGACCGGGCGCGACGTCGTCATCGCGGCGCTGCTCGGCGCTGAAGAGTTCGGCTTCGCCACGGCGCCGCTCGTGGTCTCCGGCTGCATCATGATGCGCGTCTGCCACCTCGACACCTGCCCCGTGGGCGTCGCGACGCAGAACCCGGAGCTCCGAGATCGTTTCACCGGACAGGCGGAGCACGTCGTGAACTTCTTCCAGTTCATCGCCGAGGAGGTGCGGGAGATCCTCGCGTCGCTCGGCTTCCGCTCGATCGCCGACGCCGTGGGAAACACGGCGTCGCTCGACGTGGACGACGCGATCCGGCACTGGAAGGCGTCGGGGCTCGACCTCACGCCGATCCTGCGCGGCCCGGTCTTCGCGGAGGGTGAGTCGCGCCGTCACGGGCGCGCGCAGGATCACGAGCTCGACACCCACTTCGACGCGGGTCTCATGCCGATGGCGCGGGAGGCGCTCGAGCAGCGGGCGCCGGTGGTGATCGATCTGCCGATCCGCAACATCGATCGCGCCGTGGGCACCATGCTCGGGCACGAGGTCACGAAGCGCTTCGGTGCGGAGGGGCTCGCGCCCGAGACGATCGACGTGACGCTCACGGGGTCGGCCGGGCAGTCGCTCGGAGCGTTCCTGCCGCGCGGCATGACGCTGCGCCTCGTGGGGGACGCGAACGACTACGTCGGCAAGGGGCTCTCGGGCGGCGAGATCGCGATTCGGCCGCACCCCGACGCGGCGCACCCGGCGCGCGGCAACGTCATCGCGGGCAACGTCATCGGTTATGGCGCGACCGGCGGTGCGCTGTGGATCGCGGGCGTCGTGGGCGAGCGGTTCCTCGTGCGCGGCTCAGGCGCGACCGCGGTCGTCGAGGGCACGGGAGACCACGCGCTCGAGTACTTCACGGGAGGCCTCGCGCTCATTCTCGGCCCGACGGGGCGCAACATCGGGGCGGGCATGTCGGGCGGCGAGGCGATCCTGCTCGATCTGGATCCCGCGCACGTGAACTCCGCGGAGGTTGCTTCGGGAGCGCTCATGCTGCAGCGCTTCGGCGGGGGTGGCGGGGACGGTGCTTTCAGTGCAGGTGGCGCTCTTGGCGCCGCGGTGCCGAGCGGTGAGGAGGCGTCACTCCGCGCGACCGTGGTCGAGCTGCTCCGGCGGCACCACGAGCAGACCGGATCGTCGCTCGCGGTCGAACTGCTCGATGGGATCGAGCGCGACGCCGATGCGACCTTCGCCCGCTTCACCCGGCTGATCCCGCGCGGGTACTCGCGGGTGCTCGAGATCCGCGAGCGAGCCGGCGTCGCGGGCATCGACCCTGATGGTGACCACGTGTGGTCTGAGATTCTGGAGGCGACTCATGGCTGATCCCCGCGGATTTCTGCGCGTGCGCGAGCGCGAGCTCGCTCCGAAGCGGCCCGTTGCGGTGCGGCTGCGCGACTGGCGCGAGGTCGTCGACCCCGCGAACCCCGAGCTCGTCGTGCGGCAGGCCTCGCGCTGCATGGACTGCGGCGTGGCGTTCTGCCATCAGGGCTGCCCGCTCGGCAACCTGATTCCGGAGTGGAACGATCTCACGCACCGGGGCCGCGGATACGACGCGATCGGGCGCCTGCACGCGACGAACAACTTCCCGGAGTTCACGGGGCGCGCGTGCCCGGCACCCTGCGAGTCGGCCTGCGTGCTCGGTATCAACCAGCCCGCGGTCACCATCAAGCAGATCGAGAACAGCATCATCGATCAGGCGTTCGAAAATGGCTGGGTGACGCCGCAGCCGCCCTCGCGACTCACGGGAAAAACGGTCGCGGTCGTCGGATCTGGCCCCGCGGGTCTCGCCGCGGCGCAGCAGCTCACCCGCGCCGGGCACACCGTCGCGGTGTACGAGCGCGATGAGGAGCCGGGCGGCCTGCTCCGCTTCGGCATCCCGGATTTCAAACTCGAGAAGTCGCTCGTCACGCGCCGCATCGAGCAGCTCAAGGCGGAGGGCACGCGCTTCCGCTGCGGCATCGAGATCGGTCGCGACATGAGCTGGCGTGAGCTGCGCCGCCGCTACGACGCGGTCGTGGTGGCGACCGGTGCGACGGTGCCGCGCGACCTCCCGCTTCCGGGTCGGGATCTCGCGGGCATCCTGCCCGCGATGGACTACCTCGTAGCGTCGAACCGCGTGCAGTCGGGCGCCCTTGCCGCGACGCCCTTCAACGCTGCTGGCAAGCATGTCATCGTCATCGGCGGCGGCGACACGGGCGCGGACTGCGTCGGCACGGCCCACCGGCAGGGCGCGGCGTCGGTGACGACGCTCGCGATCGGAAAGCAGCCCGGAGCCGCGCGCTCCGAGGCGCAGCCGTGGCCCGTGCACCCGACACTCTTCGAGGTGTCGAGCTCGTACGAGGAGGGCGGCGAGCGGCGCTTTCTCGCGTCGACGGTCGAGTTCGTGGCGGGCGAGGACGGGACGGTCGCCGGGCTGCGTGTCGCGGAGACCGGCTTCACGGAGGCGGGACGCGTGCCGATCGCGGGCACCGAGCAGGTGCTGCGCGCCGATCTCGTGCTCATTGCGATGGGGTTCACAGGGCCGGAGGACATCGTGGATGATGCTGCGGTCGCGGGTGTTGCTGGCGGCGGCGCCGGTGCCGGTGCCGCCTCGGGCGGATTCGGCCTTGCGCGCGGCGCCCGCGGGGCGTTCGAACGAGAGCGTGATTACGCCACCGCGGTGCCGGGCGTGTTCGTCGCGGGCGACGCGGGTCGCGGGCAGTCGCTGATCGTGTGGGCGATCGCTGAGGGGCGCGCGGCTGCGGCCTCGGTCGATCGCTTCCTCACCGGGGAGACCGTGCTGCCCAGCCCGGTCACCGCGCACGATCGCGCATTCGCCTGAGTGAACGTGCTGGTGTGGAGTGGCGGGGCTCGCTCCGGTCCGCCCGGCTGCTCCGCCAGTTCGCGCGCCATGAATGTCGGTGGCTGCGGGCTACGCTGGGGGGGTGCAGCTAGAACTCGTCGAACACCTCCGATCCGACCTCGCATCCGCCGGGTATGGCCTTGACGCGGTGACGGCGCTCCTCGACGAGGGCGCCGAGGCGGCGCGTCACCGCGGCGTGTTCGCACCGGCGCGGCGGGCGATCGCGCAGCGCGCCAGTGCGGGCGGAGCGACGGACGCGCTCGCGACGCTCACCCGCCTGTTGCTGCTCGGTGAGGCGCTCGAGGCGTCGGAGGTCGATGCCGCGCTCCCCACACTCGGAGCAGCGGGCGCGATCGTGCTCGGTCTGGCGGCGGCGCACGGGCCGGAGGAGGCCTCCGAGTCGCGCCTCCGAGCAGCGCTCTCCGTGAACCCGGTCCGCATTACGGAGGGCGAGGAGTGGATCGTGATCTCAGACCTCGACGACCAGCTCCGGCGCGGGCCGGCGCGGCCGGACCACGTGATGGGTGTGGGCGGCGCGACGCGCTCGCTGCTGGCGCAGGCGCCGACGGATCGGGTGGCGTCCGCGCTCGACCTCGGCACCGGCTGCGGCATCGTGGCGCTGCACCTCACGCGCTTCGCCGACCGCGTCGTCGCCACGGACATCTCGGAGCGGGCGCTCGAACTCGCGGAGGCGAATGCGACGCTCAACGGGGTCCGCGGTCGAATCGATTTCCGTCGCGGCGACCGCTTCGCGCCCGTCGCCGACGAGCAGTTCGAGCTCGTGCTCTCGAATCCGCCGTTCGTCATCACGCCGCGAGAGACGGGTGCGCCCGTGTACGAGTACCGCGACGGTGGGCTGACCGGTGATGCGCTCGCGCGATCCGTCGTCGAATCCGGGCCTGCATTTCTCGCGCCTGGCGGCACCCTGCTGTGCCTCGCCAACTGGGAGTCGCCCTGGGGCGCCAACGGTCTCGGCCGCGTGCGCGAGTGGATCGAGGCGGCCGCCGTGGGCGCTGGGCCGCTTTCCGCCTGGGTGATCGAGCGCGACCGAGTCGATCCCGCGAGCTACGCCGAGACGTGGGTGCGCGACGGAGGAGCGAGGCCGGGCAGCGACGAGTTCGAGCGTCTGCTCGGGCTGTGGCTCGATGACTTCGCCGCCCGTCGTGTGACGGCGGTGGGCCTCGGTTCAGTGCGCGTGCGGCGGGCGGAGGCTGCGGCCGAGTCCGGTGTGGCATCTGGCATCGGGCCTGGTGCAGGGACCGATGCGGGGTCTGGTGCCGAAACTGCAGCGGGAGCTGGTGCGGGAAGCGGCTCCGAAACCAACTCCGCAACCAGCTCCGAAGCCGATGCCGGAACCGTCGTGCACCTCGACTCCGCCGCCGGTGCGATCGCCGGGCATCCCGGCGATCTGCTGCAGCGCGCCTTCCTCGTGGGCTCGGCGACGGCCGCGCTCCCACCTGAGGAGATTCTCGCGATCCGCTGGGTGCTCGACCCCGAGGTGCGCGAGGAGCGCGAGCATCAGCCGGGGGAGGAGGCGCCCAGGGCGATCGTGCTCGCGACGGAGCGCCCCATCGCCCGTCGCGTCTCCGCCGACACGCTGCTCGCCGCGGCGGTCGGCGCGTGCGATGGCGAGTTGACCCTGGCGCAGATCGCTGACGCCCTCGCGACCCTCCTCGAGGTCGACGCCGAGGCCGCCGCGGACGCGCTCGTCGCGAGCGTGCGGGAGCTTACGTGGTTCGGGATGCTCGCGCCCGCCTGAACGAGCAGGGCGTGGGAACAGCCGCCGATAGACTGGCTCAGTGATGCGAACGATCGATCTGCGGGGACAGAACCTGTCACGCTCAGACCTGTTGAAACTCGTGCCGCGGGCCGCGGTGAGCGCCGATATCGCCGCTGAGCGCGTCCGGCCGCTCGTTGCCGACGTCGCCGCGCGCGGTGAGACGGCGCTCCGTGAGCAGGCGCTCCAGTTCGACGGCGTTGAGGCGCACGCGCTGCGGGTGCCGGAGGCCGCGATCCGCGATTCGCTGTCCGCGTGCCCCGCGGACGTAGAGGCCGCGCTGCGAGAGCTCGTCGACCGCCTGCGGCGAGGCTCTGCCGCTCAAGTTCCGGAGCCGCGTGAGACGCGCTTTGCAGACGGTGCGGTGATCCGCCAGCGCTGGCAGCCCGTGAGCCGGGTCGGTCTGTACGCGCCGGGTGGGAAGGCCGCCTACCCGTCCTCGGTCGTCATGAACGCGGTAGCCGCGCAGACGGCGGGCGTGCCGAGCCTCGCGCTCGCGTCTCCCGCGCAGCGGGACAACGACGGCCTACCGCACCCCGCCGTGCTCTGGGCCGCGGCCATCTGCGGCGTCACGGAAGTTTACGCCATCGGCGGCGCCGGAGCGATCGCCGCCTTCGCGCACGGAGTGCCCCAGATCGGGCTCGAGCCGGTGGACGTCGTGACCGGGCCGGGCAACATCTTCGTCGCTGCGGCGAAGCGGGTGGTCTCCGGAATCGTGGGCATCGACTCCGAGGCCGGTACCACCGAGATCCTGATCATCGCGGATGAATCGGCGGACCCTCGGTTCGTCGCCGCGGACCTCATCAGCCAGGCCGAGCACGATGAAGCCGCAGCCTCGGTGCTGGTGACCGACTCGAGCGCCCTCGCGGATCGCGTGGCCGCGGAGGTCGCCGAGCGCGCGCCCCGCACCGCGCACGCCGAGCGAGTCGCCACGGCGCTCGCGGGCCCCCAGTCGGCGATCGTGCTGGTCGACGACCTCGCCGCGGCCGCGCGGGTGAGCAACGCGTACGGGCCTGAGCACCTCGAGCTCCACACGCGCGACGACGAAGCGCTGCTCGCGACGATTTCCGACGCCGGTGCGATCTTCGTCGGCTCGTACACGCCGGTGAGCCTGGGGGACTACCTCGCAGGCTCGAACCACGTGCTGCCGACGGGCGGCACCGCTCGCTTCGCGGCTGGGCTCGGCGCGCACACATTCCTGCGCCCGCAGCAGGTCATCAGCTACGACCGGACGGCACTCGACGAGGTGCGCGAGCCGCTCCTCGCCCTCGCACGCGCCGAGGGACTACCGGCGCACGGCGAGGCAGTGAGCGCCCGCTTCGAGCCCGGGGCGGAGGCGCGCTGATGCACTGCCCGTTCTGCCGCCACCCGGATTCCCGCGTGATCGACTCCCGCACCGCCGACGACGGTCTCTCGATCCGCCGCCGTCGCCAGTGCCCGGAGTGCGGCCGCCGCTTCACCACGACCGAGACCGCGAGCCTGACCGTGATCAAGCGGTCCGGCGTCGTCGAGCCGTTCAGCCGCGAGAAGGTGATGAGCGGGGTGCGCAAGGCGTGCCAGGGTCGCCCAGTCACCGAGGCGGACCTCGCCGTCCTCGCGCAGCAGGTCGAGGAGTCGGTGCGCTCGAGCGGCATCGCTCAGTTCGATGCGAATGAGATCGGCCTCGCGATCCTGCCGCACCTGCGCCAGCTGGACGAGGTCGCGTTCCTGCGCTTTGCGAGCGTCTACCAGGCCTTCGAGTCGCTCGACGACTTCGATTCGGCGATCGCTGAGCTGCGTTCGAGCCCGCGGGCGCGGCCCGATTCGAGCGACAATCCTGGGTCGACTTCATCATCCGCACCCTCGTCAGCCCCGGAGGCCTGATCATGCGCTGCTACCCGTTCATCTTCTCGACGGTGCTCCGCCGCATGGATCCGGAGCGCGCCCACCACCTCGCCTTCCGCGTGATCCAGGCGCTTCCCATCGTCGGGCGCCTCGCCCGAGCGGTGACGCGCCCCGACCCCTCGCTGCGAGTGTCGACCCTCGGGCTCACGTTCCCGAGTCCGTTCGGCGTCGCCGCGGGCTTCGACAAGAACGCCACCGCGATCGGTGGGCTCGGCGCGCTCGGTTTCGGGCACGTCGAGGTGGGAACGCTGACGCGCCACGCGCAGCCGGGCAACCCGAAGCCACGCATGTTCCGCCTGGTCGACGACCGCGGCGTCGTTAACCGCATGGGCTTCAACAACGGCGGGTCTGCGGCCGCGATCCCTCGCATTCAGCGCGCGCGACTCGCGCGTCAGCGCCCGATCATCGGCGTCAACATCGGCAAGAGCCGCGTCACCGAGGTCGAGAACGCGGTTGCCGATTACGTCTGGAGCGCAGAGCGGCTCGCGCCGATCGCTGACTACCTGGCCGTCAACGTCAGCTCGCCGAACACGCCCGGGTTGCGCGGCCTCCAAGAACTGGAGATGCTCGAGCCGCTGCTCTCCGCGGTGCGTCAGGCAGCGGGATCGACGCCGCTCCTCGTGAAGATCGCGCCCGACATGAGCGAGGAGCAGATCGACGGCATCGTTGGGCTCGCGCAGCGGCTCGGGCTCGAGGGCATCATCGCGACGAACACGACTGTCGCGCGCGAGGGCTTGCGGGCGTCGGAAGCGGAGATCGAGCGGATCGGCGCAGGCGGGCTTTCCGGTGCGCCGCTGCGCGAACGGTCACTCGAAGTGCTCCGACGTATTCGAGCGGCCGTACCCGATCCCGACTTCTGCGTGATCTCCGTAGGCGGTGTCACGACGGCCGCGGACGTGCTGGAGCGCCTCCGTGCCGGGGCCACGCTCGTGCAGGGCTACACGGCGTTCATCTACGAGGGGCCGCTCTGGGCCCGAAGCGTGAACCGGGGGCTCGTGCGCGCCGGGTTCCGGGGAAACGGCGCCGCGGCCTAGCGGTCTCGCTGCAATGTTGGGCCCGCGCCGCGGGGCGGCCACAACGCTTAGCTCGGGAAGTTCCCGCGCTTCGTGAGCGCCTTGGGTGCGCGGAGCGGGCGGAATTGGAACGCGCGCATCGCCGCATACCAGCGGAAGCCCGGCTGCACGCGATCCGCCCCGAACTTCTCGGCGAGCTTGCCCTTCAACCGCATGCCGAGGAACAGCGCGTCGAGCACGGCGAGGCCCACGAAGCCCCAGATGACGAACAGGCTGATGACCTGGATGGGCCCGGGAATGAACGTCATCACAAGCACGACGAGCATCATGGGGATCAGGAGCTCGCCGACGTTCCAGCGCGCGTCGACGTACTCGCGCACGTAGCGGCGCTGCGGGCCGCGGTCGCGCGGGCCGAGGAAGCGCTCGTCACCCTGCATCATGCCGGTGCGCATCCGCTCGCGGGCCTCGGCCTGCTGCCTGCGCTGCTCCTTGACCGCCGCCTTGTCGCGCGAGCCCACGATGGGACGGGCGTTCGCGGCCTGCGCCTCCTTGCGCGACGGCGTCGGGCGCCCCTTGCCCACGCCGGGTCCGGTGCCCTGCGGTGTCTCGTTCTCCTCGGCAGCGCCCCTCTGTGCCACGGGTGTCCTTCCATTCACCGCGCGCGTGCGCGGAAGTCGTCAGCGCGCGAATGGCGCGCCGGTATCACGTCGAATTCGACAGAGTTCCAGCGTACCCCGACTTTCAGAGGTGATCCGCCGCGCCCGGGAGTAGACTGCATGAGACCTATCACGACGTGAGGGAGGAGCACGCATGAGCACCGAAACGATCGCACCCGAGGGCGGCGTTGCCGTTGCAGAGCAGGCGCACGGCGTCCAGCTCAGCGCGGAGGCACGGGAGAAGGTGCGCAGCCTGCTTGCGCAGGAGGGGCGTGACGATCTTCGGCTGCGGATCGCCGTGCAGCCTGGCGGCTGCTCCGGCCTGATCTACCAGCTGTTCTTCGATGAGCGTGAACTCGACAACGATGCCGTCGTCAATTACGACGGGGTCGAGGTCGTCGTCGACCAGATGAGCATCCCGTATCTCAACGGCGCCACGATTGATTTCGAGGACACCATTCAGAAGCAGGGCTTCACGATCGACAACCCGAACGCGCAGGGCAGCTGCGCTTGCGGCGACAGCTTCAGCTGAGCGCGCTGGCGTGAGTGTCCGGGGTGGGTGTGCGGAACGAATCCGCGCGCCTGCCCCGTTCGCGTCTACCCGCTCGCGCCTCAGCGGAGTCTGCGCGACACTCGCGCGTGGTTCGGGGAACGCTCAGGATCGCGCTAAGCTGTCAGGGAGTCATCAGCTTCGTTCGCACGCGTGCGAACAGAGCGAAACAATGTTTTCGAAAGGTATGCGGTGCGTTCCAATCGTCGAATGAAATGGGTCGCGGCCCCGGTGGCGCTCTCCGCTGCGCTGCTTCTGGCGGGCTGTACCCCTGAGCAGCAGCGCGGGTTTCTCCCCGCAGGCTCTGAGGGCGCCACGAACCTCACCGACGGCATCACGGGTCTCTGGGTTACTTCCTGGATCGTCCTGCTGGCCGTCGGTGTAATTACGTGGAGCCTCATCATCTGGGCGACGATCGCCTACCGCCGCCGCAAGGGCCAGACCGGCCTTCCGGTGCAGCTCCGATACAACATGCCGATCGAGACGTTCTTCACCGTCGTTCCGGTCATCCTCGTGATCGGCTTCTTCGCGTTCACCGCGCAGGAGCAGAGCAAGATCGAGACCCGCTACGACAACCCCGAGAACGTGGTCGAGGTCATCGGCAAGCGTTGGTCGTGGGACTTCAACTACGTAGATGACGACGTGTTCTTCTCCGGCGTGCAGGTGCAGACGGACGACGATGGCGAGGCCGAGGCCGACACCATGCCGGTGCTCTACCTGCCCGTCGACAAGACCACCGAGATTCGTCTCGAGACCCGCGACGTCATCCACTCCTTCTGGGTGGTCGAGTTCCTCTACAAGAAGGACATGATTCCGGGTCAGACCAACTACATGAGCTTCACGCCGACGAAGACGGGGACGTTCATGGGTAAGTGCGCAGAGCTCTGCGGCGAATACCACTCGATGATGCTCTTCCAGGTGAAGGTCGTCGAGCAGGATGAGTACGACGCGTACGTTGATTCGCTGCGCGCCGCAGGCAATGAGGGTCAGGTCGGCAAGGAGTTCAATCCGAATCAGGAGCACTTCGAGGGCGACCAGGCCAAGGCTCAGAACGAGTAGCAGAGGGATACGAAATCATGAAGAAGGGCAACGTCATTGTCTCGTGGCTGACGTCCACGGACCACAAGGTGATCGGGTATATGTACCTGATCAGCTCCTTCGTGTGGTTCCTGATCGGCGGCCTCATGGCTCTCGTCATCCGCGCGCAGCTGTTCGCTCCCGGTCTCGAGGTCGTGGCGACGAAGGAACAGTACAACCAGCTGTTCACCATGCACGGCACCATCATGCTGCTGATGTTCGCGACGCCGCTGTTCGCTGGCTTCGCGAACGTGATCATGCCGCTCCAGATCGGTGCTCCTGACGTCGCGTTCCCGCGACTCAACGCCTTCGCGTTCTGGCTCTACACGTTCGGCTCGCTGATCGCGGTCGGTGGCTTCCTCACCCCGCAGGGCGCCGCTTCGTTCGGTTGGTTCGCCTACGCACCGCTGTCCGACACCCAGTTCTCGCCGGGCGTCGGCGGTAACCTCTGGGTCCTCGGTCTCGGCATTTCCGGCTTCGGCACGATCATGGGCGGCGTGAACTTCATCACGACCATCATTACGATGCGCGCTCCGGGCATGACGATGTGGCGTATGTCGATCTTCACCTGGAACACCCTGATCACCTCGATCCTCGTGCTCCTCGTCTTCCCGGTTCTTGCCGCCGCGTTCTTCGCGCTGGCAGCTGATCGAATCTTCCACGCTCAGATCTATAACGGAGAAGGCGGCGCCATACTTTGGCAGCACCTCTTCTGGTTCTTCGGGCACCCCGAGGTGTATATCATTGCGCTGCCGTTCTTCGGCATCGTCTCAGAGGTCTTCCCCGTGTTCAGCCGGAAGCCGATCTTCGGCTATAAGACCCTCGTGTACGCGACGATTGCGATCGCCGCACTTTCGATGACGGTGTGGGCGCACCACATGTACGTCACCGGATCGGTGCTGCTGCCGTTCTTCGCGCTGATGACGATGCTTATCGCGGTTCCGACCGGCGTGAAGATCTTCAACTGGCTCGGCACGATGTGGCGCGGTTCGATCACGTTCGAGACGCCAATGCTGTGGTCGCTCGGGTTCCTCGTTACGTTCGTGTTCGGTGGACTCACGGGTGTGATCCTCGCGTCACCGGCTCTCGACTTCCACCTATCGGACACCTACTTCGTCGTGGCTCACTTCCACTACGTTGTCTTCGGCACGGTCGTCTTCGCGATGTTCGCGGGCTTCTACTTCTGGTGGCCGAAGTGGACCGGCAAGCTGCTCGACGAGCGCCTCGGCAAGATCCACTTCTGGGTGCTGTTCATCGGCTTCCACACGACCTTCCTTGTGCAGCACTGGCTGGGCGTCATGGCCATGCCCCGCCGCTACTACACGTACCTTCCGTCGGACGGCGTGACGTGGGGCAACTCGCTCTCGACGATTGGCGCGATGATCCTCGGTGCTTCGATGATCCCGTTCCTGCTCAACGTGTACCTCACCGCGCGTCGCGCGCCGAAGGTGACCGTCGATGATCCGTGGGGCTTCGGCCGTTCGCTCGAGTGGGCGACGTCCTGCCCGCCGCCGCGTCACAACTTCACGTCGATCCCGCGTATCCGCTCGGAGTCCCCGGCGTTCGATCTCAACCACCCCGAGATCAGCGGTGTGGAGCAGCCGGTGCGACAGACCGAGCGCGAGCTCGCTGAGAAGCAGTGAGTGTAGGAGTACAGAGTTATGAAATCTAGCATCGTTCTCTTTTGGATCTTGACGGCGTACTTCATCCTGTTGGCGACGGTGTACACCGTGTGGAACGCGATCGTTCACGGTTACCCGGAGTGGGCGGGATCCACCGCAATTCTCCTGTCGGCAGGTTTGACGGGGTTCATCGCGTCATACCTGGTGCTCGTTCAGCGCAAGCAGGGCGGGGTGCTCGTTGAGGACCGCATGGACTCCGACATCGACGACGGCGATCCCGAGCTCGGCGAGTTCAGCCCGTGGAGCTGGTGGCCGCTGGTGCTCGCGTTCGCTGCGGCGGTCGTGGTGCTGGGCCTCTGCGTCGGCTTCAACTTCTGGCTGTCCTTCCTGTCGCTCCCGCTCGTGATCGTCGGCGTGGTCGGCTGGGTCTACGAGTACTACCGCGGCAACTTCGCACGCTAGGGCGGCTGGAATTGGGCATCATCATCCGCCGCGGTCGGACCGAGGACGGCGCTGCCGTCTTCAGTCTGGCCCGACAGTTCACCACCGGCCGCGATCCCATCGGCCGCGATGAGTTTTCGGTCGCGTTCGACAACGTCTTGCGACACCGGGACCAGGAGACGAACGTACTGTTCGTCGCCGAGGTTGATGGAAACATCGTCGGCTACTCGCTGATGACCGTGTCTCGGCTGCTGCACGCCTCGGGCCTGGCAGCGCACCTGCAGGAGATCGTCGTCGACGAGGCCTCTCGGGGCGAGGGGATCGGCGACCGCCTCATGGATGCGAACGAGCACTACTGCATGGGACGCGGTGTTCGTCAGCTTTCCGCGTCGACCGCGCGCATCGGCTCGTTCTACAACCATCGAGGCTTTGAAGCGGTGGGCGAGCACTACCGCAAGCTTCTCGATTTGGGATAGCAGTGGGCGAACGTCGCGCTCGAAGAAAGCCCGGCGAGAACCGCCAACGCCTTCTAGAGGCCGGACTCACCGAGTTCGGCCTCTTTGGCGTACACGGGGCATCGACGGCTCGTATCGCTGCCCGGGCGGGCGTGCCCCAGCCGCACGTCTACGCGAGCTTCCGCACGAAACATGAACTGTTCCTCGCGTGCGTCGCGCTGGCGGTGGAGCTCCTCGAGGACGAGGACACTCCGCATGCGCACGACGCGGAGTCTGCGCTTCCGCGCACAGTGCAGCTATCGCGAGCTGGTGGATCCTTCGGGACGGGAACCGTGAATGGGGTGACGGCTCCCGGCCCCGGCCCCGGCCTCGAGCCTGGTCCTGCGTGTATCGCGGGGCCCGCGTCCGACCCCGCCCCTAGCCCCGACCCTAACCCTGACCCCGACCCTAGCCCCGAGCCCGAGCCCGAGCCCGAGCCCGAGCCCGAGCGTGAGCTCGAGAAGGTTGGGGTGCCGCATCCTGCAGGCGAGGCGGCAGAGCGGCTTGTGCTGCAGGCGATTGCCGCGTTGAGCGTCCCCGAGCTCGGCGCCCCCCTCGCGCGTTCGCTCGCCCGCATTCGTGACGCCAAAGGGGCCTCGAACTTTCGCGAGCGTTTCGGCTCGACGGGGGAGTCGCTGCTCCTCGGCGCGCTGCGCGCCGCCGGCCCGACGGTTTAGCCCCGTCAGACCGCTACGGCTCCGTGTCGGGTCAGCCGGGCATGCTCTAGGCTCGCTCTCCGCGCCTCCAGGAGCTTCCCCCTCTCGCCGGGCTTTAGTGTGCTCTACGCGAGCTCGGCGCGCCTCGATGAGCTTCTCGACAAGGCCCGCTCTCTGCAGTTCCAGAAGCCTCCCCTTCTGATCCCGCTCTCCGAACAACACAGGCGCGGGTGTGCGTGGCGGTGGACCATCAGCACCCCTCAATACCGCCAATAGTGCTTTTTCACGCCGTCCGATGTCGTGAAGCGACGGAATTCGAGCTCTCGGGCGCCGTGTGTCGCAACTTGTGCCGTGGCCGCCTCCGCAGCTCCAAAGCGAACTCCCTCGTGGGGGGGCGATGTCTTGAGGCGCGGGTACACAAAGAGGGAGGGCTTCAGCGAGAATGAATCTCGCTGAAGCCCTCCCTCAGTACGCGGAGCGTTTAGTGGCCCTCGTGGTGGCCGCGCTCGATCTCACCCTTCGACGGGGGAACGATGCGATCCTCGAAGAACCAGCGGGTGAAGCCGGCACGCAGTCGCTTCGAGAAGGGGATGCGGCCGTCGTCGTTCGGACGGAGCATCAGCGGCGCGTAGTCGTGGTAGCTCACCAGCTCCCAGGACTCGTATGCATCGAGCGGCTTGTGCACCTCGATGAACTCGCCACCGGGCATTCTCACGATACGGCCCGACTCGTAGCCGTGGAGCGCGATCGAGCGATCCTTCTTCTGCAGAGCGAGGCAGGAGCGCTTCGCGATCTGGTAGGAGATGATCGGCCCGAAAATCAGCAGGAACTGGAGGGCGTGGATCACGCCCTCCATCGACAGCTGGAAGTGCGTTGCCATGAGGTCCGAGCTCGCGCCCGCCCACATCACCGCGTAGAACGTCACACCGGCCGCGCCGATTGCGGTACGAGTCGGCGCGTTGCGCGGGCGATCGAGGATGTGGTGCTCTCGCTTGTCGCCCGTGACCCACGCCTCGATGAAGGGGTAGGCCGCGACGAGCACCAGGAAGATGCCGATGAGCGCAAGCGGGATAAGCATGTTGAACGACCAGGTGAAGCCGAACCACTCGGTCTCGAGCCCCGGCGGAACGAGGCGCAACATGCCGTCGGCGAAGCCGATGTACCAGTCGGGCTGGGTGCCAGCCGAAACCGGTGAGGGGTCATACGGGCCGTAGTTCCAGATCGGGTTGATACCGACCAGGGAGGCGATCAGCGCGATCACACCGAAGACGATGAAGAAGAAGCCACCGGCCTTCGCTGCGTAGACAGGAAGCACGGGGAAGCCGACCACGTTCTGCTGCGTCTTGCCCGGCCCGGGGTACTGCGTGTGCTTGTGGATGACCACGAACGCAAGGTGCAGCGCGACGAAGAGGATGACGAGAGCAGGCAGCACCATGATGTGCAGCATGTACAGGCGGCCGACGATCGCGGTACCCGGGAACTCGCCTCCGAAGAAGAAGAACGAGAGGTAGGTACCGATCACGGGGATCGCCTTGATGATTCCGTCGATGATGCGAAGGCCGTTGCCAGAGAGCACGTCATCGGGGAGCGAGTAGCCGGTGAAGCCCTCTGCCATTGCCAGGACGAACAGCACGAAGCCGATGACCCAGTTGAGCTCGCGCGGCTTGCGGAACGCACCCGTGAAGAAGATGCGGAGCATGTGCAGGCCGATGGAAGCCACGAACAGCAGGGCGGCCCAGTGGTGCACGTGCCGCATCAGCAGACCGCCGCGCACCGAGAAGGAGATATCGAGGGTCGATGCCATGGCGGCCGACATCTCGAGTCCCTTCATCGGGACGTACGGGCCGGTGTAGTGCGTTTCCACCATGGAGGCCTGGAAGAACAGCGTCAGGAACGTACCCGAGATGAGGATAACGACGAAGCTGTAGAGCGCGACCTCACCAAGGAGGAACGACCAGTGGTCGGGGAAGACCTTGCGGCCGAACTCCTTGACGACGACGCCGATCTTGGTGCGCTCGTCGATGTAGTTCGACGCGGCAGCCGTGAAGCGGCTGGATCCGCTCTGAGCCTGCGGGCTCGACGGTGTTTCGGTGACGGTGCTGCTCACTTGAGGCGCTCCCAAAAGCTCGGGCCGACAGGTTCGTGAAAGTCGCTCTGAGCGACGAGGTAGCCCTCATCGTCCACGGTGATGGGGAGCTGGGGGAGCGGACGCTTCGCCGGCCCGAAGATCACCTTTGCGTGCTCAGCGACGTCGAACTGCGACTGGTGGCACGGGCACAGCAGGTGGTGAGTGTGCTGCTCGTACAACGCGACAGGACAGCCCACGTGGGTGCAGACCTTCGAGTAGGCGACGATGCCGTCGTACGACCAGCCTTCGCGCTCGGGAAGCTCCTTGAGATCCTTCTGGTCGAGGCGCATGAGCAGGACGATTGCCTTGGCCTTCGCGTCGAGCAGGTGCGTGCTGCCGCCGCGCTCCTCGAGGGTCATCTTCTCGAAGTCCTCGTGATTGAGGGTCTCGGGGATGACGTGGAACGCAGAACCGATGGTCACGTCGCTCGCCTTGATCGGCACACCGGACGGATCGCGCGCCAGGCGCACGCCCTCGGCCCACATGGTGTGGTGCAGCAGCTGGACCGCGTCGCGATCCTGCGGCGCGAGCCCGCGAAGCAGCGTGATGCCGGGGAGCGGGAACGCGATGAGCGCGCCGATGAGGCTATTGCGCACCAGCGAGCGGCGGGAGAAGCCCGACTCCTCGTCGGCGAGCTTGAAGACTTCGGCCGACGCCTCGCGGGTCGGCGCGTCGCTCGCGACGTCGTGACGGATATCGATCGACTCGTGATCCGCCATGAGGGCCTTGCCCCAGTGCACCGCACCGATACCGACGGCGAGCAAGGCGAGTGCCATGCCGAGGCCGACGAACATCGTGTGCATGCGGATCGCGAGCAGATCTCCCGTTTCGATCGGGAAGAACATGTACGCGAGCACGGCGCCGAGGCTGCCGGCGATCGACACGTAGAAGAGCGTGTAGACGATGCGCTCAGCGCGCTTCGCCTTCTTCGGATCAAGATCCGTTACACGCTTGCGGTGGGGCGGCAGGCCCGGATTCTGCACGGCGTCGGATGAGATGACCGCTGTACCGACGGCTGCTCCACCCGAGCCGTGGCCGTCGGCGGCGACAACAGCGTGCTCGCCGTTGTTCTGCGCTTCCTCTGCCATGTTGCTCCTTGACTCCTGACTCATGAATGCTTAGCGGCGATGCCGACTAGTTCGACTTCGCGGTGACCCACACGGTGAGGCCGATAACGGCGCCCAGTCCGATCACCCAGATGAAGAGACCCTCTGCCACCGGACCGATCGACCCCAGGGTCAGGCCGCCGACTGCGGGTTTGTTCTCGATGTACTTGAGGTACGAAATGATGTCGGCCTTCTGCTGCGGCGTGATGTTCGCATCGTTGAAGACGGGCATGTTCTGCGGCCCGGTGACCATCGCCTCGTAGATGTGCGTGGGAGCGACACCGGTGAGCTTCGGGGCGAACTTGCCCTCGGTGAGCGCGCCACCCGCTGCGGCCACGTTGTGGCACATTGCGCAGTTGATGCGGAAGAGCTCTCCGCCCTTGGCGATGCCCTCATCGTCGCTGTCGGCCTGGAGGTACTGGGTCTCGGGGAGCCCGGGTCCCGGTGCGAGCGACGCGACGTATGCCGCCATCTGGAGGGTCTGCTCCTCGGTGAACTGCTGCGGCTTCACCATGCCCTGCGGGCCCTGGAACGAAAGCGGCATGCGGCCGGTGCCGACCTGGAAGTTCACGGATGCTGCGCCGACGCCGATGAGCGACGGGCCGTCATCAGTGCCCTGGGCGCCCGCGCCGTGGCAGGTGGCGCAGTTCGCGCCGAACAGCTTCTCGCCGGCCTCGATGGTCGAGGGGGAGGTGAGGTCGACCTCTGCGGTAGCCGAGGTCTGGCTGAATCCCGCGTACGCTGCACCGGTCACGAGGAGACCGACTGCGACGAGCGCGGCCGTTGCGAGCGGATGCCGGCGGCCGGACTTGCGCAGGTTCTTCTTGCTGCGAACCATAATGTCGATGACTCCTGACCTTACTTGAGGACGTAGATGACGAGGAAGAGCACGATCCACACGATGTCGACGAAGTGCCAGTAGTACGACACGACGACAGCGGTGGTCTCCTCCTTATGCGTGAAGTTCTTGACGGCGTAGATGCGACCGATGACCAGCAGGAACGCGACGAGGCCGAGCGACACGTGAATTCCGTGGAAGCCGGTGGTCATGTAGAACGCGGAACCGTACGGATCAGAGGAGAGCGTGATGCCTTCCGACACGAAGGTCGCGTACTCGAGGGCCTGCCCGGCGACGAAGATCGCGCCCATGAAGAAGGTGAGGTAGAACCACTCGACCGTTCCCCACTTCTTGGGGCTCGCGCCCGTCGCTCGCGGCTGCATCCGCTCTGCAGCGAAAACGCCCGCCTGTGCGGTGAACGACGAGGCGACCAGAATCAGCGTGTTGATCAGCGCGAACGTAAAGTTGTGCTTCTCGGTCTGTTCGGCCCACAGCTCGGGGTTCATTGCGCGCAGCGTGAAGTAAATCGCGAAGAGGCCCGCGAAGAACATGACCTCGCTGCCGAGCCATACGATCGTGCCTACTGCGACGAGATTCGGTCGCTTTACCGCAGGCACGGCTGACTTGGTATTCATAGTGGTCGTCGTCACCCCTCCATTATGGCTGAAAGACAGGTGTGCATTTTCACGCGCTCACGGCGAGCCGCAGTTTCTGCAACCTTCCCCGTTAGCCTACCCTCTCGGCGACCTCTCAGGCGCCGCAGACGGCCCCACTTCATCGGATGAAGGCGCGTCACCGTGCGGAAGTTGGCGCGCCGATACAATCGACGCATGATCGACGAACGCACTTGGCCGACGGTACTCACGACCCTTCTCGAGGGCGACGATCTGAGCGTTTCGCAAGCCGAGTGGGCGATGTCTCGGTTTATGACGGGGGAGGCGTCGGGCGCGCAGATCGGCGCGTTCCTGGTGGCGCTCCGCTCGAAGGGTTTGACGGTCGACGAGACGATCGGTTTCCGCGACGCGATCCTTGCGGAGGCGCTTCCCATCGATCTACCGGCGATGTCGCTCGATATCGTCGGAACGGGTGGCGACCGCTTCGGCACGGTGAACGTGTCGACGATGGCTTCCATCACCGCCGCGGCCGCGGGAGCGCCCGTGGTGAAGCATGGCAACCGGGCAGCGAGCAGCCAGTCCGGTTCGTCGGACGTGCTCGGCGCGCTCGGTATCGAACTCGGGCTCGATGCACCGCAGCTCGCTCGTGCGTTCGCAGAGACGGGGATCGCCTTCGTTCATGCATCCCGCTTCCTGCCGGGTTTCCGTCACGTCGCGCCCGCCCGCGCTGAACTCGGCATTCCGACCGTCTTCAATTTCCTCGGGCCGCTCTGCAACCCCGTGCGCCCCGAAGCGTCTGCCGTCGGCGTGGCCGATCTTGAGCGCGTGCCGATCTTCGTCGGCGTATTCCGCCTTCGCGGCGCGTCGGCGCTCGTGTTCCGCGGCGACGACGGGCTCGACGAGCTCACGACGACGGGGCATTCGCGCCTCTGGGAGGTCAGTCGAGGTGGGCTCACAGAGCACGACCTCGATCCGCGAGATCTCGGGATTCCTCGCGCGGAGATCCGCGACCTCGTGGGCGGTACTCCCGACGAGAACGCCGCTGTCGTCCGGCGGGTATTCGCCGGCGAGACCGGGCCGGTGCGCGATATCGTGCTCCTCAACGCCGCCGCGGGGCTCGTCGCCTTCGACCTCGCGAAGAACCCGGAGAGTGCCGAGCGTGCGCTCCTGGAGCGGCTCGACGAGAAGCTCCGAGTCGCCGCCGACGCGATCGATTCCGGCCGCGCGGAGGCGAAACTGGCCGAGTGGGCGCACGCGACGACCGCGGCCGCGCGTGCCTAAGACCCAAGAATCATTCGCTGGCCCTCGGGCTGTGAGATCGTCCGCACGGCCTGAGGTCGAGGTACCTATCGCTCGGGGCGGGCCGCTCTGCCGGGGGCGGATCCGCCGCCTGCTAACGGACGTCAGCGTGACCGAGGGATCCGCCGTCCAGCGTGCCGCGGTCGGTGTGGTAGTACTTCGCCAGGAACGGCATGGGATCGACCGGCTCGTCGTCCACGCGAATCGCCAGGTGCAGGTGCGCTCCGAACGCGAGGCCGGTCGCTCCAACGCGGCCAGCGTGATCGCCCATCTGCACTGTGTCACCCCGTGACCAGGCGTGCGAGTGGTCCTCCATGTGGCAGTAGCGGCTCGTGACCTCGTGCCCGTCGATCTCGTGAGCAACCGTCAGACCGAAGCCGCATCCGTCGTTGGCGGGACCCGCCTCGCGCACCACACCATCGGCGACGATGAGGATCTCGGTGCCGGCGGCGGCACCGAAGTCCTGCGCGTCGTGGAACTGCGCCACGGGAGCTGTGCGGTAGCCGAAGGGGTCGGTGAGGGGCTCGGGGGAGGCGAAGGGGTAGTTGACGACCGAGCGGGCGCGGCCCGAATAGCCGACGGCGGCCGGGGTGTCGGAGTCGACGATCTCGATGTCGGCGAGCGAAGAGGGGAGGTCGTCTGCGGAGACCTCGGAGAAGAGTTGCTGCTGCACTGCCGCGACGGGAGCGCCGTCCTGTTGGCCGGCGAGGGGGAGTGCGAGTGCGAGGAGCAGGCCGCCCGCCGAGACGCCCGCGACGACTCGAGCAGCCGTGCTGCGCCGCGTCGTGCTGCTCGGGGTCGCTGAAGGCTCGGCGTGCACTCTGTGGCGGGGCGCCGGTGTGACGTGATGCACGGTTCCGTCGAGATTCGGTGGGGGAGTATCGGGCGTCATTTGGCGCGTGTCTCGCTCATCTCCTGCACCCCGCGCTCGCGGAGACTGACCTCGTACTCGCGCACGGCCGTGATGAAATCCCTGATCAACTCCGAATCCTTCACCCCACGAGCCGATTCGACGCCGCTCGACACGTCGACGCCCCCGGGTCGCGCGGCCGCGACCGCCTCGGCGACGTTCGCGGGGGAGAGGCCGCCGGCGAGGAGCCAGGAGGAGCCGATGCGCTCGCGGAGATCGCCGGCACCGTCGAGATGCTCGACCGCCCACGGGTTTCCCGAGCCAGGGCTGACGCCGTCGAGCAGGAGGCGTGCTTCTCCGAACTCACCGGCCCGCACGTCGGGGGCGTGCACGAGTGAGGTCGCGCGCCAGACCCGGGACACGCGCTGCTGCGCGGCAATAAAGTCGTCCGCACCGTACTTCGCCCCGTGCAACTGCACGACGTCGAAGCCGAGATCCGCGGCAATATCCGCGGCCTCGACCGCGTCGAGCGTATTCACGACGAGCACGGTGTCGATGTCGGAGCGGGTGCGTCTCGCCTCGGCGATGACCGCAGCGGCCTCCGTGCGCGTCGTGTCGCGGGGAGTGCCCGGGCTCATGACGACGCCGATCGCATCGGCGCCGAGCTCCGCCGCGAGCCGCGCGTGCGCAGGGTTACGCAGGCCGCAGATCTTCACGTACATCGCGAGTTCCTCCAGAGTGTTCTGTGTCGTCCCGCGCCCGAGGGCTCGAAGCGACACTCCAGACTAGCCGGTGTGCGCCGTGAGGTGTCCAGCCGGGATTCGTGCGGGTGGTGCGCGTGCAGCGCTGCTGTCGCTGTCGGCTGCTGTCACTGTGGTGAGTCGCGCGCGTCGTTCCGCCGTTCACGAGCGGGGCGGATCGCCGGGCGTTACCACCCACGGCGTTCTCGGCGGCGTGTGGGCAGCGCCCTCGACAGTGCGCGCGGGGAAGCGCGGCTCAGCGGGAAACCCGCGCGGTTCTGCACGTGAGCTGACATAATATAGATTATCATGCGATACGGGCTCGGCGTGAGGATGACGATCTGAACGGCCTAGGCGCCGAGTTACGGCCGTCGGCATCGGATCGCCGCTCAGCAGAACGTGACAGCGTGATTCGCGTGTGACCAGCGCGAATAGTGTGCTGGAGAACGATTCAGCGTCGAGCGTCGAGCGCCTGCATCTCGTACAGCCGTGATCAGCGCCGACCGGATCCCAGCAACAGCATCGAGCGCATCGCCAAAGCCGCCGCACCGACGGCGCCGAATTCGCCCGCGGTGAGCAACAGCGTGCTGTTGCCCGCGTATGCGGCGGCAACCGCGAGAATGATCGCCCCACCCGCGACAATCCATCCGACCAGAGCGAGACCCACAGATAGTACCCGTCCGAGCACCGCGGTGCCGCGGGAGCGCGCCGGGCGTACGAGTGCCGCGCACGCGAATGCGACCACTGCGAGCGCCACACCGCCATACACGTCGCTCGGCCGATGCCAGCCGTACGCGAGCAATTGCCACCCCGCGACAGCGACGAGCACCGTTCCGCCGAGCGAAACGAAGGCCCGCGCGGCACTCGGCACGGCCCAGATCAGCGCAGCCGTGAGCGCAGCGAAGACCGTCATGTGGCCGCTCGGAAACGTGTTCGGCGCATCGAGTGAGAACAATTCGGGTCGACTGAGCAGCCGCAGTTTGAGGAGCTGCGAGGCGATGACCGCAGCCGCGGGAACGACGGTAACGACCAGGGCGCGCTGGAATCCGTGCGCCACCCAGGCGATAGCGCCGATGAGCACGAGCGCGATCGCGACACTCGGCACCGACACGAGGTTCAGCGGCGCGGGCGGATCCGTCGTGAACTCGGCCGCGCCGAGCACACTGTCTTCCGCGCGCTGTCCGAGCGGATTGCGCACGCCGAGCACGTACGAGGCGACACCGATGACCACCCAGAACACGAGAAACCAAGCGGCCCGGCGGCGTCCACTGAGCGCGATCCCGCTCATGCGGATCGTTCTCCCGCGTGCGGCGAGGCCTGGATCTCACCGAAATCCATGTGCTCTGGCGTCCCGCGGAGCGGAACGCCCGCATCCGCGCCCGACTGTCGATCGGCGGTACGCACGGCCCACAGTGCGAGCGCTGCAGCCGTCGAAACGTTCAGGGAGTCGACGCCGTGCTCCATCGGGATGACCACGGCGCGCGTCGAGGCCGCGAGTGCCCGCCGGCTCAGCCCGGCGCCCTCGGTGCCGAACATGAGTGCGAGCCGGGGCGGCAAGTCCCCCACGTACTCTGCAAGATCTTCGGCGTCGTCGCGCAGCGCAAACGCCGTGAGCTCGAAGCCGGCGTCGCGGATCATCGGACCCGCTTCGCGCCAGTCAGGCAGTCGCGCCCACGGAACCTGCAGCACCGCGCCCATGCTGACGCGCACCGCACGGCGGTAGAGCGGGTCAGCGCAGTCGGGCGTCAGTAGCACCGCATCCGCGCCGAGCGCCGCGACGGAGCGGAAGATCGCGCCGACATTCGTGTGATCTGCGAGCGCCTCGAGCACCACGACCCGGCGAGACTCGCGCAGCAGCTCGGCGGGATCGCGCGGAGCCGGCCGATGCATCGACGCGAGCGCGCCACGGTGCAGGTGGAAGCCCGTGAGTTCCGCGAGCTGCTCCGACTCCCCCACATAGACGGGAACGTCCGGGTAGTCAGCGAGCAGCGGCTCGACCCGCGGCAGCCACTCCTCGAGAAGCAGCACCGAGCGCGGGCGGTGCCCGGAGCGGAGCGCGCGCTCGATCACCTTCGGCGACTCCGCCAGGTACAGGCCCTCCTCGGGCTCCCGCACGCGGCGAAGCGCCACATCGGTGAGCTGCGTGTAGTCGGCGAGCTCGGGCGATGAGAGGTCGTCGATCCGGATGACCCTCACGCGGCTCCCTCGACGCCGAACCCGGTGCGCGCCTCATCGCCCGCGGCCGCACCGTCGGCCGAGCCTGAGTCGACAATCTCGCCCGGTCGCGTCACCGATGCCGGCGCGAGAAAGTCAGCAACGTAGCCCGACGCGTCAGCGACCGCCTCGTAGTGCACGAGGTGCCCGACGCCAGGAATCACCCGCAGCTCCGAACCCGGCACGCGCTTTTGCAGCGCCAACTGCGCGGTGAGCGGCGTGATATCGTCCCGGTCCCCGGCGATCAGCAGGGTCAGCATCGTCAGCGAGTCCGCGAACTCGAGTACGGTGTGCGACACCGACGCGCGGAAGGCCTCGAGCAGCGTGCGCGGATCGGCGAACGTGCTGAAGTAGCTCGCGTGCTGCCCGTGAATCCACGAGCGAAGCTCCCGCTCCCCCGTTTTCGCCATGACCTCGCTCATCGCCCGCACGATCAGCCGATTGCCGAGCAGCCGGCGAGCAGCGGCCTCCGGCAGCGCCTCGGCCGCCCGGTAGTAGCCCAGGGCGAGGCGGGTGAGCACCGCCTGCGGGCCCTCGAGCGCCGGTGACGAGATGGGATTGACGAGGATCAGCCGCCGCGGCGCGAGCCCCCCGGAGATAGCGGAGGCAACGACGAGCGAGCCGAACGAGTGCCCGAGCACGTCGGCGCCCGCCGGCGCGACGGCGTCGATGAAGGCCCGCAGCCACTCCCCGTACAGCGCGAGGTCGTGGGTGCGCCCCTGAATCGCGGGCGTTTCACCGAAGCCCGGGAGGTCCGGCACGATGATCCGCAGCTCGGGGCGCAGCTCGGAGACACGCCGAGCGATCCCGTCGAGCCCGTGATGGTCGCCCCGGAACCCGTGCACGAGCACGAGGGTCTCCCCCGATTCCGCCCCATAATTCCAGGCGCGCGTGGACGCGTCGAGGGTCGAAACCGTGAGAGTACGCGTGGGGTGAGTCACAGTTCAAATGCTACCGGTGGCCCCTGACAAGGAGCCTCGCCGACGCGCGTGCAAGCGCGGCGAAACCGGGTCGCCTCCGCACTCGATAGCATCGACCATGACGAAAGGACTGCTGTGATCGCAACGCTCCCCCTCTGGGCGGCCGACCTCGCCGTGTTTGACACCGAGACCACCGGCATCGACACGTCCGAGGCACGCATTGTCAGCGCCTCCATCGCGCTGCTGGGCGGCAACGGCGAGGTGCGCGAGCGCTACGACTGGCTCCTCGACCCGGGCGTCGAGATTCCCCCCGCCGCGGTGCAGGTGCACGGCATCACGAACGAGATCGCGCGCTCGAGCGGTATCGAGGCCGCGGTCGGCGTGCACCAGATCGTGGGCCAGCTCCTCGAGATGATCGAGCGCGGCTTCCCGCTCGTCGCCTACAACGCACCCTACGACCTGTCGCTGCTGGCTGCCGAGTCGGGGCGGCACGGCGCTCCCCTGCCCCACGAGGTTTCCCCCGTCATCGATCCGCTGATCCTCGACAAGCAGTTCGACCGATACCGCAAGGGCAAGCGCACGCTCGAGATCGTGGCCGGGCACTACGGCGTCGAGATCGGAAACGCGCACGATGCCGGCGACGATGCGATCGCGGCGGGGCGGGTGCTGCAGCGGATCGCCACGAAGTATGCCGACGTCATCCCGGGCGAGCTCGATGAGCTGCACCGGGCGCAGGTCGGCTGGGCGGCGGAGCAGGCGGCGAGCTTCCAGGACTACATGCGTCGCGTGCGCGACCCCTCGTTCGTCGCGGACGGGCGCTGGCCGCTGCGGTGATCACGCGCGCCGATCCGCCGCCGCCTCGGTGACCAGACCGGCGCCGCAGATCCTGCGTCCGGCACGGTGGAACCGCCCGGCGCGATGGAACCGACCGGCACCGCGAACCGCCGCCCCACCACCCCCGCCCGGATACAGCAAACGGGGCCGGCGATCCCGTGCAGGATCACCAACCCCGTTCTTGCAGTACCGCGAGCCGTGGGTCGGAAGCCGTGCAGGCTCCCCCGCGTCGCGGGCGCTACAGCGCGAAGATTAGGCGCCGAAGCCCTTGAAGCGCTGGTTGAACTTCTCGACGCGGCCGGCCGAATCCATGATGCGCTGCTTGCCCGTGTAGAACGGGTGCGAGGCGCTCGAGATTTCAACGTCGATCACCGGGTAGGTCTCGCCGTCAAGCTCGATGGTCTTGTCGCTCGAGAGCGTCGAGCGGGTGAGGAAGGTCTCTCCCGACGCGAGGTCGCGGAAGACGATTGCGTTGTACTCGGGGTGGATGTCGGTCTTCATGAGAGTTCCTTCGTGGTTGCCCTGGGGTGAACGTGTAGCAGCACGCTCTGAGGTCTTGGGATCGGCGGACGTACCGCCAACGTTCTACTGTAGCAGATCGCGAGGGAGTGCGGCTCAGCAGCGACGCGGCCGAATTGCGGCATTCGGTTCGCGGCAACGCGGCGGCGGATCAGCGCCTCCGCGAGCACGTCGCGCGCCGCGGCCCGCTCAGCGGCGTGCGACCGCCGCGTATCGCCCGTCCGAAACCGAGAGGTCGAACGGCATGCCGAACGTCGCCTCGAGCGATTCCGCGGTGAGCGTCTCGGCGATCGGGCCGGCGGCCTGCACCTTGCCGTCGCGCAGGAGCAGCGCGTGGGTGAAGCCCGGAGGCACCTCCTCGACGTGGTGCGTCACCATGATCATGGCCGGGGATGCCGGAGAAGCGGCGAAGCCGGAGAGCATCTGCAGCAGCCGCTCGCGCGCCCCGAGGTCGAGGCTCGCGCTCGGCTCGTCGAGCAGCAGCATCTCGGGATCGGTCATCACGGCCCGCGCAATGAGAGCGCGCTTGCGCTCCCCGTCGCTCAGCGTGCCGAAACGGTGATCCGCGTACTCGGCGAGGTCCCACTCGGCGAGGATGCGATCCGCCTGGCGCACATCGATGCTGTCGTACTGCTCGTTCCAGCGGCCCTCGACCGAGTAGGCCGCGGTGAGCACGACGTCGCGGACGAGCTCCTGCTCGGGGATGCGACGCGACGACGCGGAGGAGACGAAGCCGATGCGCGTGCGCAACTCGAAGATGTCGACCTTGCCGAGGCGCTCCCCCAGCACGTCGACGGTGCCGCGGGTCGGGTAGTCGTTCGCGGTGGCGAGCTTCATGAGCGAGGTCTTGCCGGCGCCGTTCGGGCCGAGGATCACCCACCGCTCCGAATCCTCGACCGACCAGTTGATCCCGTCGAGGATCGGCCGGCGGTCGCGCACATACGAGACATCGGTGAGGCGAAGCACATTGACCATGAGCCTCAGCCTATCCTGGGAATCATGACTTCTTCCGGCGCCACACGCCCCCTGGTCGTGCTCGACTGCGACTCCACCACGATCCAGGACGAGGTGATCGAACTGCTCGCCGACGTCGCTGGAAGTCGCGACGAGGTGGCCGCTGTGACGGAGCGGGCGATGCGCGGGGAGCTCGACTTCGCGGAGAGCCTGCGCGAGCGCGTTGCGACGCTCGCCGGCACGCCCGAGTCGGTGTTCGCCGACGCGTACGCCCGCGTGCGGCCGACGCCCGGCATCGGCGAGCTCATCGCCGCGGTGCACGCGCGGGGCGGGAAGGTTGCGGTGGTCTCGGGAGGCTTTCACGAGGTGCTGGATCCCCTCGCCGCCGACCTTGCACTCGATCACTGGCGAGCCAACCGTCTCGAGGTCGTGGGCGGGGAGCTCACCGGGCGCACCGTCGGCCCGATCGTCGATGCGTCGGCGAAGGCCGCGGCGCTGCGCGAGTGGGCCGAGGCCGAGGGCATTCCGCTCAGCGCGACCGTGGCGATCGGCGACGGGGCGAACGACCTCGAGATGATGGCGGTCGCGGGCCTCGGCGTCGCGTTCAACGGGAAGCCCGTCGTCCGCGAGCGCGCAGACGTGTCGATCGAGGACGATCTCGCGCTCGCAATTCCGCTGCTGGATCGGCTCGGCGAGGGGTGAGCGTAGCGGCCCAGCTGCGCTTCGCCTCGAGCACCGATTGAGCCTGCGACTATCAGTTGTCGCGGGAAGTGATAGCTCGGCGCTGGATCGGTGCTCGGAGGTGCAGCGGCGATGGATGAGCGCAGCGGGCCAGCTGCGAAACCGGCCCGCCGCGCGCTCGATCAGAAGTTGTTGAGCACCTCGGTGCCCTCGGGGATGACGCCGCCGTCCGACAGCGACTCCCCCAGGCGCTTGAGCGCGGTGAGCGCGACGTTCTGCGGCATCGGGCCGTACGAGACGCGCGCGACGCCGAGCTCTTCGTACTCGGCGGCGGTGAGCGCACCCGGCAAACCGATGACGCTCACCTTCCGCTCGCCGATACCCGCGACGAGCGAGCGGGTATCGTCGGCGCTCAGCACGCCCGGCACGAACACGGCGGTCGCGCCCGCGTCGAGGTAAGCGCGCCCCCGCTCGATCGCATCGTCGATGGACTCGGCGCGCGGGCGATCCCCGCCCCGCACGAAGGCGTCGGTGCGCGCGTTCAGCACGAATGACACCCCCTCGCGCTCTCCGGCCGTGACCGCGGCGCGCATGATCTCGACGGACTCGTCGAGCGGGCGCAGCCGATCCTCGATATTCGCGCCGCAGGCCCCCGCCCCGATCACGCGCCGCACGGTCTCCCCCGCGTCGCCGAAGCCGCCGTCGAGGTCGGCCGTGACGGGCAGGTCGGTCGCGGAGACGATACGAGCGATCGCCGCAATCATCGTGTCGAGCGGAATCTGCTCCCCGTCGGCGTAGCCGTGGCTCGCCGCGATGCCGTGGCCGGCGGTCGCGATCGCCCGCGTGCCCGGGAGTTCGGAGACGACGCGCGCGCTGGCCGCGTCCCACACGTTGACGACTCGGAGCGCCTCGGGAGCCGCGTACAGATCGGCGAGGCGCTGGGCGTCAACGGCGACGCGGGTGGTGGACCGGGGATTCGTGTGTGTACTCATAGCTCCAGGCTAGCGTTTCGCAAGCATCGGGAGGCGGTGAGTGCCAGTTAGTGCCCCATCCCGAGCCCGCCATCGACGGGGATCACGGCGCCCGAGATGTACGCCGCGTCGTCGCCCGCGAGGAAGGAGGCGGCGCCCGCGATCTCGGCGACCTGCCCGAAGCGGCCCGCCGGGATCGATGCGAGGTACTGCTGCTGCTGAGCCTCCGGGAGCTCGGCCGTCATGTCGGTCTCGATGAATCCCGGGGCGATTACGTTGGCGGTGATGCTGCGGGAGCCGAGCTCGCGGGTGAGGGATCGCGCGAAGCCGACGAGCGCGGCCTTCGACGACGAGTAATTGATCTGACCCGGGCCGCCGTAGAGGCCGACGACGCTCGAGATGAGGATGACGCGGCCGAAGCGGCCCTTGAGGAGCCCCTTCGCGGCGCGCTTCACCACGCGGAAGGTTCCCGTGAGGTTCGTGTCGATGACGCTCGTGAACTCCTCCTCGGTCATCCGCAGGAGCAGGGTGTCCTTCGTGATTCCCGCGTTGGCCACAACGACCTCGACCGGGCCGAGCTCCGCCTCGACCTGGGTGAACGCGGCGTCGATCGATGCGGCGTCGGTCATCTCTGCGCGCACGGTGAGGGATCCCTCGGGTCCCTGGCCCGAGCGGGAGGTGACGGCGACGCGGTGACCATCTGCGATCATGCGCTCGGCGATCGCGTAGCCGATGCCGCGATTGCCTCCGGTGACGAGTACGGTGCGCGAGGTGGTCATGGGGTTCCTTCCATCCGGACAACTGCGTTCCAGCCTACCGAGGCCGGGGTTGCGGGGCGCTGCGGCGGGGCCGTATCGGCGGCTGGGTTTCAGGTGAAGCGCGTAGGCTGGGCGGGTACGAAGAAGGGGCGCATGGCGAAGAGTTACGACGTGACCACGGCGGGGGTGAACCCCGTCGAGGATCGTGCGCACCGTATGCGTATGTATTTTCTCGCGATGGCGCTCCGCGTCGTCTGCGTGGTCTCCCTGTTCTGGGTGCACGGCTGGTGGGTGCTGCTCGTGGGCGCCGGCGCGATCTTCCTCCCCTGGTTCGCGGTGATGGTCGGAAACGCCGTTGCGCACGGCGGCGAGCAGACGCCCGACGCGCCCGAGCCGCTGCAACTCGGTTCGGCGGAGCCCGAGGAGCGGACGCAGGCCGACGCGGCGAGCGAGGTGATCGTGATCGACGTGGAACCGGCGCGACGCGGCGCGGGTGGTGCGAGCGGTGCGTCTGGCAGCGCTTCTGGCGGAGACGGCGGAACGGGCGGCGACGGTGCGGCCGCAGCCGGCTCAGCCGATCCTGCAGGCCCGCGACCGGAACCGGGAGCCGCCTCGTGAGCGGTGTCATCAGCTCGTCGCTGACCCTGGGCGGGCAGCCTGAGCAGCGCTTCGAGTGCTCCCGTGCGGGGTGCCGCGCCGCCGCCGAGTGGGCGATTCTCTGGCGCAACCCGAAGATTCACGCGCCCGAGCGCCGCAAGACGTGGCTCGCGTGCGAGGACCACCGTGAGGTGCTGCGGGAATTCTTGGAGGCGCGGGACTTTCCGCTCGAGGTGCGTGAGGTCGGTGAGCTCGATGAGTGAGGGGCGCGGGGTGCAGGCCGTCGGCTGGAGCTTCCTGCGCTCGGGACGCTGGGCCGGGTACGCGGCGATGCTCGTCATCTTCTCGATCGCGTGCGTGCTGCTCGGCAACTGGCAGTTCTCGCGGCGCGCCGAGGCGCGTGCGGAGATCGACCGCATCGACAACAACTACGACGCGGAGCCGGTCGCGCTCACGGAAGAGCTGCCCGATCCCGCGAAGTTCGACGAGGATCGCCAGAAGTGGCGCACCGTGCTCGTCACGGGCGAGTACGTCGGCGAGCCGTTCCTGGCCCGCAACCGGCCCGGGCCGCAGGGCGTCGGGTCAGACCTGCTGCAGGCGCTCCGCACTGACGACGGCATGCTGTTCTTCGTCGATCGCGGTTGGGTTCCGGTCGACGGGGCGGCCGCTGAGCACGTGGATCCGGCGGAGCTGCCCGCTCCCCCATCTGGCGTGACCACCGTCGAGGTGCGGCTGCGCGCGTCGGAACCCGCGATCGCCGGGCGCACGACCGCGGGGCGCGCCGTGGCGAGCATCGAGGTGCCCGAGCTCGCGGAGCTTGCCGGGGCGACCGGCGACGCCTACACCGCGGCCTACGGAATGCTCGTCGAGGAGAACCCGGCCGGCGAGCACGGCACCCTCCCGCTGAAGCCCGAGCGCGACGAGGGTCCGCACCTCTCCTACGCGGTGCAGTGGTACATCTTCATCCTGATCGCGTGCATCGGCGTGGTCTATGCGGCGCGGCGGGAGTACCGCAACCTGAACGCAGAGAGCGACGACGTGATCGAGCAGGATCGTCGCAGCGTCGAGCGGAAGCGCCGTCGCGGCCCGAGCGACGCCGACATCGAGGACGCGCTGCTTGATGCGTAACCCCGGCGCCCTACGCGTGTCTCCCCACCCGAGGATCGCCAAGAGTGCGTTTTTGGCGGTGTTCGCGGGGGTGCTCGCCGCACTTTTCGCGCTCTCGGGCTGCGCGAGCGAGGTGGACCCCGAGCAGACGCGCGAATCGCTGTCGGACGTCACCGAGGATCCCGCGCAGCCGAGTGCGGCCGAGGAGTACAGCGCGGAACTGCACCCCGAGCCGGTGGTGGAACCGGGCGAGTGCGATCCCTATCTCGTCATCACCGCTCGCGGCACCGGCGAGGGCAGCTCCGGGCAACTCGTTGCACCGGCCGCCCGCACCATCTCGGCCGCGCGACCCGGCGACGTGCGCGTGCTCGACCTCGACTACCCCGCCGACAGCGACGTGAAGGAGGGCGCCACGATCGGCGCGCGCACCCTCATCGACGTGCTCAACGTGCAGGCAGACGCGTGCCCCCATCAGCGGTTCGTGTTGCTCGGCTACTCGCAGGGTGCGCTCGTGGTGGGCGACGCGCTGTCAGCGCCGAAGTATCGGATGGTCGGCGAGACCGTGGGTGAGGTCTCGGGCGAGGCGATGGGGCGGATCGCGGCCGTCGTCCTCTTCGGAGATCCCCGCTTCGAGGGCGACGCCGAGTACAACGCGGGCAGCTACGATCCCGACCTCGACGGGCTGCTCCCCCGCCCCGAGGCCGCCCTCGAGCCGCTCGCCGACCGCATCCGCGACTACTGCGTGGAGGGCGACTTCATCTGCCAGAGCAGCCTCGACTTCGACGAGCAGCCGCATGTCGCCTACTACTCGAATGGCATGCCGGCCGACGGGGCGGCGTTCGTGATCACGCGGCTCGAGGAGATCGGCGCGCCGCGGGTCCCGAAGCAGCGGTAGGCGCGCAACGCGCGCCGC
The DNA here is from genome assembly GCF_037145615.1 of Leucobacter sp. USHLN153. Taxonomy (NCBI): domain Bacteria; kingdom Bacillati; phylum Actinomycetota; class Actinomycetes; order Micrococcales; family Microbacteriaceae; genus Leucobacter; species Leucobacter sp. USHLN153. The sequence continues at coordinate 176,706 of NZ_JBBCXE010000002.1, forward strand.
AGCATCCACCTGGACCATTCAGCGGTCTGGTTCAGAGCTCACGCGCCCGTCAGACAGTGGATCACCCGTCGTGCGGGCCGACACGCCGAGGGTGGGTCCGCGTGGAGAGCTTTCCACTGTCTGATGGGCGCGGCGCGCGGCGCGGGGCGCGAGTCACCCGGCGCGGGGCGCGGGGCATCACAGCCGCGCTACGCGAGCTCGATGAGCTCCAGGTACTCCTTCGACCAGTGATCCTCGGTCGCGTCGGGCATGATGAGCACGCGCTCCGGGTTCAGCGCCTCAACCGCGCCCGGGTCGTGCGAGACGAGCACGACCGCGCCCGAGAAGTGCGCGAGCGCGTCGAGCACCTCTTCGCGGCTCGCCGGGTCCAGGTTGTTCGTGGGCTCGTCGAGCAGCAGCACGTTCGCGCTCGAGACCACGAGCATCGCGAGCGCGAGGCGGGTCTTCTCCCCGCCCGAGAGCACGCCGGCCGGCTTGTGCACGTCGTCGCCGGTGAAGAGGAACGAGCCGAGCACGCGCCGCGCCTCGGTCTCGGTGAGGTGCTGCGACACGGAGACCATGTTGTGCAGCACGCTCGCCTTCACGTCGAGCGTCTCGTGCTCCTGAGCGTAGTAGCCGACCTTGAGGCCGTGACCCGCGATGAGCTCACCGGTGTCGGGCTCGTCGACGCCCGCGAGCAGGCGCAGCAGCGTGGTCTTACCGGCGCCGTTCAACCCGAGCACCACGACCTTCGAACCGCGGTCGATCGCGAGGTCCACGCCGGCGAAGATCTCGAGCGAGCCGTACGACTTCGAGAGCCCCTCCGCCATGAGCGGGGTCTTACCGCAGGGCGCGGGGTCGGGGAAGCGGAGTTTCGCGACGCGATCCACCTGGCGCTCTTCCTCGAGACCCGCGAGCATCTTGTCGGCTCGCGCGACCATCTGGTGAGCGGCAGCGGCCTTCGAAGCCTTCGCCCCGAAGCGCGCGGCCTGATCCTTCAGCACCGAGGCCTTCTTCTCGATGTTGGTGCGCTCCTTGCGGCGGCGTTCCTCATCGGCGGCCCGCTGGCGCTGATACAGCTTCCAATTCATGTTGTAGACGTCGATGACCTGACGGTTCGCGTCGAGGTAGAAGACGCGGTTGACCGTCTCGCCCACGAGGTCGATGTCGTGGGAGATCACGATGACGCCGGCCTTCGAGTTCTTCAGGAAGTCGCGCAGCCACACGATCGAGTCGGCGTCGAGGTGGTTCGTCGGCTCGTCGAGGATCATCGTGTCGGCGTCCGAGAACAGGATGCGCGCGAGTTCGATGCGGCGGCGCTGACCGCCCGAGAGCGTCTTCAGCGGCTGGTCGAGAATACGATCGGGCAGGCCGAGGTTGTTCGAGATCGAGGCGGCCTCGGACTCGGCTGCATAGCCACCGAGCGCCTGGAAGCGGTCGGTGAGGTTGCCGAAGCGCTTCATCGCCTTCTCCGCGACCGCGGGATCCTCGGAGGCCATGTCCTCCGTCGCCTTGGCGATGTTCTGCTGGAGCGAGCCGAGTCCGCGCGCATCGAGGATGCGGTGCCGCGCGATCTGCTCGGGGTCGCCGGTGCGCGGATCCTGCGGCAGGAAGCCGAGCTCGCCGGTCACGGTGACGTGTCCCTCGGCCGGCTGCAGCTCCCCCGACAGGGTGCGCGTGAGCGTCGTCTTGCCGGCGCCGTTGCGCCCCACAAGTCCGATCTTGTCGCCCGGGTTCACGCGGAAGGTCACCCCCGACATGAGGCGCCGAGCGCCGACGTCGATGGCGAGGTCTTCGACCGAAATCATGCTGAGGGACTCCCGGGAACAACGTCCGTGCGACTGCACGGCAACCGCAACAGTCTAGTGGACGGGTCTGGGAGGAACGCCCGGGGGCGGGCTCGCGGGGTCGCGGGGTCTTGGCGTTGTCGCGTGGCGCCCTAGACGCGGGCGAGGGCGGCCGTATCGGCCCACAGCACCGTCTCGCGGCTCCCACGCACGCGCGCGATCGGCAGCGGCGTCTCCCCCGGCTCCAGCAGGCCGGCGACGGCGTCGGCCTTCCCCTCGCCGGCCGCGATCGCCCACGCGCGCTCGGCGCGGCAGAGCACCGGCATCGTGAGCGTGACGCGCTCGGGCGGCGGCTTCGGTGAGTTGCGGATCGGCAGGGCGGCGGGCGTGTCGGCGCCCACGGCCGCCAGCTCGTCGCGCCCCGGGAACAGCGACGCGACGTGACCGTCGGGGCCGACGCCATTGAACGCGAGGTCGATCCGCTCGATGCCATCGATCACCGCGGCGTACTCGGCCGCTGCCTCATCGAGCGAGAGGCCGGAGTCGGAGGCCGGCACGCGGTGCACGAGGGCGGGGTCGGTCTGCACGACGGCGAACAGCGAGCGGTCGGCGAGCAGGTCGTTCCGGTCCTCGTGGCCGGCGGGCACCCAGCGCTCGTCGCCCCAGATGAAGCGCACGCGCGTCCAGTCGACGGTGTCGCGGTCGGGGTGCTCAGCGAGCGCTTCGAGCACCGCCGCTCCCCCGCCGCCGCCCGTGAGCACAACGCACGGGATGCCGTCGGATGCGAGAGCAACGCCCCCACCCGCCTGCCGCTCGCGGCACACGCTGATGGCCGCGCCCGCGATCGCCGTGGCAAGCTCGCGGAGATCCGCCCGCTCCTCGATGCGCATGGCCCGCGCCGCCCTACGCCTCGATCTCGGAGCGATCGCCCGACCAGAGCGTGTGGAAGACGCCCTCGCGATCGACGCGACGGTACGTGTGCGCGCCGAAGAAGTCGCGCTGCCCCTGCACCAGGGCCGCCGGCAGCCGCTCGGCACGGAGCCCGTCGTAGTACGCCAGTGACGACGAGAACGCCGGCGCGGGGATCCCACTCGCGGCCGCGTGCACGACGACGCGGCGCCACGCCTCCTGGCCGCGCGTGAGGGCCTCCGCGAAGTACGGGGCGCTCATGAGGAGCGGAAGCCCGGGCTCGGACGCGTAGGCGTCGGCGATGCGGTTGAGGAACTGGGCGCGAATGATGCAGCCGGCGCGCCAGATGCGCGAGACGGCACCGAGATCGATGCTCCAGCCGTGCTCAGCGGCCCCGGCGCGGATCTCGTCGAAGCCCTGCGAGTAGGCGACGATCTTCGACGCGTAGAGCGCCTGGCGCACGTCCTCGATGAAGGCGGCCTCGTCGTCGAGATCGGCGTCCGTGGCCGGCCCCGGCAGCGAAGCGGCTGCCGCGCGCTGCTCCGGGTGTGAGGACAGCGAACGCGCGAACGTCGCCTCCGCGATCCCCGAAACCGGCACGCCGAGCGCGAGCGCGGTCTGCACCGTCCAAGCGCCCGTCCCCTTCGCGCCGGCCTGGTCGAGGATGACGTCGACGAGCGGTGCGCCCGTCGCGGCGTCGACCTGCCGCAGCACCTCCGCGGTGATCTCGATCAGGTACGACTCGAGCTCGCCGCGGTTCCACTCCGCGAAGATATCGGCGATCTCCGCGGGCGTCTTCCCCGTTCCGCGGCGGATCAGGTCGTACGCCTCGGCGATGAGCTGCATGTCGGCGTACTCGATGCCGTTGTGCACCATCTTCACGAAGTGCCCGGCGCCGTCGTGCCCGATGTGCGTCACGCACGGTTCGCCCTCGGCGACCGCGGCGATCGAGCGCAGGATCGGGCCGAGCGTCTGCCACGCCTCGTCGGAGCCGCCGGGCATGATGCTTGGGCCGTTCAGCGCGCCCTCCTCGCCGCCGGAGATTCCGGCGCCCACGAAGTTGATGCCCGTCTCGCGCACCGCTCGCTCGCGGCGGATCGTGTCGGGGAAGAACGCGTTGCCGCCGTCGACGATGATGTCGCCCGGCTCGAACACCTCCACGAGCGCGTCTATCGTCGCGTCGGTGGGCTCGCCCGCCTTCACCATGATGATCGCGGTGCGCGGCTTCTGCAGCGACGCGGCGAATTCCTGGTAAGAGAACGCGGGCACGAAGCCCGCCTCGGGGTGCTCGGAAACGAGGGTCTGCGTGCGCTCCGGGCTGCGGTTGAACACCGCCACGGTGTTGCCCTCACGGCTCGCGAGATTGCGCGCGAGATTCGCGCCCATCACGGCGAGGCCCACGACCCCGATGTTCGCTGCGCCTTCGGTCACGCTTGCTCCTTCGTCTCTGTATCAATCCTGGTGCGATGCCACAGCCGAGGCCGCGGCGCGCATTCGCGCGAGCTGCTCGAGCACGCGCCCGTACATCACGTCTTCGCCGAGTCCACGGAGCTCCTCCGCGAGACACTCGCTCAGCGTGCGGCGCGGCAGCACGATCTGGTGCGTCGGCTGGCCCGGCTGGCTGAGGGCCGCGTGCACCGGCGACTGGCGCTCGAGCACCGCGTCGCCTCCCGGGCGTGACAGCCGCACGGAGTGCAGCCCCTCCGCGTGCACCTTCCGGTCGAGCAGCGTGCACGTCGTCGGTACGCCGAGCGCGAGTTCGAGCCATGCCGCGAGCAGCTCGGTCGACGGCGACGCCTCGGATCCGACGACCTCGACAGCTGTCACGGGCTCGTGCGGCGGTTGATCGAGGATCGCGGCGAGGTACTCCCGCCACCGGGTCAAGCGCGTCCACGCGAGATCGGTGTCCCCCGGCGTGTAGCCCGCGGTGCGCGTCGCCCACCCGGAACCATCGGGCGCGGCGGCGTCGGTGATCCTGCGCTGCCCGATACGGCCGAGCGGGTCGGCGCCCGGGCGATCCGGAGCCTCATCGGGCCACCAGACAGCGACAGGCGCGTCGGGCAGGAGGAGGCCCGTGACGAGCGCCTCGACACCGCTCGCGACCTCGCCGAACGCCCGCAGCACGATGACGTCGCTCGCGCCGGCGTCGGCGCCCACGCGGATCTCCGCGTCGAGGCGGGGCTCGGCATCGGGCGTTTCGAGTAGCACGATCACGCGCATCGGGTGCTCGCTCGACGCATGGTTCGCCGCCTCGATCACCGACTCATCGAGACCTCCCGAGGCGGAGATGACGAGCGTGAGCACGTGGCCCAGCGCCGAAACGCCGCTCTCCTGGCGCATCGACACGAGTCGACGCGTCACCGCGCTCACCGTCGTGTTCGGCAGAGTCTCGATCATGGCCGCCTCCAGGTGCGCCCGTCGCGCGCGAGCATCGCGTCGGCCGAAGCCGGCCCCCACGAGCCCGGCACGTACTGCTCGACCGGCTCGTCGCGCTCAGCCCAGTGCTGCTCGATCGGGTCGAGGATGCGCCACGACAGCTCGACCTCGGCCTGCCGAGGGAAGAGCGGGGCGTCGCCGAGCAGCACGTCGAGTATCAGACGCTCATAGGCCTCGGGGCTCGCCTCGGTGAACGCGTGCCCGTAGCCGAAGTCCATGGTCACGTCGCGCACCCGCGTGCCGCTCCCCGGCACCTTCGCGCCGAAGCGGATCGTGATCCCCTCGTCGGGCTGCACGCGAATCACGAGTGCGTTCGAGCCCTGCTCCGAGCGATCGGCCCGCCCGAACAGATCGCCCGGTTCTTTGCGGAAGACGACCGCGATCTCGGTGACGCGTCGCCCGAGGCGCTTGCCGGTGCGCAGATAGAACGGCACGCCGGTCCAGCGGCGTGTGTTCACGTGCAGCTTCATCGCGGCGAATGTCTCGGTGCGCGACTCGGGATCCATCCCCTCCTCGTCGAGGAAGCCGTTGACGAGCTCGCCGCCCTGCCATCCCGCGGCGTACTGCCCGCGCGCGGTCGCCTGCTCGAGATCACTCGGCAGCGTCACCGCCTCGAGTACCTTTTCCTTCTCAGCGCGAAGATGCCGCGCGCTCAAGCTGATCGGCTGCTCCATTGCTGTGAGTGCGAGAAGCTGCAGCAAATGGTTCTGGATCACGTCGCGGGCCGCGCCCACGCCGTCGTAGTAGCCGGCCCGGCCTCCGACGCCGATGTCCTCCGCCATGGTGATCTGCACGTGATCGACGTAGTTTCGGTTCCAGATCGGCTCGTACATCGCGTTCGCGAAGCGGAGCGCGAGAATGTTCTGCACCGTCTCCTTGCCGAGATAGTGGTCGATGCGGAAGATCGAGTCCGCGGGGAACGCCGACTCGAGCACGTCGTTGAGCTCTCGCGCCGAGGCGAGATCGTGCCCGAACGGCTTCTCGATGATGACGCGGCGCCAGCGGTCGTCGTCGGCCTCGCGATCGACGAGCCCGGAGCTCGAGAGGTGCTTCGCGACCTCGGGAAACGCGGTCGGCGGAATCGACAGATAGAAGGCGTGATTACCCATCGTGCCGCGCTCACGGTCGAGCGTCTCGACCGTGTCGCGGAGGCGGTCGTAGGCCTCAGGGTCGTCGAACTGACCCTGCACGAAGCGGATTCCCTCGGCGAGCTGCTCCCAGGTCTCCTCGCGGAACGGCGTGCGCGCGTACTTGCGCACGGCGTCGTGCACGATCTGCGCGAAGTCGCGGTCTTTCCAGTCGCGGCGGGCGAAGCCGACGAGTGCGAAGCCCGGCGGGAGCAGCCCGCGGTTCGCAAGGTCATACACCGCGGGCATCAGCTTCTTCCGCGAGAGGTCGCCCGTGACTCCGAAGATCACGAGTGAACTCGGACCCGCAATGCGATTCAGGCGCGGGTCATCGAGCGAGCGCAGCGGGTTGCGGGGTCCGACGGAAGCTCCGTCCGACCCCGCTCCTCGACCGTGTGCGGCTGAGCCGCCGACCGTCTGATCCACGCGTGCTAGATCGCGAAGCCCAGCGCGCGCATCATATCGCGCCCGTCATCGGTGATGCGCTCGGGGGTCCACGGCGGCATCCACACCCAGTTGATGCGGAATGCGGTCACGAGCCCGTCGAGCGCCTCGGCGATGTCGTTCTCGATGACGTCGGTGAGCGGGCATCCCGCGCTCGTGAGCGTCATGCTGATCACGAGCGCATCGTGCTCCTCGTCGAACGCCAGGTCGTAGATGAGCCCGAGGTCGACGATGTTCACGCCAAGCTCCGGGTCCGAAACATTCTTCAACGCCTCGAGCGCCTGCTCACGGAACTCGGGATCGATGGACTGCGGGACCTTCGTGGTTTCCTCGCTCATACGTCCAGCCTACGCCCTGCGTCCTACGCCGAGGCGAGGAAGCGGTCGTAGCCTTCGTTCTCGAGGCGATCCGCCAGCTCCGGACCGCCCTGTTCGGCGACGCGACCGTTGACGAAGACGTGCACGAAGTCGGGCTTGATGTAGCGGAGGATGCGCGTGTAGTGCGTGATGAGCAGCACGCCGAGGCCGGTCTGCTCCTTGGCGCGATTGACGCCCTCCGAGACAATCTTCAGCGCGTCGACGTCGAGACCCGAGTCGGTCTCGTCGAGGACGGCGAACTTCGGCTTCAGCAGCTCGAGCTGCAGGATCTCGTTGCGCTTCTTCTCGCCGCCCGAGAAGCCCTCGTTGACGTTGCGCGAGGCGAAGGATTCGTCCATGCGCAGGTTCTGCATGGCCTCCTTGACGTCCTTCATCCAGGTGCGGATCGCGGGAGCTTCTCCGTCGATCGCGGTCTTGGCGGTGCGGAGGAAGTTAGCGTTCGTCACGCCCGGGATCTCGACCGGGTACTGCATCGCGAGGAACACGCCCGCCTGAGCGCGCTCGTCGACGCCCATGTCGAGCACCTCTTCGCCGTCGAGCAGGATCGATCCGCTCGTGACCTCGTAGCGCGGGTGCCCGGCGATCGCGTATGCGAGCGTCGACTTGCCCGAGCCGTTGGGACCCATGATGGCGTGGGTCTCACCCTGGGTGATGGAGAGGTCGACCCCCTTGAGGATCTGCTTCGCACCCTGCTCGGTCTCGACGCTGACGTGCAGGTCCTTGATTTCCAGAACGGAGCTCATTGTTCAATCTCTTTCGTAACGTTGGGGTCGATGTACACGTCGCCGTTTTCGATCTCGACGATGAAGACGGGCACCGGCTCATACGCCGGAAGGTTCTGCGGTTTGCCGGTGTGCAGGGAGAACGCCGAGCCGTGGGCCCAGCACTCGAGCGTGTCGTCCTCGACGAAACCCTCGGAGAGGCTGATCTGGCCGTGCGTGCACGTGTCTCCGATTGCGTGGACCTCGCCGTGGCTGTCGAGCACGACCGCGATCGGCACGTCGTCCACGACGACGCGGACCGCCTGATCCTGCGTCAGGTCGCTCACGGCGAGCACCTTCTGCCGCGCCATCAGCGAACGGAGTCGTCGAGTTCAGCCTCGACTGCTGCCTGCAAGCGCTCCACCGTGGCGGGGTCGCCGATCTGCGAGATGACCTCGATGAGGAATCCGCGGACGACGAGCTTGCGCGCCTCCTCAGCCGAAATACCGCGGCTCTGGAGGTAGAAGATGTGCTCGTCATCGAAACGGCCGGTCGCGCTCGCGTGACCCGCGCCCTCGATATCGCCCGTCTCGATCTCCAGGTTCGGGATCGAATCCGCGCGTGTGCCTTCGGTGAGCACGAGGTTGCGATTCTGCTCGTAGCTATCGGTGCCGGTGGCACTGTTGCGGATCAGCACATCGCCGATCCACACCGTGTGTGCCCCCTCGCCCTGCAGTGCGCCCTTGTAGGTGACGCGGCTGCGGGTGTGCGGAGCGTCGTGGTCGAGGTACACCTGGTGCTCCAGGTGCTGACCGGCGTCCGCGAAGTATGCGCCGAACGCCTCGCCGTTCGCGCCCTCGTGGTCCAGGTGGATCGAAGGGTTGAGGCGCACGATGCCGCCGCCGAGCGAGACGACGATGTGCGTGAGCGAGGCGTCGCGCCCCACAGTGGCGTAGTGGCTCGCGAGGTGGATCGCCTCGTCGTTCCACTGCTGCACGCTCACGACGGTGATCTTCGCGCCGTCCCCGACGACGATCTCGACGTTCTCGGAGAGCTGGGCCGAGCCCGAGTTCTCGAGAATGATGAGGCCTTGCGCGTGCGGCGCGGCTTCGATCACGGTGTGCGCCGCGCGCGGTGCCGCGTCGAGCGCACTGCGATCGACGACCACCGTGGTTGACTCCTCGGAGGCGACCGTGATGAGGTGCGCCTCGTCGAACGCGGACCAGGCCGCGGCCGCGCCGCGCTCCTCCGGGACACCCGCACGGCCGATGCGCGCGTCTCCGCGCGCGACCCACTCAGCGGCGACGCCCGGGGCCTCGGACACCGAAACCGGGATCCGCGAGCCGTCGAGCTCACCGTTCAGCAGCGCGTCGAGCTTCGCGACGGGCGTGAACTTCCACACGGCCTCCCGGCCGGTGACCTGCGGGAAATCGGCGACGTCCGTCGACTTCGGGCGCTCGGAGCGGGTCTGCACCGGCACCCGATTCGCCCAGTCCCCGTCGGAGTGCTCCTTCAGGCCGTGCTGAGCGGGCTCGCCCTGCGCCGTGAGCACGGTGTTCGTAGCAACAGCTTCGGTCATTATCCGACGGATCCTTCCATGCCCATCTCAATGAGCTTGTTCAGTTCGAGCGCGTACTCCATGGGCAGCTCACGCGCGATCGGCTCGATGAAGCCGCGCACGATCATCGCCATCGCCTCTTCCTCGGCCAGGCCGCGGCTCATGAGGTAGAACAGTTGGGACTCGCTCACGCGCGACACCGTCGCCTCGTGGCCGAGCTCGGCGTCGTCGGTGCGGATGTCGATCGCGGGGTACGTGTCGCTGCGCGAGATCGTGTCGACGAGCAGCGCATCGCAGACCACGGAGTTCGCGGCGTGGTGCGCGTTGGCTTCGACGCGGACCTCACCGCGGTAACCGGTGCGGCCGCCGCCTCGAGCGATCGACTTCGAGAGGATCGAGGACTTCGTGTGGGGAGCGAGGTGGATCATCTTCGCGCCCGCGTCCTGGTGCTGGCCGGGGCCCGCGAACGCGACCGAGAGCGTCTCGCCCTTGGCGTGCTCACCGGTGAGGTAGATCGACGGGTACTTCATGGTGACCTTCGAGCCGATGTTGCCATCGACCCACTCCATCGTCGCGCCCTCTTCGGCGATCGCGCGCTTCGTCACGAGGTTGTAGACGTTGGTCGACCAATTCTGGATCGTCGTGTACCGCACGCGGGCGTTCTTCTTCACGATGATCTCGACGACTGCGGAGTGCAGCGAGTCGGACTGGTAGATCGGCGCCGTGCAGCCCTCGATGTAGTGCACGTAGCTGTCTTCGTCGGCGATGATGAGCGTGCGCTCGAACTGGCCCATGTTCTCCGTGTTGATACGGAAGTAGGCCTGGAGCGGGATCTCGACGTGGACGCCCTTGGGAACGTAGACGAACGATCCGCCGGACCACACCGCGGTGTTCAGCGCCGCGAACTTGTTATCTCCCGAGGGAATGACGGTGCCGAAGTACTGCTCGAAGATCTCAGGGTGCTCCTTGAGCGCCGTGTCGGTGTCGAGGAAGAGCACGCCCTGCGCTTCGAGATCCTCGCGGATCTGGTGGTAGACGACCTCGGACTCGTACTGAGCGGCGACGCCCGCGACCAGACGCTGGCGCTCGGCCTCGGGGATCCCGAGCCGTTCGTAGGTCTCCTTGATCTCCTCGGGCAGATCCTCCCAAGTGGTGGCCTGCTTCTCCGTGGAGCGCACGAAGTACTTGATGTTGTCGAAGTCGATCTCAGAGAGATCCGCGCCCCAGGCGGGCATCGGCTTGCGCCCGAAGATCTGCAGCGCCTTGAGACGCCGCTGCAGCATCCACTCCGGCTCGTTCTTCAGCGCCGAGATCTCGCGCACGACCTGCTCGCTCAGGCCGCGCTTCGCAATCGCGCCGGCCTCGTCGCTGTCGTGCCAGCCGAACTCGTACTGGCCCAAGCCTTCGAGCTCGGGTCGGTCGATCAGTACCTCTGGCATGATCCCTCCCTTTTCCATCGTCTCGCGCGGAAACCCCGCCGTACCGGAGGGCTCCGGCCGGAGACGTGCTCGCACCCTCGCGGGCGTCGACGCACATCGGGCTCCCTGCAGCGGTGCAGTATTCTGGGCTTCGGACGGAACGCGGGGTGTCGACGGCGAGCATCGAACTCCCGGGTCGTCGTTCGCAACCACAGCTTCTCATTCTACAGGTTTCCCGGTGTTCCGGGGGGTTGTCCGCTCAGGGCGACCGGAGTCTGGGAAGCACCCGAGAGGAGCCTCGTTGTCCAGCGCGCATACCGCCAGCCCTATTGATTCCGCGCACACTCCGCGCGCCGCGGGTCCCTCGCGCTTCCTGCGCGTCGTCGCTTGGATCTCGTTCGTGCTGAACGCCGTCATCATCGGCACCGGCGGCGCGGTGCGTCTCACCGGGTCGGGGCTCGGCTGCCCGAACTGGCCGCTCTGCGCGCCCGGATCGCTCGTGCCGACCGAGGAGCTGAGCTGGCACTCGCTCATCGAGTTCGGTAATCGGACGATCTCGGGGCCGCTGCTCGTCAGCGCGATTCTGGTCGTGGTGCTCACGTGGCGCATCCGAAACTCGCGTCGAGACCTGTCGGTCCTCTCCTTCGTGGTGCTCGGGCTCGTTGCGCTTCAGGCGCTTATCGGCGGCATCATCGTGTGGCTGCACCTCAACGCGAACCTCGTCGGCGTGCACTACGTGATCTCCCTCGCGCTCGTCTGCATCACAGCCGCCTACCTCGTGCGGATGTACGAGCCGCCCGTGCCCCGCGAGCGCGCGGTGCCGAAGGGCTTCGCGATCCTCACCCACATCACGACGTTCTTCATGGCGATTACGGTCATTGTGGGCGTGCTCACCACCGCTGCCGGGCCGCACTCGGGCGACGCGACGATCCAGCGCGACGGCGTCGACGCCGTGCTGATGAGCCACGTGCACTCCTTCCCCGGGTACGGGGCCTTCCTGCTGACGGCCGCGGTGCTCGGGTGGGCGGCGCGCGCTCGGCTGCGGCCGCTCAAGTGGGTCGTGACGCTCATGGCCGCGCTCATCGTGCAGATCTGGGTCGGCATCTTCCAGGCGCGGCACGGGCTGCCCCCGCTCGCCGTCGGCGTGCACATGGTGCTGGCCGCGCTGACGGCCGCGACGATGACGGTCGTGGTGCTGCGGCTCAAGCGCCCTGTGGTCGCGGGGGCCGAGGCTGCTGCGTCTGCCGGGTCTGCTGCGCCTGGTGCGTCTGCTGCGCCGTCCGCGTAGTCGACCGTAGCGTAGTAGTTCGTTCTCTCGGGGCGCCGTTGGCGCACGAGAGCGCATTTTGTGCTCTAGAACTGGGGCGCGGCCCACAGAAACTGAGCTTTCGCGCCGTTCGTCGCTGGTCTTCTGAGCGTCCCGCTGGGCCCGAGTATCCCACTCCTGGCCATCGCTTCCGCCCGAGCGCCCGATGAGCCAGAATAGGCGGGCGTTGCCCCCCTTCCCTGCATGGGTCGCCTGGGTCCACTTGAACTGCGGGTGAGCTAGTGGCCTGCACGCTCGGTAGGACAGCCCCAAGTCTCATCGAGAAAGCGCGCGAGCTCCGGCGTAATGCGCCGGGGTTCGCGCTCCAATCGAAGGAGCATGCGCGTGGCGGTGACCTGCCGATCCCCCAGCAGATCTTCAGCGTGAAACCTCTCGCCTCTCCAACCCGCGTTGTAGGCACGATCGAGACGTTCGATATCTCGGAGGTATTGCACGCGAGACGTGCGGTGTTGCTCTCCGTCATATTCGAGGAACCGCCGTGTGACAGGATCGACGAGATCGAAACGGCCGATCCGCAGCCCTTCTGCATCAAAAACGACGCCTTGCAGTTCCAGGTCGTCGATGCCGACCGACTCGCCGGCGAGTCGGAGTAACGTCTCCATACGTGAGTCCGCGCCCTGTCGCGCGAGTGTGGCAGCAAGGCGAAATCTCGCGGCGCCTCGAGCGTGCGTGAACTTGGTGACCGACTCGGTGAGGTGCTCCGGGGTCACGATGACCGTACGGTCCCAGTGAGGCTCTGTCCTGAGCAAATGGTCCATCGCGACAACGAGCTCAGGCCCGGGAGTGCCCGCCGCCGCCTCGACGACCGCGGTCAGGGGCGGCGATACAGGAAGAAGCAGTGGGTGATCGGTCCAGATCTCTGCAGGTGTATCGAGCAGCAGCAGGTATCGGTGTGAGCTTCGGTGCCCCCTCACGCCACGCCGTCGTATCGGGGCGACGCCGGGTGGCGCGGCGACGTCAACGGGAGCACCCACCGGCACTTGTACTGGGCAGCCCATGAGTGCGAGAGCTGTGATGTGACTGTAGCGATCCCCGGGACGAAGCTTCGGGAGCAACGCGAGTGCCCGTGCGACCAGGGAAGTCGCGGATGCATCGGCGATCCGCACACCGCTATGTGGGGCATGAAGACCGCGATTGCGGAGCTCTGCCGGAGTGAATCCCGCAGTCGCCCCTTCACGCACCGAGAACGGGCGGGTGCCGAAATGGTGGGAGATCCTCTGGAGAACGTGGTCCATGCCTCGAGTTTCGCGACTCGATGCCCGTGTTCCGGGCTTATCCACAACGAATCCCGAAATTCGCCCGGCATCCCCGAAATTCGGAATCTGTGAAGAGTTCAAGGAAGCGTGCATCGAGGACACGAACGACCCGAGCGAACGCGCACCCGATGGCGGTGAGGGGGCAAAACGTACGACCTTCCCCTCCGAAACACCGCCGAAAATGCACTTTCGGCGACGGGCCGGGACGACGCGAGAGGCGAACACGTCCCGGGGCTCGAGAGCCCAGATTTGGTCGCTTCGCGGCGGTGCTTCTCGCCAAAAGAGCACTTTTGGCGACGTGCAGGCGGGGACCAGCGGCGGAGAGGCGGACCCGGGACGGGATTACCGCGGGGAGAGGGCGGGCATCAGGGCGGCGACAGCCGCCGAGGGGCTCGAAAGCTCAGATTTGGTCGCTTCGCGGCGGTGGTTCTCGCCAAAAGAGCACTTTTGGCGACGTGCGGGCACGGAGAACGAGCGGCGGATCGCAACGCCCCCGGGCAGCCCGCGTTAGAAGGGCAGCAGCGCGTCGACCGCGATCAGCAGCGAGATCACCGAGAGGTAGATGTTCGCGGTGTGGAAGACCTGCATGGGCTTGCCGGCCTCGCCGCGGATCGCGTGGCTGTAGAGCTGATGCGCCTGGAAGATGAAATACCCGCCGAAGACGAGCGACGCGACCGTGTACGTCCAGCCCATGTCGGCGACCGGGATGAGCAGCAGGCTCGCGGCGACCGTGGCCCACGTATAGAGGATGACCTGCAGCCCCACGGTGACGCGCCCGCGCACGACGCCGAGCATCGGCACACCCGCGTTCGCGTAGTCGTTGCGATACTTCATCGAGAGCGGCCAGTAGTGCGCCGGCGTCCAGAGGAAGATGACGAGGAAGAGTACCCACGCGGGCCAGTCGAGAGACCCGGTGACCGCGGCCCAGCCGATGAGCACCGGGAAGCACCCGGCAATGCCGCCCCACACGATGTTCTGCTCGCTGTGACGCTTGAGCACGATCGTGTAAATGACGACGTAGAAGAAGATTGCGAGCGCGGACAGCCCGGCGGCCAGCCAGTTCGTCGTGGCGGCGAGCCAGACGACGGAGAGGAGGCCCATGACCCACGAGAAGATGAGCGCGTTGCGATCCGAAATCTCACCCGTGACGAGCGGCCGGTTCTCCGTGCGCTTCATCTTGCGATCCATGTCGCGATCGATGTAGCAGTTGAAGGCGCCCGCCGAGCCCGCGCTCATCGCGCCGCCGATGAGGGTCGCGAGCACCAGCCAGAGGCTCGGGAGCCCGCCCTCAGCGAGGATCATCGCGGGGACCGTCACCACGAGTAGCAGCTCCATCACGCGCGGCTTCGTGAGCGCGACGTAGTTCTTCAGGGTCCGTGAGAACGCGGGGCGCCCGCCATGCGGGCGGTGCTGAGTCTGGGCTGAGATCTGCGTGGACATCACCTCCTATGGTACCTCCCCGTTCGATAAGATTGTGCGAGGTGCGGGTAGGCCGTGTACCGCCTCCGGTGGAAAGGGATCTCTTGGCAAACGAACTGCAGTGGGACGAGCTCGACGATCGCGCGGTAGACACCGCACGCGTGCTGGCGGCTGACGCCGTCGAGAAGGTGGGCAATGGCCACCCCGGCACCGCGATCAGCCTGGCGCCGCTCTCCTATCTGCTGCACCAGAAGGTGCTGCGGCACGACCCGACCGACCCGAAGTGGGTGGGCCGCGACCGCTTCATCCTGTCGGTGGGCCACTCTTCGCTCACCCAGTACGTGCAGCTCTACCTGGGCGGCTACGGGCTGGAGCTCGAAGACCTCAAGAGTCTGCGCACTTGGGGCTCGAAGACCCCGGGTCACCCCGAGTACGGACACACCGACGGCGTCGAGATCACGACCGGCCCTCTCGGCCAGGGCCTCGCCTCGGCGGTGGGCTTCGCCTACGCGGCGCGGTACGAGCGCGGGTTGTTCGACCCCGAGGCGGCTCCGGGCACGAGCCCGTTCGACCACCACATCTACGTCGTCGCGGGTGACGGTGACCTGCAGGAGGGCGTGACGAGCGAGGCGTCCTCGCTCGCGGGCCACCAGGAGCTCGGCAACCTCATCGCGATCTACGACTCGAACCAGATCTCGATCGAGGACGACACCGACATCTCCTTCTCCGAGGACGTCGCGAAGCGCTACGAGTCCTATGGCTGGCAGGTGCTCGAGGTCGACTGGAAGAAGACCGGCGTCTACGCCGAAGACATCCACGAGCTCCACGCGGCGATCACCGCGGCGCAGGCCGAGACCGCGAAGCCGAGCCTCATCATCCTGAAGACGATCATCGGCTGGCCCTCCCCTGGCAAGCAGAACACGGGCGGCATCCACGGTTCGAAGCTCGGCGGCGAGGAGATCGCGGGCCTGAAGCACGCGCTCGGCTTCGATCCGGATCAGCACTTCGTTGTCGCGCCCGAGGTCATCGAGCGCGCGCGCGGCGCCGTGCAGCGCGGCGCTGAGAAGCGCAAGGAGTGGCAGACGGGCTTCGACGCCTGGGCGGACGCGAATCCGGAGCGCAAGGCGCTGTTCGATCGGCTCGAGGCCGGCGAACTTCCCGCAGAGGCGCTCGCGGTGCTGCCCGCGTTCGAGCCGGGCGAGAGCATCGCGACGCGTTCAGCGAGCGGCAAGGTGCTCGCCGCGCTCGGCCCCGTGATGCCCGAGCTGTGGGGCGGCTCCGCTGACCTCGCAGGATCGAACAACACCACGATTCCGAACGCGCCCTCCTTCGTGCCCGCCGACCACTCCACGAAGTCGTGGCAGGGCGACCCCTACGGGCGCGTGCTCCATTTCGGCATCCGGGAGCACGCGATGGGGGCGATCCTCAACGGAATTCAGCTCCACGGCAAGACCCGTAGCTACGGCGGCACCTTCCTCATCTTCAGCGATTACATGCGCCCGGCCGTGCGCCTGGCGGCGCTCATGAACGTGCCGTCGGTGTTCGTGTGGACGCACGACTCGATCGCGCTCGGCGAGGACGGCCCGACGCATCAGCCGATCGAGCAGCTGGCAACGCTCCGGGCGATCCCGAACCTCTCGGTGGTGCGTCCGGCGGACGCGAACGAAACCGCGATCGCCTGGCACGAGATTCTCACGCGGACCGCGGGGCCTGCCGGGCTCGCGCTGACCCGTCAGAACGTGCCGGTGCTCCCCCGCGGCGGCGACTTCGCCTCGGTCGAGGAAGCTGCCGATGGCGTGCGCCGCGGTGCCTACGTGCTCGCCGACTCGCCCACGGCATCGACCGACGTGCTGCTCATCGCGACGGGCTCCGAGGTGCAGCTCGCGGTCGAGGCGCGCGAGCGTCTCGCGGCTGAGGGTGTCGGCGCGCGCGTCGTGTCCGCCCCCTGCCTCGAGTGGTTCGCGGAGCAGAGCGAGGAGTACCGCGAGAGCGTGCTGCCGAAGGCCGTCACCGCGCGCGTGAGCGTCGAGGCCGGCCTGTCGCTCGGCTGGGAGCGCTTCGTCGGCGATCGCGGCCGCTCCGTCTCCATCGAGCACTTCGGCGCTTCGGCTGACTACGAGACCCTGTTCCGGGAGTTCGGGATCACGACGGACGCCGTCGTGGCCGCCGCCCAGGCGTCGCTCGCCGCGTAACCCCGACCCCGATCGAAAGGACTGAACGCGATGTCGAATTCACGAACCGCATCTCTGAGCGAGGCGGGCGTCAGCATCTGGCTCGACGATCTCTCGCGGAAGCGCCTCGAGAGCGGTGAGCTCGCTCGGCTCATCGAGGAAGTGAACGTCGTCGGTGTGACGACGAACCCCACGATCTTCGCGAACGCCATCGGCGGGGGCGACGGATACGGTGACCGGCTCGCGGACGCCGCCGGCCGCGGTCTCGACACCGATGCCGCGATCGTCGAGCTGACGACGGCCGACGTCGCGGACGCCTGCGACCTGTTCGCCGGCGTGTACGCCTCCTCGGACGGGCGCGACGGCCGGGTGTCGATCGAGGTCGAGCCCGGCCTCGCCCGCGACACGGCCGGCACGGTGGCCCAGGCCCGGGAGTTGTGGCAGCGCGTCGACCGCCCGAACGCGATGATCAAGATCCCCGCGACCGTCGAGGGCCTCGACGCGATCACGGAGACCATCGCGGCGGGCATCAGCGTCAACGTGACCCTGATCTTCAGCCTCGAGCGGTACCGCGCCGTCATCAACGCCTACCTCTCGGGTCTCGAGCGGGCGCGTGCCGCGGGTATCGACCTCTCGACGATCCACTCGGTCGCCTCCTTCTTCGTGTCGCGCGTCGACACCGAGGTGGATCGGCGACTGCGCGAGGTCGGGACCCCCGAGGCGCTCGCGCTCACCGGTCAGGCGGGCATCGCCAACGCCCGTCTCGCTTACGAGGTGTTCGAGCAGTCGTTCGACACGGAGCGAGCGCGCTTCCTCATCGAACTCGGCGCGAACCCGCAGCGGCCGCTCTGGGCGTCGACGGGCGTGAAGGATCCGGCGCTCCCCGACACCGCGTACGTCGCCGGCCTCGTTGCCCCGAGCACCGTGAACACCATGCCGGAGGCGACGCTGAACGCATTCGCCGACCACGGTGAGGTCACGGGCGACACCGTCACGGGCGGCTACGCGGAGGCGAATCAGCTGCTCAACGCGATCGACGGGCAGGGCATCTCGTACGTCGAGGTGACCGATCTGCTCGAGCGCGAGGGCCTGCAGAAGTTCGACGACTCCTGGGCCGAGCTGCAGGGCACGGTCGAGCGGGCGCTTCGCGAGGCGCGCTGATGTCGGCCGTCGAGGTGTCGGTTCCCACGGGAGTGGCCGAGGCGAATGCGGCGCTCACCCAGCTCGTCGAGGATCAGGTCGCCTCGCGCATTTTCGCGCACGACGCCTCGCTCTGGGGCGCTGACGCTGCGGAGGAGGCCGCGATCCGGCTCGGGTGGACCGAGGTCGCCACTGCCGCGGCCGAGCTCCTCCCGCGCATCGCGCGTCTCCGCGAGGAGTTCCACGCCGATGGCGTCGATCGCTTCGTGCTCTGCGGGATGGGCGGATCGAGCCTCGCGCCCGCGGTCATCACGCAGTGGGCCGGCGCCGATCTGACCATGATCGACTCGACCTACCCGACGGCGGTGCGGCGCGTGCTCTCGGGCGACCTGTCGCGCACCGCCGTGATCGTCAGCTCGAAGTCGGGCGGCACGATCGAGACACGCAGCCACCTGGCCGCGTTCGAGGACGCCTTCCGCACGGCGGGGATCGAGCCCGCGGGCCGCATCGTCATCGTCACCGACCCGGGCTCGCCGCTCGAGGAGGAGTCGCGCGCCGCAGGCCGCCACGTTTTCACGGCCGACCCGAACGTCGGCGGGCGATTCTCCGCGCTGACGGCCTTCGGCCTCGTGCCGTCCGGTCTCGCGGGCGTGGACCTCGAGCGGTTGCTCGACAACGCTGCCGCGGTGCGCGAGGCGGTCGCGGCGGATTCGCCCGAGAACCCGGCGCTCCAGGTCGCAGCTGCGATCGCTGCGGGTCTCCCCCGGCGCTTCGTGCTCGCCGTCACCGAGTCGCCGACCGCGAAGTGGGGTCTCGGGCGCTGGATCGAGCAGCTCGTCGCTGAGTCGACGGGCAAGGACGGGCAGGGGGTGCTGCCGATCGCGCTCGACGCCTCGGCGCCCGAGTTGACGGACGTGCCCGAGAGCGCGGTCGTTGTCGGTGTGTCCGACTCGGGCACTGCGGGCGCGGATACCGCGGCCCTGTTCGCCCCGGCCGACCCCGCGATCAGCGTCGCCGCGTCGCTCGGCGCGCAGTTCCTCGTCTGGGAGGTCGCGACCGCAGCGCTCGGCCGACTCATGGGTATCGACCCGTTCAATCAGCCCGACGTGGAGTCCGCAAAGGTCGCGGCGCGCGAGGCGCTCGCGAGTGATGATGCCGCCGCTGAGCCCAGCGGTACGACGCTCCCCGGCCTCGCGGGCGCACGCCTGCTCGCGGCGCCGGAGGGCGTCGAGCTCGAGGGCACCGCGGCCGACGCCGACGCGCTCGCGCGAGCCCTGCGCGACGCGGCGGTCGGTGCCGGTTACGTTTCGCTGCAGGCGTACCTCGACCCTCAGGGCGAGGTCGCCGATCCGCTGCGCGAGTTGCGCGACCTGCTCGCGCGTTCGCTCCGGGTGCCCGTCGCACTCGGCTGGGGCCCGAGCTATCTCCACTCGACCGGTCAGCTGCACAAGGGCGGCCCCTCGGCTGCGCTCTTCCTGCAGCTCTCGGCGGCGGATCCCGAGCCGCTCCCGATTCCGGGCGCCGAGCGGGGCTTCGACGCGCTCATCACCGCCCAGGCGCGTGGGGACCGCGGCGTCCTCGCGGAGCGCGAGCGCCCCGTGTTCGCACTCGCGGCCTCGGATCCCGCGGCGACGATCCGCGCGCTCATCGAGGCGCTCGAACGCGCCGAGTAGCGCCCGCTCGCGATCGTTCGGGCCAGCCGTTCCGAACAGTGAAACGCGAAAGGCCCCCGTGGGAAATCTCCCCGGGGGCCTTTCGCGTTTCGACAACGTCCCGTTCGGCGTTACGCCGACTTCCGCGCCGTTCCGCGCCGCATGCGCAGCTTCTCGAGCGCGGCCTCGAGCAGTTCCTCCGCTTCTTCGGGCGTGCGGCGCTCCTTGACGTACGCGAGGTGCGTCTTGAACGGCTCGTTCTTCAGGAGCTGCGGTGGGTTCTCCCGGTCGCGCCCCGCCGGAAGTCCGGTCGTCGGGGAGTCGATCTGATCCGGGATCTCCTCCTCGGGGACGTCCGCTGCGAAGTAGCGGACCGTCTCATTTCCAAGGGCGTCCCAGTACGAGATCTGCGTGCGCTCGGCGCGCGAGCCGTGATCCTTCTCCCCCATGGGGCCGGATCCGACGCGGGCGCCGCGAATGGCGTTGCTGCCTGCCACGAATTGCCTTTCTACTGCTGTTAATCAGACGACGGAGAACCGGGCGATGAGCCCGAGACCGACGACCGATGCGAACCACACGAGTGACACCACGATGGTGATGCGGTTCAAGTTGCGTTCTGCGACGCCTGAAGAGCCCAGGCTTGAAGTCACGCCCCCGCCGAACATGTCGGAAAGACCGCCGCCGCGCCCCTTATGGAGCAGGATGAACAGGGTCAGCAGCAAGCTCGTGAGCACCAGGATGACGAGCAGAATGATCTTGAGGATGAGCACGAAGTTGCACCTTTCGGGGTTCGGGCGCGAACAGCCAAATTCCAGTATACCGGTGAGCGGAAGGTCAGGCCGCCGTCACATGCTTCTTGAACTGCACGATGCGCGAGAACTCGTCCGCCTTCAGGCTCGCGCCGCCCACGAGGGCGCCGTCCACGTTCGGCTGACCGAGGAAGCCGGCGATGTTCTGGCTGGTCACCGATCCACCGTAGAGGATCCGGGTCGCGGCCGCCCGCTCGTCGTCGCGCACGTCTCGCAGGCGCTCCCGGAGCGCGCGCGCGACGTCCTCCGCCTGCTGCGGCGTTGCGGCCTGACCGCTGCCGATCGCCCACACTGGCTCATACGCCACCACGAACTCGGCGTCTCGAGGCAGGTGCTCGAGGGCAGCGGTGATCTGAGCGAGCGGGATCGCCGCGGCGCCATGCTGCTCCAGGTCTTCCGCGGTCTCGCCCACGCAAATGACCGGCACGACACCCGCTGCGCTGGCGGCGCGAGCTTTCAGGCCCACCGTCTCATCGCTTTCGCCGTGCCCGCCGCGTCGCTCCGAGTGGCCGACGAGCGCGTAGGCGACATCGAGCTTCGCGAGCATCGCCGCGGAGATGTCGCCCGTGTACGCGCCGGACTCATGGGGAGACAGGTCTTGGGCACCGAGCGCGAGCGAGAGCTTGTCGGCCGCGAGGAGCGTCTGCACCGAGCGCAGGTCCGTGAACGGCGGGAAGACCGCGACCTCGGTGGCCGCGTAGTCGTGGCGCGCATCCTGCAGTGCCCATGCGACCTTCTGCACCAACGCGATGGCCTGCAGATGGTCGAGGTTCATCTTCCAATTGCCGGCGATGAGCGGGGTGCGCTCGACAAACGGCAGCGGTTCGCGCTGCGCTGCATTGTCGACCGACGCTGCGCCGGACTCAGCGGCCTCGGCCGCGGCGCCGCTCACGCGAGCACCTCGAGACCGGGGAGCGACTTGCCCTCGAGGAACTCGAGGCTCGCTCCGCCGCCGGTCGAGATGTGACCGAACTGATCGTCGGAGAAGCCGAGGGCGCGCACTGCTGCAGCGGAGTCTCCCCCGCCGACGACGGTGAACGCCGAAGTCTCGGTCAGCGCGCGGGCAACCGTGCGCGTGCCCGATGCGAAGGCCTCCATTTCGAAGACGCCCATCGGCCCGTTCCAGAAGACGATCTGCGAGCCGGCGATCTCACGCGCGAAGGCCTCGGCCGAATCGGGTCCGATGTCGAGCCCGATGCCGGAGGCACCGAAGCTCGATGACTCGATCGCGTCCGCGGCGACGACCTCGTGGGCGGCATCGTCGCCGAAGCGTTCGGCGACGACCACGTCGGTGGGCAGCACGATCCGCACGCCCCGCCGCTCTGCCTCGGCGAGATAGCCGCGCACGGTGTCGAGCTGGTCCTCTTCGAGGAGGCTGGAGGCGACCGCGTGGCCCTGTGCGCGGAGGAACGTGAACAGCATGCCGCCGCCGATGAGGAGGGTGTCGACCCGATCGAGCAGGTGCGCGATCACGCCGAGTTTGTCGGAGACCTTCGAGCCGCCGAGCACGACCGTGTAGGGCCGCTTCGGATCCACGGTGAGGCGTTCGAGCACCTCGAGCTCCGCCGCGACCAGGCGCCCCGCGGCGCTCGGGAGCAGCTGCGCGAGTTCGTACACGCTCGCCTGCTTGCGGTGCACGACGCCGAAGCCGTCCGAGACGAAGGCATCGGCATATGCGGCCAGCTGCTCCGCGAAAGCTCGCCGCTCGGCAGCGTCCTTGCTCGTCTCCGCGGCATTGAACCGGAGGTTCTCGAGAAGCATCACCTCGCCGTCGGAGAGGTCGGAGACCGCGGCCTGCGCGGCATCTCCGACCGTCTCCTCGACGAAGCGCACCTGCGCACCCAGGAGCTCGCTCATGCGTTCGGCCACCGGTCGCAGTGAGAACTGCGGATCGGGCTCGCCCTTCGGGCGGCCCAGGTGGCTGATGAGCACGAGCTTCGCGCCGGCGTCGCGCAACTCGCGGATCGTCGCGAGCGAAGCGCGGATCCGTCCGTCGTCGGTGATGACGCCGTCGCTGAGCGGCACATTGAGATCACACCGGACGATGACCGTCCGCGAACGCAGTGATCCCAGGGTTTCTATGGTGCGCATGGGGTGCGTGTACTCCTCGGGTCGCGGGTCTTAGATCAGGCCGGGGGTCTGCGTGCGCGCGCGATCGAAACGCGCAGCGACGTCCTGCCAGTTCGCGAGGTTCCAGAACGCCTTGACGTAGTCCGCCTTGACGTTGAGGTAGTCGAGGTAGAAGGCGTGCTCCCACATGTCGAGCATGAGCAGCGGCGTCAGGCCGAGCGGCACGTTCGACTGCTGATCGAAGAGCTGGAAGATCGAGAGGCGCGATCCGATCGAGTCCCACGCGAGCACCGACCAGCCCGAGCCCTGGATGCCGTTCGCCGCGGCGGCGAACTGCGCCTGGAACGCGGCGAACGAGCCGAACTGATCCTTGATCGCCGCAGCGAGCTCGCCCTCGGGTTCCCCGCCGCCCTCCGGCGACAGGTTGTTCCAGAAGACGGTGTGGTTCGTGTGACCGCCGAGGTGGAACGCGAGGTCCTTCTCGAGGCGGTTGATGTTCGCGAAGTCGTTGTTCTCGCGAGCTTCGCCGAGCTGCTCGAGGGCGTTGTTCGCGCCGGTCACGTAAGCCTGGTGGTGCTTGTCGTGGTGCAGCTGCATGATCTTGCCGCTGATATGCGGCTCGAGAGCGGCGTAATCGTAAGGAAGATCAGGAAGTGAGTAAGCAGCCATGTGGCGCTCCAATCTCTCGAGGAACAGTGGTCCTTCTCAGTCTATGGCGCGGCACGGCCCCTCGGGCGGGAAACCGGTCGCACTCAGTGGCCGATCCGCCGATGTTCGCTCTCCGCTATATCGAGTCGAGCTCGTCGGGCAGGCTCGCCTCGGTACCGGGGATGCCGCGCACGGAGGCTTCCTTGTCGGCCATGGCGAGCAGGCGGCGGATCCGCCCCGCGACCGCATCCTTCGTGAGCACGGGTTCCGCGCGCGCACCGAGGTCGTCGAGGCTCGCCTCGCGGTGCTTGAGGCGCAGCTCACCTGCGTAACGCAGGTGCTCGGGAACGGTGTCGCCGAGGATCTCCAGCGCGCGTTCCACACGGGCGCAGGCAGCCACCGAGGCCTGAGCGGAGCGCCGCAGGTTCGCGTCATCGAAGTTCACCAGGCGGTTCGCGGTCGCGCGCGTCTCCCGTGCGCGGCGGAGCTCGTCCCAGCTCGTGCGGGCCTGCTCCGCGCCCATCAGGCCGAGCATCTGGCTGATCGCCTCGCTGTCGCGGATCAGGACCTTGTGCTGGCCTCGGATCTCGCGGCTCTTCGTGTCGACGCCGATCCTGCTCGCCGCGCCCACGAGCGCCATTGCGACCTCGTTGCTCGGGCACGCGATTTCGAGGCTGGCGGATCGGCCCGGCGCCGTGAGCCCGCCGCGTGCGAGGAACGCGCCGCGCCAGATCGCCGCGAGTTCGGCCTGTGCTCCGGTCGTCAGTCGGTTCGGGAGGCCGCGGATTTGACGGCGTCGCTGGTCGAGGAGCCCGAGCTGACGGGCGAGGGTCTCACCGTCGATCACGCGGACGAGGAACTGCGGCGCACCCGGGCGGGTGCTCGACGGCGGCAACTGCTTCGCGTCGGACCGAATGCCGTACAGCTCTGCGAGGTCCTTGCGCACGCGCTGCACGATCTGCGGGGTGTGCAGCTCGGCCTCGAGGGCGATGCGGCCGGAGATGGTGTGCAGTCCGCCTGCAAGACGGAGGATCGTGGCGACCTCGGCGACGCGTTCGCCGGTGCGCTGCACCGCGAATCGCACGAGTTCGCTCTTGACCTCGGGGGTAGACAGCACGAATGGGGTCCTTTCAGGAACAGGTATGTGAGAAGTTTGTGAGGCGTCGCGCTGGCGACTATTCGACTATTCGCGACCGAGGTCGCGGTGGCGCAAGCTGACGCTCACGCCCGGCAGGCCGGCGAGGCGGTCTGCGAGCTCTCGGGCGGTGGCCACCGAACGGTGCTTGCCGCCGGTGCATCCTACCGCGAGTGATGCGTGGCGCTTGTTCTCGCGCTGGAACCCGGCGAGCACGGGAGCGAGTGCGGCCACGTAGTTGTCCAGGAACTCGGCGGCGCCTTCTCGGCTGAGCACGTATTCCTTGACCTCGCGGTCGACGCCCGTGAGGGGCCGCAGCTCGGGCTCCCAGAACGGGTTCGGGAGGAAGCGCATGTCGACCATGAGATCAACGTCGGTGGGGGCACCGTACTTGAAGCCGAAGCTCGAGACAGAGAGCTGCAGGCCGGGAGTGTCGTCGTCTGAGAACAGCTCGCGCGTCGCCGTCGAGAGATCGTGCACGTTGTACCGAGACGTATCGATGACGACGTCGCTCGAAGCGCGCAGCTCGCGGAGACGCTCCCGCTCAAGCTGGATCCCCTCCAGCAGGCTCCGCTCCTCCCCCTGCAGGGGGTGCGGGCGCCGCACCGATTCGTAGCGTCGCACGAGGATCTCGTCCGTGGCATCGAGGAACACGACGCGCACCGTCGCGTTGCCGCGCAGTTCGCTCACCGTTGCCTGGATGTCCTGGAACAGGTCGCGACCGCGCACGTCGACCACCGCGACGATCTTCGGCAGCGCTCCCCCGGAGCGATCCGCCATGTCGGCGAGCGTCTTCAGCATCGCGAGCGGGAGGTTGTCGACGACGTACCAGCCGAGGTCTTCCAGGGTGTTCGCCACCGTGCTGCGCCCGGCGCCCGACATTCCAGTGACGATGAGGATCTCCTGCTGGGACACCGCGTCGTTCATGCGCCGTTCTCCTCTCCCCGCCCTGCTTCAACTTCGTCGTCTAGCTTAGCGTCCGGCGCCTGGGGCGTTTGCAGGTGGCTGAGGATCTGCTCGGCCAGCTTCGGCCCGACCCCGGGCGCGGCGGAGAGTTCGGCCAGCGAGGCGGCGCGCAGGCGCGCCACGGAGCCGAAATACTTGAGGAGCGCCTGCACGCGCTTGGGGCCGAGACCCGGAATCTCGGAGAGCCGGCTCGCGATCGAGGTGCTGCGGCGCTGCCGCTGGAACGTGATCGCGAAGCGGTGCGCCTCGTCGCGCACGCGCTGCACGAGGAACAGCGCCTCGCTCGTCCGCGGCAGGATCACGGGGAACGGGTCGCCGGGGAGCCAGATCTCCTCGAGGCGCTTCGCGATGCCGCAGAGGGCGATGTCGTCGATGCCGGCCTCCGCGAGCGCACGCGCGGCGGCCTTCACCTGCGGTTCGCCGCCGTCGACGATGAGGAGTTGCGGGCGGTCCCGGTAAACGCCGCTCGGGGGCAGGTCGGCCTCCCGCGCCGCGTTGAGCTGCGCCGCGCGACGCGAGACGACCTGGTGGATCGAGTCGGTGTCGTCGGTGGTCTGCTCGATGCGGTACTTGCGATACGCGCCCTTCGCGGGCAGGCCGTCCTCGAAGACCACGAGGGAGGCGACCACGCCGGTGCCCTGCAGGTGCGAGACGTCGATGCACTCGATCCGGAGCGGTGGCTCGTCCATACCGAGCGAGCGCTGCAGCTCCGCCAGTGCGTCGGTGCGCGCGGTGAGGTCAGCGGCGCGCTTGAGCTTGTGGCGGATCAGGTGCTCGCCCGCGTTGAGCACCGCGCGGTCCATGAGCTGCACCTTGTCGCCGCGCTCGGGCACGCGGATGGTCACGCGGCCGCGGCGCGGTCGGAGCGTCGACAGCGCCTCTTCCAACTCCCCTGAGTTCGCTGGAAGCTGCGGCACGAGGATCTGCGGCGGTGGTTCGCGCTCGCCCTCGTACGCCGACTGCAGCACCTGCTCGAGGAGCGTCTCGGGTGAATCGTCGAGTTCGACGTCTACGATCCAGCTTCGCTCTCCTCGGATCCGCCCCCCGCGAATGATGAACTGGTGCGCTGCCGCCGCGAGCTCGTCCGACCGCAGCCCGAACACGTCGAGGTTGACGTCGAGGCCGAGCACGACGGCGTTCTTCTCCATCACGTGCTCGACGGCCTGCGCCTGGTCGCGCAGGCGCGCTGCCTCCTCGTACCGCTGCTCCTGGGCGGCTTCCTTCATCCGGCGCTGCAGTCGCTTCAGGTGGCTCGTGTCGCCGCCGTTCAGGAACGCGACGAGTTCGTTCACCCGCTCGCGGTGCTCCGCGATGGTGACCCTGTGGGAGCACGGCCCGTTGCACCGACCGATCTGGCCCGCGAGGCACGGCCGGCCCGTGGACATCGCCCGCCGGTAGTCGGCGTCGTTGCAGGTGCGGATCGGGAACGCCTGCTGCAGGAGGCTCGTCGTCTCGCGCAGCGCCCAGACCTTCGGATACGGGCCGAAGTACTTCGCCCCGCGAATCCGCTCGTTGCGGGTGATCACGAGTCGTGGCGACTCCTCGCGGAGGGTGACCGCGAGGTACGGGTACGACTTGTCGTCCTTGAACTGGACGTTGAAGGGCGGCTTGTACTCGGTGATCCAGGTGTGCTCGAGCACGAGCGACTCGGTGTCGGTCGCGACGACGGTCCAGTCGAGCTTCGCGGCGAGCATGAGCATCGTGCGGGTGCGCGGCATGAGCGAGTGCTCGGGCTGGAAGTAGTTCGCGAGGCGCGCCCGCAGGTTCTTCGCCTTGCCGATGTAGAGCACGCGACCGTGGCGGTCGCTGAAGCGGTAGACGCCCGGCGACGTGGGGATCTCCCCCGTCGCCGGGCGGAAGGACACTCGGTGGTCTGTGGCGTTCAAGCCGAGGCTTTCGCCCGACCGTGCAGCACCTCGCTCAGGAACTGGCCCGTGTGGCTCTCCGACGCCTCGGCGAGCTGCTCGGGCGTGCCCTCGGCGATGATCGTGCCGCCGCCTGAGCCGCCCTCGGGGCCGAGATCGATGACCCAGTCGGCGCTGCGAATAACGTCGAGGTTGTGCTCGATCGTGATGACCGTGTTGCCCTTGTCGACCAGACCGTTGAGCACGAGCAGGAGTTTGCGCACGTCCTCGAAGTGCAGGCCGGTGGTCGGCTCGTCGAGCACGTAGATGCTGCGTCCGTTCGAGCGCTTCTGCAGCTCGGTCGCGAGCTTCACGCGCTGCGCCTCGCCGCCCGAGAGCGTGGTCGCGCTCTGCCCGAGACGCACGTAGCCGAGGCCCACGTCCACGAGCGTCTTCATGTAGCGGTGGATCGACGAGATCGGCTCGAAGAACTCCTCCGCCTCCGCGATCGGCATCTCGAGTACCTCGGAGATGTTCTTGCCCTTGTAACGCACCTGCAGGGTCTCGCGGTTGTACCGCGAGCCGCCGCAGACCTCGCACGCGACGTACACGTCGGGGAGGAAGTTCATCTCGATCTTTAGCGTGCCGTCGCCGGAGCACGCCTCGCAGCGCCCGCCCTTGACGTTGAAGCTGAAGCGGCCCGGCAGATAGCCGCGGGTCTTCGCCTCCGGCGTCTCGGCGAACAGGTTGCGGATCTTGTCAAACACGCCGGTGTAGGTCGCCGGGTTCGAGCGCGGGGTGCGGCCGATCGGTGCCTGGTCCACGTGCACGACCTTATCGAGGTGCTCGAGACCCGTAATGCGGGTGTGCTTGCCCGGCACGAGTCGCGCGCCGTTCAACTGGTTCGCGAGCACGCGGTACAGGATGTCGTTCACGAGCGTCGACTTGCCCGAGCCCGAAACGCCGGTGACCGCGGTCATGACGCCGAGCGGGAACGTCGCGTCGACGTTCTTCAGGTTGTTCGAGCGCGCGCCGATCACCTGCAGCTGGCGCTTACGGTCGCGCTTGCGGCGGCGCTTCGGCGTCTCGATACCGCGGCGACCCGCGAGGTAGTCCCCCGTGATCGACTCGGTGTTGCGGAGCAGCTCGTCGTACTCGCCCGAGTGCACCACGGAGCCGCCCTCGACGCCGGCGCCCGGGCCGATGTCGACAATCCAGTCAGCCGCCTCGATGGTCTCCTCGTCGTGCTCGACGACGATGAGCGTGTTTCCGAGATCCCGGAGCTTGATCAGTGTCTCGATGAGCCTGCGGTTGTCGCGCTGGTGCAGGCCGATGCTCGGCTCGTCGAGCACGTACAGCACACCCGTGAGGCCCGATCCGATCTGCGTCGCGAGGCGGATCCGCTGCGCCTCGCCGCCCGACAGCGTTCCCGCGGCGCGCGCCAGGGTGAGGTACCCGAGGCCGACCTCGATGAGGAAGTCGAAGCGGAGGCGGATCTCGCGCAGCACCTGCGCCGCGATCTTCGCCTCGCGCTCGGTCAGCACGACGTCGTCGAAGAAGCGCTTCGCATCGGTGAGGCTGAACTCCCCCACGCCCGCGATCGACTGGCCGTCGACGGTCACCGCGAGCACCTCTGGCTTGAGCCGCTGCCCGTGACAGGCGTGGCACGGCACCTCGCGCAGGAACTCCGACCAGCGGTCGCGCTTCGCGTCGGACTCCGCCTCGGCGTACTGACGCTCGATGAATGGGATCACGCCCTCGAAGCCCGAAGAGTACTTCACCTCGCGGCCGAAGCGGTTGCGCCACCGCACATTCACCTTGAAGTTGTTGCCGTAGAGCACGGCCTGCTGCACGTCCTCCTCGAGCTCGGACCAGGGGGTCTTAAGCGAGAAGTTCAGGTCGTCGGAGAGACCGACGAGCAGCTTTTCGTAGTACTGGTACAGGCTCTTACCCTGGCTCGTCCAGGGAACGATGACGCCCTCGGCGATCGAGAGTTCGGGATCGCCGAGCACCAGGTCTTCGTCCACGCTCATGCTCGTGCCGAGGCCCGAGCAGACGGGGCAGGCGCCGAAGGGAGCGTTGAACGAGAACGTGCGCGGTTCGATCTCGGTGAGCTGCACCGGATGCTGGTTCGGGCACGAGAGCTGCTCGGAGAACTGCTGTACGCGATCAGCGGCACCGACCTCGCGATCCACATAGTCGATCGCGACGATGCCGTTCGCGAGCCGCAGTGCTGTCTCGAGGGAGTCGGTGAGGCGCCCGAGAATCTCCGGACCAGCGACGAGGCGGTCGATGACCACCGAGATGTCGTGCTTTACCTGCTTCTTGAGCTTCGGCGGGTCGGAGAGCTGCACCATCTCGCCGTCGACGACCGCGCGCGAGTAGCCGCCCGCGGCAAGCTCCTGGAAGAGGTCGACGAACTCGCCCTTCTTCTTGCTCACGACCGGCGCAAGCACCTGGTAGCGCGTGCGCTCCTCGAGCTCCATCAACTGATCGGCGATCTGCTGCACGGTCTGCGACGAGATCCGCTCGCCGCAGATGGCGCAGTGCGGGATGCCGACGCGCGCCCAGAGGAGACGCATGTAGTCGTAGATCTCGGTGATCGTGCCGACGGTCGAGCGCGGGTTGCGGTTCGTCGACTTCTGGTCGATCGACACCGCGGGGCTCAGCCCCTCGATGAAGTCGACGTCGGGGCGGTCGACCTGCCCCAGGAACTGGCGGGCGTAGGCGCTCAGCGATTCCACGTATCGGCGCTGGCCCTCCGCGAAGATCGTGTCGAACGCGAGGCTCGACTTGCCGCTGCCTGAGAGGCCGGTGAAGACGACCATCGAGTCGCGTGGAATCGCGAGGTCGACGTTCCGCAGATTGTGCACGCGCGCGCCCTGCACGCTGATGTGAGCGTGTGCGGCGGACGATCTGATGGGGGTGGCAGGCGTCGAAGTCACCCGACCATCTTACGTCGGTTCTTGCTGAGAATTCGAACGTATGTACGAGCTTTCGCCCGGTTTCGCCGCCAGCGCACTTCCGGAAGGTGGGGCTTTCGTTTATTATTGACGTAAGCCGATGAAAGGACTTCCGATGTCGATCGCGCACCTCCCCGCCCGCCCCACGAACGGGCGCGAGCACGACAGCCAGCGCTCCGCGAACGCACGGCTCTCGGCACTCATCACGCAGCTCGATAGCGACCGGCTCGACGTCGCCGAGGAGTTGCTCGCCGACATCATTGCCCACCAGGAGTCTGACGTGCGCGGTCTCACCGCCACCGAGACGGAGGTGCTGGCGCGTCTCGGCGTCACCGAGCAGGAGCTGCGTCAGCCGACGTCGCTCCCCGCCACGCGTCGGAGCCGGCTCTGGGAGCACGAGCTCGCGGAGCAGAGCTACACCGTCAGCGAGACCGCCGAGATGATCGGGGTCACGCCCGCGCGGGTGCGCCAGCGCTGTGCGGCGCGCACGCTGATTGCGCAGCGACGCAGCGACGGGTGGTTCCTTCCGGCGTTCCAGTTCCCGGATCGTCGCGAGTTGCCCGGCTGGTCGCACGTCGCCCAGGCGATCCCGGCCGGCGTCCCGCTCGTCGTGATCGAGCGCACCCTCACCTCGCCGGCGATGCGGTTGCGCGTCGACGACGAGGACCTCGCGCCGCTCGAGTGGCTGGCGCAGGGAGGCGATCCCGCTCTCGCGGCGGCGGCCGTCGACGACGCGCTGAACCGGCTCCCGTGAGCGAGGAGCTTCCGCCGCCTGACCCGGCGCGCCTTCCGGCGCTCGGCGACGACCCGCGATGGGTGCGAGAGGTGCCGGCGCGGGCGATGATCGTGCGAATCTTTCGCGCCGGGGGCGCGCACCCCACCGCCTGGCACGAGTTCCGCAGCTTCGGGCCGCTCGACGGTCGCTTCGACCCGCACCCGCTTCCCGTCGGCGAGCACGAGGATGCCGCGGTGATGTACGGCGTGCTCGAGCGCGGTCCTCACACACAATCGGCGGCTGATCGGCCGAGCGCCGTCGGCGGCGCCTTTGCTGCCGCGCTCCTCGAGGTGTTCCAAGCGCAGCGCATGATCCGCCTCCGCGACGGGCTCCCCACGCTCGCCGCGTTCGAGACGACGCGCCCGCTTCGCCTCCTCGACCTGTCGGACAGCGACTGGGTGACGGTCGCCGGGGGGAATGCCGCGATATCTTCCGGGGACCGCGAGCACTCGCGGGCCTGGGCGCGAGCGATCGCGGCGAGCTACCCGGAACTCGACGGCGTCGTGTCAGCGTCGTCGCTCGTGCCGAGCGCGCGCGTGGTCGCGCTCTGGGCGGGCGCGGCCGACGCGCTTCCCCGGCACCCGACGATGCTACTGCCGCTCGGGATCGACGCGCTCCTCGGCGTGATCGATCGGATTGCGGACCGCTACAGCTACCTCGTGCTCTGAGCGAGTCTCGCGAGCGCCGCCTCTCGAGCGCCCCGTGAGTCAGCGTGCCGCGCTCAGGTGCCGCGCCAGCTCAGGTGCCGCTACAGCTCAGACGGACTGCGCCGGCTCAAACGCGCCGCGCTAGCTCTGACTCACCGCGCGCCTCCTTACAGGTGCCCGGCCTGATCCATGCTCCGCAACTCGCGCTTGATCTCTGCGAGTTCGTCGCGGAGGCGCGCCGCGAGCTCGAACTTGAGCTCCTCCGCCGCGGCCAGCATCTGGTCCGTGAGATCCGCGATGAGCTCCTCGAGCTTCGCCGCGCCCTCGCCCGCAATGGCTCCGGCTCGCGCCGCCGCCTTGCCCTTGCCGCGCTGCGGAGACCCGCCCTTGCCGCGCTGGGCGTGCGCGCTCGAACGCGACAGCACCTCTTCGGAATCCGCGGCTTCCCGCTGCAGCATCTCGGTGATGTCACCGATCTTCTTGCGCAGCGGCTGCGGATCGATGCCGTGTTCCTTGTTGTACGCGATCTGGATCTCACGGCGGCGGTTCGTCTCCTCGATCGCCTGCCGCATCGAGCGCGTCTCGGTGTCGGCGTACATGTGCACCTGGCCCGACACGTTTCGGGCGGCGCGGCCGATCGTCTGGATGAGCGAGGTGCTGGAGCGTAGGAAGCCCTCCTTATCCGCGTCGAGGATCGCGACGAGCGAGACTTCGGGGAGGTCGAGTCCCTCCCGGAGGAGGTTGATGCCGATGAGCACGTCGTAGACGCCGGCGCGCAGCTCGGAGAGGAGCTCGACGCGGCGGAGCGTGTCGACGTCGGAGTGGAGGTAGCGCACGCGAACGCCCGCCTCCTCCATGAACGTGGTCAGCTGCTCCGCCATCTTCTTCGTGAGCGTCGTCACGAGCACGCGCTCGTCGCGCTCGGTGCGCACCCGCACCTCCTCGAGCAGGTCGTCGATCTGGCCCTTGCTCGGCTTCACGACGATCTCGGGATCGATGAGCCCGGTGGGGCGAATGATTTGCTCCACCACACCGTCGGCTCGCTCGAGCTCGTAGGAGCCCGGCGTCGCCGAGAGGTAGACCGTCTGGCCGACACGCTGCTTGAACTCGTCGAACTTCAGCGGTCGGTTGTCGAGCGCACTCGGCAGGCGGAAGCCGTGCTCGACGAGCGTGCGCTTGCGCGACGCGTCACCCTCGTACATCGCGCCGATCTGCGGCACCGTCACGTGCGACTCGTCGATCACCACGAGGAAGTCGTCGGGGAAATAGTCGAGGAGGCAGTGCGGCGCCTCGCCCGGGTGCCGACCGTCCATGTGCATCGAGTAGTTCTCGATGCCCGAGCAGAAGCCGATCTGCTCCATCATCTCGAGGTCGAAGGTCGTGCGCATGCGCAGCCGCTGCTCCTCGACGAGCTTGTTCTGCTGCTTCAGTTCGCGGGTGCGGCTGTCGAGCTCGTGCGAGATCTGGTGCATCGCGCGCTGCATCACGTCGCGGCTGGCGACGTAGTGCGAGCCCGGGAACACCGAGATGGTCTCCACCTGCTTGATCACGTCGCCCGTCACCGGGTGCAGGTAGTACAGCGCCTCGATCTCGTCGCCGAAGAACTCGATGCGCACCGCGAGCTCCTCGTACATCGGGATGATCTCGACGGTGTCGCCGCGCACGCGGAAGTTGCCGCGCACGAACTCGATGTCGTTGCGCTGGTACTGCATGTCGACGAAGCGGCGCAGCAGCACGTCTCGGTCGAGCCGGTCGCCGACCGCGAGCGGCACCATCGCCTCGTAGTACTCCTCGGGCTTGCCGAGGCCGTAGATGCAGGAGACCGTCGAGACCACGACGGTGTCGCGCCGGCTCAGCAGTGCGTTCGTGGTCGAGTGGCGCAAACGCTCGACCTCCGCGTTCACCGACGAGTCCTTCTCGATGAAGGTGTCTGTCTGCGGCACGTACGCCTCAGGCTGGTAGTAGTCGTAGTAGCTGACGAAGTATTCGACCGAGTTGTTGGGCAGCAGCTGCCGGAACTCGCTCGCCAGCTGGGCCGCGAGCGTCTTGTTGTGCGCCAGCACGAGCGTCGGCCGTTGCACCGCCTCGATGAGCCACGCGGTCGTCGCCGACTTACCGGTACCCGTGGCGCCGAGCAGCACGACGTCGGTTTCACCCGCGTTGATGCGCTTCGCGAGCTCCTCGATCGCCTTCGGCTGATCGCCGCTCGGCTCGTAATCGCTGACCACCTCGAATGGGCGAACGCTGCGCGTGGGTTCCATGTCTTCGAGCGTACTCGGGACCACCGACATTCATGCCCGGGTTCGCGGGAGGCGGAGCGCCTGGCATAATTCTGGCCCCGGGTACTGGTGCGCGGGGCTCCCGTGTGGTTCGATGAGCCGCATGAACGCGATCCGCTCGTGCCGTAAGCGCCCGACGCACGCAGCACCTCGCGCTCTGCTCTGCGTGCTGACGGCAGTGGGGCTGCTCGCCGGCTGCGCCGCGGGAGACCCGAGCGAAAGCGGCACCGCAGGCGGAAGCAAGACCGAAGGCGCCGGCGGTGCACCGAGTCGGAGCGCGATCGTCGATGCCGTGTCCCCCGCCCTCGACGAGGCGGGAGTTCCGGGCGCCGCGATCCTCATCGATGCCGGCGATGGCGACGGCGACAGCGACGGCGAAACCCTCGCGCTCATCGGCGAGGCGAGCCCGGGCCGGGCGGTCGACTCCGACACGCGCTTCGCCTACCGCAGCATCACGAAGTCGGTCGTCGGCACCGTGATCCTGCAGCTCGCTGAGGAAGGAGCCGTTGACCTCGACGAGCCCGTCAGCTCTTATATCGACGGCGTGCCCGGGGGCGAGCGGATCACGGTGCGCGAGCTCGCGACGATGCGCTCGGGGCTGCCGAACTATTCGGCGTCACCGGGCCTCGGCGAGCTCCTCACGAGTGATCCCGGCCGCGAGCCCGCGGTCGATGAGCTGCTCGAACTCGCGTTCGCCGAGCCCGCCGACTTCGCCCCGGGCGAGGAGTACGAGTACTCGAACACGAACACGCTGCTGCTCGGCGAGGTGATCGAGGCGGTGACGGGCGCTTCATGGGAGCAGGAGGTCGCGGATCGAATCCTGCGCCCCCTCGACATGGACTCCGCGGCCTACGGCTTCACCAGCGCGGAGCAGGATGCCACCGGATTTCAGCTCTCAGACGGCGAGGCCGAGGAACTCCCCACGGTCGCGCCCGGCTGGTTCGGCGCCGCGGGCGGACTCACGGGCGATGTGCGGGATCTCGCCACCTGGGGGCGCGCGCTGGGCTCCGGTGAGCTCCTCGAAGAGACGACGCAGCAGGAGCGGCTCGAGCAGTTCGGTTCGATCGACGACGACCCGCAGAGCCCCGAGTACGACCGGTACGGCTTCGCAATGGGCGAGATCGAGGGGTGGATCGGCCACACCGGCAACGGACTCGGGTTCCAAGCCCTAGTCATGTACGAGCCCGAAAGCGCAGACGTCGTGGCGATCCTCGTGAACGGCACGGGCGAGGACCCCGACCTCCCCGCGGCGCTCTTCACCGAACTGCTGCCGCTGCTCGCCGAGTAGCGCGCCGCGCGCGGTCTCTTCAGCGCACACCGCATGCGAGTGGAGGGTTCTGCGGCGAGGCGACGCGGAGTCCGCGCCCGTCAGACAGTGCAAAGCCGGTGAAACGGGTCGTTTCGGGGGAAATCGTCCGTCTGAGGAGTTATCCACTGTCTAAAGGGCGCGGGCGGATCGCGCTGCGCGGGCGGATCACGCTGCGCGGGCCACACGGTGGGCCATGCCGCGCGGGCCACGCGGGCCGCTCAGCCCCGCGGCGCCGCGTCGAAGCGCTCCGGGAGCGGTAGATTCCCCGCGCCCGACACGCGCACCTCGTCGAGCCCCTGCCACGCGGCGGCCCGAGCGAGCAGCGCGACGGCGGCCGCACCGGTGCGTGCGGGCGCGCGATCCTCCTGCCAGGCGGCCTGCACGAGCAGGGCGCCGCGATCCGCCGCCCGCCGAGGCCGCTCGGCCTTGAGATCGATGCGGCCCGCGAGCCGGCCACCGACCATGAGCGGGAGGCAGTAGTACCCGTACCGCCGCTGCTCGCGCGGGGTGTAGATCTCGATGCGGTAGTGGAAGTCGAAGAGGCGCTCGGCGCGCGGCCGGAACCAGACGACCGGGTCGAACGGCGTGAGCAGAGCGTCGGGGGCGAGCCGGGCGGGCACGCGGGCGTCGCGGTGCAGCCAGGCCGGTTCGGGGCGCTCGGCGCTCCCCCAGCCGCTCACTCGCACCGGGATCAGCACGCCCTCCTCCTCGAGCGCGCTCACGGCCACCCGCGCGTCGGCCGACTTCAAGCGGTGGTAGTCGGCGAGGTCCGCGAGCGTGGCGACGCCGAGTGATCGGGCCGCGCGCTCCACGAGCTGCCGCTGCGCATCGGCGCGCTCGAACCGCTCCAGCGCGGGAGCCGGGAGCACGTGCTCCGCGAGCGCGTAACGGCGCTGGAACCCGACACGCTCCGCGGCCACCACCTCGCCCCACGCGAAGAGCATCTCGACTGCGCGCTTCGTGTCGCTCCAGTCCCACCACGGGCCGCGGGCACCGCGCGGGCCGAGCTCGAGCTCACGCACGAACTGCGGCCCGCCGGTTGCGAGGGCGCTGCGCACGTGATCGAGCGTCGGCGAGAGCGCCTCGACGCGGCCGTCGCGCCGGTAGCGCTCGCCGTACTCGTCCATGCGCCAGGCGAAGAGCGGGCGATCGCA
This sequence comes from Leucobacter sp. USHLN153, assembly GCF_037145615.1. Classification (NCBI taxonomy): domain Bacteria; kingdom Bacillati; phylum Actinomycetota; class Actinomycetes; order Micrococcales; family Microbacteriaceae; genus Leucobacter; species Leucobacter sp. USHLN153. The sequence goes on from NZ_JBBCXE010000002.1 coordinate 213,006, forward strand.
GACGGGAATGAACGCCGCCTCGTGCGCCCAGTACTCGGTGAACTCACCGCTCTGCCAGAGGTGCCGATCGAGCGCCTCCGCGTCATATGCACCGTGCCGCGAGAACACCGGAAGGTAGTGGCTGCGGGCGAACACGTTCACCGAGTCGATTTGGAGAACATGCAGCGCGTCGAGCGCGGCGTCGAACGGACGCCGGCGCCTGAGCTTCGGCGCGTTCGTGAAGCCCTGAGCGGCGAGGGCGACGCGGCCCGCCTCGGCCAGGCTCAGGGACTCCACGGTGCGCGAAGCGATGGGCTAGCGGATCAGCTCGGCGTCAGGCGAACCAGAGGCCGAGCTCGCGCTCCGCCGAGAGCGTCGAATCGCTGCCGTGCACCAGGTTCTGCTGCACCTTGAGACCCCAGTCGCGGCCCAGGTCGCCGCGGATCGTTCCGGGCGCCGCGGTCGTCGGATCCGTCGCACCCGCGAGCGAGCGGAAGCCCTCAATGACGCGCTCGCCCTGCGCGCGCACGGCGACGACGGGGCCCGAGCTCATGAACTCGATGAGCGGCTCGTAGAAGGGCTTGCCCTCGTGCTCGGCGTAGTGCGCTGCGAGCAGCTCGCGATCTGCCCGCACCATGCGCAGGTCGGCGATGGTGTAGCCCTTCGCCTCGATGCGACGCAGGATCTCCCCTGTGAGGCCGCGGGCCACGCCGTCGGGCTTCACCAGGATGAGGGTTTCTTCAGCGGACATGCACGCTCCTTCAATACCAAAGTCGACGGGGTGCGTTTCACCCCTGCTTGAGTCTAGCGAGTGGGGTCAGTCGCCCTGGGCGGCCATCCACGCTGCCCGATCGCGGTCGATCCGCGCGCCGCGCACCATGCAGTACACCCAGAGCGCCGTGAACAGCACGCTGACGATGAGAGACATCGGGAGCACGATGGCGATGAGCAGCATGAGCGCGTGCACGATCCACCCGATGATGATGCCCGCGCGGCCGCGGCGCATCGCAGCGAGCCCGACGAGGATCACGACCGCGAGCCCGCCGCCCAGGTACAGACCGAGCTCACGCGGCTCGAGCGTGCTGAGCCCGAACAGGGTGAGACCGATGAGCACGACGATGAACAGCTCGAAGCCGAGCACGATCGAGGCGAGGGCCTTCTGCGTGGAGGCGGCGGCGCCGCGCCCGCTGGCGATGCGCATCGCGGAATTGTGGGCCGCGGTTTCAGACGGCGACAGGACCAGTTCGGGATCGCCGGGCTGCCCCTCGGGGGAGCCCGGTGCGGGCGTCGACGCGCTCATGCGGCGCTCCAACCCTCGGCGCGCGCGAACGCGATGGCCTCGCCCGCGAGGAGCACCGAGCCCACGACGAGCACGGCGCGCCCTTCGGCGCGCGCGGCCCACGCGCGCGCCTCGTCGAGCGCTTCGGGCAGCGACTCCGCGACTTCCACGGGTGTCGCCGGAATCTCCTCCTCCGCGAGCGCGCGAAGGTCAGAGCTCGGCGTGCTGCGCGGTGAATCGACCGGGGTCACCGTGACGCGGTGCGCGATCGGCGCGAGCGCCGCCAGGAGCCCCGCGGCGTCCTTGTCGGCGAGGACGCCGACGACAACCGCAAGCTCGGCGAACGAGAAGGACTCCGTCACCGCGTCGACGAGTGCCGCCGCCCCGTGCGGGTTGTGGGCCGCATCCACGTAGACGATCGGATCGGTGCCGATGAGCTGCAGGCGGCCGGGTGAGGTGAGGGATCCGAACCCGGAGTCGAGCACCTCGCCGGGGAGTGGTCGATCCGCCCCGAAAAAGGCCTCGACCGCCGCGACCGCGAGCACCGCGTTCTCCGACTGGTGCCGACCGAAGAGGGGCACGAAGATGGGATCGTACGACTGCCGCGACAGGCCGATCATTTCGATCTGACGGCCGCCGACCGCGAGACGATCCTCGAGCAGCGCGAAGTCCCGGCCCTGCACCCGGACCTCGGCTCCGTGCCGCGCCGCAGCGTCCGCGATCTCCGCGAGGGCGTCCGCGTCCTGCTCCGCCGTGACGACGGTCGCGCCGTCCTTGATGATGCCGGCCTTCGTGCGCGCGATCGTCGCGATGTCGTGGCCGAGAATCGCGGTGTGATCGAGCCCTATCGGGGTGAAGACGGCGACCTGGGCGTCGACGATGTTCGTCGCGTCCCACTCGCCGCCCATGCCGACCTCGATGACGGCGACCTCCACCGGGGCGTCCGCGAAGACCGCGAACGCGAGCACGGCGAGCGCCTCGAAGAAGGTGATCCGCCCGTGGCCCGCGGCCTCCAGCTCGGCGTCCACCACCTCGAGCGGAAGCTTCAGCTCGTCCCAGGCCGAGCCGAGCACGGCGCTGTCGACCGGTTCACCGTCGAGCTGGAAGCGCTCGGTGAAATCGACGAGGTGCGGGCTCGTGAAGAGGCCCGTGCGGAGCCCGTGCGCCTGCAGCAGCGAGGCGATCGCGCGGCTCGTCGAGGTCTTGCCGTTCGTGCCCGCGACCTGGATCACGGGGTACGAGAGCTGCGGAGACCCCGCGAGCTCGGCGAGGCGACGGACGGGGTCGATGCGCGGCCGAGGGTTCGCCTCGCCGACGCGCTCGAGCAGCTCGGCGTAGACCCGCTCGGCCGCGGCGTCCTCGAACGGCCCGCCGCTCATTTGGCGCCTCCCGCACGCGAGCCGGCGTCCTGCGCGCGAGCGCCCTGCAGCTCCGCATCGCGGCGCCCCAGCGTCGAGGCCGACTCGGTCGCGTCGATCGTGATGACGATGGGCGTCTTCTCCACGCCGATCGCCCGCGCCGCCGTGACGTGCACCCCGTTGCCGGGCGAGTACAGGTCGTCGACGATCGCGTCGATCCCGATCGCCTCCTGCACCGCGAAGCCCTCGGCGAGGGTTTCGGCGGCGATGAGTGACGCATGCGCCTCGAGCGCCGCGGCGTGCGCGGGCTCGGCATTGATCGCGAGCACGATCCGGTCGCTCACGTCGAGCCCGGCGTTCTTGCGGGCCTCCTGCACGGCGCGGATCGCGTCGCGAGCGACGCCCTCGGCCTCGAGCTCCGGAGTCGTGACGGTGTCGAGCAGCGCGAATCCGCCGCCGGGCAGCAGCGCGAGCGCCGGCCCTCCGTCGGCGTCGTCGGAAGCCCCCGCTCGCAACGTGAGCTCGTACTCGTGCGGCTCGAGCGAGATGCCGCCCGCGATCACCACACCGTTCTCCTCGGCCCAGTCGCCCGACTTCGCGGCCTTGATCGCAAGCTGCACCTGCTTGCCGAGTCGCGGGCCGGCAGCGCGCGCGTTAACGGCGAGCGTCTGCACGACCCCGTGCTCCTCGGCGCTCGTGGGGGTCTGCTGCACGAAGCGTACCGACTTCACGTTGAGCTCCTCGCGGAGGATGTCCACGAACGGCTCGAGCGCGGCCGGGTGCTCGGCGACGACCGTCAGCTCAGCGAGCGGGAGGCGCACGCGGAGACCGCGGCTCTTGCGCAGCGCGAGCGCCTGCGAGGTGATCTGGCGGATCTCGTCCATCGCATCGACGAGCACGTCGTCGGACGGGAACTCGGACGCGTCGGGCCAGTCCTCGAGGTGCACCGAGCGCCCTTCGCTCAGGCCGCCGGTGTAGCCGAGCCCGCGCCACAGCTCCTCAGTGACGAGCGGCGCGAGCGGTGCGGCGACGCGCGCCACGGTCTCGAGCACGGTGTAAAGGGTGTCGAAGGCCTGACGGTTCTCGGGCTTGCCCCGGCCGTCCTCACCGCCAGCGACGCCCTCCCAGAAGCGGTCGCGCGAGCGCCGCACGTACCAGTTCGTGAGCACCTCGGCGTAGCCGCGCAGCGCATCGGCCGCGGAGGTCGTGTCGAGCGCCTCGAGATGCGCCTCGACCTCGCGCACGAGACGCCCGGTCTTCGCGAGAATGTAGCGATCGAGCGGATCGCTCGAGTCGGTGCGGCGCACCGCCTCGAGCCCGTCGGCGTTCGCGTAGAGGGAGAAGAAGTACCACGTGCTCCAGAGCGGCAGGATGAACTGCCGCACACCCTCGCGGATGCCCTCCTCGGTGACGATGAGGTTGCCGCCGCGCACGACGGGCGACGCCATGAGGAACCAGCGCATTGCGTCGGAGCCGTCGCGATCGAACACCTCGTTCACATCGGGGTAGTTGCGCAGCGACTTCGACATCTTGTTGCCGTCGGAGCCGAGCACGATGCCGTGGCTGATGACGTTCTTGAATGCCGGGCGGTCGAAGAGCGCGGTTGCGAGCACGTGCTGCACGTAGAACCACCCGCGCGTCTGCCCGATGTACTCGACGATGAAATCGGCGGGCTGGTGCGTGTCGAACCACTCCTGGTTCTCGAACGGGTAGTGCGCCTGCGCGAACGGCATCGAGCCCGAATCGAACCACACGTCGAGCACGTCCTCGATGCGGCGCATGGTCGAGCGGCCGGTCGGATCATCGGGGTTCGGCCGCGTCAGCTGGTCGATGTAGGGGCGGTGCAGGTCGATTTCGCCGTCGGCGTTACGCGGCAGCTCGCCGAAGTCGGCCTCGAGCTCCGCGACCGAGCCGTACACGTCGACGCGCGGGTACTCGGGGTCGTCGCTCTTCCACACCGGGATCGGGCTGCCCCAGTAGCGGTTGCGGCTGATCGACCAGTCGCGCGCTCCCTCGAGCCACTTGCCGAACTGCCCGTGCTTCACGTTCTCGGGCACCCAGGTGATCTGCTCGTTGGTCTCGAGCATGCGCTCCTTGATGTCCGTGACGCGCACGAACCAGCTGGAGACCGCCTTGTAGATAAGCGGGTTTCGGCAGCGCCAGCAGTGCGGGTACGAGTGCTCGTAGCTCTGCTCACGGAGCAGGCGGCCGCGCTCGCGGACGAGGCGGATCAGGGGTCGGTTCGCGTCCATCCAGAGCTGCCCGGCGACGTCAGTGACGGCCGAGATGAAGCGGCCGCCCTCGTCGACGCTCACGATCGTGGGCATGCCCGCGGCGGAAGTGATGCGGTAGTCGTCCTCGCCGTAGGCGGGCGACTGATGCACGAGGCCCGTACCGTCGGTCGTCGAAACGTAGTCGTCGACGAGCACCTGCCAGCACGCCTCTGTTCCCCAGGTCTCGGCGTCGGTGAAATAATCGAACAGCGGCTCATAGCGCACGCCGAGCAGTTCGGTGCCGAGCACCGTGCGGGCGACCGCGGCGATGGCCTCGTCGGCCGACGCGTAACCGAGGTCCTTCGCGTGCGCGCCGACGAGATCCTGCGCGAGGAGGTACCGCGCGGCACCCTCGGCTCCCCCGTCGCCCGCGCCCGCGGGTCCGGCGGGGACGATCGCGTAGGTGATCTCGGGGCCGACCGCGAGCGCAGCGTTCGTCGGCAGCGTCCAAGGCGTCGTCGTCCAAGCGAGCGCGCGCACGCCGGCGAGGTCCAGCTCGTCGGCGCGGTCGCCCGTGAAGGGGAAGGCGACCGTGACCGAGGGATCCTGCCGCATCTGATAGACATCGTCGTCCATGCGCAGCTCGTGGTTCGAGAGCGGGGTCTCGTCGCGCCAGCAGTACGGCAGGATCCGCGATCCCTCGTACGCGAGCCCCTGATCGTAGAGTTTCTTGAACGCCCAGATCACGCTCTCCATGTAAGAGAGGTCGAGCGTCTTGTAGCCGTGCTCGAAGTCGACCCAGCGCGCCTGGCGGGTGACGTAGTCCTCCCACTCGCGCGTGTATTGCAGCACCGAGGCGCGAGCCTTGCCGTTGAACGCCGCGACGCCCATCTCCTCGATCTGGGACTTCTCGGTGATGCCGAGCTGCTTCATGGCCTCGAGCTCGGCGGGCAGGCCGTGCGTGTCCCAGCCGAAGCGGCGCTCCACCTTCTTGCCGCGCATCGTCTGGAACCGCGGGAACACGTCTTTGGCGTAGCCCGTGAGGAGGTGCCCGTAGTGCGGCAGACCGTTCGCGAAGGGCGGTCCGTCGTTGAAGACCCACTCATCTGCGCTTTCGCGCTGGCGGATCGACTCGCGGAACGTGTCGTCCTCAGCCCAGAATGCGAGCACGCGCTGCTCGATCTCGGGAAACTTCGGCGAAGGCGAAACGCCGAACGCGGCGCCGCTCGCGGGGGACGCGCCGGCGGACTGCTCGCTCGCGGCGGCGTCAGCCGCGGAGGCGGCGGCGTTCGTGGACTGGGTGCCCGTGGACTGCTGGGGGTACGGCATGGGTTCCTTCTCGGAGTCGGACAGGTGTGCTGGCTGTTGCGCTGCGTTCTCTCTGCCGGGACGAGACACGGATCGCGATCCGTCACCCCGCGGTACCACCCCGCTTGCCGCCGGTTCTCCCGAGTGCTCGGGAACCCGTCGGCCGCTTCATTTGGCTATGACGGGCCGTACCCGTTCGGTTCTACTGAGCGAGCTGCTCCCGGCGAGCGGGGGAAGCGACGCGGTTCTTCCGAAGACTCCCCGGTGATGGCCGGTTCACAGTCGTTCTGACCAGCTTACCGCAGGGTGCTGGCGGGTTGCGGGGCTGGTCCAGGGGCAGGCGCGAAGCGCTCAACGGTGGTCGATCCGCCACTCCCGTAACGAACGGGTAACGATGGTGATTATGCAAAAGCCCAGATCAGCCGCTGTAAAACGACGTATCCCGGGCGTGTCGCGCTGCGCCGAGCCTTGCAGTGACACGCCGAACGTTGTTAGCGTCGCACACAGCGTTGAGGCAGGCCGCGTGCCATTCCTTCTGCTCTGACTCGGGTGAGTTCTGCCGAAATTCGGTGCCCGGGGCGGCGGAGGTCGAGTGCGGCCAACGTTTCCGCAATATGCAACTGGCTCGATCGAGGGGCCGCCGACCGAGACACGCCCAAAAACTGGCCCGCTCTCGGATCGATCCGGCGTGCCCCGATGCTGTCGTGCCAACAATCGAGGAGTTGAATGTGACAGGTACTACTGATGGGCCCGCAATCGAGGTGTCTCACGCCTTCAAGGTCTTCGGGCGACGCCCGAAGGAGGTCGTGAAGCGGCTTCGCAAGGGCGAGACGCGCGACGCCGTGCGTGCGCAGGGCACCGCCGCGGTGATCGACGCGAGCTTCACCGTCAAGCCGGGCGAGATCTTCGTCGTCATGGGGCTGTCGGGCTCCGGCAAGTCGACGCTGATCCGCATGCTCAACGGGCTGAACGAGACGACGGCCGGCTCCATCTCGGTGTTCGGTACCGAGGTCGTCGGCCTGAGCGGGCCCGATCTTCGCGCGCTGCGCCGCGACCGCATGTCGATGGTCTTCCAGCACTTCGCACTGCTCCCCCACCGCTCGGTGCTCGACAACATCGCCTACGGACTCGAGCTCCAGGGCGTCGGCCAGGACGAGCGCCGCGCTCGAGCCCGCCACTGGCTCGAGCGCGTTGGTCTTTCGGGGTGGGAAAATCACCTCCCCGGTGAACTCTCCGGCGGCATGCAGCAGCGCGTCGGCATCGCGCGCGCCTTCGCCGCAGACACCGATGTGCTGCTCATGGACGAGGCGTTCTCCGCGCTCGATCCGCTGATCCGCCGAGAGATGCAGGAGCAGCTCGTCGAGCTGCAGCAGGAGCTGAACAAGACCATCGTCTTCATCACGCACGACCTCAACGAGGCCATGTTCCTCGGGGATCGCATCGCCGTGATGCGCGACGGCCGCATTGTGCAGGTCGGCACTCCCAACGATATCCTGACCGACCCCGCGAACGATTACGTCGCGCAGTTCGTGCAGGACGTCGACCGCGCCCGCGTGCTCACTGCGGGCGACGTCATGGAACCGCCGCGCTCGGTCGTACCCGCGAGCGCCGGCCCGCGCACAGCGCTGCGCACGATGCGCGATCTGCAGACGTCCGCCTGCTTCGTGACCAGCGGATCGCGGAAGCTCCTCGGCGTCGTGCGCGATCGCGACGTGCTGCGCCAGGTCCGCGAGGGCGGCACCGACGTCACCGAGCGGCTGCGCCCGACGCCGTCGATCGTGCGCCCCGACCAGCTCATCTCCGAGCTGTTCGAGCTCGCGGTCGAGAGCCCACTGCCGGTGGCGGTCGTCGACGAGCAGGATCGCCTCATCGGCGTCGTGCCGCGCGTCACCCTGCTGGCGGCGCTGACCGACCTGCCGACGGTCACCACGGAGATCCCGGTGATCGAGCCGACGCCGACCGTGCCGGCGGCAATGATCACCGAGACCCTCGGCGAACACCACGGTGGCGGCGGCGATGCGGTCGGAAACGTCTCTGAGAATGGAACGGAGGTGCGCCCGTGATCATGCGCCCCGCATCTATCGGCGACTGGTTCGCAGACGGCTTCCCGATTCCGGTCGGCGACTGGGCAGACGCGGCACTCGACTGGTTCAAAGACGTGTTCGAGTGGCTGCTCGACTTCGTCGCGCTCGTCATTGGCTTCCTCGTCGACGGTCTGGGCGACGGGCTCCTCGCGGTCCCGTTCGGCGTGCTCATCGTCGTGTTCGCGCTCGTCGGCTGGCTCGTGCGCTCGTGGCAGCTGGCCCTCGGAACGGTCATCACGCTGCTGCTCGTCTACAGCATGGGTCAGTGGGAGAATGCGATGCTCACGCTCGCGCTCGTGCTCGTCGCCGCCGTCATCGCGATCCTCATCGCCATTCCGCTCGGCATTCTCGCCGCTCGAAACGACGCGTTCAGCGCCGCGATCAAGCCCGTGCTCGACTTCATGCAGACGATGCCCTCCTTCGTCTACCTGATTCCCGCGGTGCTGTTCTTCGGCATCGGCTTCGTGCCCGGCGTCTTCGCGACGGTGCTGTTCTCGCTCGCCCCGGGCGTCCGCTTCACCGAGCTCGGGATCCGCGGCGTCGACTCCGAGACCGTCGAGGCGGGGCAGGCGTTCGGCGCGACACCCGGCCGGATCCTCCGCGGAATCCAGCTGCCCCTCGCGACCCCGACCATCATGGCCGGCATCAACCAGGTCATCATGCTCGCGCTATCGATGGCGGTCGTCGCGGGCATGGCCGGCGCCGACGGCCTCGGCAAGGAGGTCGTGCAGGCGATCAACACGCTGAACATCTCGCAGGGCGTCGAAGCGGGCCTCTCAGTCGTGATCGTCGCGGTCTTCCTCGATCGCGTCACCGCGGCGCTCGGCAACCCGGCCGAGTACAAGAGCTCGCTGATCGGCACGCTGAAGAAGCGGCGGGGCGCAGCGCGCGCTGCCGCGTGATCCGCTGCTCTCGACGGACTTAACGGACGCCGCGGCTGACGCTCCCAGCGTCCGCACCCCACAACCCATCCAGAATCCCCCGTGCTCCCCCGCGCGGGAACGAAAGGAAACAGTATGAAGAAGCGACACCTCTCCGGAATCATCGCGCTCGGAGCTGCTGCCAGCCTCGCACTCACCGGCTGCTCGGGCGACAGCGGCAGCGACTCAGGCTCGGACGGCGAGGCCGGCGGCACCATCACCCTCGGCTACGTCACCGGCTGGACCGACGGCGAGGCGCTCACCTACCTCACCAAGGATCAGCTCGAGAAGCTCGGCTACGAGGTCGAGGTCGAGGAGTTCTCGGACGCCGGCGTGCTCTACGCGGGCCTCTCGGAGGGCGACTTCGACGTCTTCCCGTCGGCGTGGCCGCAGGTCACCCACAAGAAGTACATGGAGCAGGTCGGCGAGGATCTCGAGGATCTGACCGCCTACTACGATGGCGCCGTGCTCACGATCTCGGTGCCCGAGTACATGGACGACGTGAACTCGATCGAGGACCTCAAGGGCCAGGCGGATCGCTTCGACGGCAAGATCATCGGCATCGAGCCCGGTGCGGGTCTCACCGGCGTGACGCAGGACAGCATGATGCCCGAGTACGGGCTCGACGGTGAGTACAGCCTCGCCACCTCGTCGACCGCGGCCATGCTCGCGACGCTCGATGACGCGATCGAGAACGAAGAGGACATCGTCGTCACGCTGTGGACGCCGTTCTGGGGCCACTCGGAGTACAACGTGAAGGACCTCGAGGACCCGAAGGGCGCGATGGGTAAGCCCGAGACGCTCAACGAGCTCGCGAAGGACGGCTTCACCGACGAGTTCCCGGAGGCCGCTGACCTGATTTCGAAGATCAAGCTGTCGGACGAGTCGTTCGGTGCGCTCGAGGCGCTCGTGACCGAGGATCCGGACCGCAACGAGGCCGACGTCGAGGCCGCGGTCGACGCGTTCGTCAAGGAGAACCCGGACGCGTTCGACGGAATGCTCAGAGAGTAAGCACGCGTCACGCACGAGGCCGCTCTTCCTGTTAGGAAGGCGGCCTCTGTCGTGCGGGAGGCCGCGCGCGTACCCTGGGCATAGCCCCACTTCAGAGCGCCGAGGAGGTCCCCGTGACCGAACGCCCAACCGAGCCCGCCACCGCATCGACCGCCCCCGCGGAACCCGAGATTGTGGAACGCCCCGAGATCCACCTCGCCGTCGTCCGCGAGATCGTGCCTATGGACCGCATCCCCGAGCTCTACGACCGGGGCTACTCGGCCATCTTCGCGGAGCTCCAGCGACTCGGCATCAGCCCGGCTGCCCCTCCCATGGGCGTGGTGCACGGCGCTCCCGGTCCCGCGGGGATCGACCTCTCGGCGGCCGTGCCGATCCCTCGCCCCCTCGCCGTGACCGATGGGGTCAGCGATGCCTCCGTTACGAGCGAGACCCTCCCTGCCGCGCGCACCGCGACCCTGTTGGTCAGGGGCGACTACGCAGGCATTGCCGCAGGGTACGAACGGCTTTACGCGTGGATCGTCGAGCGCGGCGAGACCCCGGGCGAACTCGCGTGGGAGCAGTACCTGACGGAGCCTGTGCCGGGAGGCGACCCCGCGGGCAACGAAACGCTGCTGGGCGTGCCCCTCGCGCCCCGCTGACGCCCGGTAAACTGGGCGCACACCATCAGGCACCAGTGCGCCGCTCACCAGCGCACGATCACGCGGTGCCGTCCACATCGAGACCCGGTTCCGCGCGCTGCGGGCCGAGAAGCGGAGCCCCACGCATGAGCGCGATCCCCGACAAGCCGGCACTCGAAGGTCTCGAAGCCAAGTGGGGCCCGCTCTGGGAAGAGCAGGGCACCTACGCTTTCGACCGCGCGGGTGCGGATCGCGGGGACGTCTACAGCATCGACACCCCTCCGCCGACCGCCTCGGGCTCGCTGCACGTCGGTCACGTCTTCTCGTACACGCACACCGACACGGTCGCCCGCTTCCAGCGCATGCGCGGCAAGCGCGTGTTCTACCCGATGGGCTGGGACGACAACGGGCTCCCGACCGAGCGTCGCGTGCAGAACTACTACGGCGTGCGCTGCGACCCCTCGCTCCCCTACGAGGAGGGCTTCGTTCCCCCGCACGAGGGCGGTGACGGCAAGAGCATCAAGGCGGCGGATCAGCAGCCCATCTCCCGCCGCAACTTCATCGAGCTGTGCGAGCGTCTCACCGAGGAGGACGAGCGCCAGTTCGAGGACCTGTGGCGCACGCTCGGCCTCTCGGTCGACTGGAAGCAGAGCTACCGCACGATCGGCGCGGAGTCGCTGCGCGCATCTCAGCTCGCCTTCATGCGCAACGTCGAGCGCGGCGAGGCGTACCAGGCGCAGGCGCCGACGCTGTGGGACGTGACGTTCCGCACGGCGGTGGCGCAGGCGGAGCTCGAGGATCGCGATCAACCGAGCGCGTACCACACGCTCGCGTTCCACAAGTCGGACGGCTCGGGCGACATCCTCATCGACACCACGCGCCCCGAACTGCTCGCAGCGTGCGTCGCCCTCGTTGCGCACCCCGACGATGAGCGCTACCAGCCGCTCTTCGGCACGACCGTGCGCACCCCGCTCTTCGACGTGGAGGTGCCGATCGTCGCCCACCACCTCGCGCAGCAGGACAAGGGCACCGGCATCGCGATGATCTGCACCTTCGGCGACGTCACCGACGTCGTGTGGTGGCGCGAGCTCAACCTGCCGAATCGCGCGATCCTCGGCTTCGATGGGCGCGTGATCTCGGAGGCGCCCGAGGCGATCACGAGCGAGGCGGGCCGCGAGGCCTTCGCCGCGATCGCGGGCAAGACCGTCTTCAGCGCGAAGGCGGCAGTCGTCGAGGCGCTGCAGGCCTCGGGCGAACTCGTCGGCGAGATCCGCAAGATCACCCACCCCGTGAAGTTCTTCGAGAAGGGCGACAAGCCCCTCGAGATCGTCTCTACCCGCCAGTGGTACATCGTGAACGGCGCGCGCGACGAGGAGCTGCGAGGGCGTCTGCTCGCGCACGGCAAGGAGCTCGCCTTCCATCCCGACTTCATGCGCGTGCGCTACGAGAACTGGGTCGAGGGGCTGTCGGGCGACTGGCTCATCTCGCGCCAGCGCTTCTTCGGCGTGCCGATCCCCGTCTGGTATCCGCTCGATGCGGACGGCAACCCCGTGTTCGATCAGCCGATCCTGCCCTCTGAGGATCAGCTCCCCGTCGACCCCTCGAGCGACGTGCCGGCCGGATACACCGCCGAGCAGCGCGGCGTGCCGGGCGGCTTCCAGGGCGAGGTCGACGTCATGGACACCTGGGCGACCTCGTCGCTGACGCCGCAGCTCGCGGGCGGCTGGGAGCGCGACCCCGAACTCTTCGATCTCGTGTACCCCTACGATCTCCGCCCGCAGGGCCAGGACATCATCCGCACCTGGCTCTTCTCGACGCTGCTGCGCTCGGAGCTCGAGAGCGGGCAGCTGCCGTGGAAGAACGCGGGCATCTCGGGCTGGATCCTCGACCCGGATCGCAAGAAGATGTCGAAGTCGAAGGGCAATGTGGTGACGCCCGCCGGCATGCTCGCGCAGCACGGCTCCGACGCGGTGCGCTACTGGGCGGCTTCGGCGAAGCTCGGCACGGACGCCGCGTTCGACCCGCAGAACCCGACCCAGATCAAGATCGGCCGCCGACTCGCCATCAAGCTGCTCAACGCCGCGAAGTTTACGCTCTCGTTCGACGCCTCGGGCGCCGGTGAAGTGACGGAGCCGCTCGACCGCTCGATGCTCGCTGGCCTGGCGACCGTGATCGAGGACGCGACGCGCGCCTTCGAGCGCTACGACCACGCTCGCGCGCTCGAGCTGACCGAGTCGTACTTCTGGACCTTCTGCGACGACTACCTCGAGCTCGTCAAGGAGCGCGCACACGGCTCGGTGGCTGACGGAGCCGGGCAGGCCTCCGCCGTTACCGCGCTGCGCGCCGCGCTCTCGGTGTTCGTGCGCCTGCTCGCGCCCTTCCTCCCCTTTGCGACAGAGGAGGTGTGGTCGTGGTTCGGCGAGGGCTCGGTGCATCGCGCCGCGTGGCCTGAGGCGGCGGAGGCTTCGCTGCTCGCCGGTGACGGCGCGGACGCGGGGCTGCTCGATCTCGTCGGAGAGGCGCTCGTGGGTATCCGCGGCGCGAAGACCGCAGCGAAGGCCTCGCAGAAGACTCCGGTCTCGCTCGCGGTGATCGAGGCGTCCGAGGCGGATCGAGCGCGTCTCGAATCGGCGGGCGCGGATCTCGCGGCTGTCGGACGGATCGTGTCGCTGAACTTTGCCGAGCTGAGCGAGGAGGGCGCGCGCGTGCGCGTCGCCGAGATCGAGCTCGCTCCCGCGGAGTCTTGAGATGCAGTTGGGGGCGCGCTGGCGCGTGGGCGATCCGCCGCACCGGAGCGTGCCCGTGCTGCTGCACGGTGCAATCGCGGAGCAGGAGCTTGCCCACCCCAAGAGCGACTCCTGGACGCTGACATGGCTCGAGGGGCGTCCGCGCTGCGAGCTCGACGACGTTGCATACGTGGGCGTTGATGCTCTCGGGCACGTGCTGAGCGGCTCGGTTGGCGCGAAGCCCGGGGCGCCGGGCTCTGGCGGCCCCGCGGATCAGCCGGGCGACGCGGGTGCTGATGACGCGGACGACGACGATTGGCTGAGTTGAGGAGACGATGAACGTGTGGAAAACTCACCCCGCCTTGCGCGGGTGCGCTGCTGCCGCGGCTGGAGCGATCCTTCTGGCATCGCTGACGGCCTGTGCGCCCGAGCCCGCAGCAGACGGCGGCGCGGGCTCGGACGGGAAGACTTCTTCGACGGCGGAAGGCAGCGCGGACGCATCGAGTGCACAGGCGGATCCTGACGCAGGAGCTGATAGCGCCGATGCGAACGCCCATGCAACCGCCGGGAAAGACGGAAACGGCGGGAGCAAGAGCTGGGAGGAAACCGGTGTGCCGGGCGGGGGCGACGGAAAGTCGGCGGAGGTGCCGGAGTCGTTCCCGAGCGACCGCTTCGTGATCCCCTCGGGCGCCGTCGTGGACGACGCTGGTGAGCGCTCCGAGACCGAATGGTTCATCGTGTTCCGTGCTCCTGACCGCGCTACCGGTGACTCCGTGTGGCAAGCAGTCGCGGCGCAGAGCGGTCTTGTTGCAGAGTCGTCGGAAGCCGGCGACGACGGGAGCGTCTCGACGGCCTACCGCGGGAACGGACTTGTCGCCGACGCCCTGCTCATCCCCCAGGACGATGGCACGGTGCTGTTGAGCTACGACCTTGCCGTCGCGGGTTGAGCCTATGCGTGTCGCGCTGATCCGCCACGGCCAGACGGACTGGAACCTCGCGGGCCGCATGCAGGGCCGCACCGACACGGCGTTGAATGCGACCGGGCGGGGCCAGGCTCTCGAGCTCGCTGCGCGGCTCTCGCTGCAGGGGCCGTGGCACGCCGTCGTGACGAGCCCGCTCGCGCGCGCGGCGAGCACCGCGGAACTGCTCGCGCAGCAGCTCGGAATATCCGAGGTGGTGCCGTGCGAAGGTCTCGTGGAGCGTTCGTTCGGGCACGCTGAGGGGCTCTCGCCCGACGAGGCTCGCGATCGGTGGCCGACGCGCGTCTACCCCGAGATGGAGCACCCCGACGAGACGGCGGTGCGCGGAGAACGCGCACTCGCGGCGATCGCCTCGCGCTTCCCGGGGCAGCGCGTTATCGCGGTCTCCCACGGCTCGTTCATCAGACACCTGCTGGCGCACCTCGCGGGCGTCGAGGTGCAGAGTGTGCCGCGGATCCCGAACGTCGGCGTTGCCGAGCTTGAGCGCGATTCCGACGGCGGGTGGCGCATCGAGCAGTTCGAGGGTGCGCCGTGGTCGCTGAGCGGTGCTGAGGCGGCTCCTCCGAGCGCGTAGGTGCCAGGACTACGCGCTTACGCGCTCTCGCGGCCTCCACGCGCCTGCAGCACGCGCGGCGTCGCTTCCCCCGTTACCGACTCGCGGGTCACGATGACCTTGGTGATGTCCCCGTCGGAGGGTACCTCGAACATGACCGGCCCGAGGATCCCCTCGAGGATCGCACGCAGACCGCGTGCGCCCGTCTTCCGCTCCACCGCCTGATCTGCGATCGCCTCGAGGGCCGCATCCTCGAACTCGAGGCTGACGCCGTCGAGCTCGAACATGCGCTGGTACTGCTTCACGAGCGCGTTCTTCGGCTCGGTCAGAATGCGCGTGAGGGCCTCGACGTCAAGCGGGTCGACCGTCGCGACGACTGGCAGACGCCCGATGAACTCCGGGATCAGCCCGAACTTGTGCAGATCTTCAGGCTGGACCTGCGCGAAGAGCTGGTCGTCGTTGCGCTTGCTCGACACGGGTGCCCCGAAGCCGATGCCGCCCTTGCCGAGGCGCGAGCCGATGATCTCTTCGAGACCCGCGAACGCGCCGGCGACGATGAACAGAATGTTCGTGGTGTCGAGCTGGATGAACTCCTGGTTCGGGTGCTTGCGCCCGCCCTGCGGCGGAATCGACGCAACCGTGCCCTCGAGGATCTTGAGCAGCGCCTGCTGCACGCCCTCGCCCGAAACGTCACGCGTAATCGAGGGGTTCTCGGCCTTGCGCGAGATCTTGTCGATCTCGTCGATGTAGATGATGCCGGTCTCGGCTCGCTGCACGTCGAAGTCGGCGGCCTGGAGGAGCTTCAGCAGGATGTTCTCGACGTCTTCGCCCACGTACCCAGCCTCGGTCAACGCGGTCGCGTCGGCCACCGCGAAGGGCACGCCGAGCTGTCGCGCCAGCGACTGGGCGAGATACGTCTTGCCGCAGCCGGTCGGGCCGATCAGCAGGATGTTCGACTTCGCGATCTCGACCTGCTCGGACGCCACCTCTGCGCTCGCGAGCGACGACAACGCACGTACGCGCTTGTAGTGGTTGTACACAGCGACCGCGAGCGACTGCTTCGCTCGGTCTTGCCCGATCACGTATTGGTCGAGGAAGTCGGCGATCTCACGCGGCTTGTGCAGCGTGAAGTCGGAGCTCTCGGTGGTCTGGTGCTCGGCGAGGCGCTCTTCGATGATCTCATTGCACAGCGCAACGCATTCATCGCAGATGTAGATCTGCGGACCGGCAATGAGCTGCTGAACCTGCTTCTGCGATTTTCCGCAGAATGAGCACTTCAGCAGTTCACTGCTTTCGCCGATCTTCGCCATGCGGAGCTCCTTCACCTACTCGGTCTGATCCGGTGTTTACGAGACTAGCGGGAGCCTCCGACATTGATGGGCGGCACGCCGGAGCCCCGAGGTGGCCCCGGGGCTCCGAACGATTACTGAGGAAGAACGGGCTGCGGGTTCTTCCGGCTCGTCAACACCTGATCGACGAGCCCGTACTCGAAGGCTTCCTGCGCGCTCAGGATCTTATCGCGATCGATGTCGCGATTCACTTCCTCGATGCTCCGCTTCGAGTGCTTCGAGAGCGTCTCCTCGAGCCACTCCCGCATGCGGAGGATCTCACGCGCTTGGATCTCGATGTCCGAGGCCTGGCCGTGGCCCGCCTGACCGGTCGACGGCTGGTGGATCAGCACGCGCGCGTTCGGGAGCGCGAGGCGCTTGCCGGGCGTTCCACCCGCGAGCAGCACGGCCGCAGCCGAGGCCGCCTGGCCGAGGCACACCGTCTGCACGTGCGGGCGGATGTACTGCATCGTGTCGTAGATCGCGGTCATCGCCGTGAACGATCCACCGGGCGAGTTGATGTACATCGTGATGTCGCGCTCGGGATCCTGGCTCTCGAGCACGAGGAGCTGGGCCATCACGTCGTCCGCGGACGCGTCATCGACCTGCACACCGAGGAAGATGATGCGATCCTCGAAGAGCTTCGCGTAGGGATCCTGGCGCTTGTATCCGTAGGCGGTGCGCTCCTCGAAGGAGGGCAGCACGTAGCGGGAATCGGGCATCTGCAGGCTCTGCCCGCCGGACTGCGGCATGAATGAGGTATTCATCGAATCGATTGCTTCCTGTCCGTGACGTTACTTGCTGGTTCCGCCGCCACCGACGACGTCGGCGGCCGAATCGCGGATGAAGTCGACGAAGCCGTACTCGAGCGCCTCGTCGGCGGTGAACCAGCGATCGCGGTCACCGTCCTCGTTGATCTGCTCAACGCTCTTGCCGGTCTGCGCGGCGGTGATCTCCGCCAGGCGATTCTTCATCGACGTGATGAGCTGCGCCTGCGTCTGGATGTCGCTCGCGGTACCGCCGAAGCCGCCGTGCGGCTGGTGCAGCAGCACGCGCGCGTTCGGCGTGATGTAGCGCTTGCCGCGGGTGCCGGCGGTGAGGAGGAACTGGCCCATGGACGCTGCCATGCCGATACCGACCGTGACGATGTCATTGGGGACGAACGACATCGTGTCGTAGATCGCCATGCCGGCCGTGATCGAGCCACCGGGCGAGTTGATGTAGAGGTAGATGTCCGCTTCCGGATCCTCAGCGGCGAGCAGCAGGATCTTCGCGCAGATCTCATTCGCGTTGTCGTCGCGCACCTCCGACCCGAGCCAGATGATGCGATCCTTCAGCAATCGCTCGAACACGCTGTTCGGTGGCGTCTGTTCAGCCATGCGGCGCTCCATTCGTAGTTGCTTGATTCGAGCGTACCGATTCGCTCGTCGCCCGTTCGCTCTGTTCGCCGTGGGCGCATGGGGATGAAACGCCGCGATCCCCCGCTTCACTGGGAAACGAGGGATCGCGGTGCGTGGAAGACCGTTACTTGCCGGCCTCTTCAGCCTCTGCAGCGGCCTTTTTCGCCGCGCGAGTGGCTGCGGCCTTCTTCGCTGCGGCCGAGCGAGCGGCCTTCTTGGCCTCCTCGTCGGAAGCGGCGTCGTCGGACTCGGTCTTCTTGGCGGCGGCCTTCTTGGCGGGCGCCTTCTTCGCGGAAGCCTCGGTCTCGGGCGCCTCGGCAGCGTTCTCGTCGGCGCCGCTCTCGTCGCCCGACTCGTCGTCGGAGTCGACCGCCGTGAACTCGCTCAGGTCGACGCGGTTGCCGGCCTGGTCGACGACCTCAGCCTTGGCGAGCGCGACGGCGAGTGCCTTGTTGCGGGTGACCTCGCCGAGAATGACGCCCATCTGGTTGCCCTGGCTGATCGCCTGGAGGAACTGGGTGGGCTCCATGCCGTACTGCTGAGCCGACTGGAAGATGTACTGCGAGAGCTCGTTCTGCGTGGGCGTCACGCCCTCCGCCTCGACGATCGCGTCGAGCAGGAGCTGCATCTGGATTTGCTCCTCGGCCGACTTGCGGACCTCGGCGCGGTGCTCGTCGTCCTCGAGACGTCCTTCGCTCTCGAGGTGGCGGTGCACCTCTTCCTCAACGAGCTCCTCGGAGACCGGGATACCGGCCTGCTCGATGAGGGTGGAGGTGAAGAGGTCGCGAGCCTGCTGGCCCTGCGCGAAGACCGAAGCCTTCGACGCCTGCTCCTTGAGGCTCTCGCGGAGCTCGTCGATGGTGTCGAACTCGCTCGCGAGCTGTGCGAACTCGTCGTCGGCCTCGGGCAGCTCGCGCTCCTTGACGGCGGTCAGCGTGACCTCGACCTCGGCGTCCTGGCCCTCGTACTCGCCGCCGAGCAGCTGCGAGGTGAAGGTCGTGGTCTCACCCGCGGTGAGAGTCTCGATCGCCTCGTCGGTGCCGGCGAGCAGGTTGCCCGCGCCGACCTCGTAGGAGACGCCGCTCGCCTGGTCGACCTCGTTGCCGTCGATGCGGGCGGTGAGGTCGAGCTCGACGAAATCGCCGTTCTTGGCGGGGCGGTCGACGGTGACGAGGGTGCCGAAGCGCTCGCGCAGCTTGGTCATCTCCGCCTCGACGGCGTCCTCATCAACCTCGACGTTGTCGACGGTGAGCTTCATGCCGTCGTACTTCGGGAGGGTGAAGTCGGGGCGGACCTCGACCTCGAAGACGAGAACGAGCGTGCTCTTGGGATCTTTGGCATCGGGCCACTGCTCGACGTCGGCCGTGGGGCGGCCCATCGGCTGCTCGTCGGCCTCTGCGAGTGCGGCCTGGTAGAAGTCGTCGAGCGAGGCGTTCACGGCCTCCTGCACGACGGCCTCGCGGCCGATGCGCTGATCGATGATCGGCGCGGGAACCTTGCCCTTGCGGAAGCCGGGGATGGAGACCTGCTCAGCGATGGTCTTGTACGCCTGCTTGAGGTAGGGCTCCAGCTCGTCGAGCGTGACCTCCACGCTCAGCTTGGCGCGGGTGGCAGTGAGCTTCTCAGCTGTCGTCTTCGGCAATTTGGCCTCTCATCATCGGAATGTCTGTCGGATGCCGGTTTCGGGCCGGCGGACCCTGGTCGGGGCGACAGGATTCGAACCTGCGACCTCCCGCTCCCAAAGCGGGCGCTCTAGCCAAGCTGAGCTACGCCCCGGTGAACCGGGTGTCCCGTGTGCAGGCGCGCGAACGCGCACAACCCGAGCAAGTCTAGCCGATGCGCGCCCCCACCGGCACCCGCCCACCCCCGGGAGTGGCGGGCTGGAGGGAATCGAACCCCGGCCGGCCGTTCGAAGCAACGCATCGCGTTGCACGGCCACGCCGCTGGTGGCGCTCTGCGCCGCCAGTTCCGGGTTCTCAAAGATTCCCGTCGTCCCCGACGAAGACAGCCCCCGGCCAAGGGCCAGGGGCTGTTTTTCGGAGGGGATGACGGGAATCGAACCCGCGTAATCAGTTTGGAAGACTGAGGCTCTACCATTGAGCTACATCCCCGAGCTGCTCGCAGCGCGTGGTGCCGAAGCACCTCGTCGAGCATACTGCATGCGGCTCGCTCGCACGAACCGATGGTCAGTCGTCGCGTGTCGCGTCGCGATGGTGCTGCGTGGTGGTGAGGTAGCGCTCGGAGTTGAGGCGCACGGCTTCGCGATCGTCGTCGCGGAGTTCACGTACGACGCGGCCGGGTACGCCGACGACGAGCGAGTGGGGTGGCACGACCATCCCCTGCGGCACGACGGCACCGGCGGCGACGAGGCTTCCCTCGCCCACGACCGCGCCGGTGAGCACAGTGGAGTGCATGCCGATCAGGCATCCGTTCTCGACGGTCGCGCCGTGCACGACCGCGAGGTGCCCGACCGACACGTCGTCGCCGATCACGGCGGCGTCCCCGCGCTGCGTGTGCACGACCGCGCCGTCCTGAATGTTCGAGCGGGCCCCGATGCGCACGGCGTCGGAGTCGCCGCGCACCACGGCGTTGTACCAGATGCTCGTATCGGCTCCGATGCGCACGTTGCCGACGACGACCGCGCCGGGCGCGATCCACGCGCTCGCGTCGATCTCGGGCGCGCCGTATGCGGGCACCGCGATCACGCGTCCGTGCGCGTCACAGGCCGTCGGCGGCGTAGGCGTGCTGCTCTCGCGATCCACCATTGATTCCTCCGATCAGAGGGCGCACCGCGCATCGAGCCGCGGACGCAACGAAAAAGCCCCTACCGAAATGGTAAGGGCTTTGCTCGCTCCCCCGGCTGGGCTCGAACCAGCGACATCCTGATTAACAGTCAAGCGCTCTGCCAACTGAGCTACAGGGGATCATTGCCTCAGCAACCCCATAAGGTTAGCAAGGGCCATTCGAGCAGTGCAAATCGGCCGGACCCGGGCGATTCTCGCGGGCGCTCCCCCGAATTGCCCGCCGCGCGCTACTCGTCGGCGACCTCGTCGTAGGCGGTCGCCCGCAGCGCCTGGGCGAGCCGCTGCACGTAGCCGTGATCCGCATCCCGGAAGATCTCGTTGATGTCGCCGCGGCCGACGAGACGCCCCTGCTGCATGACGAGCACCTCCTGCACGAGCGCCTCGAGCATGCCGATGTCGTGGCTGATGAGCAACATGCTCGCGTTCGTGCGTTCGCGGTACCAGCGCAGCAGTTCCACGATCTTCGGGCGGTTATTGGCATCGACTCCGAGCGTCGGTTCGTCGACGATGAGCAGCGTCGGGTCGAGCATGAGCGAGCGGATCACCGCGACTCTCTGGCGCTGGCCCTTCGAGAGTTCGTACGGGTACTCCTGCAGCTTCGCGAGCGGCAGTGCGACGATGTCCATCATCTCAGCGATGCGCTCCCCGAGCGACCCGCGGTCGAAGCGCTTGGTGCGCTCGGTGATCGGTTCGAAGAGGATGTCACCGACGTTGAGCTCGGGAGAGAGCGTCGCGCCCGCGTCTTGCGAGAGGTGGCCGACGTGCGCGGTAAGGCGGGCCCGTGTGCGCCGCCCGACGCCCTGCATGGGGACCCCGAGCACGCTCGCTTCGCCACCGCTGAAGTGGATGCGGGACGCCTTGTCTCGCGCGTCGCGGCCGCGGCCCGCGAGGAACTTCGCGAGGGTTGACTTGCCGGATCCGCTCTCGCCGAGCAGCGCGACGACTTCGCCGCGCGCCACGTCGAAGCTGATGCCCTCGACGGCCTCGAACTGACGGCCGCCCGCGTGGGCCGGGTACGACAGCGAGAGATCGGAAGCGTGAATCGCCGGATCGGCTTCGATGACGGGGTGGGGCATCCTGGAGGCTCCTCGGTGTTCGCGTGCAGGGCTCTTGGAAGCCTAGGGCATGCTCGGCGCGGCTTCGGGACGCGCGGCCCTCGGCTACTCCTCCCGCAGGCTCCGTCGCGCCGCCTCGAGCGCCGCGAGCTGCTGCTGAATGCGGCGAGCGGCCGCGTCCGATGGATCGCCGATGCGCTGGTGGCGCGCGAGGAGTTCGCGCTTCAGCTCGACGAGATCGCGGTCGAGGAGGGACACGACGACGCCGCGAGCGTACGCGACGAGGTGCTCGACGCGCCGCTCGGGAATCGGCACCATCGCGAGCTCGCGGATGAGGCCCTGGTGGGTTTCCGGTGTCGCGCCGAGCACGGCCTCGAGCCAGCCCGGCGCGCCGAGCGCCGGCAGTGCAGCGGCCATCGCGTCGCGCACGACGCGCAACTCGGGATCCCACACCTGTGCCGTGACCGCCTGGTGCATGAGGTCGGTGCCGACACCCTCCGGCTGCTGCAGCATTGCCATGAGCGCGTCCCGCTCGAGCCGGGTCGTGGGGGCATTCCGCAGAGTGGAAAGGCCGATCCTTCTCGCGGTGGGCGGATCACCGAGCGTGTCTCCACCTCCCTGCCAGGGGTCGGTCGGCGCACCGGCTTCGGGCCGCGGCCCGAAGCGATCCGCACCGTTCTGCGCCGCGGGCCTCTGCGGACCCGCCGTCTGCCGAGCGCCGTATCCCACCTGCGGGCCGGCCGCGCGCTGCTGGCCGGACTGCTGCCCCGCTCCGGGCCGCCCCTGCTGCCCGCGCTTCGCCGCCTCCGCACCGCGCACCGCGTGCTGCACCTCGCCGAGCTCGACGCCGAGCATGCGGGCGAGCTCGCGTGCGTAGCCCGGGCGGATCGAGGGATCCTTGATCTCCGCGATGATCGGCGCGGCCTCGCGGAGCGCCGACACGCGTCCCTCGACGCTGTTGAGGTCGAAGCGCGCGATGGACTGGCGCAGCGCGAACTCGAAGAGCGGCACCTTGCGGGTGAAGAGCTCGCGGACGGCCTCGTCGCCGCGGTGCTGACGGAGGTCCGAGGGATCGAGCCCCTCGGGTGCGACCGCGACGTACGTTTGGGCCGTGAAGCGCTTCTCCTCGGCGAAGGCGCGGAGCGCGGCCTTCTGCCCGGCCTCATCGGGGTCGAAGGTGAACACGACCTCGGCCGCGGAGTCATCGCCCATGATGCGGCGGAGCACGGCGATGTGGTCCTTGCCGAACGCGGTGCCACAGGTCGCGACCGCGGTGTCGACCCCCGCGAGGTGGCACGCCATCACGTCGGTGTAGCCCTCGACGACGACCGCTCGCTTGCCGCGCGAGATCGCCTTCTTCGCGAGGTCGAGCCCGTAGAGCACCTGCGACTTGTGGTAGACCGGCGTCTCGGGCGTATTCAAGTACTTCGGGCCGTTGTCGTCGTCATAGAGCTTGCGGGCGCCGAAGCCGAGCGTCTGGCCGCTGGTGTCGCGGATCGGCCACACGATTCGACCTCGGAACCGGTCGTACGCGCCGCGCTGGCCCTCGGAGGCGAGCCCCGACTGCACGAGTTCCTGCGGGGTGTAGCCCTTCGCGCGCAGGTGGCCCGTCATGCCGTCCCAGCCGCGCGGGCCGTAGCC
Organism: Leucobacter sp. USHLN153; assembly: GCF_037145615.1. Taxonomy (NCBI): domain Bacteria; kingdom Bacillati; phylum Actinomycetota; class Actinomycetes; order Micrococcales; family Microbacteriaceae; genus Leucobacter; species Leucobacter sp. USHLN153. The sequence goes on from NZ_JBBCXE010000002.1 coordinate 236,262, forward strand.
GACTCCGAAGCGCTCGCACGCCGCCGCGTCGAAACCGCGCCCCGCGAGGAACTCCCTCGCGACCGCGGCCTCCTCGCTCGCGAGCTGCTCGATGAAGAACGCGGCGGCCACCTGGTTCGCGGCGAGCAGGCGCGCGCGGTTCGGGCCGTCTTCGCGGGTGAACGAGCCCTCCTCGTAGGTGAGGACGTAGTGGGCGCGGGCGGCAAGGCGCTCGACCGTCTCGGTGAAGGTGAGGTGGTCCATGCGCTGCAGGAAGGTGAAGGCGTCACCCGACTCGCCGCAACCGAAGCAGTGGAAGTAGCCGAGCACGGGTCGCACGTGGAAGCTCGGGCTGCGCTCATCGTGGAACGGGCAGAGCCCCTTCATCGAGTCGGCGCCCGCGTTCTTCAGCGTGACGTAGTCGCCGACCAGCTCGGCCAGATTCGTGCGGCGCTTCACCTCTTCGATGTCGCTCGCGCGGATCCGGCCTGCCATGAGCGAGAGTCTACTGCCGCGGGCGGCCCGTCCGTCCCCACCCTCCGCACCCTTGGGATCGGGGTAAGTTGCTGCGCGTGTCGAGGGCGGAGTTGCGCCGACACGCTACGAAAGTTACCCCGATCCCAGGGGCGGGCGGGGTGGGGGCGCGGGCGCTGCGGCGCGTCAGACGAGCGGGACGTCGCAGAGGCGCTTGTGCCACGCGATCGCCGACTGGTCGGTGAGCGAGGCGACCTGATCCACAACCGCGCGCTTGCGCCCCGCGTCATCGCCCGCGGCGCGGAAGTCCGCGGCGAACGCCGGTTCGAGCTCGCTCTCCCCCGACTCCCACAGCACCTCGAGCAGCTCCTCGAGCAGTTCGCGCTGCCGGCGGTACGTCGGCTGGCGACGCCCACTCGCCATGACGAACGCGGCGACGATCCCCTTGAGCACCGCGATCTCCGCGCGGATCTCGCGGGGCACGATGATCGCGGCCCCGTAGCGCGCGAGCGGCGCGCCGTCGGCCTCCTCGAGCGTCGCTGCGATCGAACCGCGCGCGAAGTGGCCGATCATGTCGCTCGTGAAGTTCTTCAGCTGCGCCTGGTGCGCGCGGGTACCATCCCAGCGCGTCAGCCAGTTCGGCGTCTCGGCGATCCGGTCGTACGCCGCGCCGAGTTCGTCGCTCGTGAACGATCCACCAGCCCACTCGGAGACGTCGCGGATCAGCGAGTCGTGACCCGACCTCGACGTCAGAATCTCGGGATCGATGAAGCCGCTCACCACGGCGTCCTCGAAGTCGTGCACGGAGTAGGCGACGTCGTCCGAGAGGTCCATCGCCTGCGCTTCGGCGCACTTCAGGCGGTCGGGCGCGCCCCGCCGCAGCCACGCGAAGACCGGCTCGTCGTCGGCGAAGTAGCCGAACTTCGCGCTCCCGGGCTCGGCCTCCTCGAGGCTCCACGGGTACTTGCAGCTCGCATCGAGCGTCGCGCGGGTGAGGTTCAGCCCCACGCTCTCTCCCGCGTCGGTAAAGCGCTTCGGCTCGAGCCGCGCGAGCACGCGCAGGGTCTGCGCGTTGCCCTCGAAGCCGCCCGCGTCGGCGGCCCAATCGTTCAGGGCGCGCTCACCGTTGTGCCCGAACGGCGGGTGCCCGAGGTCGTGCGCGAGGCACGCCGTGTCGACAACATCCTGGGCGAGGTGCAACGCCACCGCGAGCTCGCGCCCGATCTGCGCGACCTCGAGCGAGTGCGTCAGCCGGTTGCGCGCGAAGTCGATGCCCGCGGTGGGGCTGAGCACCTGCGTCTTCGCGGCGAGCCGGCGCCAGCCGCTCGAGTGGAGCACGCGGGCGCGGTCGCGCGCGAAATCGCTGCGCCCGCCGCCGTGGGTTTCGGGTACGAGTCGCTCGGCGTCCGCCGGGCCGTAGCCCGCGGGGAGGCTCGGCTGCGCGAGCGAGCCTCGCTCACCCACCGGAGTCGTCTCGCTCGGCCTCAGCGAGGTCGGCGTAGTCGATTCCATCGCTCGTGCGGCTCTCGAGCCAGCGATCCGGCAGTACGACGCGCTTCGGGCTGCCCGCCCGCCCGCGCTGCCCCTCCGCGCCCTCTCCGGGGTACGGCAGCGAGGCGTCCATCGTCGCGAAGATTTCGTCCATCTGCTCGAGCGACTCGACCGCGGCCAGGGCGCGGCGGGTGTCGCCACCGACGCCGTAGCCCTTGAAGTACCAGGCGACGTGCTTGCGGATGTCGCGGCACGCGTGCGGCTCGTCATCGTCGTAGAACTCCACGAGCAACTCGGTGTGGCGGCGCATCGCGTCCATGACGAAGCCGAGCGGCGGCTTCGCGATTGCGTCCTCCGCCTCCTCCAACGAGATCTCGCCGGCCTCGGCGCGGAACGCCGCAGCGAGGTCGCCGAACAGCCAGGGCCGCCCGAGGCAGCCGCGGCCGACCACGACGCCGTCGCAGCCCGTCTCGCGCACCATGCGGATCGCGTCCTGCGCCGCCCAGATGTCGCCATTGCCGAGCACCGGCACGCTCGTGATCGTCTCCTTGAGCGTCGCGATCGAGTTCCAGTCGGCGTGACCCGAGTAGAACTGGTTCGCGGTGCGCCCGTGCAGCGCGATCGCGGCGACCCCCGCGCCCTCAGCGGCACGCGCCGCGTCGAGGTACGTCAGGTGATCCTCATCGATGCCCTTGCGCATCTTCACCGTGAGCGGAATATCGCCCGCGGCCCGGACGGCACCCTCGACGATCGCCCTGAACAGGTCGCTCTTCCACGGCAGCGCGGATCCGCCGCCCTTGCGGGTGACCTTGGGAACCGGGCAACCGAAGTTCAGGTCGATGTGGTCGGCGAGATCTTGGTCGACGAGGAACCGCACGGCCTCCGAAACCGTCTTCGGGTCGACGCCGTAGAGCTGGATCGACCGGGGCGTCTCGCTCTCGTGGTGCTTGATGAGGCGGAGCGATGCGGGAGTGCGCTCGACGAGGGCGCGGCTCGTGATCATCTCGCTCACGTACAGGCCGGCGCCGTATTCGCGGCACAGCCGTCGGAAGGCGGTGTTCGTGATGCCGGCCATCGGCGCGAGCACGACGGGCACGGCGAGTTCGAGCGATCCGATGCGAAGGCTGGGCTGCGGCTGGGCCGCGCCGCGCGGTGGCGCTGCGGGATCGAGAGTCTGGGAAGTCATATCCCGACTATTCTCGCAGATCAGGATCCGGTGGGCGTGTCGACTGCGCCCCCGAAGCGACGATCGCGCTCGTGGTAGATGCGGATCGCCTCCCACAGCTCCTTGCGGCCGAAGTCGGGCCACAGGGTGTCGAGGAACACCATCTCGGCGTAGGCCGACTGCCACAGCATGAAGTTGCTGGTGCGCTGCTCCCCCGAGCTGCGGAGGAACAGGTCGACGTCGGGCAGCTCGGGCACGTAGAGGTGCCGCTCGATCGTGCGCTCGGTGATGCCGTTCGGGGAGAGCCGGCCCGCTTTGACGTCGGCGGCAATGGCGCGCACGGCGTCGGTGATCTCGTTGCGGCCACCGTAGTTGACGCACATGGTCAGGGTCAGGCCGGTGTTTGTGGCGGTCGCGCGTTCCGACGCCTGCAGCTCGCTGATCACGGAGCCCCACAGCTTCGGCCGGCGGCCCGCCCAGCGCATCCGGACGTTCCAGGAGTCGAGCTGGGCGCGGCGGCGGCGCAGCACGTCGCGGTTGAAGCCCATGAGAAAGCGCACCTCGTCGGGTGAGCGCCGCCAGTTCTCCGTCGAGAACGCGTAGACGCTGAGGTGGCCCACGCCCGCCTGGATCGCGCCGGCGACCACGTCGAGCAGCGCCTGCTCCCCCATGCGGTGCCCCTCGACGCGGGGCAGCCCTCGTCGGTTCGCCCATCGCCCGTTGCCGTCCATCACAATCGCGACGTGCTTCGGGGCGGGGCCCGCGAACTTCGGCGGATGCTCGCCGGTCCAGTCGACCGGCACGAGCGTCGAGGGCGCTTGGTGCATGCCTGCCAGTGTAGGGCGGCCGAGGGGCGGGCGGATCGCGAAGCGCCGTTCCTGCGCAGCGCTCAGGCGCGGGGCGGGCTGCCGGCGGATCGCTGAGCGCCGTTCCTGCGCAGTCGTCAGGCGCGCTGCGTAGCGTTACGCCCGGGGCGCGCTGAACGAGCGCAGCCCGCGCTCGAGGTGGAACTGCGTGTACGCGGCCGCGATCCCGGCCGCCTGGCCCCGCTCCCGCTCGCTCGTGTCGACCGAGCGATCCCAGTCACCCGCGAGGAGCGCTTGGAGCAGCTCGATGCTGCCGGGATCGAGGCGGGGCGACCCTGGGATGCGGCACGCCTCGCACACGACGCCGCCGAGCTGAACCGCGACCGCGGTGTGCGGGCCGGGGGCACCGCACCGCACGCAGTCGGTGAAGCCCGGGGTCCAGCCCGCGATCGACAGCGCTCGGAGCAGGTAGCCGTCGCGCACGAGCTCGGGCGGTAGCTTTCCGGCAGCGAGTGTGCGGAGCGCGCCGACGAGCAGCGCGTAGAGTTCCCGCGACGGGTCACCCTCGGCGAGGCGTTCGGCGGTCTCGACGATCACGCTGCCCGCGCGATATCGGTCATAGTCCGCGCTGATCGGCGGGCCGTAGGCGCCGAGCGTCACGGCCTGCGTGATCGTGTCGAGGCTGCGGCCCTCGTAGCACTGGAGGTCGGCGACCATGAACGGCTCGAGCCGTGCGCCGAACTTCGACGAGGTGCGGCGCACGCCCTTCGCGACGGCGCGCAGCAACCCGCGCTGCTGCGCGAGCAGCGTAACGATGCGGTCGGCCTCACCCAGCTTCTGGGTGCGGATCACGACACCTTGTTCGCGGTACAGGGGCACGCTTCAAGTATCGCGCAGGGGGCGCTCGGGTGGCCGTGGGCGGCGGTCTCGTCCGCGGACGGCTGAACGCGAGCGCCCGTCAGACAGTGGATCGCTCGTCGCGCGGGTCGATCCGCGGCGTGTCGCTCCGCACCTGGGGCTTTCGACTGCTTGATGGGCGTGGTTGCGTAGCGGGCGGCGCGCACCGCACCTGGAACGCGCTCACCCGCGTGCGCGAGAATGGTGCGGTGATCGACGAGACGTTCCGCATGCCGCTCTACGCGGACCTCGCCGCGGTGGCGGTGGGAAGCCTGCAGGGCGCGCTCTTCGCTGCGGGCTTCAAGCGCATCGACCTGCTCGGCGTCGCGATCATCGGCATCTTCTCGGGCGTGGGCGGCGGCTTTCTCCGCGATGTGTTCCTCGGCACCACGCCCGCCGCGTTCTCGAACAACTGGTACCTCATCGCCGCGACGGGCGCGGCGTTCATCGGCATGCTGCTCCAGCGATTGCTCGTGAAGGCCGACCCCGTGATCACCGCGCTCGACGCCGTCAGCATCGGCATGTTCGGGGCGATCGGCACGACGAAGGCGCTCGCGCTCGGCATGCCGGTGGTGCCCGCGCTCTTCATCGGCACGGTGTCCGCGGTGGGAGGGGGCGTGCTGCGCGACCTCATGCTCAACATTCCGATCGCGCTCATGCACGTCGGCTCGCTTTACGCAGTGGCGAGCCTCGTCGGAGTCATCGTGCTCACGGCGCTGCTCGCCTTCGGTGTGCCTGTGATCACCGCCGGCGTCGTGTGCGCGATCGTGACGGCGCTCGTGCGGCTGCTCGCCGTGCGCTTCGGGTGGAGCCTCCCCGAGCAGCGGGCGCTCAGCCGCATCCGGTTGCGTCGCCAGCGCCAGGTCGAGCAGGCGATCGAGGTGGCGCTGCAGACAGGCACCCTCACGCTGCCGATCACGCTGCCCGAAGACGAGGCGGGCGATCCCCCGCCTCGTGCCGCGGAGTAGCCGCACTTGGCACGCCCGTCGTGCAGTGGAAAGCCGCCCGTGCGGATCGATTCACGGCGTGTCGGCCCGCACGACGGGTGATCCATTGTCCGACGGGCGAGGCGGCCGACCGAGCATCGCAAGCGGCGCACCGGCGCGGGAGTGCGGCGCCAGACAGGCGCTAGTTGCGCCCGTCAGGGCCGCTGCGCCTGCGACCGAGCTTCGCCTCTGCCTCGCGCCACGCGCGCTGGGCAGGCGTCTCCCCCGTCGGTGCGCGCCCGTGAGACGAGCGGTCGGCCGATCCGCCCCGCGACACATGCCACGCGTGCGTGATCGCGAGTGCGAGCGCGTCGGCCGCGTCGGCGGGCTTCGGTGGGGCCGCGAGACCGAGGAGCCGCGTCACCATCGTCGTGACCTGCGCTTTGTCGGCGCTGCCGTAGCCCGTGACTTGGGCCTTCACCTCGTTCGGCGTGTACAACGCCACCGGGATGCCGCGGCGCTCGGCCAGGAACATCACGACGCCGCTGATCTGGGCGACGCCCATCACGCTCGGGAGGTTCTGCTGCGCGAACACGCGCTCGAGCGCGATCGCGGCGGGCTTCTCGCCGTCGAGCAGGCGCTCGATCGCGGAGCCCAGCTGGTGCAGGCGCGCCGGGAGCTCGGCGCTCGCCGGGCTCCCCAGCACCTCAACGTGCTCGAACGTCACACGCCGACCACCCGACGTCGACACCACGCCGATGCCGCAACGGGTCAGGCCGGGGTCGATACCGATGATGCGCGTCATCGATCACCGAGCCCGGCGGGCGGGCGGGTCGCCCCCGCGTGCCGGGTCACTCGTCTGCTTCGAGCTCCGCCTGCACCTCTGCGGTGAGGTCGAAGTTCGAGAACACGTTCTGCACGTCGTCGCTGTCTTCGAGCGCGTCGATGAGGCGGAAGACCTTACGTGCGGTGTCGGCGTCGACCTCGACCTTCAGGTTCGGCACGAACTCGGCGTCGGCCGAGTCGTAGTCGATCCCGGCGTCGACGAGCGCGGTGCGCGCCGCCACGAGGTCAGACGGGTCGGTGACGACCTCGAAGGTCTCACCGTTCGGCGCCGGGTTGACCTCCTCGACGCCCGCGTCGAGCACGGCCGTGAGCACGTCGTCCTCAGTCGTGCCCTCCGCGGGTACGGTGATGACACCCTTGCGCGCGAAGTTGTAGGCAACGCTCCCGGGATCCGCCAGCGAACCGCCGTTGCGACTCAGCGCGGTGCGCACCTCGGCGGCGGCGCGGTTCTTGTTGTCGGTCAGACACTCGATCATGAGCGCGACACCGTTTGGGCCGTAGCCTTCGTAGATGATCGTCGAGTACTCGACCGCGTCACCGTCGAGCCCGGCACCGCGCTTGATGGCGCGATCGATGTTGTCGCCAGGAACGGAGTTCTTCTTCGCCTTCTGCACGGCGTCGACGAGCGTCGGGTTGCCCGCGAGGTCAGCGCCACCGATGCGGGCCGCGACCTCAATGTTCTTGATGTACTTCGCGAACGCCTTGGCTCGCTTCGCGTCGATGACGGCCTTCTTGTGCTTGGTCGTCGCCCACTTGGAGTGTCCTGACACGGGAGCTCCTCTGTAATCGTGTTGGAAAAGGGATGGTTCGATGGATCAGTCTAGGGTTGCGCTGGCCATGCGGCCGCGAAGAGTTCGCGCACCTCGCCGAGCAACTGCGGCATGGCCTTCGTCTTCGCGATGATCGGGAAGAAATTCGCGTCCGACTTCCAGCGCGGCACCACGTGCTGGTGGAGATGGGCTGCGATGCCGGCGCCCGCGACTTCGCCCTGGTTCATGCCGATGTTGAAGCCGTCGCAGTGCAGCACCTCGCGGGCGACGCGCATCGCCGTCTGCGTGAGTGCGCCGATCTCGGCGACCTCGTCGTCGTTCGCCTCGTCGTAGGTCGAGATGTGACGGTACGGGCACACGAGCAGGTGGCCGCTGTTGTACGGGAACAGGTTGAGCAGCACATACGCGTGCGCTCCCCGCGCCACGATCAGCGCGTCGGCGTCGTCGCGCGCAGGCGACGCGCAGAAGGGGCAGTCGTGTTCCTGCGGCTGCGAGTGATCCGAGACGTAGACCATGCGGTGCGGCACCCACAGGCGCTGCAGCTCGTCCGTCACTCCGGTCGCCGCGCTCTCCCCGTACGGCTCGAACGACGCACCCGCGCCGCGGTCGGCAGGCGTGCCCGGATCCGCCGCGCCCGCTACTCGTCCCATGCGGTCGAGACCTGTTCGTGCGAGCGGATCGCGCGCGTGATGCGCTCGATCGCGTCCGCAACGGGCACCCCGTTCAGCTGGGTGCCGTCACGGAAGCGGAAGCTGACGGCACCGGCCGCGCGATCCTCCTCGCCCGCGATGAGCTGGAACGGGATCTTCGCCTTGGTATGCGTGCGAATCTTCTTGGGCATGCGGTCGTCGCCGTGGTCGACCTCCGCGCGCACCCCCTGCTCGCGCAGCTGGGCGATGACGCCGTCGAGGTACTCGCCGTACTGATCGGCGACGGGGATGCCGACGACCTGCACGGGCGAGAGCCACACCGGGAACGCTCCCGCATAGTGCTCGAGCAGGATCGCGAAGAAGCGCTCGACCGAACCGAGGAGTGCCCGGTGGATCATGACGGGCTGCTTGCGCGTGCCGTCGGCCGCCGCGTACTCGAGCTCGAACAGCTCGGGCTGGTTGAAGTCGAGCTGCACGGTCGAGAGCTGCCAGGTGCGGCCGATCGCGTCGCGCGCCTGAACCGAGATCTTCGGACCGTAGAAAGCCGCGCCGCCCGGGTCCGCGACGAGCTCGAGGCCCGACTCCTCGCCCACCTGGCGCAGCGTTTCGGTCGCGATCTCCCACTGCTCGTCGGTGCCGACCGACTTCTCGGGATCCCGCGTCGACAGCTCGAGATAGAAGTCGTCGAGACCGTACGCACGGAGCGTCGCGAAGACGAACTCGAGCTGACGCTTGATCTCGTCCTTCACCTGGTCGTCGGTCACGTAGATGTGCGCGTCGTCCTGCGTCAGGCCGCGCACGCGCGTGAGCCCGGAGAGCGTGCCGCTCTTCTCGTAGCGGTAGACGGTGCCGAACTCCGCGAGTCGGAGCGGGAGCTCGCGGTAGCTGCGGGCGCGGGCGCGGAAGATCAGGTTGTGGAACGGGCAGTTCATCGGCTTCAGGTAGTAGTCCTGGCCGGGCTTCACGACCTCGCCTGTCGCGGTATCCTCAACCGCATCGAGGTGCATCGCCGGGAACATGCCGTCCTTGTACCAGTTCAGGTGCTGGCTCGTCTCGAACAGCGTGCCCTTAGTGATGTGCGGGCTGTTCACGACCTCGTAGCCGTTCTTCAGCAGCTCCGAGCGCATGAACGACTCGATCTCGTGGCGGATGATGCCACCCTTCGGGTGGAACACCGCGAGACCCGAGCCGATCTCGTCGGGGAAGCTGAAGAGGTCGAGTTCCACACCGAGCTTGCGGTGGTCGCGCTTCGCCGCCTCCTCGAGCCGGGTCTGGTACGCGCGCAGCTCGTCCTTCGTGGGCCACGCCGTGCCGTAGATGCGCTGCAGCATCGGGTTCTTCTCGCTGCCGCGCCAGTACGCGCCGGCCGAGCGCATGAGCGCCCACCCGTTGCCGAGCATGCGAGTGTTCGGCACGTGCGGGCCGCGGCACAGATCCTTCCAGCAGAGCTCGCCGGTCTTCGGGTCGACGTTGTCGTAGATGGTGAGCTCGGCGCCACCGACTTCTACCTGCTCGCCGGAGTCGCCCTGATCCGCCCCGCCCTTCAGCCCGATCAGCTCGAGCTTGTACGGCTCATCCGCGAGCTCAGCCCGCGCCTCGTCCTCAGTGACGACGCGTCGCACGAAGCGCTGGCCCTGCTTGACGATCTTCTGCATCTCCTTCTCGAGCACCTTGAGATCGTCAGGAGTGAAGGGCGCGGCCGGGTCGAAGTCGTAGTAGAAGCCGTCGGTGATGGGCGGGCCGATGCCGAGCTTGGTTTCGGGGTTGACGCGCTGCACCGACTGCGCGAGCACGTGGGCCGCGGAGTGACGCAGGATCGCCAGCCCGTCCTCAGAGTCGATCGTGACGGGCTCGACCGTCGCCGTCTCCGGGATCTCCGCCGCGAGGTCGCGCAATTCGCCATCGACGCGCATCGCGACGATCGAGCGATCGGTGAAACGGGAGAAGCCATCGGCCACGGGTGAGCTCCTTCACTGTGGAGGTCGGTTCGGGCGCGTGCGAGACGCGGGATCAGCTGAGCGCCGATCACCGTTCGATCCTACTGCGTCCCTCCGACAAAGCTGCGTCGCCCGAACGCGAACCAGACGATGCCGCCGATGAGCGGGATCATCGCGATGAAGAGTATCCAGAGCGTCATTTTCGGCCAGGTGAGCTGCTTCTCGAATTTCGCGAGCGAGAGGATCGCGAGAAGTCCGAGCACCGCGTGCGTCAGGGCGGCAATCACCGGGATCACCGGAACGACATCGGCGGCGGTCAGCGCCGGCGACACGAGCGCTGCGACGCTCAGTGCGTTCGACATGCGCATCAGCCTTACGAGAGTGAGAGGAGGTGGTGGGCGATACCAGACTCGAACTGATGACCTCTTCCGTGTGAAGGAAGCGCGCTACCAACTGCGCCAATCGCCCGTGTGCAGCGAAGCGATCCTCGGGACCGATCCGTGCCAACCTCGAAAATCATACACGGCCCCCGGAGAGCGTCGGCGCGCGGGCCCGAGTCCCCCGAGATTCCGCGGCGGATCACCTACCCATCCGGGCGTGTCGTAATCGGTGCGAGCTCGCTGTCGAGCTGCTCGTCGAGTTCAGCGCTCACCTCGCTGAGTGACTGGAGATGGTCCCGCAGCTCGTTGTAATGGTCGATATCTTCGTGCAGATCGGTGAGACTCGCCTCGAGGGCGTCGCGGCGCGCCTCCAAGTCCGCCGATGTTGCAGCGAGACCATCGGGATCGTCAGCGAACTCGGCGGCGTCGAGGCGCTTCGTGAATGCGCTCGCGTCCGCATTGAACTGAGCGACGTCTTCGTCGTACTCGGCTTTTCGCCGCTCGACATCCTTCCGCAGCGATGTCATTTCGGCCTCAAGCGCCTCCGCCTGATCCTGCAGGTCGTCGAAGACCGTGTGGTAGCGATCGAACGCGTCGACCAGGGCACCGCGATCATCGAACCACTGCGCGTAGTGCTGCTCGAGCCAGTCCGGGAGCTCCTGCACCTCGGTGCCGAGCACGGAGTGCAGCTCGTTCGCGAACGCCGCGTCCGACAGGTGCTCGTAGACTTCCATGCGCTCCGCGAGCTGCGGGTTGTTCGGTGCCAGCTCGTCGTAGACATCGCGGAGGCGCGCGGACAGGAGCGCGCGGTCGCCCTCCCCCAGGCGGGCGAAGGCCGCGTGCAGCAGCTCGTGTGCCGCGGTCACCTCGACGATGCCACTCACGCGCTCGTCCCGTACGTCGAACAGGTGGATCCGATCCTTCGTGTAGCAGCCGAGCACGTGCCCCTCTTCCGAGTGATCGACGTCCGCGCACTGATCGTTGAAGTGCTGGCTGCCATCCACCGTCGGGTGCGTCGCAAGGAATATCCGATGCCCAGCGCTCGTGAGATCGAGGTCCGTCGCGAGTTCCGCGATTCGGGGGCTCGCCTCGTACCCGATGGTCGCGAAACGGTCCTTCAGCTCCTGACGGTGCATCATCGCCGTGACTGCGAGTGCGACGACGACGAGAAACGCGGCGAACCCAACCCACCGCCTCACCGTCGCCCCCGCGCCCTTGGACATGCAACCACAGTATCCGCGAGGATGCCTTGCTGGGTAGGGCTGATCACCATTCCGCCGCATGATTTCGCGGAAGTTCGGAGCGGCACGCCCGGGATGAGCGGCCTGATTTGCACCCCCGGGGGAGCTTCCCTATAGTTAAACAGGTCGCGGAAACGCGGCGAAATGCGGATGTAGCGCAGTTGGTAGCGCATCACCTTGCCAAGGTGAGGGTCGCGAGTTCGAGTCTCGTCATCCGCTCCAGTGGCCGAGCTTGCTCGGCCGCTTGTGGTAGCAACCACTACGGTGGCGTGGCCGAGAGGCGAGGCAGCGGCCTGCAAAGCCGTATACACGGGTTCGAATCCCGTCGCCACCTCGCCTGATAATTGAATAGCCTGATACTGAACTATCTGGTACTTAGGCGCGATTGGCGCAGCGGTAGCGCGCTTCCCTGACACGGAAGAGGTCACTGGTTCGATCCCAGTATCGCGCACTACAAAAGCCCCTCTTCGGAGGGGCTTTTTTCGTGTGCGCGATGCTGGGATGGAACGCAGTGACGTCGCGAGAATCGCGAACGCGATGCCTTCGCAGTGAGATTCTCGCGCTGGTTCGATCCTAAGCAGCGCAGAATTCTCTCGAACCGAGCTTTCCGTGATCGCTCAACTGAAGAAAGTTCCCACGATAATATGCAGGAGGCAGACCAGAAGGTTTTCCGGGGTCTTCTTCCGTTGAGGATCACGGAAGAGTGGGGAGATTGGCAATGTCGATGTCACGATCACGGCGCACACGGTCGGCGTTGACCGCCAGCGCAGCGATTGCCGGATCCCTGCTCGTGAGCGGGTGCGGCCTGATGCCGAGTCTTCTTGTGGACGAGGGTTCTTCGGGCGCTTTGGCCGAATCCCATGCTGCGGATGACCGCGGAAACGCAGTCGCGCAGCAGCAGTTCTTCGACAATGCGATGCTCATGGTCCCGATGGTGGCAAGCGTCGACCCTTCATCCTCCTGGGCTTCCGTCGAGCCGACAGCGTGGGACGATGCTGACCCGACGGTTCGAGAGACCGTGGTGAGTATGGGGCTCGACGCTTGCACTCGAGCGGATAGCGCGACCGAAATATCAGAACTCGAGGATCCGGCGATGACATGGCTCGCCGCCCGGTTCCTTTGCGACGAGCACCGCGAGGTCGCGGACGAGTTCCTTTCGAGCGACGCGAGTATCTCACCCACGCACACGATGGCCGATCTTTTCGAATTGGCGCTCGTGCAGGACGACGCCACGGCCACCGATCTCCTCGATGCCAATACCGTTTGCATCGGTGCGCTTGCAATCGCGTGGGAGGTCCGAGCGGGTACCACTCCGGATGTAACCTGCTGGCTTATCCGCGTGCAGTCAGTCGAAGAAACGGGTGGCGACACGGAGTACCTTTCGCTCTTCGAGCACGCTGACGACGCCCAGCAGGCGGCCACCGACGCCCGCTTCGGCGAACTTGCGGAGGCTTCTGGCGCGACACCGAACGCCCTCTCCGAATTGCTGGAAGGTGTGGAAGAGCGCGACGCTTCGGAGTAGACGGACAGGGCGAGTCTTGGCCAGCCCAACGAACGTCGGTTACGCCGTCGCGGTCGGTCTCGCTTCTTGAGGGTCCCGCACTCAAGCGCTCTCCGTTGGCTCAACCGATGTACCGTCAGCGCGAGTTGCTTCGACCTGCGCAGGATCCGCGTCCGCGCTGGAAATCATGATGTTGATATCTCGACACCTTAGTAGCGCCATAGCGAGGCCGTCCCAATTTTGCTTCGATCGGTCAGCAGGGCGCCGAGCACCGCGATTGTGCCGCGAATGGTCTTCGTCATTACTGGGTAAAACCGCCCGCTACCCGAAGAATCAGCTTGCCCGTGGTCTGTCGATCCTCCAACGCTGTAAAAGCATCCTGGACTTGAGCGATGGGGTATTCGGTCGCATCCCCTAGGTGTAGTTTCCCGGTTTCGAGCAGTTTAAACACTTCACCGGCTCTGCGCTGGATCTCTGATTTGGTGCGAATATGGTGCGCGACAGTGGGGCGAGTGAGGTACAGCGATCCGCCGGTGTTCAACCCATTCACATCAAGCGGTGGCACAGGGCCACTGGCGGCGCCGGTCACGACGAGCGTGCCGCGAATTCGCAGGGCCGCAAGGCTCCGCGAGAATGTGGTTTCTCCCACGCCGTCAAAAACGACACTGGCGCCTAAGCCGTCTGTCACCTCTTTTGTTCGGGTGTCAAAGTCGTCGTATCCGAACACATAATCTGCGCCGAGTTCTCGAATAAAACGTGATTTCTCCTTTGTGGAAGTCGTGCCGATCACGGTTGCGCCGCGCAGCTTCGCCATTTGCAAGAGGAGCCTTCCTACACCGCCAGCTGCGGCGTGGACCACAGCAACATCGCTCTTGATCACTGGATACGTCTCGTTGACGAGGTACTGAGCGGTAATCCCTTGCATGAGAGACGAAACCGCAGTCGCATCACTCAACGAATCCGGGATTACAACGGCTTTGCTCTCATCAACGGTCGTGTATTCAGCAAAGCTACCCTGCGATCCGGCCATCCAACCTACACGCTGCCCTACTGCGATGTCCGCGACGCCGTCACCACGTGCGGTCACGATCCCCATACCCTCTACGCCAGCAATGAAAGGCACCTCGCGACCAGTTCCACCGGATCGCTGCATGACGTCCAGATAGTTCACCCCTGCGAGTTCAACCCTGACGAGTACCTGGTGCGACTCGGGCTTTGGGCGATTCACTTCTTGAATCTGGAGCATGTCGGGGCCACCCGGCTCACTGACAACGACAGCATTCATGCGCAATTCCAACATGCACTCCTTTGCAACTTCCCCGGCATAAGTCGAAAGCAACTATACAGGTCAGTATAGGTGGGAGAATTCGTACATGAACGCGATAGCTTCACCATCGAGTGCCCTGACGCCCGCCGCCGAAAAGATCCTCGCCACAGCGTCAGAACTCTTTTACGCATACGGCATACACGCAGTTGGTGTTGACCGGATCGTGGCCGAGTCTGGTGTCACCAAGAAAACGTTGTACGACCGTTTTGGTTCGAAAGAGCAACTGGTGCTCGCGTATCTGAGGCGCCGTGAAGACCAGTGGCGTCTAGCGCTCAGTATCGAACTTCGCTCGCATCCGATCCCCGGCACAGAGCGCATACTCGCAGTGTTTGATGCCGCTGATACCTGGTACACCGGGCGTTCCCTGAAAGGCTGCAGCGCAGTGAATGCCCGCGCAGAAGAAGGTCCGGAGGTGCAAGAGCACCTGGTGGTGAGAGAAGTGATGGAGCAGAAACGATGGATGCTCCGTAGCTTTGTTGATCTATGCACCGAGGCGGGTATGGCGCGACCCGACGAGACGGGCAAACATCTCCTGCTCATTCTGGAGGGTGCGCTGGTGACGCTTGGCACTCACTCTTTCGAGGATCCCATGCGGGTAGCAAAAGAAGCCGCTCACATGATCCTCACCCCTCACTAACAACTGTGCGAATTCCGGCGCGAGTTCGGTCTAGAACAGCACCCTTGCCGAAAACGGTCCTTTGTGAAAGTGACAACTCAGCCTCGCGCTTCGGAACGAGCAGGATGATCTCTAGTCTCAGCAGCTCCTTCAGCAAAGTCGAGGGCCGACCAGGCAACAGAATGAGGGGCTGCGCCACCACACCATAACCTGCTGCCACGTAATCCAGGACTCGGCCGATGGCTTCTCGAACATACATCTTGGAGTGAGCACGCTTCGATATAGCGGGCGTCAGCAGTAGATTTTGCCTCATCAGAGTGGATTGAGGGCCATTCGGTCTGCTGGAGCTCGATCAGGTGATGAGGCGGAAGCGCGGGCCCAACCTGGTGCAGAAGCGCGGGCGCAACCTCGACGCGAAGCGCCAGCACAGCGTCAGCCGCGGTCCTCCATGATCGAGTTGCCCCCGTCGACAACAAGTGCCTGGCCCGTGACGTAGGAGGCGCCGGGGCTCGCGAGGAACGCGATCAGGCTCGCCACCTCGTCGGGCGTGCCGGGGCGGCCGAGCGGGGTCGCCTCCCCCATGCGGATCTCGTGCGGCGTCGACGAGCCCGTCTCGATCCAGCCGGGCGCCACCGCGTTCACGCACACCCCGTGCGGCGCGAGGTCGATCGCGGCAGCTCGGGTCAGCCCCACCGCACCGGCCTTCGCCGCGTGATACGCCACGTCGCCCGCGTATGCAGTGACGGGCCCAGATAGCGAAGAGACGTTCACGACACGCCCCGATCCGCTCGCGATCAGCGCCGGCGTAGCCGCGCGCGTGACGAACAGCATCGTGTCGAGGTTCCGCCGTAGCGCAGCACTCCACTGCGCGTCCGAGATCTCCCCGATCGCGGCGGGCTGCTCCGGGTCGCTCACTGACGTCATCCCCGCGTTGTTGACGAGCACGTCGAGTCGACCGAACGCGGACACCGCCGTGTCTACAATGCGCTTCGCCTCTCCCGGGTCCGTCAGGTCGCCGACGACCGCACGCACCTCGGCGCCCAGTGCCCGGAGCTCGGCAGCCCGATCCTCGATGCGGGCCGTCGTGGCCGCGATGACGACGCGCAGACCCGCCTCCGCGAGCGCGCGGGCCGCCGCGAAGCCGATGCCGCTCGGGCTCCCCGCCCCGGTGACGAGGGCGACGCGCGGCGCGCGGTCAGGGGCGTCGGAACTCGGGTGCATGGAGGCTCGTTTCGATGGCTCGGGAGGTGATGATGCCCGGTTTGCGCACGTCGAGCGCGAGCCGGCAGACGATCGCGGCGGATCGGCATGGCCCACGCTAGCGCACCGTTGCCGCGGCCGGTCGCGCACGGCACACTGGAACACCACACTGAAATACCACACGGCCCCCGAGCAAAGGAGCTCAACATGTCGACAACCGCATCGGACTCCCCCTACGCCGCAACGTCACCCAGCGCTGCAACGTCAGCCACCGCCGCAGCGACACCCAGCGCTGCAGCATCGCCGAGCGCCGGGACCGAGCAGCCCATCGCGACCCTCCACAGCGTCGTGCTCGACTGCCCGGATCCGGCGGCGCTCGCCGAGTTCTACCGCAAGATCCTCGGCGGCAGTGTCACGGCCGACGGCGACGACTGGGTCGACCTCGTCTCGGACGGGCCGGGAGCGCAGCTCGCCTTCCAGGAGTCGCCGGGATACATCGCACCCGTCTGGCCGGGTGACGACGGCGATCAGCAGGTCCACCTCGACGTCGCCGTCGAGGACCTCGAGGCGGCCCACAACGCGCTGCTCGCGATCGGTGCAGAGCACCTCGAGTCGCACGACACGTTCCGCGTGTACCGCGACCCGGTCGGTCATCCGTTCTGCACCGTCCGGTGAGGTACCCGCGCGATGCACCGAGCGCGAACCCCGTCGGCCACCCGTTCTGCACCGTCCGCTGAGCGCACCCGCGAGCTACGGCAGGCGCGAACCCGGAGCGAAGCGCGAATCCCGTGCGAGGCGAAGGATCCGCCCCGGCCGCAGCGACCCTACTCGGCCCGAAAGCCGTGCATGCGCGCGACCACCGCGACCGCCGCGGCGAAGCGCTGCCGCCCGAGCACGTGACCCTCGCGGCGCATGCCGTCGTTCGAGACGCGCAGCACCCGCTCCGGCGAGAGGAAGCTCTCGCGCCCCTGCGAGTCCCACGCACCCGACCCGACGGAGACGAAGCCCGCGTGCTCCTTCGTACTGAGCGCGCAGCCCGCAACGGCTTCGTCGTCGATCCGCGCGATGATGAGCACCGGCCGGTCCTTGCCGCGGCCGTCGTGCTCCTCATACGGCACCCACGTCCAGACGACCTCACCGGGGTCGGGGTCGCCGTCAGTGCTCGGGCTGTAACTCGGGCGCAGCGAGCGGATCTCGGCGGCCGTGAGATCGCGCGTCGCCGCCGGTCCGAAGCGGCCTGGGCTCTCAGTGCCCTCGAGGCGCTCGGGCGCGTCGACGCGCGGAAGCGCGACCCGACCGCGATCCGCCGCCCCGCCGGAGCGACGCGCGTGACCGCCGCCGCTCTGCCGCGGATCCTGACCGCCGCGCAGCGACGAGGCCACGGATCGGGCGACCCCGCCGAGCAGGCGCGCCCAGGCGGGGGCGGATCGCCGAGCGCTCACCACGCACCCCGCCGAGGGGCAGCCTCGCCGCCGAACACTACCGCTCGATCTCGCTCGCGGTCAGCGCGTTCAGGCGCGACATGCAGCGGAGGTACTTCTTGCGGTAGCCGCCGTCGAGCATGCCGCCGCCGAAGATCGACGTGAGCGGGGTGCCGGTCGCGCGGATCGGGATCTGGGCATCGTAGACGCGGTCGATGAACGCGACGAAGCGAAGCGCCGACGACTGGTCCGTGAGTTCGTGCACGTCGCGGAGGCCAATGCACTGCACACCCGAGAGCAGGCCGCTGTAGCTCGAGGGGTGCACGGTCGCGAGGTGCTCGATGAGTTCGGAGAATCCGTCGTCGGTCATGCGCTCGTGCGAAGATGCGACATCCGCCAGTGCGAAAAGGTACTGGTCGTCGCTGAGGGCGACCGCTTCGCCCTCGAGATCGCGCTGGCGGTAGTCAACACCATCGATGCGGATCGTCTGGAAGCGGTCAGCCATCGCCTGAATCTCGCGCAGGAAGTCCGCCGCTGCGAACCGCCCCTCGCCGAGAGCATTCGGCGGCGTGTTCGAGGTCGCGACGAACTTCGTGCCTGAGGCGGTGAGGTCGCCGATCAACCGCGTCATCAGCATCGTGTCGCCTGGATCGTCGAGCTCGAACTCGTCGATGCAGATGAGGCGCGCGCCCTGGAGCACGCTCACGGCGCCGTTATAGCCAAGCGCGCCGACGAGTGCGGTGTATTCGATGAACGTGCCGAAGTACTTGCGCCCGGTCGTCGCGTGCCAGGTCGCGGCGAGCAGGTGTGTCTTGCCGACGCCGAAGCCGCCGTCGAGGTAGACGCCCGGCTTTGTCGGCGTGTTCGCCGCGGGGTCGGGGCTCTTCTTGCGGCCGAAGCCGAAGAGGCCACCGCGAGACACCGTCGGTGCGGGGGCCGCGAAGGCGCGCAGCAGTTCACGCGCCTCTTCCTGCGAGGGGTAGTTCGGGTCGGGCCGGTACGAGTCGAACGACGCGCGGTCGAACTGCGGCGGGGGCACGAGCGTCGCAACGAGCTCGGTGCCGGTGATCGTGGGCCGCCGGTCGACGAGACGGGCGCTGCTGTGCTGGGAGTCTGAGGACATCAGCGGTAGTCTACCCGCGCGCGACCGCGCGCCGCGAAGCACGCGACTATCCGCGCCAGGGCGGGTGCGGCAGCGCTCGAGCGAAGGTGCGCGTCGCCCGCTCCCAGCGTTCGCGATCGACGTTCCAGATGCGCACGTGCTCGGCGGTCGGGTGCAGGCGAAGGTGCACGAGATCGGGGCGCAGCGCCGCGAGCCGTTCGGCCCCCGTCGAGGGCACGTACGTGTCGCCGCGACTCGCGTGGATCAGCACGGGCACGTCGAGCGCACGGGCGAATGTTTCGGGGTGCAGCTCGCCGATCGGCAACCCGCCGGCCTCCCCGCCCCGCACCCACCCTCGAGTGAGCAGGCTCACGCCGAGCCGCGCGATGGCATCGGGCGCCGAGGCCGCGGCTGCGTGGTAGCGGAGGAGCGCGTCCCAGTCGACGGCGGGAGAATCGAGGATCAGGCCATCGATCACGCCTCGATGCGTGCCGCGCGTCGCCGCAACGAGGCAGGCGGTGCCGCCCATCGACCACCCCACCAGGGTGGCGCGCTCCGCCCCGCGCCGCAGCGCCTCCGCGATCGCCGCGTCCACGTCCCGGCTTTCAGAGAAGCCGACGCCATAGCGGCCGCCCTCCCCGGAAGGCGCGCCGGGATCGTTGCGATAACTGATCACGAGGCTCGTCACCCCACTCCGCGCGAGCGAACTCACGCCCCGCAGCGTCTCCGCGGGAAGCGCACCGCGCCCGTGCACGTGCACGGCCCAGCGGTGCTTCCGGCGCCTGCGCGGGGAGATGATCCACGCCTCGGCCTCCCCGAGCTCGGTCGGGTAGGTGATGTGCTCGGTGCGGTACCCGAGCTCCTCGGGCTCGGTGTACCACCACCCCGTGATGCGGGCGCGTGCGCCGGGTTGCAGATCGCCGCGTTCGACCGAGACGAGCTCGCGCAGCGTCACGTCGCCGCGGTGCTTCAGCACTTCGCCGATCCTCGCGTGCCCGGCGGTGCCGTCGAACAGCAGAGAGAACTGACCCGGCAGGTCGGCGTCGACGCCGCGCAGTCGGATGGTGCCGAGTGCGCGCTGCGATCCGCCCCCGCTGTTCTTCGAACGACGTTTCGCGCCGTCGCGCGTGACCTCGAGCACCTCGAGCGGGTTCTCGGGTACCGCCGTCGGCGTCACCGCGCGCCGCGCCAGCGCCACACCTCCGAGCGTGGCCGCCGCTGCGCCGACCGCCGCCGCGCCCGTGAGCGCGCTCACGCCCGCAGCCCACGCGATCCGGCGCCCGGCTCCCCCGTCGCGCGTCGACCTTCGGCTCCCCTGCGGCATCTGCGCCATTCCCTCCTGCGTTCGCGCGTTCCCCGGCGTGGCACCTGTGCGTCACGTACAACAAACTCTAGTGTCGCCTGTGTGATGGCACGCATCAAGGGCGCCCCGGTCGATTTCGACGCGGCAGCAGCGCAGCTCCGAGGCGCTCGGTTGCGCAACGAGCTCGTCTCTCAGGAGATTCCGGCGCCTGAGCGGATCGCGCCGCGGTCGATCGCTCTCGCCGCCGGAGTCGCTCGCGGGGCGCAACGCGACGATGGCGACGACATGGCGACCGATTCACCTTACGGAGCGGGGCGGATCGTGCTGATGCACGACCCCGATGCGGTCGAGGAGTGGGGCGGCGAGTATCGGATCGTGTGCTTCGCGCAGGCGCCGCTCGAGCTCGAGATCGGCGTTGACCCGTTCATCACCGATGTCGCGTGGTCGTGGCTCGTCGATGCGCTCGACTCGCGCGACGCCCAATACACGTATCTCTCCGCGACGGCGACGAAGACCCTGTCGAGCAGCTACGGTGCCCTCGAAGCGCGCGGTGATTCCGCGCAGATCGAACTGCGAGCCTCGTGGACTCCGCACGGCCCCGATTTCAGCGCGCACGCGGAGGTGTGGTCCGAGCTGCTGTGCCTCCTGGCCGGTCTGCCCCATGCGGAGGGAATAGACTCCATCGCGGCGCGACGCTCGCGTCAGGCTGCAGAAGGGGCATAACCGCATGACGATCTCCCAGTCGGAGCTCGAAGTCCACTGGAACATGGTCGTCGACCCGGAGGGGCTCTCCGCCGCGGCCGCAGCTCTGGCCGCAGGCGAGGGTCCGGTCGGGATCGACGCCGAGCGGGCATCCGGCTTCCGCTACGGCTCGGAGGCCTACCTCGTGCAGGTGTTCCGCCGCGGTGCCGGGACTTTCCTGATCGACCCGATCGGGATCGCCGACTTCATGCCGCTGCAGCGCGCTATCGCGGCGGCCGAGTGGGTCTTCCACGCGGCGTCCCAGGATCTGCCGTGCCTCGCCGCGATCGGCCTCGTGCCGGAGCGGATCTTCGACACGGAACTCGCCGCCCGGCTGCTCGGGTACGAGCGGGTGGGCCTCGGAACGATCGTCGAGTCGACGCTCGGCATCACGCTCGAGAAAGCACACTCCGCCGCCGACTGGTCGCAGCGGCCCCTGCCCGAGTCGTGGCTCGAGTACGCAGCGTTCGACGTCGCGCTGCTCCCGGATCTGCGAGACGTGATCGCGGCCGAGCTCGACGAGCAGGAGAAGGCGGAGTTCGCGCGGCAGGAGTTCGAAGCGGTGCGCCTCCGGCCGGAGAAGCCCCGAGCCAAGGATCCCTGGCGGCGCCTCTCCGGGGGTCACGTGATCAAGACGCCGCGCGCCCTCGCGATCGCGCGTGAGCTGTGGCTCGTCCGCGATGCGCTGGCGCGCGAGCGGGATGTCGCCCCCGGTCGGCTGATCCCGGACGTCTCGATCGTCGCCGCCGCCGTCGCGAACCCTCGCTCCGCGGGCGACCTCGCGCGCATGGCGACCTTCCGCGGGAGGGCGAGCCGCACCGAGCTCAATCGCTGGTGGGCCGCGATCCTTCGCGGTAAGACGACCGACGATCTCCCCGGGCAGAAGGAGCGCGATCCCGATTCCATTCCGCATCATCGCGGGTGGGCGCAGCGGCATCCCGAAGCGGCGGCTCGTCTGGAAGCGGCGCGCCCCGCGATCGAGGCGGAGGCGAACGAGCGGCGGATCCCGCTCGAGAATCTGCTGACTCCCGACACCCTGCGCAGGATCGCCTATCGCCCTCCGAGTGATCGCTCTGCAGAGGGCATCGCACTCCGTCTCACCGAACTCGGCGCGCGCAACTGGCAGGTTGGCATTACTGCACCAATCATCGCCGAGGCTTTTGTAGACCTCGCATAACTCGGCGCCGGAAGATCCGCGTGATCTCCGTGGATGCGCGCGCGGACGGTTCCCGCTGACACTCCGTCTCTCTAGGATAGATGAGGACGCAGATCACCAATGCTGATGGAGGCGAAGTGGCCGCAATGAGAGACGTCGTGTTCGTAGACGGGGTGCGTACCCCGTTCGGTCGAGCCGGCGACAAGGGAATGTACGCAGGAACTCGAGCCGACGACCTCGCGGTCAAGGCGCTGCAGGGACTCATCGAGCGCAACCCCGAGCTCCCGCTCGATCGCATCGATGACGTGGGAATCGCCGCGACGACGCAGCAAGGCGATCAGGGGCTGACGCTCGGCCGCACTGTGTCGATGCTCGCGGGAATCCCGGTGACGGTGCCGGGCTTCGCCCTCGACCGCATGTGCGCGGGCGCGCTCACGGTCGCATCCTTCATGGGTGCCGCGATCGGCGCAGGGCAGTACGACATCGCGGTCGCCGGCGGCGTCGAGCACATGGGGCGGCACCCGATCGGCCTCGATGCCGACCCGAACCCGCGGTTCGTCGCCGAGAAGCTCGTGAGCCCGGACGCACTCAACATGGGCATCACCGCTGAGCGCCTGCACGACCGCTTCCCCGCCCTCACAAAGGAGCGCGCCGATCGCTTCGGCATGCGCAGCCAGCAGAAGGTGCAGGAGGCCTACGACCGCGGCGACATCCAGGCGGATCTCATTCCGGTCGCGACGCGCACCGCGTCGGGCTGGGGGCTCGCTACGGAGGACGAGGGCCGCCGCCCCGGCACCACAATGGAGGCGCTCGCGACGCTGAAGACGCCGTTCCGCCCGCACGGGCGCGTGACGGCGGGCAACGCTTCGCCGCTCACCGACGGTGCGACCGTGTCGCTGCTCGCAGGCGCCGACACCGCGAAGGAGTTGGGGCTCAGCGCGAAGATGCGCCTCGTCGGCTTCGGCTTCGCCGGCGTCGAGCCCGAGGTCATGGGCCTCGGCCCGGTGCCATCGACGGAGAAGGCGCTGAAGCGCGCCGGCCTCACGATCGACGACATCGGCCTCTTCGAGCTCAACGAGGCGTTCGCGGTGCAGGTGCTCTCGTTCACCGACCACTTCGGCATCGACGACGAGGATCCCCGAGTGAACCCGTGGGGCGGTGCGATCGCGTTCGGGCACCCGCTCGCGGCCTCGGGCGTGCGTCTCATGACGCAGCTCGCGCGCCAGTTCTCGCAGCGGCCCGACGTGCGCTACGGCGTCACGGCGATGTGCGTGGGCCTCGGCCAGGGCGGCACGGCAATCTGGGAGAACCCGCATTTCGACGGCAAGAAGAGGAAGTAGGCCATGACCGACTACCGCAGCATCGATTTCTCACCGCTCATCGAGGCGTCTGAAGACGAGGTCGTCACCGAGGCCTTCGCGCGCGACATCGCGCTCCCCTCGGGCGGCACGCTCGCGCTCATCACGCTCGATAACGGGCGGGATCACACGAGGCCGAACACCCTGGGCCCTCGCAGTCTGGAGGCGCTCTCCGGCGTGCTCGACGAGTTGCAGCAACGCGCCGCCGCGGGCGAGATCACCGCCGTCGCCGTGACAGGCAAGCCCTTCATCTTCGCGGCGGGCGCGGACCTGTCGAAGGTGTCGTCGCTGGCGACGGAGCAGAACGCGCGACTCATGGCGCAGTACGGGCACTTCGTGCTCGGCAAGTTCGGGCAGCTCGGCGTGCCATCGTTCGCGTTCGTGAACGGCCTCGCGCTCGGCGGCGCGATGGAGATCGCACTGCACTGCACCTACCGCACCGTCGATGCGTCGGCCGCGGCGCTCGCGTTCCCCGAGGTCTTCCTCGGCATCATTCCCGGCTGGGGCGGAGCCACCATCGTGCCGAACCTCATCGGCATCGAGAACGCGCTCGAGGTCATCGTCTCGAACCCGCTCAAGAACAACCGCACGCTGAAGCCCCAGCAGGCCTTCGAACTGGGGCTCTTCGACGCGATCTTCGGTGCTGCGAGCTTCCTGGAGCGCTCGATCCAGTGGGCTGACGGTGTGCTTCAGGGCTCGGTCGCGGTCGAACGCCCGCACGTGCCCGGCAAGCTCGAGCGCCTGACGAAGTGGCCGGCAGCGATCAAGATCGCGCGGGAGACCTTGAAGTCGCGCATCGGCACGGCGGCGCGTGCCCCGTATGTCGCGCTCGAACTGCTGGGATCTGCGCGCGACAACGACATGGTGCGCGGGTTCGAGCGCGAAGATGACGCGCTCGCCGAGTTGATCTCGGGCGACCAGTTCGCTGCGTCGATCTATGCTTTCGACCTCGTGCAGAAGCGCGCGAAGCGACCTGCGGGCGCGCCCGACAAGTCGCTCGCCAAGCCGGTGCAGAAGGTCGGCGTGATCGGCGCCGGACTCATGGCGAGCCAGTTCGCGCTGCTGTTCGCGCGCAAGCTGCGCGTGCCGGTGCTCATCACCGACCTCGACCAGTCGCGCGTCGACAAGGGCCTCGACTACATCCGCGGTGAGATTGCGAAGATGCGTGACAAGGGTCGTCTGAGCGAAGACGATGCGAATCAGATCACCGCGCTGGTCAGGGGCACGACGGACAAGACCGAGTACGCCGACTGCGACTGGGTCATCGAGGCCGTGTTCGAGGAGCTCGGCGTGAAGCAGCAGGTGTTCGCGGAGATCGAGCCGATCATCTCGGAGACCGCGGTGCTCGCGACGAACACCTCCTCGCTCTCCGTCGACGAGATCGGCGAGAAGCTCGCTCACCCCGAGCGGCTCGTCGGGTTCCACTTCTTCAACCCCGTCGCCGTGATGCCGCTCATCGAGGTGGTGCGCACGGGACCGACCGACGACGAGACGCTCGCGACCGCGATGCTCATCGCGAAGAAGCTCGGCAAGAGCGCGGTTATCACTGCGGATCGCCCCGGTTTCGTCGTGAACCGCCTGCTCGCGAAGGTGATGGGCGAAGCGGCTCGCGCGCTCGACGAGGGCACGCCGATGCCGGTCGTCGAGCGGTCGCTGGCGCCGATCGGGCTTCCCATGGGTCCGTTCGAGCTCATCGATCTGGTCGGCTGGAAGGTCGCGGCGCACGTGCAGGACACCATGGTTCACGCCTTCCCGGATCGCTTCTACGCCTCCGAGAATCTGCACCGCCTCGCTGAGGTCGACGGGCCGCTCACCAAGTCGAAGTCGGGCAAGGTCGAGGATCTGTCGAAGGCTGGCCGCAAGGCCGTGACCCTGGGCAAGACGGCGGTCACCGAGGAGGAGATCCTGCGTCGCGTGGAGGACGAGCTCGCCCGCGAAATCCGGATCATGCTCGACGACTCGGATCCCGAGGGTGGAGTCGTGGCCGCAGCCGAGGACATCGACCTCTGCCTGATTCTGGGCGCCGGTTGGCCGTTCCAGGCGGGCGGGGCGACGCCGTACCTCGACCGCTCCGGCGCGAGCGAGCGCGTCTTCGGTGGTACGTTCCACGAGCCGCGCGTGGCGGGCCGCCGCTCCGAGTAGCTCCGCTTCGCACCGAGCACCTTTGGGCGCCCGACGCACACGTTCTCCGGATCGTGCACACCGGGCGCCCAATTGGTGTCGGAGACGCGGTTACGCCTGAGAGCGCGCGGTGGGTCGGGCGAAGGGGATCCGCCGCCCTCTGACCTGCTCGGTGACCGTCGCCGCGATCTGAGGCGCCGTGAGGCCCGCGTCGGCGAGGAGCTCGGAGCGCGAGGCGTGATCCGGAAACGCGTCGGGCGTGCCCAGCTCGCTGACGGGCGTGTCGACCCCCGCGTCGCGGAAGGCCTGGCGCATGCGGGTGCCGACGCCGCCGACACGGATGCCGTCCTCGATCGTGATGACGAGGCGGTGATCGCGAGCGGCGGAGACGAGCGACTCGGCGACCGGCACGACCCATCTGGGGTCGAGCACCGTGGCCGTGATGCCCTCCGCCTCGAGCAGCTCGGCGGCCTCGAGCGCGACCTGCACCATCGGCCCGACCGCGATGAAGAGGACGTCGCCGTGGCCCGTCGGGGCGGCGGATCCGCCCGCAGCGCGAAGCACGTCCACGCCGTCCGCGGTGCGCGCGAGTGCGGGGAGCGCCTCCCCCACCGCGCCCTTCGGATACCGGATCACCGTCGGGCCGTCATCGATCGCGACGGCCTCGCCGAGGAGCTCCTCGAGGGTTGCCGCGTCACGGGGCGCGGCGATCCGGATGCCCGGAACGACCTGGAGCGTGGCGAGATCCCAGACTCCGTTGTGGCTCGCCCCGTCGGGGCCGGTGATGCCCGCGCGATCGAGGACGAAGGTGACGCCCGCCCGGTGCAGCGCGACGTCCATCAGGAGCTGGTCGAACGCGCGATTCATGAAGGTCGCGTACACGGCAACGACGGGGTGCATGCCACCGTAGGCGAGTCCCGCGGCGCTCGCCACCGCGTGCTGCTCGGCGATGCCGACGTCGATGACCCGGCCGGGGTGGAGCGCCGCGAGACGGTCGAGGCCGGTCGGGGCGAGCATCGCGGCGGTGATCCCGACGATGCGTTCGTCTGCCTCGGCGAGTTCGACAATGCGATCCCGGAACACCGAGGTCCAACTGCGGCCGCGGGAGGCCTCGAGCGGCTCGCCGCTGCCCGGATCGATCTGGCCGATCGCGTGGAACTGGTCGGCGAGGTCGTTCTCCGCGAGTGCGTAGCCGCGACCCTTCTCCGTGATGACGTGCACGAGGGTCGGGCGGCCGTAGCCCTTCGCCTGCCGCAGCACCTCCTCTACCGCGGCCAGGTCGTGGCCGTCGACGGGGCCGAGGTACTTGATGTCGAGGTTCGAGTAGAGATCCTGGTTGTTCGAGGCGCGACTCACGAAGCCGCGCATGGCGCCTCGCGCGGCGCGGTAGACGGTGCGACCCGGTGTGCCCAGGCGCGAGAACAGCTTCTCGCTGCCCTCCTGGAGCTCGCGATACGCCTCTTTCGAGCGGACCGAGTTCAAGAAGCGCGCCATGCCGCCGATGGTCGGGGCGTAGGAACGGCCATTGTCGTTCACCACGAGCACGAGGTCGCGGTCGTTGTCGTCGGTGATGTTGTTCAGGGCTTCCCAGGTCATGCCGCCCGTGAGCGCGCCGTCGCCGACGACCGCGACGACGTGGCGGTGCTGCTGGGAGGGGTCGCTCTGGGCGCGGCGTGCGAACGCCCGGGAGATGCCGTCGGCCCAGCTCAGCGAGCTTGAGGCGTGCGAGCTCTCCACGATGTCGTGCTCCGACTCGGCGCGCTGCGGGTAGCCGGCGAGCCCGCCCCGGGTGCGGAGCGCCGAGAAATCTTTGCGT
The DNA here is from genome assembly GCF_037145615.1 of Leucobacter sp. USHLN153. Classification (NCBI taxonomy): domain Bacteria; kingdom Bacillati; phylum Actinomycetota; class Actinomycetes; order Micrococcales; family Microbacteriaceae; genus Leucobacter; species Leucobacter sp. USHLN153. The sequence continues at coordinate 263,486 of NZ_JBBCXE010000002.1, forward strand.
CCGGTGAGGAGCTTGTGGACGTAGCTCTGGTGGCCCGTGTCGAAGACGATCGGGTCTCGCGGCGAGTCGAATACCCGGTGGAGCGCAATCGTGAGTTCGACGACGCCGAGGTTCGGGCCCAGGTGCCCTCCGGTGCGCGTCACGGCCTCGATGAGGAACTCGCGAATCTCCGCGGCGAGTTCGCTACACTCCTCCGGCGTTAGCGCATCGAGATCACGGGGGCCTTCGATGCGATCCAGGATCGCCACGCGTGGACCTCCGTTTCCGTCCGCCCGGGCGAGCGGAGCATCTCCTTAGTCTAGCCACGGGGCATCGGCGGATCCGCGGAGCGTATGCGTCGTCCTCCGGTCAGAGTGAACTTGCGAGCCAGCGAAGCGTGTCCGCGACCGCTCCATCGCGGGCCGCGCGATACCCGGTACCCGCCCACAGGTGCACTCGGTCGCGATCGCCCGCCGCAGCCGCGCGACTGCGGAGCTCGCGCGTGAGGTGGTGCACGGCAGGATAGGCCGTGATCTCGTGACGCTCGTGCCGGCTCACGAAGCCGTTGCGAATCGCTCGCGCCGGCCTCCCGGTGAACGCCCGCGTGATCGCGGTGTCCGGCGAATGCGGATCAGCGAGCGCCTCACGGTGCACATCCTTAGTGCCCGCCTCATCGCTTCGCAGCAGCAACGTTCCGACCTGAACGGATGTCGCCCCTGCGCTCAAGAGCGCCTGCACGGCGGCGGGCCCGTCAACTCCGCCCGCAGCGATAAGCGGGAGCTGCGTGACCGCTCCCACCGCCGCGACCACGTCAGCGGTCCGCGCATCCGCGATACCGCGATGCGGATCCCACGCGCCGGAATGCCCGCCGGCCCGCGGCCCCTGCACGATGAGAGCGTCGACGCCGGCTTCACCCGCGGCCTGAGCCTCAGCGGCGTTGGTCACCGTGGCGACGACCGCTGAGCCTGCCCGCTGGAGTCGAACGATGTCCGCGGTTGGCGCGAGCCCGAAGGTGAACGACACCAGCGGCACCGGATCCTTGCAAAGAAGATCCACCTTCTCATCCCACCCGTCGTCATCGCTGCGGGGATGCGGATCGAGCTCCAAGCCGTAGGCTGCCGCTTCATCAGAGATCTCGCGAGCGAACTGCGCGAACCCCTCGGAGTCGACAGCCGATTCGTCGGGGACGAAGAGATTCACTCCGAAGTGCTCGAGGCCTCGACCGCGCACCTCCCCTATCTGACTCGCGAGCGCATCGGCGGAAAGATACCCACCGGCGACCATGCCGAGTGCACCGGTGCGAGCCGCGGATTCGACGAGCGCCACCGTGGTGGTTCCTCCGGCCATGGGTGCGGCGACGAGCGGAAGCGCGGTTTGCAGAAGTGACTCGTTCATAGTGATCCCCCCTCCGCACCAGCTTGCACGCGCTCGAGAGCCGCTTCAAGGTGCCGGGCGAAGATCGGCGGGTTCTCCGCGTGCGGAAAATGACCGAGTTCCGGCATCGTGCGGAACGAAGCATTCGGAATTCGACGGGCAAGCTCTTCGGACGCCGAGCTCGGAACGCTCGTGTCGAACACACCGCTGAGTATCGCGATGTGCGGCAGCTCGGGAGTGAGCTTCGTCTGCACGCTGTCGACGTTCCAGCTCAAATACGAGTCGATGTCGGCGGCGTAGAGTCCGTGCCCGCCGGAAGAGTACCCCCACCACACGCGCTGCTTGAACGGTTCGGGTGAGGCCGGATTCATGAGCCCGTAGGTCCACTCCGGAATGAAGAGGGCCGGGTTGACGCGGGTGCCTCGGAGATGCTCGTTCGCTCGCGCGGTGACCGACGGCCCGGCCTGACAACCGACGGCACCCGCAAATCGCTTCGGGTGTGTTGCGATGGCGTGCACGACGGCGGCGCCGCCCATGGACACCCCCACGAGTATGGGAGCTTCCAGTTCGAGAGCGTCGGCGACGGCGACTAGGAACTCGGTGTAACGGTCGGGTGTGAGGCGATAGCTGCCCACCGGTTGATCCCATGCGGGCGATGTGCGTCCGTGCCAGGGCAGGTCGACCGTGATGAGCTCGTATCGATCCGTGAGGTCGGTGTGCGTCATGATGCCGTGCCACTGCGACGTCTGGCTCCCCGCTGTCGCGCAGGCGAGCAGCTGCGGGCCCGATCCTTGACGCTCGACATACACGTCGGTCACGCCGAGCGATGTTTCAATGCGGTGGTAGCTCCCGGTTGCGGTGAGCGGACGGCCGAGGGGCGCGGTGGATCTCGCTTCGCGAATCGCGTCGACGAATGCTCGCACGATCTGCACGTGCCGGTCGTAGGCGAGTTGCTCCCCCGAGAGCTTCACGAGGCCCTGCCTGACGAGAGTGACCACACTGTGCTCGCCGGCGGGCGGCTCGTCGTCGGTGAGGCCCTCCCATACGTCATCAGCCGCAGTCAGCGTGAAATCGCAATCGAGGCCGTGGGAGTCCTTCGAAAGACTGACTTCTCCGGAATCCACCCGGAGGCCGACGTCGAATGAATCGCCGATGAGTCGGAATGCGACCGACGCGCCGCGCGAGATCGCGGCGACCGCCGCATCGTTCGCCGCCGCCTCGGCACGGCGCGACAGGCGGGTCGCAGGAGTTCGAACTTTACCTTCTGTCATCAGAGCCTCCAATTTTGACCGCGTGCTCGGAGAGCGGCCCCTCGAGCGGAATAAAACGACCCAGCTCGGCTTCATCGTGACCGGTCACCACAATGAGGTCTTCCTGTTCACGAATCCAATCGAGAGTTCGATAGGACTGCGGGAGGTCAGCCATGGACGCGAAGAGCATGTCCCGTTCCAGTTCCTCGTGGAAGTGCGCGGCGTCCGAGGCGAGCAACACGCGGCCCGCCCGCGTGTTCACGAGCACGACAAGCTGGCCGGGCGTGTGCCCACCCACTTCGATGAGTTCGACCCCGGGGGCGAGTTCCAGTCGGCCGCTGAATTCCCGCAGTCGCCCGTCAGCGCGAGCAGCGACCAGGTGCGCGACCTCATCTTGATCGCCGAAGTGCGAGAAGAGCGTTCGGGGCGCGAGGTCACTGGTCCAAAACTCGAACTCAGACGCGGCGATATAGATCGGCGAGCGGTCGAAGGCCGCGACGTTGCCGATGTGGTCGTAGTGCGCGTGGGTCACTACGACCGGGTTCCCGTCGGAGGCGCTGCACCCCAAGTGAGCGAGCGCCTCCAACGGATCGATGAGAACGGTGCGCCCTCGCTTGCGCGCGCCCGCCGTCGAGTACCCGGTGTCGACGTGAATCACCTGGTCACCGTTGCGAAGTATCCAGAGGTAGTAGGCGGTGGTGTGTTCGCCATCGGGTTCGCCATAGAAGCCGTAGCTCATGTACGCCTCACTCCGCGTCGCATGGCGGATGCCGTGGCGAATGACGGTGATCTCCCAGGAGTCAGACGAGGTCATGCGCGGCCCTTCTCGTTCTGTTGCAGGTTATTCCGCGGAGCCTGATCCGCCCTCGTGCACCTTCACGGATGGCTCGAGGCCCTCGATGCCCACAACTTCTGCCCACGCGTCGAAGCCCGTCTGGAACGCGACAACACCGGCCTCGGGAAGCGCGATCTCGATCGCCTCGAGAATCTCTTCGGCGGGCACCCCCAGATCGAGCGCTACGCGAATGTGGGACTGAATATGACCCTTTGAAGCGCGCATCACGGTGAGCGACACGATGAAGATGAGCTCCTTCACCTTGCGATCGAGCTTCCGCTGGTTGAGGTAGGCCGCCGATACGATACCGTTCGCCGCCTGCAGCACCTCGAAGTCTGCCTGCGCCATCTTCTTGTGGTAATCGAGCACATACCCGCGCTTGCGGGCCATTTCGTCGATGTATTCCTGCGGGGTTGTGGAATTGTCGGTCATGCTTCCTCCTTGACGATGGTGGTGTGAAAAAGTCGTTCATAGCCGCGCGTGATCTCCGTGTGATCGGGCGCCTCGCCGAGCGTCTCCCGCGCGCGAACGAGCAGCTCGTAAGATGCCTGAGTAAGCGGAGTGGATGCCGCGGGCGCATCGATGCCCATCGCGATACCCATGTCCTTGAGCATCAGGTCATAGGAGAACTTCGATGCGTACGTGCCGGTGAGCACGTGGTTCGGGAACTTCACCTGGCTGGCCTGGCTCATGCCTGTCGATGAGTTCAGTACCGCGACCATTCGCTCGGGCTCGATCCCGGCGGCCTTCCCGCGAATGAGCGCTTCGGCGACGATAGCTTGGTTGCTCGCGCTCACGAGATTGTTGATCGCCTTGGCGGCATGCCCCGCGCCGCTTCCGCCGACGACCACGACGTCCGCACCGACCGCTTCGATGAACGGCATGGCCCGTTCGATCGCGCTCGGCTCCCCGCCCACGAGCATCGCGAGCTCGCCCGTGGCAGCTTTCGCGATGCCGCCGGACACAGGAGCGTCGACGTAATCGATTCCCCGCGCCGCTGCGAGGGCCGCGAGCTTCTGGGTGCTCGCAGGCACACTCGACCCCATATCGATGATGAGCGAACCCGTGCTGAGCCCGTCGAGAACGCCGGAGTCGATCAGGATCGATTCGACGATCGCGCTCGTCGGAGCCATCAGGATGACGGTGTCGATTCCTTCGAGGTGCGCCAGGTCGTAGTGCGGGGTCGCCCCGATTTCCTGCGCGACGTCCTTCGTGACCTCGGGAACGATGTCATATACGGCCGTGTCGAACCGCTGTGCGATGTGGCCGACCATCGGCCGCCCCATTCGGCCGAGACCGATGAAGAGTGATGTACTCATTTGCCTGCTTCCGTGTGCTGTTGGAGATGTTCGAGCGCAATTGCAGCAGCGACCTGAACGTGCTCGATGCTCGCGAGATAGGCCGCTTCGCCATCGCCCGCGGCCACGGCGTTCACGACGCGCTGAAGTTCGCCGACCATGCGGCGCCCTCGGCCCGCCTGCTGCAGCGTCACCCTTCTGAGCTGACTGATCCGCGCCTGCACGCCGGCGAGCTGCTCGCCGATGATGTCGTTGTGACTCGCCCGAATGAGCGCCGCGTAAAAGCGCTCCTTCGCTCTCAGGAGGTCGTCGAACGGCTCGAAGTGCGCATCGATGTTGAGCAACGCATCATGCAGTTCTTTGAGCTCGTCGCGCGTACGGTTCTCTGCTGCGAGTCTGGCGGCAGTTCCCTCAAGCGCAGCCCGCACCTCGTAGAGTTGTCGCGCCTGGTCGCGGCTCAACTCCGAAACGACCGGACCGACATTCGGTTCGATGTGAATGAGACGTTCACTCTCGAGCTGTCGAAGAGCCTCGCGGATCACCGTGCGGCTCATGGCGATCTCCTCGACGAGCACCCGCTCTTTGAGTCTGCTCCCTGATGGAAACTCCCCGCGAACGATGCGCTCACGAAGCGTAGCAACCGCCTGCTCCCTCAGGGGCGCGGCCTGCTTATTGGTCACGAGCGCCTCCTCTCGAGAGATTACGGTAATACCATTCACTTCGGTTTATCAACTCTGCGGCGATTCGGCCTTCGCCCATATGTCGAGATCTGAATGCCGCATCTCATCGGCGAACTCTCCGAGAATCTTCCTCAGCCACAGGTTCTCCGGTGACCCGTCGGCGCGAGAGTTCCAGATGGCGGCGATCGAGAAACGCGGCGCGGGAAGCGGGCATCGACTCAGCTTGAACCCCGTCGCCTCGGCGAGTGCTCGCGCTGCGTACTCCGGAAATGTTGCGATTCCGGGCAATCGGGTGAGCAGTGACGTCAGAGCGGAAAAGTGACTTACCGAACACAGCACCCTTCGTTGGTGGCCACGAGCTGCCATCAGGTCGTCGACCCAACCGCGCTGCACGTCGAACGACACCCTCACGTGTCCCTGCTCGAGGTACTCGTCATAGCTGATGGGCTCGGACAGGTCCAGAAGTGCTGGGTTGTAGAGACAGAGATAGCCGCTCGAGAAGAGCGTTTCAGCCTGATGAGAAGAGGAAAGCTGCGTCGGCGCCATGGTGAGCGCGACATCAATGCGGTCGCTCTCCAGGCTCGTTCTCCAGAGCGTGCTGTTGGTCTGGTGGATCGCGAACGACACCGTCCATCCCAGACGCTCCTTGCGCTCTGCGAGCCATGGCGCCAGCACCAGTTCGATGTCGTCCGACATGGCGAGATGGAGCACCCGGCTTCCGGTCGTCGGTTCGAAGTCCGGTTCGTCGAAGACGACGTCGGCGATGGATGACAGGGTCGGGCCCAGCCGCGCGGATATCTCGAGCGCGCGCCAGGTCGGAAGCATCCCGGTACGAGACCGTTCGAACAGGGGGTCATTGAACAGCTTGCGCAACCGTGAGAGCGCCGCGCTGACGGCGCTCTGACTTAAGCCGAGCTTCACTGCTGTTCGGGTAACGTTCCCCTCCTGCATGAGCGCCTGGAAGATGACGAGCAGATTGAGGTCGATGCGACGAAGATCAGTCGGATTCATATAGCTCATTCTAACTATCAATTTGACGATACAGAGGTGGGCATGCACAGTGGTGTGGAATCTATCTGCGCAGTGAACGAAGGAGATCTCACATGCAGCAACCGACCAGCGCCGCGCCTCGGAGCGACGCCGACCTCCTCGACCTTTCGAAGGCCGATCGCCGCAAGCGCTTATTCGCTGTCGGTATCGGCAACTTCATGGAGTGGTTCGACTTCGCCATTTACGGGTACTTCGCCGCAATCATCGGCGCGACCTTCTTCCCGTCGGGTGACCCCACAGCGGAAATGCTGTCGTCGCTTGCGGTTTTCGCCGTCGGGTTCATTTCCCGTCCGGTGGGCGCGCTCTTCCTCGGTCCGATCGGAGATAAGTTCGGTCGGCGTACGGTTCTCATCATCACGGTGCTCAGCATGGGCATCATTACGACGCTGATCGGTCTCACACCGTCCTTCGAACAGATCGGTGTCGCTGCGCCGATCATCGTCGTCGCACTTCGTCTGCTTCAGGGCATGATGGTCGGCGGTGAATGGACGAGCGCCGCTGCGTATATCGGCGAAAGCGCGCCGAAGGACAAGCGGGCTCAGTTCGCGAGCGTCGTTACCGCAACGGCGGGTATCGCCTTCCTCGTGGGCACGATCGTCGCGGCGATTCTGCAGGCGACGATGAGCGAGGCCGCGCTCAGTAGCTGGGGATGGCGAGTGCCGTTCCTCTTCTCGCTCATCATGGCGATCGTTGCCGTCTACATTCGTCAGAAGCTCGAGGACACCCCGGTGTACGAGGAGATCGAACGCAAGCGGGCCACCGGGACCATCGAGATCACGACGCTCGGAACCAAGTTCCGCGCATTCGTTCTCACCCTCGCTTTCGCAGGCATCTTCGGCGTCGGTCTCTACTACTTCGTCACGTACTCGAATAATCACCTCACGAACTCGGTGGGCATGGAGCGACTCAACTCGCTGCTCGCCACCGGTTCAGCGATGGTGGTTTACGTCGCGTTCAACCCGCTGGTCGGCCGTATCGCGGATCGCATCGGCCGTCGACCGGTACTCCTCACAGGTGTGGTCGGCCTCCTCATCTGGGCCATTCCGGCCTTCATGCTCATGAACACCGGCGTCCCGTTCCTGGCGTTCCTCGGACTCACCGTGTTCTCGTTCTTCGTCGCGTGCTGCGCGGTGATGTGCAATGTGCTGCTCGTCGAGGTGTTCCCGGCATCGGTTCGATCCACCGGTTCTTCGCTCGGCTACAACATCTCCTACGCACTGCTCGCGGGCCCCGGTCCCCTCATTGCGGCATGGCTCGTCGCAAGCACCGGATCGCTGATCTCTCCGGCCTACTACGTCATGGCGGTTGCGGTTCTCGCCCTCGTCGTGCTCGTTCCGATGCTAAAGGAAACCCGCCACGTCGATATCAGCCACGGCTAATCGTTCAGAAAGGTACAGACTCATGAGCAAGGTCGCAGTAGTGCAGGCCGGCAGTGTCATTTTCGACACCGAGGCTTCGACGGAAAAGGCGCTCAAGTACATCGCTGAAGTTGCCGCGAATGGTGCACAGCACGTGGTTTTCCCCGAGGCGTTTCTCGGCGGATATCCCAAAGGCAGCGCATATGGCGCAGCCATCGGGGTGCGCACGGAGGTCGGGCGCGAGGAGTACCTTCGCTACGTCAACAGCGCAGTGTCGATCGACGGCCCCGAGGTGCGCCGCCTGATTGAGGCCTCCGCGGAACACGGCATATCCATGGTCATGGGGGTGATTGAGAAGCTCGGGAACACCCTGTACTGCACGGCGCTGCTCATTCACCCTCAGGATGGCCTGGTGGGTTTCCACCGGAAGCTCATGCCGACGGGCACCGAGCGTCTCATCTGGGGTTTCGGCGATGGATCGACTCTCGACGTCATGGACACCGAGGTCGGCCGCGTCGGATCCGTGATTTGCTGGGAGAACTACATGCCGCTGATGCGGCAGGCAATGTACGCCAAGGGTACTGAGATCTATTGCGTCCCGACCGCTGACGACCGGGACACCTGGCAATCGACCATGCAGCATATCGCGCTCGAAGGGCGCGTCTTCGTGTTGTCCGCATGCCAGTACATTCACCGAGACTCCTTCCCTCCAGAGCATCAGGTGGATTTCGAACCCGCCTTCGGGGACGACTTCATGCGCGGAGGAAGTGTCATCATCGATCCGACCGGCAAGGTACTCGCCGGGCCGGTGTTCGGAGAAGAAACGGTGTTGTATGCCGACATCGATCTCGATGTGAAGAGCAAGTCTCACCTCGACTTCGACTCCGTCGGGCATTACGCGCGGCCCGACGTCTTCACCCTGACCGTGAACACCCAAGCAGCAAACAGCGTGAGCTTCACAGCGTAGTTTCTGACGACACCGGGTACGACAAGACCCCCGCTCCTCAACCGAAGGCGGGGGTCTTGTGCTGTACTCCTGCAGCGCGTGATCAGCGTGGCCCCCCTACCTCAGCGAGGAGCGGGGCCGCGCTGTCGCTTAGACGAGCGAGCGGAGCACGTACTGGAGGATGCCACCGTTGCGGTAGTAGTCCGCCTCACCCGGGGTGTCGATGCGGACGACCGCGTCGAACTCGACGACCGAGCCGTCGGCCTTCGTCGCCTTCACCGCGACCGTCTTGGGGGTCGTGCCCTCGTTCAGCACCGTGACACCCGAGATGTCGAACGTCTCGGTTCCGTCGAGTCCCAGGGAGTCAGCGTTTTCGCCCGCGGGGAACTGCAGCGGCAGCACGCCCATGCCGATGAGGTTGGAGCGGTGAATTCGCTCGAAGCTCTCGGTGATGACCGCCTTGACGCCAAGGAGGCTCGTACCCTTCGCTGCCCAGTCGCGCGACGAGCCGGAGCCGTACTCCTTGCCACCGAGCACCACGAGCGGCGTGCCCTGCGCGAGGTAGTTCTGCGCCGCGTCGTAGACGTACGCCTGCGGGCCGCCCTCCTGCGTGAAGTCGCGCGTGAATCCGCCCTCGACATTGTCGAGGAGCTGGTTGCGAATGCGGATGTTCGCGAAGGTGCCGCGGATCATGACCTCGTGGTTGCCACGGCGCGAGCCGTAGGTGTTGAAGTCCTTCGGCGCGATGCCGTTCGCGACGAGGTACTGGCCGGCCGGCGTCTCCGCCTTGAAGCTGCCCGCGGGGCTGATGTGGTCGGTCGTGACCGAGTCGCCGAGCTTCAGCAGCACGCGAGCCCCGGAGATGTCGGAGACCGGTGCCGGCTCGCGCTCCATGCCGTCGAAGTACGGGGCCTTGCGCACGTAGGTCGACTTCTCGTCCCAGGCGAAGGTGTCGCCGTCGGGAGTCGGCAGCGAGGTCCAGTGCTCGTCGCCATCAAACACGGTCGCGTACTTCGCCTCGAACATCCCCGAGTCGATGGAGGCGTCAGCGATGCGCTGCACCTCGACCGGGTCCGGCCAGATGTCCTTCAGGAAGACGTCGTTGCCCTGCTCATCCTGGCCCAGCGCCTCGGTCTCGAAGTCGAAGTCCATGGTGCCGGCGAGCGAGTACGCGATCACGAGCGGCGGGCTCGCGAGGTAGTTCATCTTGATGTCGGGGTTGATGCGACCCTCGAAGTTACGGTTGCCCGAGAGCACCGCGGTGACCGCGAGGTCGTTCTCGTTCACCGCATCCGAGATCTCCTGGTTCAGCGGACCGGAGTTGCCGATGCAGGTCACGCAGCCGTAGCCAACGGTGTAGAAGCCGAGTGCCTCGAGGTCGCGGTTCAAGCCCGACTTCTCGTAGTAATCGGTAACGACCTTCGAGCCCGGTGCGAGCGTGGTCTTCACCCACGGCTTCGCCTTGAGGCCCTTGGCCGCGGCGTTCCGCGCGAGCACGCCCGCCGCGAGCATGACCGACGGGTTCGACGTGTTGGTGCACGAGGTGATCGACGCGAGCGTGACTGCGCCGTGATCGAGCTCGAACTCGCGGCCCTGCTCGTCCTTGACCTTCGCGGGGTTTGCAGCCTGCGCGTAGTTCTTGAGGTCGTTCTCGAACTGGTTCTTCGCGTTCGAGAGCTCAATGCGATCCTGCGGGCGCTTCGGGCCGGCGATCGAGGACACGACCGTCCCGAGGTCGAGCTCGAGGTACTCGCTGAACTCCGGCTCACGCGAGGGATCGTGCCACATGCCCTGAGCCTGCGCGTATGCCTTGACGAGCTCGATCTGCTCCTCCGGACGCCCGGTCAGGCGCATGTAATCGAGCGTGACGTCGTCGATCGGGAAGATCGCCGCCGTGGAGCCGAACTCGGGGCTCATGTTACCGATCGTGGCGCGGTTCGCGAGCGGCACCGAACCGACGCCCTCGCCGTAGAACTCGACGAACTTGCCGACCACGCCGTGCTTGCGGAGCATCTGCGTGATGGTCAGCACCACGTCGGTCGCCGTGACGCCCGCGGGAATCTCCCCCGAGAGCTTGAAGCCGACGACGCGCGGGATGAGCATCGAGATGGGCTGGCCGAGCATGGCCGCCTCCGCCTCAATGCCGCCGACGCCCCAGCCGAGCACGCCGAGACCGTTCTCCATGGTCGTGTGGGAGTCCGTGCCGACACAGGTGTCGGGGTACGCGAACAGCTCGCCATCGATCTCGCGGGTGAAGGTGACGCGCGCGAGGTACTCGATGTTCACCTGGTGGACGATGCCGGTCCCGGGAGGAACGACCTTGAACTCGTCGAACGCGCCCTGGCCCCAGCGGAGGAACTGGTAGCGCTCACCGTTGCGCTGGTACTCGATCTCGACGTTGCGCGCGGCGGCGCCGGGCGTGCCGTACACATCAGAGATCACCGAGTGGTCGATGACCATCTCGGCCGGAGCGAGCGGGTTGATCTTGTCGGGCGTGCCGCCGAGGTCAACTACGGCCTCGCGCATCGTTGCCAGATCGACGACGCAGGGAACGCCCGTGAAGTCCTGCATGATCACGCGTGCGGGGGTGAACTGGATCTCGGTATCGGGCTGAGCGGAGGGATCCCATCCGCCGAGCGCCTCGATGTGCTGACGGGTGACGTTCGCGCCGTCCTCCGTACGCAGCAGGTTCTCCAGCAGCACCTTCAGGCTGTAGGGCAGCCGCTCGTGCCCGGGGACCTTGTCGATGCGGTAAATCCCGTATTCCTTCTCGCCGACGGCGAGGCTGCTCTTCGCGTCGAAGCTGTTGACGGCTCCCATTGAGCTCCTCCAATGTCTCTCGATGTCAAGATAATTCTATACCCGTGGCCGACACCCCAATTGTCACGCCATCGGGGTGTTTTGCCCAGGGGTGGTCTCAGGGTTGTTCGCGGAATCATCTGACGATGGCGCGAGTCGGCTCAATACAAACCAGGTGAGGATCACGACGAGTGCGAACAGCGGCACGCCCATGACGAGCCGCGCGATCCCGAGGGCGTCGGTCGCCGAGCCGTCGTCTTCGCGTGCGGCGAAGTACAGCGGCACCTGCACCGCGAGACGCGCAATGAAGAGCGATGCCCACACGAGGGTCAGCCACGTCGCGGCGCGCTTCAGGGGGCGTGACTTCCGCCAGCCCGTGAGGTCGCCGCGAAGTGCGCCGAGCACGAGTCCGATCAGCGGCCATCCGACGAGCGCGGAGAGGAGCAGAGCGCCACCCCAGGCGATGTTCGTGATGAACCCGGGCAGGTAGTAATCGGCTCCCCGCCCGGTCACGAGCGTCGCCGCGACGGCCACCGCGACACCGGCTGCTCCCGAAATGACCGAGACCAGGGGCTCCCGCCGCAGCAACCGGATCACCATCAGGATCGTCGTGAGCGCGGCGGGAGCGATCGCCGAGATGCGCGCGTCGCGCGTGAACGTGTAGAGCGCCAGAAACAGTACCCCCGGCACGAGCGTCTCCGCGATCCCTCGCCAGCCGCCGATCGCCTCGAGCACGCCGCGCCCCGACACGGCCTCACCGGAGAGACCGGCTCGCACCGAACGGCCGAGGGCTCCGCCGAAGGGAGCCGGCTCGTTCGCGGCGCCGGCGCCGCTCACCGGGCCCGCACCACTCGCGACTTCTTCACCGCTCACCCGATCGCTGCTCGGGAGCGGCGGCGTCAGCGGAGTTCGCACCTCGCCCGCTTCCGCTGCTCGCGGTTCCTCAGCTCCGAGATCGCGCTGCGGTTCGTCGTGCGCGCTCACACCTGCAGCGTTCCGCCCTCGGGCGCCTGTCGCTGGCCCTGCACTCCGGCGGGGACCTTCAGCGGCAGCAGCTCGCTCGGGGGCATCGGCTGCTCACCGCGCACCACCACGAGCTCACGGTAGAGGTCGAGCACGCGCTCGCGCGCGGAAGCGTCCGTGGCAGCCTTGCCCATGATCACGCCTCGCAGCATCCACCGGGGCCCGTCGACCGCGACAAAGCGCGCGACGCGAGTTCCACCCTGATCAGCGGGCGCGGGCGTCTGCACGAGCAGCTCGGGCCCAAGCGTGCCGTCCTCCTCGGTGATCGTGCCGCCCTGCGCGGCCATCTGCTTCGCGAGCTCCGCCCGCACCCCGTGCCAGAGGCCGGTCTTCTTGGGCGCGGCGAACGCCTGCACCTGCAGCAGCGACTCTGCGTACTCCAGCGACACCGCGACCACGCGGTTCGCACGCTCGTCAACCTCAAGCCGAAGTTGCAAGCCTTCTCGCGGCGCAACCTTGATGCCGCCGAGATCGACATATGGCCGCATCGAGGGAACCTCGCTCGCGTCGAACGGGCCGGCCGTCGCGCGGTCCTCCGGCGCAGACTTGCTATCGTCGACGACCCCAGGGGCCTGCTCGCTCAGCTCGATCTCGTCGCCGCCCAATGCGGCGTTCTGTTCTTCGCTCATGTGTGATTACTCCATCCATCGGCCTGGTTGGGCCGCTCTCGGCGGCCGCAGCCGCCGCGCTCGTTAACCGCGAACGCCCGTCGACCCGAAGCCGCCGGCACCGCGCTCACTGCTCGGAAGCTCATCTACGGGCACGAATACCGCGCGGCTTACGGGCATCACGATCATCTGCGCGATGCGATCGCCGATCTCGACGGAGAACGGCTCGGTGCGGTCGGTGTTCAGCAGCGTCACCTTGACCTCTCCGCGATAACCGGCATCAACCGTGCCTGGGGCGTTCACCACGGTGATGCCGTGTTTCGCAGCGAGACCGCTGCGCGGAACCACGAATGCCGCGTACCCGTCAGGCAGAGCGATCGAGACGCCGGTCGCGACCAGCGCGCGGTCGCCCGGGGCCAGCACGACCGCCTCCGCGGCGCGCAGATCCGCCCCCGCGTCATCGGCATGCGCGTAGCTCGGGGGAAGCTCGGCCACGATCGGTACGTTCACCACGTCAGTCACGCTCACAGGCTATCGGATCACCACCGACATTCACCGCTTCACGGCGTGAGCTCGGAACGAGCTCACAGGCGCGGGCGCGGGCGCGGGATAATGGAGCCATGACCCGCGACGCCTCGCCCTCCCCCGTCTCATACCGCGAGCGGCTGCTTCCCGGACCGAGTCTCTTCATCGCACTCGTACTCGTGATTCCGGCGGTCGCGCTCGTGCTGACGCCGATCAACGGGCAGTGGGCGATTCCCGCGGGCGTGCTGATCTACGTCATCCTCGCGGTGACCTTCCTGCTGCTCAGCCCGGTGATCATCGTGAGTGACGGCCGGCTCACCGCCGGTCGCGCTGAGATCCCGGTTTCGCTCCTCGGGAACGTAGAACTCCTCGGCGCCGAGAGCCTCAGAGCAGCGATCGGCCCGGGAGCCGACGCTCGCGCGTTCTTGCTGCTGCGCGGCTGGATCCATCGCGGCGTGAAGATCGCAAATGTCGATCCAGTCGACCCGGCACCCTACTGGGTCCTGACCAGCCGGCATCCGCAGCGTCTCGCGGAGGCGATCGAAGCGGCCCGGGCGGCGTAAGAGCGCACCGCAATTGAACGCCAGCACGGCACGATGAAACGGCCGCCCGGTGAAAACCGAGCGGCCGTTCAATGCAGCGTGCAGCAGCGATAGCTCCTCACCGGTGCAGGCGCGCGCACGCGCTGCGCAAGCGCAAGTCTTAGTTCGAGCACTCCCGGCAGACGGGGCCGAGCTCGGTCTCGTGATCGATCTGCGAGCGGTGACGCACAAGGAAGCAGTTCACGCAGGTGAACTCGTCATCCTGCTGCGGCAGCACGACGACGTCGAGTTCGACGTCCGAGAGGTCGTTCCCACCGAGGTCGAAGCTCGGGTTGTCGGCATCCTCCGAGTCGAGTCCCGAGGCGCCCTTGGCGGGTCCTCGCTCCTTCAACGCCTCGATTGATTCTGCGTCTTCTTCAGTCTTTCGCGGGGCGTCGTAATCGGTGGCCATTCTCTCCTGCGTTCCCGTGCCGGTCTGCCAGCACATATCCTTCGAGCGGCCATAGTCTGCCCCACCGAAGGCACCCCGCGCAAACTCTGACCCTTGGAGTTCTCTGTGCGCGAAGTCTGCGGGTGCTCGACGAGCCTCCTTCGCCACGCGCCGCGTCAATGCTCGCGATCCGGCGGCCAGTATGCGACGCTGGGTCGCGACTCACGAAGGAGATGCGCGATGGACGAACTGCGCTTTGTGCGCCGAGATGACCGCTCGCTAATCGTGGCGAACGACTCCGGTGAGGAGTTCCGGTTCGTCGTGGACGACGCTGCGCTGAGCGAGCTACGGCACCTCAGCCGCCGCGAGACGAGTGCTGCTCCCGTTCGCCCGCGCGAGATCCAGGCTCTCATCCGTGCCGGTAAGACGCGCGCCGAGGTCGTCGCGCTCACCGGGCTCGCGGATGCCGACGTTGAGCGGTACGAGGAGCCCGTGCTCGCCGAGCGCCGGTACATTCTCGAGCGCGCGCACGCGGTGCCGGTCCGCACGGGTACGCACGGCGATACCGATCAGCGCTTCGGCGAGGTGATTGCGGATCGCCTGGTCTCCCTCGGCTCCGACACGAGCGAGTGGTCGGCGTGGCGCGACCCCGAGCGCGGCTGGATGGTCAGCCTCGAATTCATTTCCCATGATGTGGCCCATGAGGCGGTGTGGTCGTTCGAGCACCGCAAGGGCGTGCTCTCCCCCGTCAACTCCGACGCCGTGAACCTCTCGAAGCAGGGTGACGTCGGCGACCGCCTGATCCCGAAGCTCCGCGCGGTCGACTCACGAGAGCACTCGGAACAGTCCGAGCGTTTCGACTCCGGCGCGTTCGACTCCGAAGAACTCGCGGGCGCCAGTGCCGGCGTCGAAGAAGCGAAACGCCAGAGCGCCGACGCTGACGGCGCTTTGGAGGCCGCCGGCGAGGATGCGGCCTCGGGCGACGTGAACGCCGAGTACCAGCGCCGCAAAGAGATCGATCAGCGCGCCATTTCGAGCGATTCGGCGGAGCCGGTCGACTTCAGCCAGACCGCGGATCTGCTCGACGCGCTTCGCAAGCGGCGCGGGGAGCGGAACCAGGGTAAGCAGGAAGCGGGTCTGCGTCCGCAGCCGCTCGATCTTGACGCGCTCGGAGACAGCGGTGAGGGCAGCGACAGGGCCGATCAAGGCTCGGCCCCGACGTCCTCGCGCGACACGAGTCCACAGGGTCCGCAGCGGATCGCGCCCGAGGCTCCCGTCCGCGACTCGAGCGCGTCCCCGCGCAGCATCTGGGGCAACGCCGGGGTATCGAGCTCGCTTCCCGCTTCGCCCACGCGCCCCGCTGCGCCTCGCCCCGTCGCCGGCACTCAGAACTCTGACGCATCGACCGCGGAGGACTCAGAGGCACCTCGTGAGGAATCGAGCGGCTCCGACGCCGAGCGTCCGGCCAGGAAGGGCCGTGCCTCGATCCCGAGCTGGGACGCCATCCTGTTCGGTACCCGCAGCGACGAGGACCCCGCGAAGTAGACGCCGCTTTCCCGCTCCGAGCCGAACTCTTGTGGTCGTCGCCGTGCCCGGCCTGCATCAGCGCGGCTGAGCGGCCGCGCGAGCCACAGCCGCGGCGAAGCCGGATCCCGCGAGAGCACCGCCGAGCGCGAGGGGCACCCCGCGTTCCTCGTCCGTGAACGAGCCGTGCTGGCCGACCATCGCAAGCGCTCGCGGGTCGTCAGAGCTGGAGTAGTAGGCGACCTGCTTCCGCGCCGCGATCAGGACCTCGCCCAGCCGATCCGCCACCTCAGGCTGCACCGGCCCGAAGTACCCCGCCTCGATCGCGCGCTCACGCGTCATCACCCACGCGCGCTGGCCCTCGGCCTCCGACCACGCCGCGGCGACGCGATCCGCGTCCGCACCCTCGCGCACATACAGGGAACGGAACCGAGGTTCGCCCCCGATCTCCTCGACGTCTTCAAGCAGCGGCGGATCCGCATCGAGCATGACCTGCTGGTGCGAGGCGACGTCGACGATGCCGTGGTCAGCGGTGAGTGCGACCCCCACGTCCCCGGGAAGGGTGCGGAGGAAATCGCCGAGCGCGGCGTCGAGCTGCTCGAGCCGCCGCACCCAGGCCTCGCTCTGCCAGCCGGACTCGTGCGCCGCCTTGTCGAGCTCGTCGACGTACAGGTAGATGATCGCGGGGTCGCCCGAGCGCAGCGCCTGTGACGCGAGCGCGAAGCGATCCGCGATCCGCTGCCCACCGAGGTAGTCAGCGCCGCTGAGAATCGCCTCCGTCAGCCCGCCGGTCGCGTGCGCCGGGCGGCCGATGGCGATGGCGCGCGCGCCGACCTCGGTCGCGCGGCTGAGCAGCGGCGTGGCGCGCTGCCAGCTGCTCGGGTCCGCGATCTCGTCCCAGTCCCGGAGCGTCGTGACGAGGCCCGCCTCCGGGTGGCGGATGCGGTAGCCGATGAGCCCGTGTTCACCTGGCAGGCGACCGGTGAGGAGCGTGGTGAGTGCCGCGCCCGTCGTCGATGGAGCGACGGTCTCGATCCGCTTGCGCTGCAGCGCCCCGATGTTCGGTGCGTGGCCGATGCGAGCCGCGAGGTTCGCGCTACCGAGCCCGTCGACGACGATGAGCACGAAGGCCCGAAGCGACGGGAGTGCCTCCGACGCTGCGTACGCGAGGTCGGCAGGAAGCTGAGTTCCCGTCCCCCGCGCGACCGCGGCGAGCCCGCTCGGCAGAATCGCGGCAAGCCTCGCACCGTTGTCGGCGGTCGTCGGTAGCATGAAGTCCATTATGACCGACCCCAGTAGTACGTCCGCCGCGACCCCCGATCACCCGCACGAACTCGCCGGCGAACGCATCGAAGACATCGACATCTCGCAGGAGATGGAGGGATCGTTTCTCGAATACGCGTACTCGGTGATCTACTCGCGCGCGCTCCCCGATGCGCGCGACGGGCTGAAGCCGGTGCAGCGACGGATTCTCTTCATGATGCAGGACATGGGCCTGCGCCCGGAGAAGGGGCACGTGAAGTCGGCGCGCGTCGTCGGCGAGGTGATGGGCAAGCTCCACCCGCACGGTGACTCGTCGATCTACGACGCGCTCGTGCGCCTCGCGCAGGGCTTCGCGCTGCGCCTGCCGCTCGTAGACGGGCACGGCAACTTCGGTTCGCTCGACGACGGGCCCGCGGCCTCGCGGTACACCGAGGCACGGCTCGCGGGGGCGGCGCTCGCGATGACGGAGTCGCTCGACGAGAACGTCGTCGACTTCGTGCCGAACTACGACAACCAGATCCTGCAGCCGGAGGTGCTCCCCTCCGCGGTGCCGAACCTGCTCGTGAACGGGGCGAGCGGCATCGCGGTGGGCATGGCGACGAACCTCGCACCGCACAACCTCATCGAGGTGGTCGACGGGGCGAAGCACCTGCTGATGCACCCGCAGGCGACGGTGGATGAGCTCATGGAGTTCATTCCGGGTCCCGACCTTCCGGGCGGCGGCATCATCGTCGGGCTCGACGGAGTGAAGGACGCGTATCGCACCGGTCGCGGCGCGTTCCGCACCCGGGCGAAGGTGTCGGTCGAGCAGATCGGGCCGCGGCGCACGGGCCTCGTCGTCACCGAGCTCCCCTACCTCGTCGGCCCCGAGCGCGTGATCGAGAAGATCAAGCAGGGCGTCGAGGGTAAGAAGCTCAGCGGCATCTCCGACGTCGCCGACCTCACCGACCGCAAGAACGGCCTGCGGCTCGTCATCACGCTGAAGACCGGGTTCTCACCCGAGGCCGTGCTCGAGCAGCTCTACCGTTACACCCCGCTCGAAGACTCCTTCAACATCAACTCCGTCGCGCTCGTGGAGGGCCAGCCGCAGACGCTGGGTCTCCGAGAGATGCTGCGCGTCTTCCTGGACCACCGCATTTCGGTCGTCAAGCGGCGCTCGGAGTTCCGCCTGATGAAGCGGCGGGAGCGCCTGCACCTCGTGGAGGGGCTGCTCATCGCGATCCTCGACATCGACGAGGTCATTCAACTCATCCGCACGAGCGACGACGCGGAGACCGCGCGCACGCGTCTCATGCAGGTCTTCGATCTGTCCGAGGCGCAGGCTGAATACATCCTGGAACTGCGCCTGCGCCGCCTCACCAAGTTCTCTCGCGTTGAGCTCGAGGCCGAGCGCGACGAACTGCAGGCGGAGATCGAGCGTCTGCTCGAGATTCTCGGCAGCGAGGAGCGGCTGTTCGCGGTCGTCGCCGCCGAGATGGACGCAGCCGCCGAGGCGTTCGGCACGCCGCGCCGCACGGTGCTCACCGGCGCGGTGGTGCGTCCCTCGCGGGCGGCCGCATCGCCCGCGTCGCTCGAGGTCGCCGACACCCCCTGTACCGTGCTGCTCTCGGTGACGGGGCGCGCACTCCGCGTCGACCGCGATCCGGATGCGCCGGCCGCGATTCGCCCCGCGCCTCGCGCCACGAAGCACGGCGCGGTCCTCGCGCGCGTGGACGGCACGGTTCGTGGCGAGCTCGGCGCAATCCTCTCGGACGGTACGCTGCATCGCTTCACTCCGGTCGACCTGCCGCTCGTGCCAGCCGCGAGCGTCGCATTCTCCGCCGGCGCGAAGCTGCTCGAGTACATCGGCGTCTCCGATAAGAAGCTCAGCATCGTCGGCATCGTGCCCCTCGACACGGAGACACCGATCGGACTGTTCACCGCGCAGGGCACCGTGAAGCGCGTGGTGCTCACAGATCTGCCGGCGCGCCCGGAGTTCGAGGTCATCGGCCTCAAGAACGGTGACGCGCTCGTCGGAGCGTTCGAAGCGCCCGACGACTCGGAGTTCGCCGTCGTCACGAGCGACGCGCAGTTGCTGCGCTTCGCAGCCTCCTCGGTGCGACCGCAGGGTCGCCCGGCCGGCGGCATGGCCGGCATTCGCTTGGGCGCGGAGGCGCGTGTCGTGTTCGCGGGCGCTGTTGCTGCGGGCGCGGAGGCGCGCGTCGTGACGATCGCCGACAGCTCCATCACGCTTCCGGGTACCGATGTCGCGACCGCGAAGGTGTCGGACTGGGCCGAGATTCCCGCCAAGGGGCGCGCGACCGGCGGCGTGCGAGTGCAGCGCTTCTTGAAATGGGAGGATCAGATCGCCTGCGCTTGGGTCGGCGCCGGCGATCCGCGCGCGCTTGCCGCCGATGGGAGCGCCCGCACGCTTCCGAGCGAGCTCGCGAAGCGCGACGGGTCGGGGCAGCCGATCGACGGCGCGGCCGCGTACGTCGGCGTCGCGCCGTAGCCGTCGCTTGGAGGTGACGGCCCGCCCGCGAGGGGAACTGGCTTCCCCGTGAAGGCGTTCACAGCAATGAAGGGGTGGAGGCGCGGCACCTATTGCCCGCGCCTCCGCCCCTTTGTTGCACCTCCCGGCGAGCGCTACGCGTCGATGCGCTCGCGATCGAGGTCGTCGGCGTTGTCGATGATGAACTCCTTGCGGGGTGCGACCTCGTTGCCCATGAGGAGCTCGAAGATCTGCGAGGCCTGGTGGGCGTCCTCGACGCGCACCCGGCGCAGCGCGCGGTGCTCGCGGTCCATGGTCGTCTCAGCGAGCTGATCGGCGTCCATCTCACCGAGGCCCTTGTAGCGCTGGATCGGCTCCTGGTACTTCTTGCCGCGCTTCTTCAGGTCCGCGAGCAGCGCGTTCAGCTCGCGCTCGCTGTACGTGTAGATGACATCGTTCGCCTTGCGCCCGGCGTTTTGCACGATGACGCGGTGCAGCGGCGGCACCGCCGCGTACACGCGGCCGGCCTCGAGCATCGGGCGCATGTATCGGAAGAAGAGAGTGAGCAGCAGCGTGCGAATGTGCGCGCCGTCAACGTCGGCGTCGCTCATGAGGATCACCTTGCCGTAGCGTGCGGCGTCGAGCTCGAAGTCGCGGCCCGACCCCGCGCCGATCACCTTGATGATTGCACCGCACTCGGCGTTGTTCAGCATCTCGGCGACCGAGGCCTTCTGCACGTTCAGGATCTTGCCGCGGATGGGCAGCAGCGCCTGGAACTCGCTGTCTCGCGCCGGTCGTGCCGTGCCGAGCGCGCTATCGCCCTCGACGATGAAGAGTTCGGTCTCAGCGACGTTCTTCGAGCGGCAGTCGATCAGCTTGGCGGGGAGCGACGAGCTCTCGAGCGAGCTCTTGCGTCGTGCGGTGTCGCGCTGTGCGCGCAGCGCGATCCGCGCCTTCATCTCCGAGACCATCTTCTCGAGAAGCGCGCTCGACTGCGTCTTGTCGTGCTTCTTCGACGACTCGTAGCGCTCGGTGAGGCCCGCGACGATCGCCTTCGTGACGATGGCGCGCACGGCCGCGGTGCCAAGCACCTCCTTGGTCTGGCCCTCAAACTGCGGCTCGGGAACGCGCACCGTGACGACCGCCGTGAGACCGGTCAGAATGTCGTCCTTCTCGGGCTTATCGCTGCCCGCCTTCAGCTTGCGAGCATTGGCCTCGATCTGCTTGCGGAAGAAGCGGGTCAGCCCCTGCTCGAAGCCTGCGAGGTGCGTGCCGCCCTTCGGCGTCGAGATGATGTTCACGAAGCTCTGGATCTCGGTGTCGTACCCAGTGCCCCACCGGAGCGCCACGTCGACTTCGCACCGGCGCTCGACCTCGCGCGAGACCAGATGCCCGGTCTTCTCGTCCATGACCGGGACGGTCTCGGTGAAGGTACCGGCATCAGTGATGCGCCAGGTGTCGGTGAGCGGCGGATCGACGGCGAGGAACTCGACGAACTCTGAGATACCGCCCTCGTAAGCGAAGCGGTGCACCTGGGGCGCGCCATCCTCGGCGAGCGACTCCGCGCGCTCGTCAGTGATCTCGATCGCGAGTCCCGGTACGAGAAACGCCGTCTGCCGGGCGCGCGCCACAAGCGAGTCAGGCTCGAAGCGCGCCGTCGACAGGAAGATCTGCGGGTCCGCCCAGTAGCGCACGCGCGTGCCGGTAACGCCGCGCTTTACCTTGCCGACCACCCGCAGCTCCGACGAATCCTCGTACGGCGTGAAGGGGCTGTCAGGCCCGTCACCCGCGAACACGCCGGGCTCCCCGTGGCGGAACGACATGGCCCAGGTCTTACCCTCGCGGTCGACCTCAACATCGAGGCGAGATGAGAGCGCGTTCACGACGGATGCGCCAACGCCGTGCAGGCCGCCCGAGGACTGGTACCCGCCGCCGCCGAACTTGCCTCCTGCGTGCAGCTTCGTGTACACCAGCTCGACACCCGTGAGGCCGCTCTTGGGCTCCACATCGATCGGCACGCCTCGACCGTTGTCTGCCACAGTGACGCTGCCGTCGTCGTGGAGCGTCACACCGATCTCGTTGCCGAAGCCGCCGAGCGCCTCGTCGACCGAATTGTCGATGATCTCCCACAGACAGTGCATCAATCCGCGGGAATCAGTGGTACCGATGTACATGCCCGGCCGCTTCCGCACCGCTTCGAGACCCTCGAGAACGGTGAGGTGTCTCGCGGAATAGCTGGAATCTGCCACGGCTTGGATCTCCTCAGTTCGTTACTCGATTAACACTAGGACACGCCGCCGACACGGACGGTCAGGCGACCCGGCGAGTGACCGCGCGAGCGGGACACTACGCGGTCAGCGAACCCGCGCATCGCAATGCGGTGTTTCCGAGCCCGCCGTGCTTGGATGGGAGCCAAGCGAGAAGAGGATAGAGGAGGTTGCCATGACGACACTCGAACAGGATCGGGTCGAAGAAGTCGACGCCGCCGATCGCCCCCTGAGTGCGCTGGATCGCTGCGACAGCTGCGGTGCCCAGGCCTACGTCCGAGTGCTGTTGGGCGGAAGTGAATTGCTCTTCTGCGCGCATCACGCCCACAAGCACGAGTCGAAGCTCCGCCCGATGGCGGAGGTGTGGCACGACGAGACCCACAAGCTCAGCGCGTAGACCGCGCACACGAGAGAACGGCCCCCGGGAAGCGAGCTTCTCCGGGGGCCGTTCTCTTGTGTCTGGGGTGGCCTCGGATGACCGCCCCGCTTGCGACCGGACGCTCGCACCGCACGTCGTCGGCGCGAGCGTCCGAGACGACGCTTAGTCGAGGTAGTCGCGCAGCTGCTGGCTCCGCGACGGGTGGCGCAGCTTCGCCATCGTCTTCGACTCGATCTGGCGAATCCGCTCGCGCGTGACGCCGAACGTGTCGCCGATCTGGTCGAGCGTCTTGGGCATGCCGTCGCCCAGACCAAAGCGCATCCGGATCACACCCGCCTCGCGCTCCGAGAGCGAGTCGAGGAGCTGCTCCAGCTGCTGCTGCAGCATCGTGAAGCCGACCGCGTCTGCGGGCACCACGGCCTCGGTGTCCTCGATAAGGTCACCGAATTCGCTGTCACCGTCCTCACCGAGCGGGGTGTGCAGGGAAATCGGCTCGCGGCCGTACTTCTGCACCTCGACGACCTTCTCGGGCGTCATGTCAAGCTCGCGGCTCAGCTCCTCGGGCGTGGGCTCACGACCGAGATCCTGCAGCATCTGGCGCTGCACGCGGGCGAGCTTGTTGATGACCTCGACCATGTGGACGGGGATACGGATGGTACGGGCCTGATCCGCCATTGCGCGCGTGATGGCCTGACGGATCCACCACGTGGCATAGGTCGAGAACTTGAAGCCCTTGGTGTAGTCGAACTTCTCGACGGCGCGGATGAGTCCGAGGTTGCCCTCCTGGATGAGATCCAGGAACTGCATGCCGCGGCCGGTGTAGCGCTTCGCCAGCGATACGACAAGGCGCAGGTTCGCGCCCAGCAGGTGGCTCTTCGCGCGCTGACCATCGCGGGCGACCCACTTGAGCTCGCGCTCGAGCTTCTTCGGGAGGCCCTTCTCGGTCGCGAGCTTCTCCTCAGCGAAGAGGCCCGCTTCGATGCGCATCGCGAGCTCGACCTCTTCGGCCGCGTTCAGCAGAGCGACCTTGCCGATCTGCTTGAGGTAATCCTTCACCGGGTCCGCGGTCGCCCCGGGGATCGCGGTCGTGATCGCGGGCACGTCTTCCTCGTCGCCCGCCTTGAGCACGATCGCGCCCGTGGGAAGCGGCTCGGTCACGACCGGCGCCGGCTTCTCCTCCTCGACGATCTCCTCGTCGACTTCGGGAGCATCGATATCGATCTCGTCCTCGGCGCTCTTCTTCGCGCGCTTGGCCTTCGTCGCCGCCGGAGCAGTCTTCGCAGCCGTCTTGCTCGCAGCCGTCTTGCTCGCAGTTTTCGCAGCCGGCCTCTTCGCCGCCGCGGTCTTCGATGTCGACGCCTTGGTCGCCGTCTTCTTGCGTGGAGTCGTCGTGGTCTCGGTCATCTCACCGGCCTCCTCGGTTTCTGCTCCCTGCTGCGCACCCGTCTTGGATGCTCGGGATGTGGTCGTGGATGCAGTTGCCACGCAGCCGCCTCTCGTTCAGATCTCCGGCCTGTGCCGCCGACGAAGTTCGCCGACGAGTGCTCACAGCATGAAAACCCATGTCAAGCCCGGCGTATTCCCGCGGGCGAGAATACGAAGCCGGATTGAATGGGCTGCGAGTCAATTATTGCACGTCTCGGAACCCCTTCTTGCCGCGAGCGGGATCCAGTGCTATTTTCTACGACCGCTCGGTGCTGTTCTTTCTCGCGCCGCCTACGGCCGCTCGGTGCTGTTCGCTCTCGCGCCGCCTACGGCCGCTCGGTGCTGTCGTCGTCCGAGCCACGGCGCTGCTGCTCGGCAAGGTAACGCTCGAGCTCGCTCGCGAGCTGATCCGCCGTCGGAATCGTGCCGTCTTCGGCGACCAGTGGCGATCGCGGTTCTTGATCCTGCATGTACGCGTCGTAGCGCTGCTCGAGCGTCCGCACCATCTCGAGTGACTCGGCGTTCTCGGCGATCTGGCTGTCGACCTGCGCGTTGAACTGGCCGGCGAGCCGTCGCACCTCATCGGTGGGCAGGATCAGCCCGGTCGCTGCCATGATGCCGTCGAGGGCTGCATAAAGCGCGTCGGGGTATTCCGTGTTCGCGAGGTAGTGCGGAATGAGCAGCGCGAACCCGGCGACTTCCTCCCCCAGCGAGTGGAGTCGGTACTCGAGCACGTGCGAGGCGGATGCGGCCAGCTTGGTCGTCGGTTTCCAGGCGGAACGGGCCTCGATGAGATCGTCGCGCGATCCGCTCACCGTCATGGAGATCGGGCGCGTGTGCGGCACCGGCATCGGAATGGCGTGCGACCACACGGTGATCGAGACCTCGAACTCGTGCACGAGCAGCAGCACCGTGTCGATGAACTGCTCCCAGCGGAAGTCGGGCTCGTAGCCGCTCAGCAGCAGGAACGGCGCGCCGAGCTCATCGTGCATCAGCGTGAGCGTCAGCTCTTCCGGCGCGTAGTCGACGAAGTGGTCCTCGTTGAACGTGATGACCGGGCGCCGCGCGCGGTAGTCGAGCAGCATGTCGGCGTTGAAGCGCACGAGCTCCTCGGGTGAACCGTGCTTCCAGAGGTACTCCTCGAGCTGCGCGATCGCTCCGCCCGCGTCCGTCAGCCCCTGCATCGCAACGATCAGCGGCAGCCCGCGCGGAACGCGCGCGCGCCGCTCGGCATAGTCGGCGGAGAAGATGGAATCGGTCACACCTCAATCCTACGAATGACGGGAAGCAACGACGGCGATTTCGTCACGCCCACAGCGAAACGGAGCCGAATCGGAGCGTGTAGAGCCGGTGTAGGCTGAGATAGGTGCGCCCGGCACGATTCAGGACGCCTTTCACATTGCGAGTATTCCGAGGGAGACCCCACTTGGCCGATCAGCAGTTTGACATTGTAGTTCTGGGCGGCGGCAGCGCCGGTTACGCGGCGGCGATCCGCGCGACGCAGCTCGGCTACAGCGCCGCAGTCATCGAGAAAGACAAGCTGGGTGGTACCTGTCTCCACCGCGGGTGCGTGCCCACGAAGGCGCTCCTCCACTCGGCGGAGATCGCCGACGTCGCGCGCGATGGCGAGGCGTACGGCGTGAAGTCCAGCGTCGCGGGCATTGATATCGCGGCCGTGACGAAGTTCCGCGAGACGCTCGTCGCCGGTAAGTACAAGGGGCTGCAGGGGCTGCTGAAGGCCAACAAGATCACCGTCATCGAAGGCGAGGGCAAGCTCGTCGACGCCAACACTGTGCAGGTGGGCTCCGACCGCATCGTCGGCAAGAACGTCGTGCTCGCGACCGGCTCCTTCTCGCGGTCGCTCCCGGGCCTCACGATCGAGGGCCGCGTGATCACGAGCGAGCAGGCGCTCGAGCTCAACGAGATCCCGAAGCGCGTCGCCATTCTCGGCGGTGGCGTCATCGGCGTCGAGTTCGCGAGCGTGTGGAAGTCCTTCGGCTCCGAGGTCACCATCATCGAAGGCCTCCCCCACCTCGTTCCCAACGAGGAGGAGTCGATCTCGAAGCAGCTCGAGCGCGCGTTCCGCAAGCGCGGCATCGACTTCAAGCTCGGCGTGCGCTTCCAGTCGGTGAGCCAGAACGCCGACGGCGTGTCGATCTCGCTCGAGGACGGCACCCAGATCGACGCCGATTACCTGCTCGTGGCTGTCGGTCGTGGCCCGGTCACTCAGGGCCTCGGTTACGAAGAGGTCGGCGTCGAGATGGACCGCGGCTTCGTGCTCACCAACGAGCGCCTGGCGACGAACGTGCCGGGCGTCTACGCGATCGGCGACATCGTCCCCGGTCTGCAGCTCGCGCACCGCGGCTACCAGCAGGGCATCTTCGTCGCAGAAGAGATCGCGGGCTTGAACCCGGTCGTCGTGCAAGACGTGAACATTCCGAAGGTGACGTACTGCGACCCCGAGATCGCATCGGTCGGTCTCACGGAGGCGAAGGCCAAGGAGCGCTACGGCGACGACCAGGTGACGAGCTACGAGTACAACCTCGCGGGCAACGCGAAGAGCTCGATCCTCGGCACTGCGGGCAGCGTGAAGGCCGTACGGGTCAACGATGGCCCCGTGGTCGGCGTGCACATGATCGGCGCTCGCGTCGGCGAGCTCGTGGGAGAAGCGCAGCTCATCGTGAATTGGGAAGCCTACCCGGAGGACGTCGCTCCGTTGGTGCACGGCCACCCCACCCAGAACGAGACCATCGGTGAGACCATGCTGAAGCTCGCCGGCAAGCCGCTGCACGCCATCTAAGCGCTGCACACAGTCAGAATTACGAACGGAGAAATGCACGATGAGTGAATCGGTGGTACTCCCCGCACTGGGCGAGAGCGTGACCGAGGGCACGGTGACCCGCTGGCTGAAGAACGTCGGCGACACCGTCGAGGTGGACGAGCCGTTGCTCGAGGTATCGACCGACAAGGTGGACACCGAGATCCCGTCGCCCGTCTCGGGCGTGCTCGAGGAGATCCTGGTCCAGGAGGACGAGACGGCCGAGGTCGGCGCGGTGCTGGCGAAGGTCGGCGATGGCAGCGGATCAAGCGCTGCATCGGAGGCTCCGAGTGAGGCGCCTGCTGAGTCGTCTGCGGCTCCCGCCGTTGAGGAGCAGGCACCCGCGGCTGAGGCTTCCGCACCCGCTCAGCCTGCCGCGCCGGCGCAGAATGAGGCTCCGGCAGCGCCCGCGCAGGGCGCCTCGGGTGGCTCCGGCGACTCGCAGAGCGTGAAGCTTCCGTCGCTCGGCGAGAGCATCACTGAGGGCACCGTGACGCGCTGGCTCAAGAACGTCGGCGACACCGTCGAGGTGGACGAGCCCCTGCTCGAGGTCTCGACCGACAAGGTCGACACCGAGGTGCCGTCGCCGATCGCCGGCATCGTGCAGGAGATCCTCGTGCAGGAGGACGAGACCGTCGAGGTGGGCGCAGATCTCGCCCGCATAGGCAGCGGCGCGGCCCCGGCTGCCGCCCCTGCAGAGGCACCCGCCGCGGCCGCCGCTCAGGAGGCGCCGCAGCAGGAAGCACCGAAGCAGGAAGCACCGAAGCAGGATCTGCCGTCCGGGTACGAGGCTCCAGCACCCGCCGCAGAGCAGGCCCCGGCCGCGCGCGAAGCAGCTGCTCCTGCGGCTCCCGCTGCTCCCGAGCAGAAGGCTCCGGCCGCTTCTGCTGCGGATTCGTCCGCAAGCTCCTCGGAGAGCAACGCCGGCTACGTCACGCCGATCGTCCGCAAGCTCGCGCACGAGAAGGGCGTCGACCTTTCCACGATCACCGGCACGGGAGTCGGTGGACGCATCCGGAAGGATGACGTGCTCGAGGCTGCCAAGCGCACCGCACAGCCGGCCGCTGACTCGGCTGCGCCCGCGGCCGCCCCCAAGGTCGAGATCTCGGAGCTGCGCGGTACGACCCAGAAGATGACCCGCCTGCGCAAGGTGATCTCCGAGCGTGCAGTCGCCTCGTTGCAGTCGACGGCTCAGCTGACGACCGTTGTCGAGGTCGACGTGACCCGCATCGCGATGCTTCGTCAGCAGAAGAAGGACGAGTTCCTGTCGAAGACGGGCTCGAAGCTCTCCTTCCTGCCGTTCTTCGCTCTGGCCGCGGCCGAGGCGCTGCGCACGTACCCGATCATCAACGCCACGGTTGATGGCGACTCGATCGTGTACCCGGACACCGAGAACATCAGCATCGCCGTCGACACGGAGCGCGGCCTCCTCACGCCCGTGCTGCGTGACGCAGGCGAGAAAAACCTCGCTCAGATCTCCGGCGAGATTGCGGATCTCGCGGCGCGCACCCGTGACAACAAGCTGACTCCCGATGAGCTCAGCGGTGGCACCTTCACGCTGACGAACACCGGCTCGCGCGGAGCGCTTTTCGACACCCCGCTCGTATTCCTCCCGCAGGTCGCGATCCTGGGCACCGGTGCAGTCGTGAAGAAACCCGTCGTTATCTCGGGGCCCGAGGGCGACTCGATCTCCGTGCGCTCGACGGCCTACCTGGCCCTCTCCTACGATCACCGAATCGTCGACGGTGCCGACGCCGCTCGCTTCCTGTCGCTCGTGCGCGAGCGTCTCGAGGCCGGGCAGTTCGAGGGCAACCTCGGCTTCTAAGCAGCGTGCCGAGCTGGCGCCGCGGTTGCTCTTCGGAGCGACCGCGGCGCTTCGCTGTGTGTCGGGGGCGTTGCTGAGCCTGCTGGGGTCGCGAACGGCAGCGGCGCAGCGGTCGCCGTGACGAACCCGGGCGACGCCCGCGAGCTGGGCAGGGGCGTGATCCGCCGCTCGACGAACTCAGCGAGCGTCTGCCGTGCGTCCTCTGCACTCCAACGCTCACCTCGCAGGGCGAGCTCGCGCGCCGCATCGGTGATCGCTTCCGCGACGAACTCGGCGGCTTCGGGCGGTCCGACACCACGGAGCTCCCGGCGCAGCTCGTGAAGCGGCGCGCCGATCCCCGCACATCCCTCGTCGTGTCCGTGTCGGCGGTGGCGCCTGGCCGCTCGTGCGCGCGAGCGTGCATCCGGTGCCTCCTCGCCTCTCGTGGCATTCACCCCGCAGCGGCCGGCCTCCCGCGCGGGCATCGCGCGCTCACACCACTCCAAAGCGTGGCGGGCGAGCCGGGCACCGGTGCCCGCTGGGCGCTGTGCTGACATCTGACGGCCTCCATCCCGGTTTTCTCCACTCTGGAACCTCGGCCGCACCTTTGGAGCCCGTAAACGAGCTGCAGTGAATAACTTCCCGCAATCTCACTGGGCCCGCCGCTGTGCACGCATCAATCCGCGCGAGAGCGTACGCCGCCGGAATCATGCGGTAGCGGCCCCGCTTGAGTGGCGCTTTCCCGCTCCCATAAAGCGTGCGAGCCGCGGCGCGGCGCGCGCCCAGAAGACGGTATCCTGGAAGGTATGGCAGCAGAGCAGGCGAAGCGTACCGGGCGCATCCGGCAGATGATCGAGGTCTATCGCACGACGAAGACCCACGATACGAAACTGCCGTGGATCCTGCTGCTGTGCTTCGTCGCCCCGATCATCGTTGCGGTACTGCTCGCATGGCTCCTCCCCGGCAGCTGGTTCGCGTGGATTCTGTGGCCCGTCACCGGCATCCTCGTCGGCATTCTGCTCGTCATGATCGTGCTCGGTCGTCGCGCCGAACGCACGGCGTACCAGCAGATCGAGGGGCGCCCGGGCGCCGTCGGCGCGGTCGTGCAGAGCGCCCTGCGCCGATCGTGGCGTGGTTCCGAGGTCCCGGTCGCGATCAACCGCAACCAGGACGCGGTCTACCGCGTTGTGGGTCGCGGCGGTGTCGTCCTGATTTCTGAGGGTTCGCGGCAGCGCACGCAGCGCATGGCATCGGACGAGGAGCGCAAGGTCAAGCGCGCCCTCCGCAACGTCGCCGTCGTGCACCTCTACGTCGGCCCGGACGGCGACGGTGTTCCGCTCCCCAAGCTGTCACGCGCACTCGTCAAGCTGAAGCCCGTGCTCAGCCGCGCGGAGGTTGACGCTGTTTACAGTCGCCTCTCGGCGCTGCAGGGCGCGCCCGTCGGCATCCCGAAGGGCATGGACCCGAACCGCATGCGCTCGCAGCGCCCCCGTTGATCGATGTCGGCACCCGCACCTCAGCGGTTCGGTGACCTCGAACCGAGTCAGTGGCCTGGTGAGCGCCTCGGTCTCCCCGACGAGGGGCCGCGCTCGGTGGCGCGGTTCGGCAGGCGCGTCGTGGCGATCCTCATCGATTGGGCCCTCGCCGCCCTTCCGGCCTATCTCCTTATCGGCGGGCGTCACCCCGAGCTGTGGAACGTGCTCATCTTCGCGGTGCTGCAGATCGTCTTCATCCCGACGATCGGCGGTTCTATCGGGCACCGTCTGCTCGGCATGCGCGTCGTTCCGATTTCAGGCGGGTGGATCGGGCCGTGGCGTCCGGTGCTGCGCACCCTGCTCCTCTGTCTCGTCATTCCGGTGCTCGTCTGGGACTCGGATCAACGGGCCTTCCACGACAAGATCGCCGGCACCGTGCTGATCCGCAGCTGAAGACCGTGTCGAAGCCGTTCTTCAATCGCAAGCGCACTGCCGTAACACGCAGGAAACATCGAACTCACGGTTCCGAAACGGTGCTCGCGTAGGCTAGAGACGCACGATCGGCGGATCACGATCCGATTGCCGGCCGAAATGAACCTCAGGAGCAGCATGTTCACCACCCCGCAGGAAGTCATCGACTTCATCAAGGAAACCGACGTTAAGTTCGTCGATATTCGCTTCACGGACCTGCCGGGGGTGCAGCAGCACTTCAACATTCCGGCGGCGACCGTTGACGAGGATTTCTTCGAGGTCGGCCAGATGTTCGATGGTTCCTCCATCCGCGGCTTTGCGGGCATCGCGGAATCGGACATGCAGCTGATCCCCGACGTGACGACGGCGTACATCGATCAGTTCCGCGCCGAGCGCACCCTCATCGTGATCTGCGATATCTTCAACCCGCGCACCGGCGAGATCTACTCCAAGGATCCGCGCCAGGTCGCGAAGAAGGCCGAGCAGTACCTGATCTCGACGGGCATCGCCGACACCGCGTTCTTCGCCCCGGAGGCGGAGTTCTACATCCTCGATTCCGTGCGTTACGAGACGACGCCGCGCCGCACGATGTTCGAGATCGACTCGGAGGAGGCGAGCTGGAACTCGGCTCGCGAGATCGAGGGCGGCAACCTCGGTAACGTCACCCCCGAAAAGGGCGGGTACTTCCCGGTCTCCCCCGTCGATAAGCAGGCGGATCTGCGCGACGACATCTCGCTGCGACTCATCGAGGCGGGCCTCGAGCTCGAGCGCTCGCACCACGAGGTGGGCGCGCCTGGGCAGGCCGAGATCAACTACCGCTTCGACACGCTCGTGAAGGCCGCGGACGACGTGCTCAAGTTCAAGTACATCGTGAAGAACACGGCCGAGCTGTGGGGCAAGACCGCGACGTTCATGCCGAAGCCGGTATTCGGCGACAACGGCTCAGGCATGCACACCCACATGTCGCTCTGGAAGGGTGGCGATCCGCTCTTCTACGACGAGAACGGGTACGCGCAGCTCTCGGACATCGCTCGCTGGTACATCGGCGGGATCCTGCACCACGCCCCCGCGCTGCTCGCGTTCACGAACCCGACGATCAACAGCTACCGCCGCCTCGTCAAGGGGTACGAAGCACCGGTGAACCTCGCGTACTCGGCGGGCAACCGCTCCGCGGCGGTGCGGATCCCCCTCACCGGATCGAACCCGAAGGCGAAGCGCATCGAGTTCCGCGCTCCCGACGCCTCGGGCAACCCGTACCTCGCGTTCGCCGCGCAGATGATGGCGGGCCTCGACGGCATCCGCAATCGCATCGAGCCGATGGAGCCGATCGACAAGGACCTCTACGAGCTGCCCCCGGAGGAGGCGAAGAACATTCCTCAGGTGCCGGGATCGCTCGAGGAGGCGCTTGCGGCGCTCGAGGCGGATCACCAGTTCCTTCTCGAGGGCGGAGTCTTCACGGAGGAGCTCGTGGAGACCTGGATCGCATTCAAGCGCGAGTGCGAGATCGCGCCGATGGCGCTGCGCCCGCACCCGTTCGAGTTCGAGCTCTACTACGGCGTGTAAGAGCGGGCAAAATCGGGTATGGCCTCTGACCTGGAATTTCTGCCCCGATACCAGTCGTAGAGTCAAACTTCGAAGAAATCTGACCTACATCTAAGTACATCAAAATCCATCAAAATCGGTTGTGATACGTCCAGCTTACGTCCGGATCGCATCCGCAACGGGTCGTGAAAAGCGCCTCATCTGCTCGCATCGGGTGAGGCGCTTTTTCGTGCTCCAGGGAGCATCTCGAAGCTGCTGAGCCGGGCCGCGATGCCGGCCGATGTCGCGCGGTAGATTTCGTCTGATGCCGCCTCCGCGTGGCAGTGCGCGACTCTATCCACTCGTGATTTTCTCTGGCGCCGGAGCGGCGGTCAGCGCGGCGTGAACGACCACGGATCGCGCTCGTCGCTGATCAGTCCTTCGAGTAATTGACGCGCTTCTTGCTCGCTCGTCTGCACGCCCCTCGGCAGGATTCGGTCTGGGGGCGCACCGAGTCCGTGCTTAATTTGCCAAGCCGGATACTGAGTCGCATCGTTTCTAGGTGAGGCGACCGAGCCGCAGTCGGTCTCGGGAATCCGTCGTCCTACGATCTCCATGCCATGAGAATTGCACTTATCAGAGACCCGTCTCTCGAGCAGTTGCGATGGGTGCTGCCCGCTCCGCTGAGAGGCGCGCAGTAAGGGGGTCGACGCAGACTCCAGTTAGGTGCTCGCCGCAATACATGGCTCGGCGCTGCATAGTCGTTTTCCCGATCACTTAACGCAGTCGTCTTCGATACCGACAAGCCTCACTCCCGAGAGGGCTGTTGGTGCCAGTGCGCCAAGTTTCATCCATGAGACAAACTGTCGGTACGTCCTTGTCAGCGCGAGTAAGCAAAAGCACCCTTGCAGTCGGAATCGTTGGGGCGATGCTCTTCAGCGGAACGGCCGCGCACGCGGCTCCCGGATCAGCGTCACGCGGGCCGACTACCGCCCCACAGAGCTCAGCATTTGCGCACGCTTCACCCGAGACTTTCGAACCTGGCACTCTTAAAGCGGTCTCTGCTTCGGGAGCGGTGCTCGGCTGTAAGAGCGCGTATGACAACCCGCACCCCAGTAAGTCATCGGGCTACAAAAAGATCAATGCTCACCTCAAAGTAACGTGTGTGGGCACTGACGCCTCCAAGGTGAAGATCGTTGCGAAATCGAAGATGACTACGACCAACGGTCGAGTAGGTGCGTTGAGCATGAAGTCGGCGAAGAAGACAGCCAGCACTGGCGGCGACTTGAGCTGCGTGAAGAAGGCTCAGACGTTCCAGGCGAAGGGATCTTACAAGGTAACGTGGCCAGCAGGATACAAACCCACGACTGGTTCGTACAGCAAGTTCAGCAAGAAGCTCAAGTTCAAGCTGGCGGCGTCTGGCTCTAAGAAAGGGAAGTGTGTTGCCGGATAGTGAGCGACAGAGGCAAGGTGCAGATTGGTGAGGTCGGCTGCACGCCCGCAGGTCATGTGGTTTTCTGGCTGGGCAAAGGCGGATGACGGATTTCTGCCGGCGGCGTACCCTCGCTGCATAGCAATTTTGCATCCGGGGACGACCGAGACGGGCGACACCGCGATGCCGTTCACGGGGCCGGACGCAGCCGATGAGGACATGAGTGAAGACCAGGCGCGTACTCTCGATCGCGCGCTCATCGAGTCCTATGGGGCCGATGTGGCATGCTCGTTCGCGAGATATGGCGGTTTCCTGGGCGCTGCCGCGGGAGAAAAGTTGGTCGAGAAGGGATACCTGTCTACTGAAGCTAGGCTCCCGTACTTCATCGGCTCAGGCCAGCTATCGGAATGCTCTTTCGTTGATGCCTCGAATGATGAAGGAGGATTCCTCCCGCAGTCGTTTCTTTGGGCAGACGACCATAGATTTGTCGTGTGTTCAGAGCCCGATCTCGCTTTCACCCTTGTCGGCTGCGGCGGCGAGCTTGCAGACAATCTGCTCTCCCAGCCGGTGCTCAACGCCAGGGAGTGTTTTGGCCTCCCGGTCGCGGGCGCTGTGAGTCCTGATCATGTGCTTCCAGAGTAGGCAGTAGGTCAACATCACCGTCGTATCTTGACGCGTAACAGCGTGGCAGCCGGGTGGGTGTGATCCATAAGGCCGACCGCGCCCGCCCGATTGTCGCGCCCGTCGACAGCCGTAGGCCGGGCCTCTACGCGAGATCAGTCTCACCAGGAGGTAGTTACGAACCAACAACCTGGCCATACTGGGGGTCCAACATCTGTCGCGCGGGCCTCTGCGCCCGTCACGCTCGTCGATGGCACCGGGCAGCTCCACGAGCTGGAACTCCTCAGCCGCGAGATCGAGTCCCACGCGCACGCTCCGGCGACGCGGCGCGCGCACGAGCAGGGGTGGCGCGCGTTCACCGCGTTCTGCGCCGAGCACGGACTGCAGCCTCTCCCCGCGCTCCCGGAGACTGTCCGCTGGTTCTGCGCCTCGATGGTCTCCGGCAGCAGCCGCGAGCCGTACTCAATGTCCACGATCAGGCAGCGGCTCGCAGCGATCGCAGAGCGGCACCTTCGTGAAGGTCACCTCGACCCCGGCAGGCACCGCGGGGTCGAGGACCTGCTGCGCGGCCACCAGAAGAAGTCGCCGCAGCGCCCGGCGCGGCGCGCGCCGGGCGCTGCTCGACGACGTGCGCCGGGTGATCCGTGCGATGGATCACCGCTCCTTCCCTGCCGGCATCAGCTCCGGGCGCGACACTCTCGCGATATGGCTAGGGTTCGCCGGCGCGCTCCGCCGCGGCGAGGTCGCGGCGCTCAGGCTCGACAGCCTCGAGCTGCAGCGCCAGGACGGCGTTCATGTCCACGTCGGCAAGTCGAAGACCGACCAGGAGAACGTGCTGCCCGATGTCGTCGTGCTCCCCTACAGTGAGCGGCCGAGCACCTGCGCGCCGTGCGCCGTCCACCGGTGGGTCGCGCTCCTCCGAGCCGAGCGCGCGGGAAACGCCGCCTGGGTCACCGACGTTGCGCGGCTCCTCCGCGAGGTGCAGTGGAACGGCCACGTCTGCGGGAAGCCCGGCAGCAAGCGGGCGCCGCTCGCGAAGCCCGAGGACTTCCGCTCGAGCGCGCCGCTCCTCCGCGCGGTGTACCGCAACCGGCACAGCGCCAGGATCCACGACCGGGGTGTCTCCGGCGACGCCCTCCACGCGATGCTGCTCGTCCGGCTCGAAGGCGTGGGCATTGGAGCGGACGGGTACGGCTTCCACTCGCTGCGCGCCGGGCACGTCACGCAGGCGCGGCGGAACGGTAAACCGACTGAGGAGATCATGCGCGCGGGGCGGTGGCGGCGTGCTGAAACGGTGAACGTCTACGACCGCGAGCACAACCCCGCAGCACGCAACAGCGTCATGCGGCTCGGGCCGTGAGCGATGCAGTGTTCAGTGGCCGTGGCTTTGCTACATGCAGAGGTGCTGTTGACCAGGTTGTCCAGAGAGGGTAACGATCTGACCCTTCAGATCTGATGCAGTGTGGCGCCGCATAATGTCGAGCCCCGCCGTCTGCGTTCCGGATGAGGTTGAGCCTTGCATGCGGGGTGCGATGATCGGGCGAGGTGAAGCTCATGGGGACAAGAGCGGTACTTGGAGCGCTAACCGTCGGCAGTCTTCTCGCAGGGATAGCCCTGCTGTCCGCCGCACCACCTGCCCAGGCAGCCCCGCCGCCCGTCGCATGCTCCAATGAAGTGCTGCTGACGCATGCGGAGGGAGTGTGGTCTGTGGATCTCGCCACTGGGGAAAGCGAGCTCGTGGGCAATCTCCCGACCGAAGTGAACGGCGCTGGGTTCAATGTGCTGGACGGCAATTTCTACGTCTGGGACGGTGGATCGGGCGGGATCGGCCGGTTCGGTGCCGGACTCGAGTATGAGCCGCTCGGGCTCCCCGAGGGCATGGCCATCGGCAACTGGAACATGGGCGATGTGGACCCTGAAGGCTTCATGTGGCTCATGCAGAGCGGGACGCGAATGTGGGTGCAGATCGATGTGAGGCCCGGATCCAGTACCTTCGGTGAGGTAGTAGCGTCCGGTGACGACGTCAGTTATGGGGGTATTGGGCAGTCGGCCGACTGAGCGTACGTTCCGGGGCAGGGTCGCTACCTGTATGGCATCAGCCAGCTCCGCACAGACCGCGGCCAGTCAGTGCTCGAGCGCTTCGATATGGAAACCGGGACGACTGAGCAGGTTGCGGTGCTCGGTTTTGTCGGGACTTCCGGCAGGGACACGTTCGGCGCAATGTACGCAGACGCGGACGGTTATCTGTACGCGTCGGATAATCTCAGCGGACTGATCATTCGTATCGTCGTCAATGCGGGAACGTTCGTGGAGTTCGCTGACGGTCCCCCCGTCCGTCATCAACGACGGAGCTCGATGCATTGGCATGGCGGTCCCCCTCGATTTCGGAGACGCTCCCGAATCGTATGGGACGTTGCTCGCCGACGACGGCGCGCGCCACGGGCTCGAGGGCTTCGACGAGCAAACGCTCGCGGCTCCGCTCATGCTGGGTGCGGACGTGACTCGGGAGACGGACGGGCTGCCCGTCGACGGGGACGTTGATGATGCGCTGAGCGCCGCACCGAAGTTGGTGCAGTCCTTCACCTCAAGCGTCGAGGTCACAGTCACCAACGCGGCCGATGAGGATGCAGCGCTCGTCGGCTGGATCGACTCCGATTTCGACGGGGTATTCGACGAAGCAGAGTCACTCACCCAGGTGCCGGTCGCGGCTGGCTCAGGAACGAGCACTGTGCAACTCGAACTGCCAGCGATCAGCACGCTCGGGCAAACATGGCTCCGGCTACGGCTGTCCCATCCCGGCGGTGAGCCACCGCTTCCGACAGCAGCTATTGACTCAGGTGAGGTTAAAGATTGGGCGGTTACGGTCGTCGAGCCGGCGCCCGCGATCGCGCTGACAAAAGCCGTGTCCTCCAGCACATACTCAGAGGCCGGTGAAGTGCTCACATACACAGTGATCGTGAGCAACACTGGAAACGTCCCGGTGACCGAGCTCACGGTCAACGACCCGCTCTGCACCCTCGAGGGCAGCGCGACGGAGATCCCGGTCGCTGCATCAGAATCATTCACCTGCGACTACGAGGTCACGGAAACGGATTTCAGCGCGGGCGAGATCGTGAACACCGCGGCAGCAGGCGCGATCGGTGCCGGAACTGCGGTGAGCGCGGAAGGTTCTGCGACAACCGCATTCGTCGCGCCGGAGCCCCCGGAACCGCCCCAGCCGCCGACGCTCGAGCCTCCCCCGACTCCGACGCCTCCCTCGGCGCCCGACCTGCCCACTGCTATCTCCTCCGGTAACCTGGCCGCGACTGGGGCCGACGAATCCGCCAATGGCGCAATATCGGCTACAGCGATTGTCGGCATCGCGATTGGTCTCGGGATCCTATTGTTCAGGCCGCGCAGACGACGATCGGCGCGCAATCCCTGGACGCGTGATCGTCGCGGACAGCGGCATGTGGCCGCAGTCGATCGCAACCATGCAGCGCGAATCCACCGCGGCAACCGGCAGCTACTTCGACTGGCAGTTCGGGAAGGTCGGCTACGAAGACACCGGCAAGGACGAGCACGACCCGAACCGTGCGAACCGCGCAGACTTCGGCCTCGCACGACAGGCCAGCGAAAAAAGCTGAGCCACGACTACGTCACTCCCCTGAACCCGCGCGGCACCAGCGCCTCCATCGTGGGCATCGGAACGATCACCGGATCCACGATGGAAGCCGGTGAGCTCAACAACTACACGGTCTACCGCTACCCGAAGGGCGAGACCCGCCAGGCGAACTCAGCCGTCGCCGACACCATCACCGGATCCGTGCTCGACGGGTACAAGGCCTCCGGGCTCACCGTATTCGAGGTCGTACCCGCCGCGGACGGCAACTGGGTCGCGTCCATCGGCAAGGCCCAGTCGATCCTCTACCGCGCATCCATCGCTCCCGACGGCACCATCGTGCTACTCGAAGGCGACGAGCCCGCGACCGCGGAGAACGCGAAGCAGAGCGGCAAGCCGTACGCAAAGGTGACTCTCGCCAAGCCCCTCGCCCAGATGGCGGCCGACGAGTTGCACGACCTCGGCGACCAGGTGTTCGCGGAACTCGCGCAGCGCGCTCTGGGCGCCCGCACGACCGTACCCACCGACAAGGAGGACCGATGAAGAAGAATACCCTCTGGACCCGATTCCGTCGCCTGTTCACGGCCAAGGCAAACGCGGCGCTCGACCGCGCCGAGGATCCCGCGGAGACAGCCGACCAGTTCATCCGCGAGTACAGCGAGGTAAACGTCGTTCTCTCAGCCCAGGAGCCGGGACGGACAGTCAGAGTCTTCCCGACGACGAGGGTCCCGGTGACCGTCGGCTCAGCGGCTGCTACATCCCCGGGCACCAGCACGGGACGAGACTCGACCGTCACGGGCGCAGCGCCGTCCGCCACGGCAGTCACGCGCATGGCGAGCTCGGTGCCGGCGTCCTCCGCCGAGATCGTCAGCTCATCGCTCACCGCCCCGGGCAACGGCACGCCATCGCGGAGCCAGGTGAACGCCAGGGTGACATCGGGATCCCACCCTTCAAGGTCTGCGCGAAGCACCGATCCCACCGAGGGCGCGCCAAGGACCAGGACCTCTCCCGCGGCAATCTCGTCTCGGCCGGCGGGCGCAGCAGGCTCCGTCGGCGCAGGAATTGGGTCTTCGTCGCCCCGAAGGCGCACCTCGATTTCGGTCCGAAGCGCACTCGATGGTTGGACAGGAACCGCTTCTTGGGGCGCGGTCGAGTCGTCGCCCGTGGCGGGATCCGCTCGATCCATTGTGGGGGCAGAAACAGCCTCGAACGCGGGCTTCGTCTAATGTGCGTCGTCCGCGCTCTCCGCAGAGGCGGGTGGCGCCGATGTGAGCACGAGCGCGATAGCGGTCGCAACGGTAGCGAACTTCAGGGCGTTGGCGCGAGAATGAAATTGCACAGGGTCTCCAGAGCAAAGCAAATCCCCCGCATGAGAGCTTATCTGCTCTCGAGACATTTGCTTCTTTCGCAACGGTCCTGAGCCTCAGCCACACCTCGATCGTCCGCGGTGCCGGTCGATCGAGGGTATCGGCGGGGCGGCGTCGGGGCCGGTGCAGGCCCTCGGCGCTCTCCTCGGCGTATTCCTACGCGGCCAGATGCGACGCTCGAGCGGCGCGCACGCGGAACCAGAGCGCCAGTTCCTTCGCGGCGCGTCCGGTCGTGAAGGCGTCCGGCGCCTCCTCGATGTCCGCGAATGAGTCGCGGAAACCCTCCGGGAGCGGAGCCGTGTCGCCCTTCGAGACCTGGTAGCCCATGCTCCAATCGGTGAATTGGCGTGAGAGCGCGAGCTCCTCGACGACAACGCGCACGTTCGTGTGTCGCGGATCCTGCCGGATGCGCGACATCAGCGCGTCGATCGCGGCGGGTGGGCCCTCCAAAAATTGGATGAAGCGATTGCTCTTGTAGAGCAGGATGCCGGTGATGTCGGCCGCTTGGTTCTCCGCGCGTGCAAAGCGAAGAAGCTCCTCGAGGTCGTCCTCGTAGAACTTGGTGATCGCAGCGCTCGTGTACACCAGGAATTTCAGCGCGCCGGGGTGGCGGGTTTCTAGGTCCATCTCAGTTCACCTCTCCGTGCACGCCGCTCTGCTCATGAGCCGTGTCGACCGCGCGCATCGCATCGCTCAGCGCCGCGAATTCCCCGATAACGCGCGAGAACATATTGCTCGCGACGAAGAGACCGCTGGGATCCTCGTCAATGTAACCGCGGAACTCACCGCCGCTGCTGCCCACATAGAATCCGTCTTCAACTTTCGCCCACGTCACTTCAGTCCGGGGCGGAAGGACAATGCTCATACCTGAGCCTTCCCGTGGCGCGTGCATGGCACCGAGCTGGTGCCGAAAAACCCGGTCGGGTTGTAGCCACCCAAAAAGCGTATCGGCGCGATGGCACCTATGCGACTGTCAACGCCTTGTCACAGTTGTCGACCTACTTCTCGAACGCACCGCCGCAGAACGCAGCGTGCAGAGCTCCGCGACCGCCGGTCACGGAGCGTCGAGACGCCTAGGATTCCAGTTCGTCGTCGAACTCGGCGCCGTCTTCAGCGAGCAACGCCTCAAGGAAGATTCTCAAGTACTGCATAACGATAAAGTTACACTTCGGTAACGAAGTGCGCTAGACCTGAAAGTGAACTGTGTGCAAACAGCTCGCGGCGACGTGCAGCAACTCGCGGCGACGCACAGCGACCCGCAGCGAGAGATGAGTGCACGGAGCCCCGTGGGCTTAGTGCAGCGGGAACCGAGGCTCTTCCTCGTACCCGAAAAACTCCCGTTCGAACACCGCCCTCGCCCGCCGAGAGACCGCGAACCAGTGTTCTTCGAGATCCGACGTGTGTTCGCGCGATCGGCCCAGCACTCCCGCAATGCCCGCGAGATCGTTCCAGTCAGTCGGCAGCGAGTCGGATCCGCGACCGGTCCACAGCTTGAGTGCTGAGCGGACGCTGCTCGCGAAGGTCCAGGAGTCGAGCAGGTGCCCGCCGTCGTCTTCGCTCAATAGGCCCAAGTCGCGCGCGGCTCGCAGCGCCCCGAGCGTAGAGACGGTGCGCAGTTCGGCATGCCGTGCGCCCTGTCGAAGTTGCAGGAGCTGCACCAACCACTCGACATCGCTGATTCCGCCAGGACCGAGCTTGAGGTGCCGCTTCGGATCCGCGCCGCGGGGCAGTCGCTCGGCTTCGACGCGCGCCTTGATACGGCGCACCTCTCGGGTCGCGGCATCGCCGAAGCTCTGGGGATAGCGAATCTCGTCAGCGAGCGCGATGAAGTCGCGTCCGAGCCCCGCGTCGCCCGCGACCGGTCGGGCGCGCAGAAGCGCCTGCGCTTCCCAGGTCACCGACCAGCGCCCGTAGTACGCGCGATAGGACTCGAGGCTTCTCACGAGCGGCCCGTTCTTGCCCTCCGGCCGGAGATCGAAGTCGAGGTCGACCGGGAATCGCGGATCCGCAACCGCTCGACGGAGCTCGGACACGAGACGGGTCGCCTCCTTCGCGGCGACCTCCCGAGGCGACCCCTCCGGCGCGCGGTAGACGGCGACGACGTCGATGTCGGACGCGAAGCCGAGCTCGCTCCCCCCGTAGCGTCCCATCCCGATGAGCGCGAGCTCGAGCGGTGGTGCGGACGCTGCGCTACGATCTCGAGGCTCCGCGCGCACTGCGAGCAAGAGGGCATCGAGCAGTGCAGTATGCGCGGCGTCGAGTCCGGCCGCGACCTGCGCGTCATCGATCACCCCGACGAGGCGGCCCATCGCGAGCCTGAGGATCTCGCGCCGATGCACGATCCGGAGTGCGGATGCTGCGGAGTCGAGGCCTGCGCGTCGCGATGCGATCGCGCGCATCTCCTCGAAGAGCGTGGCCAGGGGCATCGGCTGCAGCCGATCGTCCCGTTCGAGCCAGGCGACGGCCTCCGGGATGGTTTCGAGCAACTCCGCGGCGTACCGGGAATTCGCGAGCACGCGGGTTAGGCGCTCGGCCGCTTCGGTGCCGTCGCGGAGCAACCGCAGGTACCAGGGCGACTCGCGGTTCGCCTCACTCACTCGACGGAAGGCGAGCAGACCGAAATCGGGGTCGGTGCCGTCTGCGAGCCAGCGGAGCAGCACCGGCATGAGGTTGCGCTGAATACGCGAGCGACGCGTGGTGCCTCGGGTGAGCGCAATCATGTGTCGCATAGCTCCGTCAGGATCGCGGAAGCCGATGCTCAGCAGACGTACGCGGGCCTCATCGCTGCCGAGCACCAGCTCCTCTTCCGGCAGCGCGGCGACGGCGCTGAGCAGCGGCGCGTAGAAGATCTTCAGGTGGAGCTCGCGCACCTCGAGCTTCGTGCGCTCCCACCGCTCGCGAAGTCCGTTCGCACTGGTCGCGAGTCCGGTGGCGCGGGCGAGTACGCGCAGGCCGTGCTCGTCGGTCGGCATGATGGCGGTGCGCCGCAGGGCGCGCAACTGCAGGCGATGCTCGAGCACGCGGAGGAAGCGGTAATCCTCTGCGAGCCGCTCACCGTCGCTGCGCGCAACGTAGCCGCCCGCGACGAGCGCACGGAGGGCGGGGAGCGTGCCGCGCACGTGCAAGCGCGTGTCGTATTGCCCGTGCACGAGCTGCAGCAGCTGGGCGCTGAACTCGATATCTCGCAGCCCGCCCGGCCCGAGCTTCAGCTGCACCTCGAGCTCATCATCCGAGATGTGCTCCGTGACGCGCTCACGCATGCGCTGCACCGAGCCGACGAAGTCCTCGCGCGACGCGGAGGCCCACACCGCATCGCGGGTCTGGGCCACGAACTCCCCGGCAATCGCGAGGTCGCCGGCGAGAGGTCGCGCCTTGAGCAGCGCCTGGAATTCCCACGCTTTCGCCCAGCGCTCGTAGTAGCTACGCATCGATCCGAGGGTCCGCACGAGTGCGCCGTGTCGGCCCTCGGGTCGGAGGTTCGCGTCGAGCTGCCAGAGCGGCGGCTCGACGGCCGGGTCGTGGATACCCCGCATGACCTCGCTCGCAAGACGCGTGCCGACGCGCACGAGTGCGTCGCCGTCGAGCACTTCGGCGTCCGCACTCTCGACGACGAAAATGACGTCGACGTCGGACACGACGTTGAGCTCTTCCGCGCCGCACTTGCCCATCGCCACGATGCCGAGTCGCACGGCGTCGAGCCGCTCGCGGCTGATCGGTGTGCCGGAGCTCCCCGCCGCGCATGAGGCGCGCGCCACGGCGAGCGACGCATCGATCGCGGCTGCCGCGAGGCCCGACAGTGACGAGGCCACCGACTCGAACACCTCCGCCGCTCGCCCCTCGCGCCCCGCGGTCAGGTCGTACAGCATGAGTTCGGCGAGTAGCTCGCGATAGCGTGCGCGGAGGGCGACCCATCCCGCCTCGGCGTGCAGGGTTTCGCCGGTGTGCGGATCCTGCACCGCCTCCTGCAGCTCATCGTGGGCGCGAGCCGCAGTGACGACCCCGCCTCCGGACCTCAGAATCTCGGGCAGGCGCTTCGGTCGGCGTACGAAGAAATCGCCGAGCGCCGGTGACGCGCCGAAGAGCACACACAGCAGTGCCAAGTCACCAGCCTCGACTGTCGCAAGTGCATCGCGGTGCTCATCGGCAAGCGAGCGCACGCGCTGCAGGGCGGCATCCGGATCGGCCGCGCCGGAGAACGCTTCGAGCAGTGCCGCCGGCGCCTGGCCGAGACGGTCGCTGAGCTCAGTCAGCGCATCGCGCGCTTCACCGAGATCTTGAAAGCCCGCTCGAGCCGCGGCCGAGAGCGTGATCGCTGACTGATCCCGTGCCATACGCCTGCCCTGCGCCCGCTCAGATCGTGTCGAGCATCGAGCTGAGCTCGTACGGCGTCACCTGGCTTCGGTACTCCGCGACCTCGCGGCGCTTGTCGCGGATGAAGTACGCGAAGACCTGCTCACCGAGTGTCTCGGCGACGAGTTCCGAGCGCTCCATGACCGCGAGCGCGTGGTCCAGGCTCGTCGGCAGCGGATCGAAGCCCATCGCGCGACGCTCCCCGTCACTGAGCGCCCACACGTTGTTCTCCGCCTCCGGCGGCAGCTCGTACTCTTCGCGAATGCCCTTGAGACCGGCGGCGAGCAGCATCGAGAATCCCAGGTACGGGTTCACCGCGCTGTCCATGCCGCGGTACTCGACGCGGGCCGCGTCGCCCTTGCCCGGCTTGTACATCGGTACGCGCA
This sequence comes from Leucobacter sp. USHLN153, assembly GCF_037145615.1. Taxonomy (NCBI): domain Bacteria; kingdom Bacillati; phylum Actinomycetota; class Actinomycetes; order Micrococcales; family Microbacteriaceae; genus Leucobacter; species Leucobacter sp. USHLN153. The sequence goes on from NZ_JBBCXE010000002.1 coordinate 307,357, forward strand.
CGAGCGCTGAGCGGTTGTTGTGCCCCCAGCTCACGAACGACGGCGCCTCATCGCCCCCCCACAGTCGCTTGTACGAGTTGATGTACTGGTTCGTCACCGCGGTGATTTCGGGCGCGTGGCGGAGCAACCCCGCGATGAAGCGGCGGCCGGTCTGCGAGATCTGATAGCGCGCGCCGGCGTCGTAGAACGCGTTCGAATCGCCCTCAAGGAGCGACAGGTGCGTGTGCATGCCCGAGCCCGGATGGCCCGCGAGCGGCTTCGGCATGAAGGTCGCGTGCACCCCCTGCGAGATCGCGACCTCCTTCACGACCGTGCGGAACGTCATGATGTTGTCGGCGGTAGTGAGCGCGTCCGCATAGCGCAGATCGATCTCGTTCTGGCCGGGGCCTGCCTCGTGGTGGCTGAACTCCACCGAGATCCCGAGCTCCTCGAGCATGTTGACGCTCTCGCGGCGGAAGTCGTGCGCCGTGCCGCCGGGAACGTTGTCGAAGTAGCCCGCTCGGTCGACCGGCACCGGCCCGCGCTCGTCGAACTCCTTGGACTTCAGCAGATAGAACTCGATCTCGGGGTGCGTGTAGAACGAGAACCCCTCCTCGGCAGCGAGGGCGAGCGTGCGCTTGAGCACGTTCCGCGGGTCTGCGACGGCCGGCTCGCCGTTCGGCGTGCGGATATCGCAGAACATGCGCGCGGTCGGGGCGGTCTGGCTCCGCCACGGCAGGAGCTGAAACGTCGAGGGATCCGGCACCGCGAGCAGATCGGACTCGTACGCCCGCGTCAGCCCCTCAATCGCAGACCCGTCGAAGCCGATGCCCTCGCTGAACGCGCTCTCCACCTCCGCGGGCGCGAGCGCCACGGACTTCAACGTGCCTGACACATCGCTGAACCAGAGCCGCACGAAGCGCACTCCGCGCTCCTCAATCGTTCGCAGAACAAAATCGCGCTGCTTGCTCACGCTACCTCCGCTCGTCGACGCCTCGCCCGGAGGGTGATCCCGCTCCGCGTGCGATGACTGCGTTCAGACTATCGAGCACCGGTGACAATCGTGTTACGGCCGCCGGTGATCGCTTCAGTGCACTGCGTCAGGGCACTGCTTCAGTGCTGCCTCAGTCTTCCGCGGCCTCTTCATCGCGCCAGGCCTTCGACCGCTCCGCGACGATCTCGTTTGCGCGGGCCGCCTCTTCACGCGTGGTGAACGGGCCGATGCGATCCACCGAGAGCGACTGCGGCCCCTCCTCGACCTGACCGGTGCGCGAGTTGTACCAGTACGTCTCCGAGGGATCGTCGATCCCCCACTCCTGCTTGCTCATCGATCTTCCTCCCCGCGCTCACGCGCCATGCCGACCGGAGGCGACGCGTCCGCGCCGTCCGCTTCCAGCCTATGGGGAACGCGGGCCCCTGCACGAGGGGTGTGTCGCGCAGCTCGAAAACGAAGCGAGAAGGGGAATGGGCCGGATCATACGCCGGGTTCTGTCGCGAGCAGCGAACTGCTCGGTGACGGTCATCTCTCTCGGAGTACCGTTGCCGGCACCCTCTAGCGGCCTACCCGAGGACTCGGCGGGGCGCGTCATCATCCTCTGTCTGGCCTTGCTCCGAACGAGGTTTACCTGGCCGCCCGTGTCACCACGAACGCCGGTGGTCTCTTACACCACCCTTTCAGCCTTACCCGCACGGCGAGCCGTGGGGCGGTCTACTCTCTGTTGCACTTTCTCGCGGGTTGCCCCGGGTGGGCGTTACCCACCGTTCTCCCCTGCGGAGCCCGGACGTTCCTCGGCAGATACGGGGCCAAAACCCCGTTCTGACGCGACCGTCTCACCGACCCATTCCGTGCTCAAGTCTAGGGCACGGGTGAGAGGGTCTCGGGCGCTCGCACGACTCCACGCGACGGAGAGCGCTCCTCCGCCTGCTACGCCTCGGCGTCCTCGGCGCGAACGAGAATCGCGCCGGTCCCCGGGCAGAACACGAGCTCGTCGGGCGCGGCCGCGCGGATTCCGCTGAGTTCGGCGGGCGCGAGCGCCATGTTGCTCGCCTCGGAAACATTCCCGCGCAATCGTGCGGCTCCGATACCGATCCGCGCGCGCAGATCTTCGTAGACGCCGAGCAGATCCCGCTGCAGCTCGGCCGCGAGCCCGTCGCGCTCCTCCGAGTTCGACGCGAGGTCGCGGTCGATGCGCTGCTCGGCTTCGGAGATCTGCTGCTGGATCGCCGCGCGCCGCGCATCCACGCCCGCGAGCACGGTCTGCGCCTCCGCGAACGCAGCCTGGGCGCGCTCCTGGACCTCCATGAGTTCGAGCTCCCGATCCTCGAGCTCGAACTGCCGGCGCGTCAGCGTCTCCAGCTCCGTCTGCAGCGCCTGCGCCTCCTTGCTCGACGTGCTCGCGGCGAGCAACTGCTCGTCGCGGTCGCGGCGCTGCTGCACGAGCGCGACGTCCGACTCCACTCGGGTGATTTCCGCGGTCTGCGCGTCGAGTTCACGCTGGGCGGCCATGAACTGCTCGCGCGCCGATGCTGCTTCAGCTGCGAGGCCGTTCAGCTCCTCGCGCTCCGGGAGGGTCGCGCGCTTGCGGCGAAGCCGTGCGAGGGTGTTGTCGAGGTCTTGGAGATCGAGCAGGAGACGCTGCTGGCGCGGGCTGGCCTTCATAGGAGCAACCCTATCGCGGCCGATCCTGGCCCGCTCAGTACGTTCATCGCTCGCGCGCCCCGACCGAGAACACCCACGGGTCAGTGCGGGCGGTGCTCACTCGGAACTCAGTGCCGGGGAGCCGCGCAGCGAGTCGACGCGCCGCGCCCTCGAGCCAGAGCGACTCGCTCGCCCAGTGCGCGACGTCAATGAGCGCTGGCCCCCCTCCCGCGATCGCGCTCTCGAGCGCCTCCTGCGCGGGGTGGTGGCGCAGGTCCGAGGTGACGTACACGTCGGAGGAACGCACGACCGGGTGATCGAGCAGGCTGTCACCAGCGCCTCCGAGGAGCGACACCCGCTTCACGAGGCGGCCAGGATCGCCGGCGACGCGGGCGCCCGACACCGTCTCGGGCAGCACCGCGGCCACCCGCTCGGCAAACGCGGCGAGGCTCATCGCTTCGGGCAGCTCGCCGACGCGCCCGATCCCGATCGTCGGATCGCTCGAGTGCGGCACGATCGGCGTCGCACCCAGGAGCCTGAGCCGCTCCGCGATCACCGCGGAGACGCCGCCCGCGGGTTGATCCGCGTTCGTGTGCGCGGCGTACAGCCCGCACCCGCCCCGGATCAGGCGCGCGAGCAGTGCCCCCTTCGACGTGTCCTCGGCGAGCGTGTGAACGCCGCGCAGCAGGAGCGGGTGATGCGTGAACAGCGCGTCCGCGCCCCACGCCAGCGCCTCGTCCACGGTGACGCGGGTCGCGTCCACGGCGAGCAGCACGCGGCGGAGCGGTGCGTCGTCCGCCCCCGACACGAGCCCCACGCGATCCCAGCTCTCCGCGGTAGAGACGGGCCAGAACTCGTCAGCAATCTCACGCAACTCACTGAGCGTGTGCGAGTGCTCTTCGACTATTACCTCTTCACCCATCCCGCTCACCTCCGCAGCAGCTTTCGCGCGAGCAGATTGCCAAGCAACTGCACGATCTGCACGATCACGATGATGATGAGCACCGCGGCCCAGGTCACCCAGGGGTTGAACTGCCGGTAGCCGTACTGCAGCGCCAGGTTTCCGAGCCCGCCGCCGCCGATGACACCCGCCATCGCGGTCATATCGACGACCGCGATGAACGCGAAGGTGTAACCGAGCACGACCGGCCCGAGCCCCTCGGGGATGAGCACCGCGAGAATCGAGCGAATCGGGCCCGCTCCCATCGCTCGGGATGCCTCGATCACTCCCGGAGGCACCGTGAGCAGGTTCTGCTCCACGAGCCGCGCGATACCGAAGGTCGCCGCGAAGGTGAGCACGAAGATCAGGGCCGGATCGCCGATGCCCGTGCCGACTACGACGCGTGCCAGGGGCTGGATCGCCGCGATGAGAATGACGAACGGGATAGGCCGGAAGAAGTTCACGAGGAAGTTCAGCACCCAGTAGACGGCGCGGTTCTGCAAGATACCGCCCTGGCGCGTGACCGTGAGCAGAACCCCGATGAGGAGCCCGAGCAGGCCGCCGAGGCCCATGGCGATGACGACGTAGGTCAGCGTCTGCACGGTCGCGTCGAGGAACTTGCCGTTCTGCAGCAGTTCGAGCAGGTTGTCCATTTAGGCCAGCACCTCCAGCGTCGTCTCCTGAGCGAGCGCAGCGACGGCGTGCTCGACCTTCAGGTCCTCACCGATGAGCTCGAGCGTGAGCCGCCCGAAACTGCGCCCGCCGACGTCCGTGATGCCGCCGTGCACGATGTTCACGCCGACGCCGCGCTCGGCGAGGGTGCGGAACACCAGCGGCTGATCCACATCGCCGTCTCGGAAGGTCAGCGACACGAGGCGGCCGCGGTGCCGCTTGCGCAGTTCCTCGAGGTGCTCGGCAGCGGGTTCGGTCGGCAGCGCGGTCGCGACGAAGCGCCGCGTCGTGTCGGACTGCGGCGCCGAGAAGACGTCGAAGACCTCGCCCTGCTCGACGGCGCGACCGGAGTCCATGACCGTCACGCGGTGCGCGATCTCGCGGACGACCTCCATCTCGTGCGTGATGAGGATGATCGTGATGCCGAGTTCCGCATTCACTCGCTGCAGCAGCGCGAGCACCTCTCGCGAGGTCTGCGGATCGAGCGCGCTCGTCGCCTCATCGGCGAGGAGCACGCCCGGGCTCGTCGCGAGGGCGCGCGCAATGCCGACGCGCTGCTTTTGACCGCCCGAGAGCTGGTCCGTGAACGCCTGCGCCTTGTCGGCGAGGCCGACGAACTCGAGCATCTCCGCAACGCGGCGCTTGCGCTCGGCCGCCGGTACTCCTGCGACGATGAGCGGATACTCGACGTTCTTCGCAACCTTCTTCGAGTGGAAGAGGTTGAACTGCTGGAAGATCATGCCGATGCGGCCGCGGACGTCTCGCAGCTTCGACTCGGGGAGCGCGGTGATCTCGTCCTCGCCGACCAGGATCCGCCCGCCCGTCGCGTGCTCCAGGCCGTTCACGAGCCTGAGCAGCGTGCTCTTGCCGGCCCCGGAATAGCCGATGATGGCGTGGATCTCGCCGGATGCGACGTCGATCGATACGTCGTCGACGGCGACCACCGGAGCGGCGTTCCCACCGCGGCCCGGGTAGCGCTTCGACACGCCGATCATCTGGACGCGGGTCATCGCGTCTCCCTTCGGATCACGGAAACGGGGCGCTCGGAAACTTCCGAACGCCCCGATCCTATGCGGTGCTTACGACATTGACGGTTACTGGTTCTCCCGGATCTGCGCCTCAGCGTCATCCTGGATCTCACGCAGCTCATCTGCCGGGGTATCGAGCAGGATCGCCGAGTCGCCGGAGTTCTCCATCACGCCGTCCTGAACGTCCTGGTTCGTCTGGTAGATCTCCACGAGCTTCTGGTAGGTCTCGTTGTCCTGATCCTCAGCCCGCGCCGCGAAGATGTTGATGAAGTACTTCGCGCCCTCGTCGCTCGGATCGTCCTGGTACAGCGCCTCCGAGAACTCGAGGCCCGCGTCGGTGACGAAGTCGTTGTTCACGACCGCCGCGTCGACGTCCGCGAGCGAGGTCGCGGTGAAGGACGCGTCCATCTCGGTGACCTCCACCTTCGACTTCGCGGTGTCGACATCGTCGGGCGTGGAGAACAGCGTGCCCCCGTCGGAGAGCTCGATGAGGCCGGCCGCCTGCAGCACGTTCAGCGCACGCGCGCGGTTGCTCGGGTCGGAGGGCACTGCGACGGTGCCGCCCTTCGGGATGTCCTCGAGGGTGTCGTGCTTCGTGGAAAAGATGCCGAGCGGGTAAATCGCGGTCGCGCCGATGGTGACAAGATCGTCGTCGTTCGACACGTTGTAGTCGGCGAGGTACTGGATGTGCTGGAACTGGTTCAGATCGAGCTCGCCCTCGCTCAGCGCGGGGTTCGGCTGGTTGTAGTCGGTGAAGTCGATGAGCTCGACGTTGATGCCCTCTTCCGCGGCGGCGTCAGTGAACGTCTCCCAGTACGCGTCGCTCGCGCCCACGACGCCGATCTTGACGGTCTCGTCGGCGCCGGAATCGCCGCCGTCGTCGGAAGCCGAGCAGCCCGTGAGCGCCGTCGCGGTGGCGAGGGCGAGGGCGGTGAGCGAAGCGGCCCAGGTGCCGCGCTTGGTGAAGGTCATCGTCAGTCCTCAATACATCGATACGGGCGGGCACTCGGAGCTGCGGGCCCTGCCGCGGGAATTGCTGTCGCATTCCAGCATGCGCTACAGAGCCGTCCTGACGAAATCATTCGTGTCACACAGCGTCATGGCGCGCTCAGCCTGGCGCGGGGGTGGTCCATGGGATACTGGAGGCAGGCGTCCAACGTCTCCGGCGGGCAGGCCGATCCCCCATGTCATCCCTTGGAAGGAACCCACCGTTCACATGAACCATCGTGCTGATGCTCATCTCGAAGCGTGGAAGGCGAAGCAGGAACTCGCCGAGCGGATGATCCCGCTCATCGGCCAGCTGTACCGTGACCACGACGTCGTGATGTCCATCCACGGCCGCAGTCTGATCGGCCGCTCACCCGTCGACATCATCCGGGCGCACAGCTTCGCGCGCAAGATCGACGATGTCGAACTGCCGCTCGAAGAGACCTCGGCCATCGTCTCGGCGATCGCGGAGATCCAGCCCGGCCCCGTGTCGGTCGACCTCGCGCTGCTCGCGAACGACTTCCGCGCTTCCGGCAGCGACGACCTCGACGGCTTCCTGCGGTCGGCTCTCGCACCGGCGATCGGTGCGCAGCCCGGCGGCGGCACCGACGTCGTGCTCTACGGCTTCGGGCGGATCGGGCGCCTGCTCGCTCGTATCATCATCGAGCACTCGGGCAGCGGCAACGGCCTCAATTTGCGCGCCATAGTCGTGCGTCGCGGTTCGGAGAACGACCTCGAGAAGCGCGCGAATCTCCTCAAGCGCGACTCGGTGCACGGCGCGTTCAACGGCACCATCAAGGTACTCGAGGACGAGAACGTGATCCTCGCGAACGGCGTGCGCATCCAGGTCATCTACGCGAACGACCCCGCGGACGTCGACTACACGCAGTATGGCATCGAGGACGCGATCCTCGTCGACAATACGGGCCGCTGGCGCGATGCCGAGGGCCTCGAGCAGCACCTGAAGAACACCGGGATCGGGCGCGTGCTCCTCACCGCGCCCGGAAAGGGCGACCTGCTGAACGTCGTCTACGGCGTGAATCACGACGCGATCACGGATCAGCCGATTCTGAGCGCGGCATCGTGCACGACGAACGCGATCACGCCGGTGCTGAAGGTGCTGAACGACCGCTTCGGAGTGAGCCGCGGGCACGTCGAGACCGTGCACTCGTACACGAACGATCAGAACCTCACCGACAACTTCCACAAGGGCGCCCGCCGCGGCCGCGCCGCCGCGCTGAACATGGTGCTCGCCGAGACCGGTGCAGCGAAGGCCGTCGCGAAGGCGCTGCCCGAGTTCGCCGGCAAGCTGACCGGCAACGCGATCCGCGTTCCCACGCCCGATGTGTCGATGGCGGTGCTCAACCTGCAGTTCGAGCAGGAGACCACGCGTGAAGAGGTTAATGCGGCGCTCGAGCAGGTGTCGCTGACAGGGGCCCTGCGCACGCAGATCGACTACGTCGAGTCCGACGAGATCGTGTCGACCGACTTCGTCGGCTCGAACCGCGCCGGGATCGTCGATGGTCTCGCGACCATCGTCACCGGTGACAGCGCAGTGGTGTACGTCTGGTACGACAACGAGTACGGTTACAGCTGCCAGGTCGTCCGCATCGTCGAGCACCTCGCGGGCGTGCACCCGGCGCACCTGCCGGCGCTCGAAAGCTGAGTCGTCGCGGCCCTGCTCGCCACCCACGTCGAAAGAGAGAAAGGACAGATCATGTCTGAGAAGTACCTCATTGGAGTCGATGGATCCGAGCAGAGCAGGGTCGCCCTCGCCTGGGGCCTCGCGCGCGCAACCGAGCGCGGGGCGGCAGTCGAACTCATCCACGTCGCCGACGACTCGTTCCTCTCCGAGAGCGTTGCCTTCCTCTCGGAGGCGCAGGCCGCATCTGAGCAGATGCTCCAGGTCGAGACAGAATACGCGCGGTCGCTGGGCTTCACCGGTCCCATCGTCGGCACCGCCGTGGTGGGACACCCGATCGCCGAGGTCGAAGAGGCGTCGAAGCGCTCGGACCTCGTGATTCTAGGCGCACACCAGGGTGGGCGCTTTTCCGGCTCGTTCTTCGGTACGCGCGCCGTGAAGGTCGCCGCAACGTCCCGCTGCCCTGTGGCCGTGATCCCGAAGACGGAACCGTCGCCCAACGCGCCGGTCGTCGTCGGCGTCGACGGCTCCGAGGCGTCGCGCAAGGCTATCGAGTTCGCCGCCGAACAGGCTTCCCGCCGCGATGTCCCGCTGGTCGCGGTGTACGCGTGGATGCCGCCGCTCACGCCGGGCCTCGAGTACCTGTGGAGCGAGGAACTCGTTGAGTCGCAGCGCGCGGTTGCCGAAGAGGCCATCGCCATCGGCACGGCGGGCCTCACTCAGCGTTACCCCGACCTCGAGGTGCGACGCGAGATCGTGCAGTCGCCGCCTGTCGCTGCACTCGTGCAAGCCGCCGAAGGTGCCGAATTGCTGGTCGTCGGCAGCCGCGGTCGCGGTGGCATCACGCGTCTGCTCCTCGGCTCGGTCAGTCACGGAGTGCTGCAGGCGCTCCCCTGCCCGACCATCGTCACTCGCGCATAGCTCGCGGTGTCGCGCGGCGGGCGTCGCGGCCTGTCGCGTGATTCTGAAGCCCTGACTCGAGACGAACGACACAGAAAGGCGCACCATGAACGCACGCATCGAGCGGGTCGTCACGCACGGCAGTCTTCTCGTCGATCGGGGCGGCCCGGAACCCGAGGCGCTCCCGATCGAGAACAACGTGTGGATCGTCGGTGACGACGAGCAGGTGGTGGTCATCGACGCGAGCCACGATGCCGCGGCGATCGCGACGGCGGTCGGCGACCGTGAGACGCTCGGGATTCTGCTCACTCACGGGCACAACGATCACGTGAACGCCGCCGTCGAACTCGCGGAACGTCTCGACGCGCTCGTCTACTTGCATCCCGCTGATCTGTTCCTCTGGCAGAGCACCTACGGCGCCGATTCCGCGCCCGACATCGAACTCGCCCAGGGCGCAACGTTTCTCGTGGCCGGCGTCGAACTCGCGACGCTGCACACTCCGGGCCACACCCCTGGCTCCGTTTGCTTCGCAGCTCCGGCCCTCGACACCGTGTTCTCCGGCGACACGCTCTTCTCCGGCGGGCCGGGGGCGACTCGCTGGGACTACTCGAGCTTCGACCAGATCCTCGACTCCATCGAGACGCGCCTGTTCACGCTTCCTGGAGAAACGGTCGCGCGCCCGGGTCACGGCGATTCCACGACGATCGCGGTCGAGCGACCCGACCTCGACGCTTGGCGGGCACGCGGCTTCTGACACTGCCCGGCCCGAAAGCGACTAGGCTATTCAGGTTGCCCTCGTGCGGCAGCGCTTCGCAGACCGGCCTGCGCCGACCGCTGCCGACGATCCATTTCTCGGGAAGGTCTCCGCAGATGACTCAGCTCACCCCGCTCCGGCGAGGTTTCGCACTGTTCGCGCTTGCTCTCGGCGGGTTCGGGATCGGCGTGACCGAATTCGCGACGATGGGTGTGCTCCCGCAGATCGCCGCTGACCTGCTGCCAGGCTTCGCCGAGTCGCCGACCACGGTGATCGCGCAGGCGGGGTGGCTCATCACTGCCTACGCGCTCGGGGTCGTGGTGGGGGCGCCGACCTTCGCCGTGCTCGCGGCCCGGATGTCGCAGTCGAAGCTCACGTTCCTGCTGCTCGGGCTCTTCATCCTGGGCACGCTGGCCTCCGTGTTCATGCCGACGTTCGGCTCGCTCTTCGTCGCGCGCTTCATTTCCGCTCTTCCACACGGGGCCTACTTCGGCGTGGCCTCGCTGCTCGCCGCCCGCATCATGGGTCCCGGGATGCAGGGGCGCGGGATCGCCCTCGCGCTCTCTGGCCTCGCGGTGGCGAATGTCATCGGCGTGCCGCTCGCCACGTGGATCGGGCAGACCGCCGGGTGGAGATGGGCGTACGTGCTAGTCGCCGTGATCTTCGCGGCGACGCTGATCCTCTGCCTGGTCTTCCTCCCCCGCTACCCGGGCAACCCGGAGCGCAGTCCCCTGAAGGAGCTGTCTGCGCTTCGCAACCCGCGTCTCTGGCTCATGATCGCTGTGGGCGCAATCGGATTCGGTGGGTTCTTCGCGGTGTACTCGTACATCGCCGAGGTCACCACGCGCGTTGCAGGTCTCGCTCCCAGCACCGTGCCGTGGGTGCTCGCCGGACTCGGCGTCGGAATGACGATCGGCAATGTTGTGGGTGGCTGGGCGAGCGACAAGAACATCAATCGCACGACGCTCATCGGTTTCGGCGGACTCATCGTCGTGCTGATCGCATACTCTTTGCTCGCCTGGAGCCCCGCGGGCCTCGTCATCTGCACGTTCCTGCTCGGCGCCACCTCGTCGATGTTGACTCCGTCCATCCAGTCCCGCTTGATTCGCGTCGCGGGGAAAGCGGAACTCTTCGGCGCTGCAATGAATCACGCTTCCTTTAACATCGGAAACAGCCTGGGAGCGGCTCTCGGCGGTCTCGTTATCGCCAGCGGATTCGGCTATTTGGCGCCCGGGTGGGTGGGCGTCTCGCTGGCCTCAGCCGGCTTGGTGCTCGCGCTCGCGGCCGTCGCTGTGGAACGCCGCGACAAGGCTAACAATCTCGACACTGTCGGGATCCGAGTGCCTCAGCCGGTCGGAACGGAGTAGCCGCTAGGCGAGGGGTGTCGGAGGCGTACCATCACCGAACGGTGCTCCCCCGAGGCGCTCGCGCCCGTGAGGGTCGCGCCAGTTCGCGAGGTCGGGCCCGAGCGGCACGATCCGCGTTGGATTGATGTCGGCGTGCGTGCCGTAGTAGTGCTGCTTGATCTGCGTGAAATCGATGGTGTCGCCGAAACCTGGCGTCTGGAAGAGGTCACGCGCGTAGCCCCACAGGTGCTCCATCTCGCTGAGCTTGTTCCGGTTCGCCTTGAAGTGCCCGTGGTACACGGGATCGAAGCGTGCGAGGGTCGTGAAGAGGCGCACGTCGGCCTCGGTGATCGTCTCGCCCATCAGGTAGCGTCGCGTCGAGAGCCGCTCTTCGAGCCAGTCCATCGCGGTCCAGAGGCGCTCGTATGCTGCGTCGTAGGCCTCCTGGCTGCCGGCGAAGCCGCAGCGGTACACCCCGTTGTTCACCTCGGTGAAGATCCGCTCGATCACCGGCCACATCTCATCGAAGAGGTTCGCCGGCAGTAGGTCGGGCGCACCGGGACGGTGGAACTCGCGCCACTCCGTCGAGAAGTCGAGTGTCATCTGCGGGTAGTCGTTGGTGACCACCCCGCCGCTCGGGATGTCGACGATCGCGGGAACGGTGATGCCTCGCGGATAGCCCGGGAAGCGCCGGAAGTAGTGCTCCTGCAACCGCTCGCTTCCGAGCACGGGGTCACGACCGTCGGGGTCGAGATCGAAGGTCCAGGATCGCGCGTCGTGGATCGGGCCCGGCTGCGCGAGCGAGAGCACGTCTTCGAGGCCCAGCAAGCGCCGCACGATGAGTGTGCGATTGGCCCAGGGGCACGCGGCCGCCGCGACGAGTCGGTAACGGCCCGGCTCCACGGGCCATGCTTCGGCGCCGTCGCTCAGGCCGTAGCCGAGCGAGCCGATCTTCGAAGCGGGAGGCGCGGGGAGGTTCCGCACGGCGTCGGGTTCGGCGACGATCCGATCCTCGATGTACTGCGTGTCGCGCTCGAAGGCCTGGCCTCCCGTCACATAGCTCCCCATGCTCTGCTCGGTCTGCTGCTCAATCCGCTGCTCGTCAGTGCGCTCAGCCATCGGTGCCCCCGTTCGGTCAGTACTGCGGTCAGCTCTGCGCGCCGCTCGCCGCGACGCGCCCCGCGTGCGAAGCGGTCTGCTCGTCGCACGCAGCTGCTTCGATGCTAGGGGCGATCCGCCGACGGAAGGGTGTGGAATTCCCGATTCACATAGACCATCGGGTCGGCCGATTCACCGAACACCGCCTCGATCACCTCGGCGATGACGACGACGGACGGGCCGACGGGAGTCGTCTGGATCGGACGGCAGCGGAGCGCGACGCGGGTGGCTTCGAGGTGGGGCTCACCGGTCTCGAGGAAGCTCCACCCCTGTTCGGGGGTGAAACGCTCGGCTCCCGACACCGCGAAGGCCTGCGCAACCGCGGCGTGACGCGAGTCCAGCAGGTGGACCAGATGGGTCTCCGCGCCGAGCACGCCACCCGCACTGCCGGTCGCGCGCGTCACGGAGAAGGCGATCGCCGGCGGATCGATACCCACCGACGCCACGCTCGAGGCCGTGAGACCGACGGGACCCTCCGGGGTCATGGCCGTGATGAGCGAGACACCCGACGGGTGCTCACGGAACGCAGCCTTGAGCGCCTCGGCGCCGGAAAGCACCAGCTTTTCGGCGCGATCCGCCGCCTCTTCCGCGCTTACTGCGCTCGGAAGCGCCGTCGTCTTCTCCGTTGCCAGGCTCATGCGGTCCCTGCCTCTCGTCTTCGTGCGCGACCCCGATCGCGGGGCAGCGCGAGCGCAACTCGAGCGCAGTTCTCATCGATTGCCCACTCGAGCGCCCTGCTCGTCATGTACCTCAACATATCGTCGACCGCCGACATTCCTGGGCCGAAGCGTAAGCTGGCGTCATGGAACTGCGAGAAATCCCGTTCACCACTATCAATGGCGAGCCGGCATCGCTCGCGGATTACGAGGGACGCGCCGTGCTCGTCGTGAACGTCGCGTCGAAGTGCGGCCTGACGCCCCAGTATTCGAAACTCGAGGCGCTGCAGCAGCGGTACGAGGATCGGGGCCTCACGGTGCTCGGGTTCCCCTGCAATCAGTTCATGAATCAGGAGCCAGGGGACGCCGAGACTATCGCGACCTTCTGCTCAGCGACATACGGCGTGACGTTCCCGCTGATGGAGAAGATCAAGGTGAACGGCCGCAACAAGCACCCGCTGTACGAGCAGCTGCGAGAGGTGCCGGATGCCGACGGCAAGGCCGGCCGCATCAAGTGGAACTTCGAGAAGTTCCTCGTCGCGCCCGATGGTTCGGTCTCGCGCTTCCGCCCGACCACCGAGCCCGATGATCCGGCGGTCATCGCGGCGATCGAGGCCGCGCTCCCCCGCTAAGTGGCGGATCGGGCCCCGCGCCGAACGTCCGGCCGATCAATACGGTGCGCCCGGAGGGACTCGAACCCCCGACCCTCTCGGTGTAAACGAGATGCTCTAACCAACTGAGCTACAGGCGCAAAACCGGAACGCGCAAGCGGATTCCGACCTCACACAGCATAGGGGAAACCGCGGGGCGGGAGCGAATCGCGCGCCGCGGAACCTCCTCACGGCTGAGCCCTACGCCAGCGTCGCGAGCGCCTCGCGGTACGCCGCGAGATCGCGGGCCTCTCCCGGAGCGGTTTCGAAGGACGCCAGAATGCGTCGATCCTGCCCGATCAAGAGCGTCGCCCGGGTCGCGATGCCCGCCTCCTCGACGAAGACCCCGTAATCGCGGGCGGTCGCTCCGTGCGGCCAGAAGTCCGAGAGGATCGAGAAGTCGTAGCCCTCCTGCGCCGCCCAGGCTCGGAGCGCGTGCACGGAGTCGACGGAGATGCCGAGGAGCCGCGCACCGCGCTCCTCGAACAGCGCGAGGTTGTCGCGGAGCGCGCAGAGTTCCCCGGTGCAGATGCCCGAGAACGCGAGCGGGAAGAACACGAGGGCGACCGGCCCGTCGGTGACGAGTTCCGACAGCACGAGCTCCTCGCCGTGCTGATCCGAAAGTGTAAAATCGGGGGCGATTTCGCCGGCCGCGGGCACCATGTGCGTCTCCAGTTCTGGGCGGTGAACGCCCCTCGTGCAGTGGATTTTGCCGGTTTTACCCTAGCCTTCCCCGCGACCCTTTGTCGGGATCCTCACATAAGTTCGATAGTCTGAAGACACACCCGCGAATCCAGCGGGCGCCTTCGTGCTGCGCGCTCAGGCAACAACCGGCCCCCAGCTCGCGCACGCCTCATGGTGAATGGAGCACAAATCTTGGCTGTGAACACGCAGGATCCGTACGCACGGGACAACAACGATCAGGATCCGCAGGAGACGGCTGAGTGGCGCGAGTCCCTCGACGCCGTCGTCGAGGAACGCGGTGCCGGTCGAGGCCGCGAGATCATGACGAGCCTGCTCGACCGCTCGCGTCAGCTGCACCTCAACGTGCCGCAGGTGCCTACTACGGACTACGTGAACACCATCGCCTCCAATGACGAGCCGGAGTTCCCGGGCAACGAGGAGCTCGAGCGCAAGTACCGCTCCTGGCTCCGCTGGAACGCTGCGATGACGGTGCATCGCGCGCAGGCGCCCGGGATCGGCGTCGGCGGTCACATTTCGACGTACGCCTCGGCGGCTTCGCTCTACGAGGTCGGGTTCAACCACTTCTTCCGCGGGCAGGATCACCCGGGCGGCGGCGACCAGATCTTCGCGCAGGGCCACGCCTCCCCCGGCATGTACGCCCGCGCCTTCCTCGAGGGTCGGCTCACTGCGGATCAGCTCGACGGCTTCCGTCAGGAGAAGTCGCACCCGGGCGGCGGCCTGCCGAGCTACCCGCACCCGCGCCTCGCGCCCGAGTTCTGGCAGTTCCCCACGGTGTCGATGGGCCTCGGTCCGATCAACGCGATCTACCAGGCGCAGCTCAACAAGTACCTCACGAACCGCGGCATCAAGGATGCCTCGGACCAGCATGTGTGGGCGTTCCTGGGCGATGGCGAGATGGACGAGGTCGAGAGCCGCGGCCAGCTGCAGGTCGCCGCGAACGAGGGCCTGGACAACCTCACCTTCGTGATCAACTGCAACCTGCAGCGCCTCGACGGTCCGGTGCGCGGCAACGGAAAAATCATCCAGGAGCTCGAGAGCTTCTTCCGCGGCGCGGGCTGGAACGTCATCAAGGTCATCTGGGGCCGCGAGTGGGACGACCTGCTCGAGCGCGACATCGACGGCGCACTGCTCAACGTCATGAACACGACGCCCGATGGCGACTACCAGACGTACAAGGCCGAGAACGGCGCGTACATTCGCAACCACTTCTTCGGTAAGGACGAGCGCGCTCTGCACCTCGTCGACGACTACACCGACGACCAGATCTGGAAGCTCCGCCGTGGCGGCCACGACTACCGCAAGGTATACGCGGCATACGCGGCCGCACTCGCGCACAAGGGCCGCCCGACCGTGATCCTCGCGAAGACGGTCAAGGGCTACGGCCTCGGCCCGCACTTCGAGGGCCGCAACGCGACCCACCAGATGAAGAAGATGACGCTGGACGACCTCAAGACGTTCCGCGACACCATGCACATCCCCATTAGCGACGCGCAGCTCGAGGCGGATCCCTACCGCCCGCCCTACTACTTCCCGGGCGAGAACGACGAGGCGATCCAGTACATCCACGAGCGCCGCCGCGCGCTGGGTGGCTACCTGCCGGAGCGCCGCACCAAGCACACCGAGCTCGCGCTCCCCGAGAAGAAGACCTATGCGATCGCCGCGAAGGGCTCGGGCACGCAGGAAGCTGCGACCACGATGGTGTTCGTGCGTCTGCTGAAGGACCTCATGCGCGACAAGTCCTTCGGGCCGCGCATCGTGCCGATCATTCCCGACGAGGCCCGCACCTTCGGTATGGACTCGTACTTCCCGACGTCGAAGATCTACAACCCGAACGGGCAGAACTACGTCTCCGTCGACCGCGAGCTGCTGCTCGCCTACAAGGAGAGCCCGCAGGGCGTGCTCCTGCACGTCGGCATCAACGAGGCCGGCGCTGCGGCTGCCTTTACCGCGGTCGGCACCTCGTACTCGACCCAGGGCGAGCCGCTGATCCCGATCTACATCTTCTACTCGATGTTCGGCTTCCAGCGCACCGGTGACGCCTTCTGGGCGGCCGGTGACCAGATGGCGCGCGGCTTCGTCGTGGGCGCCACCGCGGGTCGCACCACACTGACGGGCGAGGGCCTGCAGCACGCGGATGGTCACTCGATCGCTCTCGCGGCGACGAACCCCGCTGTCGTCTCCTACGACGCCGCGTACGGCTACGAGCTCGGTCACATCGTGCGCTCGGGCATCGAGCGCATGTACGGCGGGCAGCACCCGGACCCCAACGTCATGTACTACCTCACCGTGTACAACGAGCCGATCGTGCACCCGGCCGAGCCGGAGAACGTCGATGTCGAGGGCATCGTCCGCGGCATTCATCGCGTGCGCCCCGCTTCCGAGGGCACGCACCACGCGCAGATCCTCGCGTCGGGCGTTGCGGTTCCCTGGGCCCTCGAGGCCCAGGCGATCCTCGCCCGCGACTGGGACGTGGCGGCCGATGTCTGGAGCGTCACGAGCTGGACCGAGCTGAGCCGCGACGGCGTCGCCGCCGAGAAGCACAACTTCCAGAACTTCGGCGACGATCCTCAGGTGCCGTACCTCACCGAGAAGCTCCGTGACGCCGAGGGCCCCGTGGTCGCCGTCAGCGACTGGGCCACCCAGGTGCCGGAGCAGATCCGCCCGTTCGTACCGGGCGACTACTCCGTGCTCGGCGCCGACGGCTTCGGCTTCTCCGACACCCGCGCCGCCGCTCGCCGCTACTTCGGCATCGACCGCGAGTCGGTCGTCGTCAAGGTGCTGCAGCGTCTCGCACTGCAGGGCAAGATCGACGCGGATGTCCCCCGCCGCGCCGCCGAGCAGTACCGTCTCAGCGACGTGAACGCCGGCACCACGGGCGGAGCGGGTGGAGAGTCCTGAGTGAGCGTCAAGGCTTCGTGAAGTCACGCGCATGGACCAGATGAAGGCAGGGGAACTCGCCTGGTTGCGCACCATCACCGGGGAGCTCTCGACGAGAACGATCACTCGTCTCGACGAGACGCTCCCCTGGTACGGCAACATGCCGCCGAGCCGCCGCTCCGCAGTGGGGCTCGTCGCGCAGACGGGTATTAGTTCGTTCATTCAGTGGTACGAGGATCCGACGTCGACGCCGTGGATCGCGTCCGACGTGTTCAGTTCCGCGCCGCGCGAGCTGCTGCGCTCGATCAGCTTGCAGGAGACGCTGCAGCTGATCCGCGTTGTGGTGTCGGTCGTCGAGGAGCGCGTCGCCCCGCGGAGTGAGGCGCTGCGCGAGGCGGTGCTGCACTACTCACGCGACGTGGCGTTCGCCGCGGCTGACGTGTATGCCCGGGCCGCTGAGGCACGCGGGCTCTGGGACGCTCGCCTCGAGGCTCTCGTCGTCGACTCGATCCTCACGGGCGAGAGCGACGATGAGCTGCCGAGCCGCATCGCCGCCCTCGGGTGGCATGGCGACGGCGAGGCCGCGGTGCTCGTGGGCACGGCAGAGCGTTTCGTCGATGTGGATCAGCTGCGCCGCTCTGCGCGTCACGCCGGTGCCGACGTGCTGATCGGCCTGCAGGGTACGCGCCTCGTGCTCGTGCTCGGTCGCGTCGATAGTGCTGCGAAGGAACCGGGCTCCGAGGAGGAACCGCTGACGTTCCTCGAGATCGCGACGGGGCTCGCGGACGGTTTCTCGGACGGACCGCTCGTGCTCGGACCGACCGTCGACAACCTGGTGGACGCATCGCGGAGTGCGCGCGCGGCTCTCGCGGGTGTGGCGGTCGCCCGGTCGTGGCGCCACGCCCCCCGACCGGTGCACGCCGACGATCTGCTCCCTGAGCGGGCGCTCGCGGGTGACGGGCTCGCGCGTCGCACGCTCATCGAGCAGATCTACGAGCCCCTGGCGGCCCACTCGGGTGAGCTGCTCGAGACGCTGTGGTGCTACCTCGACAACGGGCGCTCGCTGGAGGCGACGGCTCGCGAGCTCTTCGTGCACCCGAACACGGTGCGCTACCGGCTCAAGAAGGTTTCGGACGTCATCGGCTGGAACGCGACGGGCGCACGCGAGGCGCTGATTCTGCAGTCGGCGCTCATCGCGGGATCGATCGCGCAGCACGGCCGTCGCCCGTCGCTGCGCAAGCGCGAGGGGCCTCGGCAGTAACGAGGTGACCGCCCCGAGCGCCACGTCTGCTGCGCTTTCCGACAAAGAAATCCACGAACTGTGGTCGGTAATATGCATGTCTTGCCGCTTCTATCTGAGAAACTGGAACACGTGATTGTCATCGCCAGCCCCGGACAGGGCTCTCAAACACCCGGCTTTCTGGCCCCGTGGCTCGAACTTCCCGGCGCGCGCGACTTCCTCGGTGATGCGTCGGAATACGCCGGCATCGACCTGATCGCTCACGGCACCGTGAGCGACGCGGACACGATCCGCGACACCGCGATCGCGCAGCCGCTGATCGTTGCGGCGAGCATCCTCGCGTGGCGTGAGCTTTCGGCTCGCGTCTCGATCGCGGACGCGGGCCTCGCGGGTCACTCGGTGGGCGAGTTCGCGGCCGCGGCAGCCGCGGGAGTGCTCTCGGAGGGCGACGCGTTGCGTCTCGTGGCTGTGCGCGGGCGCGCAATGGCCGAGGCGGCCGCTCGTGTTGAGACGGGCATGGCGGCGGTAGTCGGCGGTGTCGAGGCCGATGTGCTCGCCAAGATCGAGGAGCATGGGCTCACCCCGGCGAATCGCAACGGCGGCGGGCAGATCGTCGCTGCGGGGCCGCGCCCGGCGCTCGAGGCACTCGCGGCCGACGCGCCCCGCGGTGCCCGTGTGATCGCTCTGCAGGTGGCAGGCGCCTTCCACACCGACGCCATGTCGTCGGCGATTCCGGTGCTGCGCGAGGCGGCCGAGGGTGTGACGCCGTCGGATCCGCGTCACCCGCTCTGGACCAACGCCGATGGCTCGCGTGTGACGAGCGGCACCGACTTCGTCGCGCGCCTCGTGTCGCAGATCGCTAGCCCGGTGCGTTGGGATCTCTGCATGTCGGGCTTCCAGGAGGCCGGCATCAGCGGGCTCATCGAGCTGCTCCCGGCCGGCGCCCTCTCCGGCATCGCGAAGCGCGCACTGAAGGGCGTGCCCGCCGTCGCCATCAAGACCCCCGAAGACTTGGACGCGGCCGTGGCTCTCGCCACTGGTGCCGCGGCCTGACCGGAACGGAAATCTGCAAATGCCTGCTCTCGTGCAGCCCTCGGGCCCCGCGCACACTCGCATCCTCTCGATCGGCGCCGCCCGCGGCGACCTCGACGTGCCGAACGACGACCTCGTCGGCCCGATCGATTCCTCGGACGAGTGGATCCGTCAGCGGACCGGCATCATCCAGCGCCGTCGCGCGAGCCGCTCGGTCGAGGCGGTCGACCTCGCCGTTGCCGCCGGCGAGGAAGCCATCACGAAGTCGGGTCTCGACCGTTCAGAGATCGACGGGGTGATCATTTCCACGATCTCGAACGTCGCGGTGACGCCGTCGATGGCCTCGCTCGCAGCCCACCGGCTTAGCCTCACTCCCGCGGCTGCCTTCGACATTTCCGCTGCGTGCGCGGGCTACGTCTACGGCGTCGCGCAGGCCGACGCGCTCGTGCGCTCGGGCGTGTGCCGCAACGTCCTCGTGATCGGCGCGGAGAAGCTCTCCGACATCGTGGATCCCAGCGACCGCAGCATCTCCTTCCTCCTCGCGGACGGCGCGGGAGCGGTCGTCGTGGGCCCGAGCGATCACACCGGGATCGGCCCCACCGTCTGGGGCTCCGACGGCGAGAAGTGGGACACCATCCGGGTGACCTCGACCTTCGAGGAGTACCGCAACAACCCCGGCGTCGTGCCGTGGCCGACGCTTCGTCAGGATGGCCAGACGGTCTTCCGCTGGGCGGTCTGGGAAATGGCCAAGGTCGCTCGGCAGACGCTCGAGGCCTCGGGCATCGAGGCGGCGGATCTCGCGGCGTTCATTCCCCATCAGGCCAATATGCGCATCGTCGACGAGTTCGCGAAGCAGCTGAAGCTTCCCGACACCGTGGCGATCGGGCGCGACATCGAGATGCAGGGCAATACCTCGGCCGCGTCGATTCCGCTCGCGATGCACGCGCTGCTGCAGGAGCGACCCGAGCTGTCAGGCGGGCTCGCCCTCACGATCGGCTTCGGCGCGGGCCTCGTTTACGGCGCTCAGGTGGTCGAGATCCCCTGATGCGCTGCGCGACACTCGCGCGCCGAAACCCGCGGGGCGCCGCGGCGACATACACTTTCACCGACCCAAATCGATATCAAGGAGAAATACACATGGCATTCAGCAACGAAGAGGTCCTGGCTGGTCTGGCGGAGCTCGTCAACGACGAGACCGGCATTGCGGCGGACGTTGTCGCTCTGGACAAGTCCTTCACCGATGACCTCGACATCGATTCGATCTCGATGATGACCATTGTCGTGAACGCTGAAGAGAAGTTCGACGTCAAGATCCCGGACGAGGAAGTCAAGAACCTCAAGACCGTGGGCGACGCCGTCGATTTCATCGTCAAGGCTCAGGCCTAAGCACTCGGTGCTGAGCGCGGCGCGGCGGCTTTCCGTGGCCCGCGTCCGAGCGGCCACCAGCCGCCGCGCCCGCTCTCTCCGACCCCCATCTTTCCGGCCCCACCCCACATCGCGGAGCACGCACACATGACGAAGAAGATTGTCGTTACCGGCATTGGAGCCTCCTCGCCGATCGGCGGAACGGCACCCGAAAGCTGGCAGGCACTGCTCGCCGGCGAGTCCGGTGTGCGCTCGCTCGACAACGGTTGGGCCGACGAGTACGGTCTTGCGGTGACCTTCGCGGGTACCGCGAAGGTCGATCCTGCGGAAGTGCTGGATCGGCCGGTCGCCAAGCGGCTGGACCCCTCGAGCCGCTTCGCGCTCGTCGCCGCGATCGAGGCGTGGGCCGACGCCGGTTCCCCCGAGGTCGCCTCCGAGCGCCTCGGCGTCGACTGGGCCACAGGCATCGGCGGTCTCTGGACCCTGCTTGATGCCTGGGACACGCTCCGCGAAAAGGGACCGCGCCGCGTCATGCCGCTCACCGTGCCCATGCTGATGCCGAACGCACCCGCAGCGGCGGTGTCGATGCACCTCGAGGCTCGGGCGTATGCGCGCACCGTGGCCTCGGCCTGCGCGTCGAGCACCGAGTCCGTCGTGAACGCGTACGAGCACCTGCAGCTCGGTCTCGCCGACGTGGTAATCGCCGGTGGCGCCGAAGCCGCGATCCACCCCATTACTCTCGCCGCCTTCAACTCGGCGCAGGCGCTGTCGAAGCGCAACGACTCCCCCGAGACGGCTTCCCGCCCCTACAACATCGACCGCGACGGTTTCGTCATGGGCGAGGGCGCTGCCGCACTCGTGCTGGAGACCGAAGAGCACGCGCTCGCCCGCGGCGCCAAGATCTACGCGGAGATCGCCGGCGGCGGCGTGACCGCTGATTCGTACCACATCACGGCGAACGACCCCGAGGGCAAGGGCGCCATCCGCGCGGTGCACCTCGCCCTTGAGCGCGCGAACGCGACGCCCGAGGATGTCACGCACATCAATGCGCACGCGACCTCGACGCCCGTGGGCGACATCGCCGAGTACACGGCGCTGCGCAACGTCTTCGGCGACCGCGTCACCGAGATCCCGGTGTCGGCGACGAAGGCAGCGACCGGCCACCTCCTCGGTGGGACGGGCGCTCTCGAAGCCGTCTTCTCGGTGCTGGCCGTGCAGCAGCGCGTTGCCCCGCCGACGATCAACCTCGTCGACCAGGATCCCGAGATTCCGCTCTCGGTCTCGGGGAGCGCGCAGCAGCTCGGCGATGGCCCGCAGCTGGCGATCTCGAACTCCTTCGGCTTCGGCGGCCACAACGCCGTGCTCGCGATCCGCTCCTACGAGTAACCCGCGGCTCCCGCGGTACGGTAGAGGGATGAAACCGTTCCTGCTCATCACGACGCGCAGCGAGGACGATGTCGCTGCCGATGAGCACGCTGCGTACTGCCGCTTGACCGGCTTGCTGCCCGAGGATCTCGCGTGGATCCGGGCGGATCGCGCGCCGCTCGAGCCGATCGAGTTCGCGGAGTTCTCGGGGATCATCCTCGCGGGGAGCCCCTTCACGGTCAGCGAGCCCGAGGAGCGCAAGTCCGCGACCGAGCGTCGCGTCGAGCGCGATCTCGCGGTGCTGCTCGACGAGGTCGTGCGCCGCGACTTTCCCTTCCTCGGGGTCTGCTACGGGGTCGGCACTATCGGTTCGCACCAGGGGGCGCGCGTCGACCGCACCTACGGCGAGCCCTCGCAGGCGGTGCGCATCAGCTTGACGGACGCCGGGCGAGTCGACGCGCTGCTGCACGAGCTCCCCGAGTCCTTCGACGCGTTCGTCGGGCACAAGGAGGCGATCAGCGAGGTGCCCGCGAGCATTACGGTGCTCGCGAGCTCCCCCACGTGCCCGGTGCAGGCCTTCCGCGTGGGTCGGAACGTCTACGCGACGCAGTTCCACCCGGAGCTCGATACCGCCGCCTTCAGTTCGCGCGTGCGGTCCTACGCCGGGCACGGCTACTTCGAGCCGTCGCAGGCGGAAGCGATTATCGCGACCGCCGAGGCCGCTGACGTGCGGGCATCCCACATGGTGCTGGCGCGCTTCGTCGAGGAGTACCTGGACTCGAATCGCGGCGACCGCAGCCCGCTCGCCGAGTCGCCGAGCTACTCGAAGAGCGCCTGAGCGAGGTACTCCCCGCGCTGCACGCCGCGCGGCACCGCCCACAGCCCCGAACCGACGTGACGGATGTACTCGTTGAGCAGATCCGCCTTCAGCGAGCGCTGCACAGTCACAAACGCCTCGGGATCGCGTTGGAACGTGATGAAGAAGAGCCCCGCGCCGAGCTGGCCGAGCGGGTTCGATCCATCGACGTAGTTGTATCCGCGACGCAGCAGGCGAGCTCCCCCGTTGTTCTCCGGGTGCGCGAGCCGCGCGTGCGCCGCCATGTCCACCGCCGGCTTCGTCGTGTCGCTCGGGTCGGGCGCCGTGAAGTCGAACTCCTCGAACTCTCCGCCGCCCGACAGCGGGCCGCCCTCGCGCTTCGTGCGGCCGAAGACGCGCTCCTGCTCCGCGAGCGACGCACGGTCCCAGCTCTCGATGGTCATTTGTATCTTGCGCGCGACCAGATACGTTCCGCCCTGCATCCAGGCGGGGGCCTCCGAGCCGGCCCAGACATGCTCGGCGAGCGCGGCTGACTCCTCGACCATGATGTTCGCGGTGCCGTCCTTGAAACCGAAGAGATTGCGAGGCGTGTCCTGCGCTCGCGAGGTCGACGCCGTGCGGCCGAAACCGAGCTGACTCCACGCGAGATGGGCGCGGCCCGCGGCGATTCGGGCGAGATTGCGGATCGCGTGCACCGCGACCTGCGGATCGTCGGCGCACGCCTGCACGCAGAGATCCCCGTCGCTCTGCTCGGGCTCCAGCAGGTCGAAGGCGAACGAGGGCAGCGGCTTGAGCGCCGCCGGGAGGCGCTCGGCAATACCGAACGGGTCGTCGACGCCGTCGCGGGGTTCGAACAGGGAGCGGCCGAGGCCGAAGGTGAGGGTGAGGTGGGCAGGATCGAGCCCCTCCGCCTCCCCCGTATCCTCCGGCGGCAGCAACTCGTGCTCCGGCTCGACGCCGGTGCCGACCGCGAGACCGCGCGTCAGGGATTCTGCAGCGGTCGTCCAATCCCGGAGGAGTTCGATGAGATCCTCGCGAGTCGCGCCCGCGAGCATGCGGAACGAGGCGAAGTGGAGGCGATCCTGCGCTGGCGTGGTGACGCCCGCCTGGTGCGCTCCGTGAAACGGCACCGCGCCCGATCCGCCGCTTGCCAAAGCGGGAGCTGCGAGCGCGGCTCCGCCCGCAGCGCCGACGGCGAGACCCGCGACGCCCGCGCCCACCAGGCCGAACAGCCCACGGCGTGACGGGCGAAGCTTCGGGCCCTCGCTCGCCTCACTCACCTCGCTCGCGGTATCGGAATCGTGCTGCATCGTGTTAGTTCGCGATCACCGCTGCGGTGAGCTCGGACATCGGCTCGCTGAGGGCCGTGAGCTGCGCCGCGAGGGCGTTGCGCTCCTCCTGGGTCACGGTGTCGTAGAAGACGAAGCCATCCTCGTAGTTGCCGTAGCTCGCGAGGAGCTCGAGCATGCTGTCGAAGCGCTTCTCGAGCTCGGCGGCGAGATCCTCGTGACCGTTCGCCTCTGCCGCCGCCCGCACCGTGTCGAACGCGACCTGCGCGCCCTCGACGTTCGCCGTGAAGTCGTAGAGGTCCGTGTGAGCGAACTCGTTCTCCTCGCCCGGAAGCTTGCCGTCGGGCGCCGCGATCTCATCGAGCAGGCCCTTCGCACCCTCGGTGATGTCCGCCAGCGTCAGCGTAAACTCGGGGTCCGCGACCTTGTCCTTCAGCTCCGTGACGTCGGCGACGAGCTGCGCACCGAGATCCTTGCGCTCGGCATCGGTCAGCGGGGTGAGATCGGGATCGCCGGCGTAGTCGCCGTTCGCGACTGCCGCGTCGTTCCAGAGATCCATTTCGATCCGGTGGAAGCCGGTGAAGGGAATGCCCTCCTCGTCGGCGCCCGGCTTGCGGTAGTCGATCTTCGGGTCGAGGTCGCCGAACTGCTCGGCGGTCGGCTCGATGCGCTCGTAGTTCACGCGAGCGAGCGGGAACAGCCGCTTGGCCTCCTCATCGTCACCCGCGGTGTAGGCGTCCACGAAGGCCTGCACCTCGGGCAGCAGCTCCTCCGTCTGTGCCTTCACGTACCCCACGTACTGCTCCACCATCGCGGCGTCCTCGGGCGAGGTCTCGAGCGCGTCGCCCTCGACGGTGAAGCCCGCCTGCCCGACGCCCGCGCCGATCATGCCGGGCTTGCAGCTCGTGAAGTACTCACCCGGGCCCACCTGCACGGTGAGATCGCGGCTCGCGCCCGGCGCGATGTTCTCGACCTCACCGACGATGGTGAGCTCGTTGCTGCCGAGCACGTAGAACTCGTTGACCTTCGAACCGTCGTTCTTCACCGTGAACGTGACCGTGCCGCTCGGGGCGCTCGTCGTCTCGACCGCGCAGTCGGTGTCACTCGCGGTCACGGCGATCGACTCGCCGCTCGGGGCGGCGTTCGGCACGCAGCCGGTGAGGAGCAGCGCGCCGGAGGTCACAGCGAGGATGCCGAAGGCGGCGCGTCGGGAGGACACGGGATTCACGGGGTTCCTTTCGAGGAAGCGGTCACGGGCTCGGGGCGAGCGACCGTGGTCGTCTTGAGGGCTGCGCGCTGCGCGCGTGCGGCCCGATCCTGCGCGAACGATGCGCGGAGGAAGATCGTGAGCGTGGGAATCAGGAACGCCAGCCAGGCGATGACCTCGAGCCACGTCATCTCGGGCGAGAAGCCGAGCGTGCCCTTCAGCAGCGCACCGAGCACGCCGTCGGGCGCGATGACGTGCGAGACGCGGAAGGCCCAGGCGGACTCGCCGTACCAGCTCGCGATGACACCGCTCGCGCCCGCGGGTGCTTCAGCGAACGGCCCCGGAAGCAGTGCCGCCTCCTGCAGGTCATGGATGCCGTAGGCGAGCACGCCGGCCGCGAACACGACAAGGAGCACGCCCGACCAACGGAAGAAGCGGGAAAGGTTGACGCGGATCATGCCGCGGAACAGGGCGTAACCGAGGATCACGGCGAGCAGAATTCCCGAGACCGCGGTGAGGAAACCGACGAGCGGAGAGAGGTCGCTCGCGCGAGTGGTCGCCCAGATGAAGAGCGCGGTCTCGAGACCCTCGCGACCCACCGACACGAAGCCGAGCGCTGCGACCGCCCAGCCATTGCCGATGATCGCGCGATCGACCTGGCCCCGCAGCTCGGCGCTCAAGCCGTGTGAGGCGCGCAGCATCCAGAACACCATCCAGGTGACCATGCCGACCGCGAGGATCGAGAGCGATCCTCCGATCGCCTCCTGGGCGCGGAACGACAGGCCGTACGCCCCGAAGGTCAGCACGCCGCCGACGATGAGCGAGAGCAGGATCGCGGCGCCGACACCTACCCAAATCTTGATGGCCGCGTCGCGCCTACCGAGCTGCCGCACGTACGCCAGTAGAATGCTGACCACCAGCGCGGCCTCGAGCCCCTCACGGAGGCCAATGAGCAGCGTTCCAATCATGCAGCGGGCCTTTCGCCTACGTGTGACCTAAGTAAGGCCCCCCTCACTTACGAATCTAGCACATCAGATGAACGCGCTCTGTCACTGCGCCGGAACGCGGAAAAGGCGGGCACGATCCGTGAGGATCGCACCCGCCTTTCTCAGTGCGCGTACCGGGCCCGTGAGTCTCGGAGCCTGACTCCGCTGCTACTCCGCGAAGTGCGACGACAGGAACCAGCGGTCCTTGTCGAGCTGCTGCGCGATAGCGATGACCACGTCCTGGCTGACGAGGTCGACATCGTCGAGGCCCTTCACCGCGGCGTAGATCGTCTCGAGCGTGGCGTCGAGCTGCGCCACCATCTCGCGGACCGTCACGTTCGACTGCTGGAACCCATCGCTGAGCTCCGGCGTCGAGGTACGAGCTGCAACCGTGCCCACGCGGGCATCGATCGGCAGCCCCAGGGCGACGATACGCTCGGCGACCGAGTCCGCCGCGTCCTGAGCGTGCGCGACGACCTCATCGAGGAACTCGTGCACGCCGATGAAGTTCTCACCACGGACGTGCCAGTGCGCTTGCTTGCCATTGACCGCGAGGGCGACGAGATCGTGCACCACGGGCGAAAGGTACTGCGCAACTCCGCTGGGGCGGTGCAGGTCGCCCTGAGCTGCGGGAACGGTGATCTGCTTCGTAGACATCGAATGAATCCCTTTCGTCGGTGTACCTGGTTCGTGCTTTACACTACGCCGATTTCAGGCCCGCGCAAGGAAGGCGAGGCTACGCTTCATTCGAGCGAACACCCCGATCCGGGGCCGAAAACTTATCGAAGCGCCCGGCCGAGGAGCTCCGCCGCATCGCGCCGGGGGCCCGTGAAGAACGGTGTTTCCTCGATGACGTGACGGCGGGCCTCGACGGCGCGCAGCTCGCGCATGAGGTCCACGATGCGCACGAGATCATCGGCCTCGAACGCGAGCAGCCACTCGTAATCGCCGAGGGCGAACGACGCGATCGTGTTGGCGAGCACGTCGCCGTAGTCGCGCGCCGCGGCGCCATGCTCGCGCAGCATCTTGCCGCGTTCGGCGTCGGGCAGCAGGTACCAGTCGCGGCCCCGCACGAAGGGGTACACGCAGACGTACTCCTTCGGGGTCTCGCCCGCGAGGAACGCCGGGACGTGCCCGCGGTTGAACTCCGCGGTGCGATGCACGCCCATGTTCGACCAGACCGGCGCCAGCCGACCTTCGCTGCGCTCCCAGACCGTGCGGTAGGCGCGCTGCAGCGCCTCCGACGTCGGCGCGTGCCACCAGATCAGCACATCGGCGTCGGCCCGGAAGCCCGAGACGTCGTACCAGCCGCGCGTCGTCAGCCCCTCGATCTCATCGAGCTCGGCGAGAATGCTGCGCACCTGCTCGGACGAAACAGGCGTCGACGCGTCCGAGCCGGATACGCGGGTCTCCTTGAACACCGCGTACAGCGCGAAGTTCGTTGCGGCGTTGATCTCTTCGGCCACGTGGCTGTGGTCGATGTACGGGCGTTCGGCGGTGGTCATGCGCTTCCCCTCGGAGGTGGTGTGTGCTCGCCTCGGTTGCAAGCACGTCGGTGGTGGATTCTCAGGTGACTGAGGCCGTCGGTATCAGTCAAGCACGCCCGCGAGCACCGGGAGACCGGTGACCTCGCCGTGCCGCATCCGGCAGCTCCCCGCCGGCGCTTCGTCCGGCAACGCCGGGAGCTCGCCCGCGACCCTGGCCTCGGTGGCCTCGCCGCGCTCGCGAGCGGCGCGCTCCAGGATCAGGTCGACGAGCCCGCCAACGAAGGTCGGGCGCACGCCGACCGTGCCCGCCCGCACGGCCTCGATGCCATGCTCCGCGGCGGTCTCGAGCGCCTCGACGTCGAGGTCGAACGCGACCTCCATGTGGTCCGAGATGAAGCCGATCGGCGCGATGATGATCCGCCGCACTCCCTGCTCGACCAGCGCCTCGATGTGATCGTTGATATCCGGCTCAAGCCATGGCGTGCGCGGGTTGCCCGAACGCGAGCAATACGAGAGCGAGGAGCTGAAGTTCGCGCCGTGGCGCTCGCGCAGCTCTCGGTCGATCGTCGCCCGCACGTCCTCGTGCTGCTCGCGGTAGCTCGGGCCGGTCACCGCGGAGGCTTCCTCCATGGTGTCCGGGATCGAGTGCGTGACGTAGATGATGTGCGCGCCCTCGAGGCCACCGCTCAGCTGCGCCGCGGCCTCCTCGATCGCCTCGCGGTTCGCGTGCACGAAGCCCGGATCGTTGAAGAACGGGCGCAGCATGTCGATCTCGAGCGCATCGCCGCCGAGCAGCGCGGTCGCATCGGCGAGGTGCTCGCGATATTGACGGCTTCCGGAGTACGAGGCGTAGGCACTTGTCACGAGAGTGAGGATCCGCTGGGCCCCGAACGCCCGCGCGTCACGCAGCGTATCGACCGTGTAAGGGTGCCAGTTGCGGTTGCCCCAAATCACGGGGAGGCGTACGCCGCGGCGATCGAGTTCACTCTGCAGCGCCTCGAGCAGCGCCAGATTCTGGTCATTGATGGGGCTGCGCCCGTCGAAGCGGTGGTAGTGCTCCCCCACTTCGGCGAGCCGTTCTTCAGGGATGCCCTTGCCGCGGGTCACATTCTTCAAGAACGGAATGATGTCGTCCGTGGCGTTCGGGCCCCCGAAGGAGCAGAGGAGCAGTGCGTCGTACGGGAGGGCAGAACCGGTCATATCTTGCACGCTACCACCGCCCTACCTGTAGATCTGATGTATTAGAGCAGATGTGACCGCGGGGGCCGTTCGAGCGTCCGTTACGATAAGAGCACCATCTCCCAGCGCAACAAGAGGTTCGCCATGTCCAGTGCCATCCGAGGCTCGCAGAAGGCTCGAGACACCCTCGACTACCTCCGCGACAAGATCTCCACGAGCGCCTGGTCAGTCGGCGATCTCATTCCGAAAGAGCAGGAGCTCATGGAGCTCATCGGCGTGGGCAAGTCCACCGTGCGCGAGGCGGTGCGCTCGCTCGCGGCATTCGGCATGCTCGAAACGGTGCCGGGCGTCGGCACCTTCGTGCGCTCGCGCACACCCGTCAGCACGCTCCTGACCGAGTTTCTCGGCGACCACGACCTCGAAGAGGTGCTCGTGTACCGTCGCTCGCTCGAGATCGAGGCGGCGCAGCACGCCGCCGTGCACCGCACCGAGGCGCACCTCGCGGCGCTCCGGGAGGCCGCGCAGCGCGACGAGCACGCCGAGCACGACAGCGTGACCTCGTGCGAGCAGAGCACGAACCCGGGCGCGTTCCACCTGCTCGTCGTCGAGGCGAGCGGAAGCAAACTGCTGCTCGACCTCTACCTCGGCGTCATGTCGGTGCTACAGCGCGCGAGTACGGAGGGCCGGGTGATTCTCGGCACCACGTTCGCGACAATGCACCTCGATCACGGCGCCGTGCTGCAGGCGATCGAGGAGCGGGACGTGCGGAGCGCCGCGCACTCGATGGCGCTGCACGTCGATCGCGACCTCGGCCTCCGCACCGACATGCTCGAGTTCGGGCAGCAGACCGAGCGTGCGGCCTCGCTCATCGACGCGGGCTACGACCCCGGTGCAGAGTCGGGCGCGGCATCCGGTGATGCGAGCGCGGCGCGCGTATAAGGCGGGCGCAGCTCCTGCGGGTCTGCGCAGGATGCAGTAGGGCGTGCGGGGCTTGAACCCGCGACCGACGGATTATGAGTCCGCTGCTCTGACCGACTGAGCTAACGCCCCTGGCACAACTCCCCCATCATATCGGTGACGCAGGGGGCAGCCGACGCGCGGAACGGGGGCTGTCAGCCCTCTGGGGCGATGCTTCGGCGGAGGCGCCAGGTGTTGCCCTGCGAGGTCGCGGTGTGCTCGACCTCGTCGAGCGCGGCGCGCACGAGCGCGAGTCCGCGGCCCGACTCGGCCTCGGTGCTCGCCATCTCCACCTCACCCCAGACGATCGACGCGGGCGCCGCCGTGTCGCGTATGGTCGCGGTGAGCGCGCGCTGATCCGCCTCGATGCGCAGCTCGATCTCGACGTCGCGAGGCTCCGGCGAGGCGCCGGCGGCGGCACCATCCGCGGCACTGTCGGCGCGACTCTCGGCGCTGTCAGCAGGACTGCCTGCCTCGCCCGTTCCGTGCGTCGCGATGTTCGTCAGGATCTCGCTGAGCGCGAGCGCGAACATCGTCTGGTCGATCGGCGAGACGTGCTCCGCGTCGAGCCACAGCGCCTCGAGAGCGTCGAGCGCGCGGTCGACGAACGCGAGATCCGCCGGGCCGCGGAGCTCGAGCGTGTTGCCGAGCGGCGGCTCAGCGCCCATCGAACGCCGATTCCGGCGTTGGGTGCAGACTGAGGACCCGGTCGAGATTCGTGAGGCGCAGCACCGCGAGCACCTGATCCGGCACCGCTGCGATCCGCAGATCGCCGCCGCTGACCCGAGCGCGCTTCAAGCCGCAGATGAGGGCTCCGAGGCCCGACGAGTCGATGAATTCGGTGCCGGAGAGGTCGACGACGATCCTCGGCTTACCGCTCTCCACGAGGTCGCCGACCGCGTTGCGCAGCAGCGGAGCTCCCGAGGCCGTGAGGCGCCCGGTGATCGCGATCACCGAGAAGTCGTCGTGGTCGCTGGTCGCGAGATTCATGCCGCTCCTTCTGCTGCTGCTACGTTGGCGCTGTCGCGCTGGGGTCCCCGATACCTGGCCGCCTGGATGATGACGCTGAAGACGACGAGGTCGTAGATCACCCACACGGTGTTCACGAGCGTACCGGTGCCATCGGCCGTGCCCACAGCGAGCCGCACGAGCCCGATGCAGAGCGCGACCGCGAGCACGATCATCGCGGTCAGCTGCGGCCAGATTTCGCGCCACGGCACGCCCCGGGTGTCGCGCCCGTCCTTCTTCGTCACCGCGAAGCTCAGCGAACGTCCGAACCACACATTGCCGGCCGCGGTCACGCACGCGCGGATCCAGACGGGGAGGAGCGCGAGCGAGTACTGCTGCCCGCGCCACGTGCGCATGCCCCGCGCGATCACGAGGAAGAGCAGCTGGTTCACGATGAAGTAGGGCAGGAACCGCGCGAAGAAGTCGACGCTCCAGGCCGTCACGGGCAGCACCCCGAACACCAGGTAGCAGACGGGAGCCGCGAGGTAGATCACGGCGGTGAAGCCGGAGAGGTAGCTCCACATCGTCGCGAAGTACATGAGCCGTTGCCCCGCTGACAGGCCGCGCTTCACGAGCGGGTTGTCGCGGAGCATCACCTGCAGCGTGCCCTGCGCCCAGCGGAGGCGCTGGGTGAGCATCGTGCGCAGATCCTCCGGGGCGAGGCCGCGCGCAAGGATCTCGTGATGGTAGGCGCTGCGCCACCCGAGTGCGTGCAGGTGCATCGCCGTCGCCATGTCCTCGGTCACCGAGATCGTCGCGAGCGGCTGCACCGGCTGCGCCTCGTGACCGCGATCGATGCGGAGCGCGTCGAGCAGCCCGGTCACGGCCTCAACGGCTCCGAGCGGCGAGAGCTCGGCCGTCGCGAGTCGATCGAGTTTGACCTCGTCGATGACGACCGCGTCGATTTCGGCGTCGCGCTCGATCGGCATCTGCGCAATGACCTCCAGGTCGGCGCGGATCGCACTGAAATCGCGTGCCACGAGCGCCTCCGACGCCCGCTCGACCGCCGTGCGCACCGCGAAGGTCGCGTCGGCGATGGGCGCACCGCGGGCGATGTCAGTGCGGGCGGTCGAGATCGTCTCGCGCAATCGTACGAGCTCGCTCGCGAGCTGGGGATCCTGCGCGCTCTTCACCTCGCGTGCGATGAGCGACTCGGCGACCTTGAGCGCCCGCTTCGTCGACGTGGTGACGTCGCGCACGTACCCGACGATGCCGAGCTGCATCAGCGCCTCGCGCCGCAGCACGGCGTTCGAACCGCAGAAGAAGGCTGCGTTCCAGCCGTCCTTGCCCTGCTGGATCGGGCCGTAGAAGAGGGGGGCCTGGCTGCCCAGGGGGTCGGCTTCGTCGACGTTCGAGAACCACTGCGGGGTCTGCACGAGGGCGAGTGCGGGGTCGTCGGCGAAGTACCCGAGGGTGCGGTGCAGAATGAGCGGATCGGGGATCTGATCGGCGTCGAGCACGAGGAGGAACTCGCCGTCGGTCTCGAACAGCGCGTTGTTCAGGTTTCCCGCCTTCGCGTGGCGCGGTTTGTTGTCCCAGTCCTCCGAGCGCGTCAGGTACCCAACGCCCGCCTCTCGTGCAGCGCGCTCGAGTTCGGGTCGCGCACCATCGTCGAGGATCCAGGTTTCGTGCGGGTAGGCGATCCGCTTCGCTGCCACCGCGGTCGTCATCACCATGTCGATGGGCTCGTTGTACGTCGCGATGAGCACGTCGACGGTGCCCTCCGGCGGAGACACGGGGGCCGGGCGCTCCCGTGCGCGCCACATCGTCAGGCTGAAGAAGAACGTGTCGATGAGGCTGTAGGTCTCGGCGAGCACGAGCGGCACGGCGATCCACCACGCGTCCCAGTGCACCGAGTCGAGCCAGCGCCACACTACGTAATTCGCGCCGAAGAGCACCGACAGCAGGGCCAGCACCCGGATGAGCACGAAGCGCGCGGTCATGCGTTTCGCCTCACGACCACGACGGTGACGTCATCGATCGCGGTCGCACCTCGGGCTCTATCCGCCGCCGCGCGAACGACCCCCTCGGGCCCGAGCTCCCGGATGAGCCGTGCGCACTCGACGAGCGGCTGCTCGGGGTCGAGCACGTCGAGGAGGCCGTCGCTCGCGCAGGCGAACGTGTCACCGGGGCCGAGGGCGGTGCGGATGGATTGACGCTCCGCCAGATCCGCCGACCCCATCCCGAGCGGCAGACCCGCGGAGCGCAGGTGCTCCCACGAGCCGTCCGCGCGCACGATGATGGACAGCCCGTGGCCGGCGTCGACGAGCTCGATCTCGCCGGTGCCAGTGTCGATGTCGGCGTGGACGGCGGTGACGAACATGCCGGTATCGCCGAGATCCTCCTCGAGCACGCGATCGGCCTCGGTCATCGCCTCGGCCAGGCCGCGTCCGGGAAGCGTGCGCAGCGATGCGCGCACGCCCGCCGCCAAGATCGCGGGGCCGGCACCCTTCCCCATGGCGTCAGCGACGGTGATCCGCAGCGAGTCCTCGAGCACGAGGAGGTCGTAGAAATCGCCGGAGAGCTGGCCTCGCGCCACCGCGGATGCGGCGATCTCGAAGCCGGGAATCTCGGGCACGCGGCTCGGCTGAAGCGCGCGCTGGATGATCGCCGCGTGGTCGAGCTCTTCATCCCGAGTGAGCTCGGCCTGCACCCACCCCGCGAGATCGCGGAGCAGCTCACCCTGGCCCTCCGTGAACTCGTGCGGCACCGTGTCGATCACGCAGAGTGTGCCCACGGGCTCGCCGCCCGGCGCGTAGAGCGGGTGTCCGGCGTAGAAGCGGAGGTGCGGATCGCCGACGACGAACGGGTTGTCGGCGAACATGGCTTCGTTGCTCGCGTCCTTCACGACGACCATGCGACTCTCGCGCACGGTGTAGTCGCAGAACGAATCCTCGCGGGGCGCCTCGTTGCCACCGAGGCCGATCTGGGTCTTGCGCCACTGCCGGTCGCGATCGAGCAGGGAGACGCTCACCATCGGTACGCCGAACATTTCTTTCGCGAGTCGCGCGACGCGATCGACGCGTTCGTCGGGCGGTGTGTCGAGCACGCCCATCTCCTGCAGTGCCGCGAGCCGTCGCTCCTCGTCGAACATGCGTCCTCCCCCGATTGCGCAGTTCTCTTCATCCTAGAGGCGGCGCGGGCCGCGGCGCACCCGCTACCCGCCGCGGCGCAAGAGAGCTGCGGCGCCGATGGCGAGCGGCACGACCGAGGCGACGAGCAGAGTGGTGCCGAGGCCGGGAAGCTCCGGTCGCAGCACGACGCCGACCACCGCGAGCGCCGCGAACAGCACGGCCGCGATGATCCCGCGCTGCGCCCGCTCGATGCGGCGCACCCGGCGCTCGAGCTTCGGAAGTCTGAGCTCGAATTCGTCGCGCTCGACACGGTCGAGGATCGCGTCGACCCGACCGGGTGCGCGCAGCAGGGCCTGCCCGAGTGCAAGCGCGCGGCCCGCCGCCTCGCGCACGATTCCTCCGCGCTCCTCACGAATGAGCTGCTGGGCGTAGGGTTCGACGGCGTCCCACAGGTTGAAGCGCGGGTCGAGCGCGCTGCACACGCCGGAAGTGAGCGAGATCGCGCGGACGATGAGCAAGAAGTTCTCGGGGAGCTGGAACGGCAGGGTGCGGATCACGTCGCTGAACTGGTGGCCGAAGTCTCGGAACTCGCGCGGATCGACCTCGCGCAACTCGGCGAAGCCCATGCCGCCGAACCGCGCGAAGAGCTGGGTCATCGCGCGTTCGAGTTCCGCGGTGTCCGCGCTCGGCAGGAGCACCCCGACCTCGCCCATCGCGTCGACGAGGCCGCGACCGTAGCGGGAGGCGGCGGCGACGAGGAGCGAGCGGAGGGCGCCCCGAGTGCCGGGCGGGACCTCGCCCATCATGCCGAAGTCGATGAAGGTGAGGCGCCAGTCGGGCGCTGTGCTCGGGCTCGGGTCGCTCGGAGCCGGATCGCTGTCGACGCTCACGAACACGTTTCCCGGGTGCGGGTCGGCGTGGAAGAAGCCGTGGCTGAACAACTGCTCGAACATCACCGCGGCGAAGCGGAGCGCCACCTCGTGCGGATCGATGCCCGCGGCGCGCAGCGCGTCGACGTCGGTGATCTTGATCGCGGTGACATCCTGCAGCGTGAGCACGCGGCGGCTCGTGCGCTCCCAGATGACGTCCGGCACCGCGACCCCGGTATTGTCCGCGAACTGCTCGCGGAAGCGCTCGGCGTTCGCGGCCTCGTGCAGGTAGTCGATCTCCTCGAGGCTCGTCGTCGCGAACTCCTCGACGAGCGCCGGCATGTCGACCCGCCGCGACACGAGGCGCACGTGACTGAGCCAGCGACCGACGCGACGTAGCGCCGCGAGATCCACCGCGACCACGCCGTCGATCCCCGGCCGCTGCACCTTCACGACCGCGCGCTCGAACCCGGCGTCTGACGCGAGCGGCGCGACCAGGCGGGCGCGATGCGCCTGCCCGAGCGACGCCGCGGCCAGCGGCGTCGGATCCACGTCCGCGAACACGGTGGCAAGCGGCACCCGCAGCTCCGACTCCGCGAGCCGCGCAATATCGCTGAAGGGCTCGGGCGGTACCTCGTCCTGCAGCCCCTCGAGCTCCGCGGTCACCTCGGGCGGCAGCACATCGAGCCGGGATGACATGAACTGGCCGACCTTGATCATGAGGCCGCCCAGATCGATGGCAAAGCCGTGGAAGGCGCGCGCGAACGTCTGCATGCGCCTGGCTCGCGTGCGCTCAGCGACGCGGGCGAGGCCGAGCCGCGGCAGCGCCAGCTCGTACCACCAGTTGATCGCGAGGTAGTGGGCGGCGAAGCGCAGGATGCGGCGGTACCGCACGCGATCGATGTCGGCGCTGGCGAGCTCGTCCGCGCGCACGGTCGCAGCGCCGCCGGAAGATCCGACGCCTGGCTCAGCCACTCCGGCAACCACCGTCACGCCTGCGCGAGGATGCGGTACAGCTCCCGGCGGGCCTCGTCGAGGGTGTCGACTGCGGCTTGCACCTGCTCCTGGGACCCGGATCGCCCGACCTGCGCGGCGGCCTGCGCGAGCTCGAATCCAGCCTGCGCCAGCGCGCCGCGTCGCGAGTGCGATTCGGACCCGGAGCCGCCACCCGCCGCCCAGGGCGCCTTTCCCTCGCCCTCCGCGATCGCGTCGCGCCCGGCCTCCGTCAGCGAGTACGTCTTGCGTCCCTGCGACTCCTCCGCCCGAATCAGACCCTCATCCGCGAGCAGCTGCAGCGTGGGGTACACCGACCCGGCGCTCGGCTTCCACGAGCCGCCGCTGCGCTGCTCAATCTCCCGGATGATCTGATACCCATGCATCGGCTCTTCGGCGAGCAGCGCGAGAACGGCGGCGCGCACGTCGCCGCGCGCCATGCGGGAACCCGCGCGCTTCTCAAAGCCGCTGCGGAGCTGATCCATCGCCTCCCAGAGCGACTCCCCCGCAGAGCCCGAGCCGAACCCGAATGAATTGAATGACTGGTGCATGAGCGCCTCCATGATCGGCGTGAACGATAGTCAACAATATAAAACGATAGGGTGAGCGATAGTCGAGAGGTCGCTGCGTGTTCGCTGGGCGGGCTCGCTCAGCTGGCCTTCTTCTCTGCCGCCGCTGACGCGGTTTTCTTCGTCGATGATTTCTTCACAGCGGGCTTCTTGGCGGCTGACTTCTTCGCAGCTGGCTTCTTCGCGGCCGACTTCGCGCCCGTCGACTTCTCCGACCCACTCTTCTTCGCGGCCGGCTTCGACGCCGACTTCTTCGACGATGCGGCTTTCTTCGCGCCCCCACCGCCCTTCCGCGCGTCGCGCGAGCGCTGGACGCTCTGCTTCAGTGCCTCCATGAGGTCGATCACCTCGGCCCCGCCCGACTCCTCCGCCTCGCCGAAGGTCGCGTCGGTGTCGAGCGCGTCCCCCTGCTCGAGCTTCGCCTGCACGAGCTTCCGCAGCTCCTCCTGGTACTCGTCGTGGAATTCGCTCGCGTCGAAGTCCGCCGAGAAGCTCTCGACGAGCGCCGACGACAGCTCCAGCTCCTTCGCCGAGATCCGCACGTTCTCCTCAAGCTCCGGAAACTCCGCTTCGCGCACCTCGTCGGGCCATAAAAGGTTCTGCACGACGAGCACGTCGTCTCGCACGCGGAGCGCCGCGATCCGCGTCTTCTGCCGCAGCGCGAACTGCACGATCGCCGTGCGGTCCGTCTGTTGGAGCGTGCGCCGCAGCAGCACGTACGCTTTCGACGATTTGCCGGAGGGGCGCAAGAAGTAACTCTTCTCGAACATGATCGGGTCGAGCTGCTCGGTCGGCACGAACTCCACGACCGAGATCTCCCGGTTGCGCTCCTGCGGGATCGCCCCGATCTCGTCCTTCGTCAGCACAACGGTCTCATCGTCCTCGACATACGCGCGATCGATGTCCGCGTACTCGACCGCTTCTCCGCACACCTCGCAGCGCCGCTGGTAGCGGATCCTGCCCCCGTCGCGAGCATGCACCTGGTGCAGCTCGACATCGTGATCTTCGGTCGCGCTGAACAGTTTCACCGGCACATTGACGAGCCCGAAGGTGATCGCCCCGGTCCAGATGGCTCTCATGAGTACAGTAGACCCAATCCTGGCGTCAACCGGCTACGCCTTGCGCACGCTCGGGGGCATGCTGTAGCCATGGCGGGAGCGCAGCAGACGGTTCGGGTTGACGGGCACTCGATCCGCCTGTCGAACCTCGACAAAGTGCTCTACCCGGCGACCGGCACCACCAAGGGCGAGGTCATCGGCTACGTCAGCTCGATCGCCGAGACGATGCTCACCCACTGCCGCGACCGGGCTGCGACCCGCAAACGCTGGCCCGACGGAGTGGGCGAGGAGGGCGACGCGCAGAGCTTCTTCCAGAAGGACATCGGCGGGGACGCTCCCGACTGGATCGAGACGGGCAGGATCGCCCACCGCGATCACACCAACGCGTATCCGTTGGTGAACAGCGAGGCGACCCTCGTGTGGCTCGCGCAGCTCGCGGCGCTCGAGATTCACGTGCCGCAGTGGCGCTTTGACCGGAGCGGCAAGGGGTCCGGCGGCGACGGTGAGGCCGATCCGCGTCTGGGCCCCGACCGGATGGTGCTCGACCTCGACCCCGGCCCGGGCGTCGATCTGCGTCAGTGCGCGCGCGTGGCGGGGCGCGTGCGCGACATCCTCGAGGGGATGGGGCTCGAGTCCGTGCCGGTGACGAGCGGCAGCAAGGGCATCCACCTGTACGCGGCGCTCGACGGGCGGCAGACCTCCGAGCAGGTGTCGCAGGTCGCCAAGGAGCTCGCGCGCTCGCTCGAGGCGGATCACCCCGACGAGATCATCAGCGCGATGAAGCGGGAACTCCGCGCGGGCAAGGTCTTCATCGATTGGAGCCAGAACAACGGTAACAAGACGACGATCGCGCCGTACTCCCTGCGCGGGCGGGCGCGCCCGACCGTCGCCGCGCCTCGCACCTGGCGCGAGCTCGCATCACCCCACCTGAAACAGTTGCTCTTCACGGAGGCGCTCGACCGCGTCGAGTCGCGGGGCGATCCGCTCGCCGAGCTGGGGCGGGCGGCCGACGCCTACCGCACCTCCGAGCGTCTCGAGCTGTACCGCGAGAAGCGCGACGCCTCGCGGACGCCCGAGCCGGTGCCGGGGCCGGGCGGCGGTGCCGCGTCCGCGAGCGGGACCGCGGCCGAACCGGGAGCCTCCCACGTGTTCGTGATCCAGCGGCACCAGGCCCGTCGACTCCACTACGACTTCCGCCTCGAACACGACGGGGTGCTCGTGAGCTGGGCGCTGCCGAAGGGGGTGCCGACCGACCCGAAGCGCAATCACCTCGCGGTCCCGACCGAGGATCACCCGATGGAGTACGGGCACTTCGAGGGCACGATCCCGAAGGGCGAGTACGGAGCGGGCGAGGTCGAGATCTGGGACTCGGGCACGTATGAGCTCGAGAAGTGGCGGGGGGACGAGATCATCGTGACGCTGACGGGCGAGCGCGAGGGTGGTCTCGGTGAACCGCGGCGTCTGGTGCTCTTTCGCACGCAGGCAGATCCCCCGCAGTGGATGATCCACCTCATGGATCGGGAACCCCGCGCCGCTCGCGAGAAGCGCGCCTCGACCCGCTCCGCGCGAGGCGCCGGGAGCGCGCGCCGCGGCCCCGTTCCGAAGGCGACGCCCGGGGACGACGCGTCGGGCTCGGGGGTATCGCTGAAGCCTATGCTCGCGACCCGAGCACCCGCGGCCGAGATCGACCGGCTCGACGCCGGCGAGTGGGCGTTCGAGATGAAATGGGACGGCATGCGGCTGCTCATGAGCATCGCGGCGGGCACCGGGGGCGATACGGGCGATGCGGGCGGTGCGGCGAACGAGGATCCGCTGACGCGCCTCACGAGCCGGTCGCTCCGCGACGTGACCTCCACCTTCCCCGAGCTCCTGGACATCGGGCCTGCGCTGGGTGTTGAGAGCGCCGTGCTCGACGGGGAGGTGGTGGCGCTCGGGGCGAATGACGCACCGAGCTTCGAGCGCCTCCAGCAGCGCATGGGCCTCTCGGACCCGCGCGAGGTGCGCCGAGCACAGCAGAGCGTGGGCGTGCAGTATCTCGCCTTCGACCTGCTCGAGCTGAACGGAAACGACTGCCGCGCGCTCCCCTATGCCCAGCGCCGAGAGCTTCTGCTCGCGCTCGCCGCCGATGCTGAGCTCGAGCGCGTGTTCGCCGTGCCCGCGGCATTCGAGGGTGGGGCCTCCGATGGGGAGTCGGACGCGGACTCCGGGAACGCCGCGTCCGACGCGGTGGCCGCCGCTCGTCAGCTGCACTTGGAGGGCATCGTGGCGAAGCGCGTTTCGAGCCCGTACCGCTCGGGGCGCCGCTCGGCCGACTGGCTGAAACTGCCACTGTTCGAGACCGCGGAGGTCGTGGTCATCGGGTGGCGCGACAGCGACGCGGATCCGGGAGGCTTCGCCTCGTTGCTCCTCGCGGCGCCCGCAGCCACGGGATCCGCTGCCGCCGCACCCGCTGCCGCGAAATCCTCTGCTTCGAAACCTGCAGCCAGGGCCGGCCTCGTCTACAGCGGACGAGTGGCGAGCGGGTTCCGCAGCGTGGAGCGGGCTCGGATCCGCGCGGAGCTCGCCCGCTCGGAGCGGAAGACCCCGCCGGTCGAGGTGCCGAGCGACGCGCTCCGGGAAGCGCACTGGGTGACGCCGCGGCGCGTCGGCGAGGTCACGTTCCGCGAGCGCACCTCCGAGGGGCGGCTGCGACATGCGGTGTGGCGCGGCTGGCGACCCGACCGCGACGTTTCGGAGTTCCTCGCCTGAGGAGCAGCCACGGCGATCGACTCGCGGACTTCAGGTTCGCGTCAGGCGGTCGCCTTACCGGCGTCCGTCCCACGCTCCGGCAGCCCGTAGACTCGGCTGTTATGGCTATCGGATCTACGATGCACACCTTCGACGTCGATCTCGCCGATGTCGACCGCGGCGTGTACGAGCAGTTCGCGCTGCGCGTGGCGCGTCATCCGTCTGAGACGGCGGAGTTCATGGTGACGCGGATCCTGGCGTACTGCCTCGAGTACCGCGAGGGCATCGTGTTCGGCGGCGGCGTTTCGACGAGCGAGGAGCCCGCGGTGCTCGTGCGCGACCTCACTGGCGCGGTGACCGCCTGGATCGAGGTCGGCGCTCCGGACGCGGCTCGGGTGCATTCCGGGAGCAAGCTGGCGGATCGCGCGGTGGTGTACACGCATCGCGATCCCGCGCACGTACTTCGCTCATGGGGTGGCAAGCGCATCCATCGTGCCGAAGAGGTCGTGCTGTACGCGGTCGAGC
This sequence comes from Leucobacter sp. USHLN153, assembly GCF_037145615.1. Taxonomy (NCBI): domain Bacteria; kingdom Bacillati; phylum Actinomycetota; class Actinomycetes; order Micrococcales; family Microbacteriaceae; genus Leucobacter; species Leucobacter sp. USHLN153. The sequence goes on from NZ_JBBCXE010000002.1 coordinate 348,036, forward strand.
CGGCGCTCGTCGCGCAGACGGTCGCCGCGCTCGAGCGGCGGAACACGCTCGCGGTCTCCCGAACGGAAGGCCAGGTGTACGTCGAGCTCAACGGGAGCACCGCGAGCGGCACGGTGACCGCGTTCGGCGTCGACGGCGAGGAGCGCTCGGCGTAGCTCGCGCTCTGCGCTTCTCGAGAAGCCCCGTCCTCCCGGGGAGCCACCCGAGCGTCCGCGCCCGGCTCTAGATGATGATCGTCGTCTGCCCCGGCTCCTCCGGCCGCACGCGGGCACGCGTCGCGCCCACGATGATCGCGACGCCGATGGCGAGCAGCACGGCGCCCGCGACGATCGCGGCGAGCACGAGGGCGATGCCCGGCCAGACGATCGCGAGAATTCCGCCGAGAACGAGCACCACGCCGGGGGCGATCGCGATCCCGGGCCGCAGCCGCGCCCATCTCGCGCCGATGGCGATCCAGAGGGCGCCGATCCCGATCAGTCCGAAGCCCGCGAAGCTCACGAGCACGCGCGCGGTTGCGCCGGTGAACGCGAAGGAGATGAGCCCGGCCACGATCAGCAGCACCCCGCCGAACACCGCGAGGGCCGAGCTGCGGCCGCCGACCAGGAGGGCGATTCCGTTCGCGATCAGCGCGGTGCCGAAGAGGAGCACCAGGATCCAGCTCGCGGCGAAGAACGGCCAGACGACGAGCCCGAGGCCGAGCAGTGCGACGATCACGCCGATGGTGATCGCCGTCGTCTTCAGCGAGGCGGTTCTCGCGGCGCCGGGGACGGGCCCGGGGCCGCTGGCGCGCGGGTCGTTCGGGCCGAATGGGATGGGCTGCTGGGACACGGCGTTCCTCCAAGGTTCCCGGAGCGGCGAGTGACGCGGCGCGAGCGGAGCGTCAGCGAGATACCTCCATCGTAGGGCGAACGTCTCGTCTGCGCCCCGATGGCGCTTGCACCGGCACCCGCACTCTCCCCATGATCGCCAGAGGCGTATTCCGGGCCACCCCGTTCCGCGACGCGACTTGCGAGAATGGAGGGGATGCTTCCTGCCGACTTCTCACGCCCCGCCCTCGAGGTCGCTCCGCAGCTGCTCGGTGCGCGCTTCACGACCGAGTCGCCCGCGGGCGCCGTCACGATCCGCATCACCGAGGTCGAGGCGTATCACGGCGTCGGCACGGAGGGCGTGGCCGACGCCGGGTCGCACGCGCGCAATGGCCGCACGGACCGCAACGCCTCGATGTTCGGTCAGCCGGGCCGGGCCTACGTCTACTTCAGCTACGGCATGCATTTCGCGATCAACTTCGTCTGCTCGCCGGAGGGGGCCGCATCGGGAGTGCTGATTCGGGCCGGCGAGGTGGTGCAGGGCGCGGAACTCGCGGAGCGGCGGCGCACGGAACGGCGCCCGGGCGCGATCCTGCCCCATCACCAGCTTGCTCGCGGACCCGGGAACGTCGCGCAGGCGCTCGGGATCAGGCGGGAGACGCACGACGGCCTTAGCCTCTTCAGCGCCCCGTTCGCCCTGGAGCTTCCGGCCGAGATCGCGCCGGACGTACTGCACGGCCCCCGCGTCGGTGTCGCCGGCGTGCCCGGCGGCGAGGACTTTCCGTGGCGCTTCTGGCTCCCGGAGGAGCGATCGGTGTCGGCGTTCCGCCCGGGCCGCGGCGCCCTACGGCCCGCCTCCATCGGCCGCCCGTACCCTCTGGGATCGAGGTAACTTTCGGCGCGTGTCGCCTCGCTGGGCGCTGCGACACGCGCCGCAACTTACCCCGATCGCAGGTGTTGGGGGTGGTGCGGCGGGGCGGTGCGGCGCGCGGCTAGCGGGGGTCGAGGGCGGAGGCGCCCGTTTGGGGGTGAAACTTCGCGAGGCCCAGCACGCCGACGACCGCGACCGCGCCCGAGAGCACGAACGCGACGATCGCCCAGAGCGGCGCAGCGGCCGCCTCGTCGAGCACCACGATGCCGATGAGCACCGCGACGATCGGGTCGATCACCGTGAGCCCCGCGACGACCAAATCGGGCGGACCCGAGGAGTAGGCGTTCTGCACGAACACCATTCCAACGACCGCGCCCGCGATGAGCGCGAGCACGCACGCCCAGGTGAGCCACTCGAACTCCCCCTGCTGCAGGCGCCCGATCACCGCCTTCGCGAAGGTCGCGACGAAACCGTAGAGCACCCCCGCCCCGACGATGTAGACGAGGGCGACGCTCCGGTGCCGGAACGCGATGAAGAGGACGAGCGTGACCGTGAACACCACCGCGAAGGTGATGAGGATCTCGATGAGCTTGGTGTCGGTGACGATCTGGTTCGAGGCGGTGAACGCCGCGACGGTCACGAACGTCACAATGCCGAGCACGGCAAGCCCGATCGAGGACTGCACGCGCTTTCCGAGCCGCACCCCGCTGACGCGCGCGTTCAGGATCGACGTGATGACCAGCCCGACCACGCCGATGGGCTGCACGATGATGAGGGGCGAGAGCGACAGCGATCCGATCTGAAACACCACCGCGAGCCCGAGAAACAGGGTGCCGACGACCCAGGAGGGCCGACGGACGAGCCGCGAAATGTGACGCCATGACAGCCCCGAGCCGGCGCTCACGCCGGTGAGGCGCTCCACCTTATTCAGCCCGCGGGACTGGTACTGCGCCCCGAAGGCGAGCAGCGCCGCGCCGATGAGCGCGAGCGGGATTCCGAGGTACTGCTGCGGTTCGAGTGTCGACATCTCCGCCGGCGCCCTAGCGCTCGCCGCGCATCAACGCCACGAGCCTGGCCGCCGCGCGCGGTACCTCGTCATTGACGATCACCTCGTCGAACTCGTCGGCGGCGGCGAGCTCGACCTGCGCGGTCTCGAGGCGCCGAGCGCGCTCCTCCGCGTCCTCGGTGCCTCGGCCGACCAGGCGATCGACGAGCTCTTCCCAGCTCGGCGGCGCGAGGAAGACGAGCTGCGCCTCGGGCATGCTCGCGCGCACCTGGCGCGCGCCCTGCAGATCGATCTCAAGCAGCATGAGCGCACCGCGGGCGGCCGCGTCGAGCACGGGCTGCCGCGGCGTGCCGTAGCGGTACTTGTTGTGCACGGTCGCCCACTCGAGCAGCTCGTCGGAGGCGAGCATGCGGTCGAAGCCCTCGTCGTCGACGAAGAAGTAGTGGTGCCCGTGCTCCTCGCCCGGGCGCGGCGCGCGGGTCGTCGCCGAGACGGAGAGCTGCACCTCCGGATAGTGCTCGCGGATGTAGCTCGCGACGGTGCCCTTGCCGACGGCGGTCGGCCCCGCGAGAACGGTGAGGGGCGGCCGGGGGCCGCGCTGCACGGCGCCCGTGCGATCCCGCACGAACTCCTCGAGCCGGTCGCGCTGCAGCTTCCCGAGACCGCCGAGGCGCTTACGCTCCGAGATGCCGAGCTCGTCGCGCACCCGCTCGGCCTTCACCGCGCCGATCGCCGGAAACGAGAGCAGGAAATCGGTGATGCGCAGCGAGGCCGCGGGCGTGCCGGGTACACGTGACTGCTCGAGCACGCGGAACGGCGACACCTCCCCCGAACGCAGACGACGCTTCAACTCCGCGCGAGCCTGGCGCGCCGCGATGGCAGCACGGTTCGCAGCGACCCGATCCACTTCCGGCATCGTCCGTTCGCTCATCGTCACTCGTCCTACTTCCCTGTGCCTGATTTCGCGGTGCACTCCGGCCTCGCGCGGCGCCTCACTCAGATCGAAGTACAGCCTAGGCCGCTTCGGAGCCCAGCGCGACGCGGACGGCGTCGGCTCGCTCGCGAATGCGGTCGGCAAGGCCAGCGGATCCGCCAGCCAGAATGCTCCGCGACTCATTGGCGAGCAGCGCGCGGCCGATCCCCCCGAAGATGCGTCGCGCGTCCTCGATGCGGGCGCCCTGGTGGCCGAAGCCCGGGGCGAGCACCGGCAGCGCGGAGCCGGCGGGCTGCTCGGCGACGTCGATCTCGAACGCCGCGAGGTCGAGGGTCGCGCCGAGCACGACGCCGACCGAGCCGACGCTCGCGGTGCCGTGCGCCCGGTTCCACTCCGCCGCGTCGTCGACCATCGCAGCCGCGACCGTGCGCCCGTCTGCGCGGCGCGCGCGCTGCACGTCGGCCGCCTCGGGGTTCGAGGTCGCAGCGAGCACGAAGAGCCCCTTGCCGTCGCCGGCCGCATAGTCGAGCGCGCCCGCGAGCGTGCCGAAGCCCTGGTAGGCGACGACCGTCATCGCGTCGGCCTCGAGCGGCGAGCCGGGCGCGAGCCAGGTGTCGGCGTACGCGCCGAAGCTCGAGCCGATGTCCCCGCGCTTCACGTCGGCGATCACCATGAGACCCGCGGCGCGTGCGTCCGCGAGCACGCGCTCGAGCGCCGCGAAGCCCGCAGACCCGAAGCGCTCGAAGAACGCGATCTGCGGCTTGACGCACGCAGCGACCCCTGCGGCCGCCGCCACGACCTCGCGCCCCATGCGCTCCGCCCCGGCAACGTCATCGCCCGCACCCCAGGCGTCGAGCAGACCGGCGTGCGGGTCGATCCCCGCGCACAGGTGGCGGCCCGCGGCGAACTCCGCCGCGAGCCGATCACCGAAACTCGCTGCCATCATCAGCCCGCGAGCGCCGCAGCGCGGTCGGCCTGGTACTCCTGCAGCGACTTGACGTCGAAGCCGTCGCGCTGCGCGGAGATCGCCCCGACCGCCGCCGACAGTTCCGAGACCGTCGTGAAGATCGGCTTGTCGGCCGCGACGGCCGCCGCGCGGATCTCGTAGCCGTCAGCGCGCGCGGCACTGCCCGAGGGGGTGTTCACGATCATGTCGACGTCACCGCGATTGATGAGGTCGACGATCGTGTCGCCATCCGCGTGGGCGCTGTGCTTGCGCACGACCTCGGAGGCGATACCGTTGCGGCCGAGCACCACCTGCGTCCCCTGCGTGGCGAGGATGCGGTAGCCGAGCTCCTGGAGGCGGAGAGCCGGCAGCACGAGCGAGCGCTTGTCCCGATCCGCTACCGAGAGGAACACGGTGCCCGACTTCGGCAGCTCGCTTCCCGCCGCCGATTGGCTCTTCGCGAACGCAGTCGGGAAGTCGCGGTCCATGCCCATGACCTCACCCGTCGAGCGCATCTCGGGCCCGAGCAGCGAGTCGACGACGAGCCCGTCGTTCGTGCGGAAGCGCTTGAACGGGAGCACGGCCTCCTTCACCGCGATCGGCGCGTCGATCGGCGCGCGCGAGCCATCCCGCTCCGGCAGCAAACCGGCCGCGATGAGCTCGGCAATGGTCTCGCCCGCCATGATGCGCGAGGCCGCCTTCGCGAGCGGGATCCCGAGCGCCTTCGAAACGAACGGCACCGTACGCGACGCGCGCGGGTTCGCCTCGAGCACGTAGAGCACGCCCTGGCCGATCGCGAACTGCACATTGAGCAGGCCCCGCACGCCGATGCCCTCGGCGATGCCGAGCGTCGCCTCGCGCACCTGGGCGATCTGGTCGTGACCGAGGGTCACGGGCGGCAGGGTGCAGCTCGAGTCGCCCGAGTGCACGCCGGCCTCCTCGATGTGCTCCATGACGCCACCGACGTAGAGCTGCTCACCATCGTAGAGCGCGTCGACATCGATCTCGATCGCGTCGTCGAGGAAGCGATCGACGAGCAGCGGGTGGCCGGGGCCCACGAGCGCGTGGCCCTCGATGCGGCCGAAGTAGCCGTGCAACGACTCGGTGTCGTACACGATCTCCATGCCGCGGCCGCCGAGCACGAACGACGGGCGCACGAGCACCGGGTAGCCGATCTCCTCGGCGATGCGAACAGCGCCCTCCTCGTCGATCGCCGTGCCGTTGCGGGGAGCCGTGAGGCCCGCGCGCTCGAGAATCCGCGAGAACGCACCGCGCTCCTCCGCGAGGTCGATCGCCTCGGGGGTGGTGCCGAGAATCGGGATCCCCGCGTCCTTCAGCGGCTGCGCCAGGCCGAGGGCCGTCTGGCCGCCGAGCTGCACGACCACGCCGAGCAGCTCGCCCGACGCCTGCTCCGCGTGGATGACCTCGAGTACGTCCTCGAGCGTCAGCGGCTCGAAGTACAGGCGGTCGGAGGTGTCGTAGTCCGTGGAGACCGTCTCGGGGTTGCAGTTGATCATGATCGTCTCGTAGCCGGCCTCGGAGAGGGCGAACGAGGCGTGCACGCAGGAGTAGTCGAATTCGACGCCCTGCCCGATGCGGTTGGGGCCGGAGCCCAGGATGACGACCTTCTTGCGATCGCTCGCCTGCACCTCGGTCTCGAAGTCGTAGGACGAGTAGTGGTACGGCGTGAGCGCCGGGAACTCGCCCGCGCAGGTGTCGACCGTCTTGAACACGGGGCGGAGGCCCAGGCCGTGGCGGAGGCCGCGGATCTCGGACTCGGAGACGCCGCGGATGGTGGCGATCTGCACGTCGGAGAAGCCGTGATCCTTCGCCTCGCGCAGCACCTCGAGCGTGAGCTGCGGCGCCTGGCGCACGGCCTCGGCGACCTCGTTGATGAGCTGGATCTGGTCGAGGAACCACGGATCGATCGCGGTCGCGTCGAACACCTGCTCGATCGTCGCGCCGAGTCGCAGCGCCTGCTGCACGTCGACGATGCGGCCGTCGGTCGGGCGCTGGATGGTCTCGAGGATCTCCGAGACGGGCCGCGTCTCCTCGCTCCAGTGGAACGAGGTACCGCGCTTCTCGAGCGAGCGCAGCGACTTCTGCAGCGCCGTCGTGAAGTTGCGGCCGATGGCCATCGCCTCGCCCACCGACTTCATGGTGGTGGTGAGCGTGTCGTCGGCGGCCGGGAACTTCTCGAACGCGAAGCGCGGCGTCTTCACGACCACGTAGTCGATGGACGGCTCGAAGCTCGCCGGCGTCTTCTGCGTGATGTCGTTCGGGATCTCGTCGAGGCGGTAGCCGAGCGCCAGCTTCGCCGCGATCTTCGCGATCGGGAAGCCGGTCGCCTTCGATGCGAGCGCGGAAGAGCGCGAGACACGGGGGTTCATCTCGATGACGATGATCCGCCCCGTCACCGGGTCGACCGCGTACTGGATGTTGCAGCCGCCGGTATCGACGCCCACGCGACGAATGATGTCGATGCCGATGTCGCGGAGCTTCTGGTACTCGCGGTCGGTCAGGGTGAGCGCGGGCGCCACCGTGATCGAGTCGCCCGTGTGCACGCCGACCGCGTCGACGTTCTCGATGGAGCAGACGACCACCGTGTTGTCGGCGGTGTCGCGCATGAGCTCGAGCTCGTACTCCTTCCAGCCGAGGATCGACTCTTCGAGGAGGACCTCGGTGGTCGGGCTGTAGTGCAGACCGTCACCAGCGATCCGCACGAGGTCTTCCTCGGTGTAGGCGAAGCCCGAGCCGAGGCCGCCCATCGTGAAGGAGGGGCGTACCACGAGCGGGTAGCCGAGGTCCTTCGCGAACTCCTTCGCCTCCTCGAGAGTGCGGGCGATGTGCGAGCGCGCGACGTCCGCGCCCGACTCGATCACGAGGTCCTTGAAGATCTGGCGATCCTCACCGCGCTGAATCGCCTCTACCTTCGCGCCGATGAGCTCGACGCCGTGCTTCTCGAGAATGCCCTGGTCGTGCAGCGCGATCGCCGCGTTGAGCGCCGTCTGGCCACCGAGCGTCGGCAGGATCGCGTCGGGGCGCTCCTTGATGATGATCGACTCGATGACCTCGGGCGTGATCGGCTCGACATAGGTCGCGTCGGCGAAGTCGGGGTCGGTCATGATCGTGGCGGGGTTCGAGTTGACGAGGATGACGCGCACGCCCTCTTCACGGAGCACGCGGCAGGCCTGGGTGCCCGAGTAATCGAACTCGCAGGCCTGGCCGATGACGATCGGGCCCGAGCCGATGACGAGAACGGAGTTGATGTCTGAACGCTTGGGCATGGCTTAGGCCTCCGTGGCGGTGGTCTTGCGCTCGGTGACCAAAGCGCGGAATCGATCGAAGAGGTAGAAGGCGTCGTGCGGGCCGGCGGCCGCCTCGGGGTGGTACTGCACCGAGAACGCGGGGATGTCGAGGCACTCGAGGCCCTCGACGACCTGGTCGTTCAGGCTGAAGTGGCTCACCTGCACGCGGCCGAGGCCGGCGGGAGCGTCGAGCTCGCCGTCGATGGGCGCGTCGACCGCGAAGCCGTGGTTCTGCGCCGTGATCTCGACGCGACCGGTGCGCTTGTCGAGCACCGGCTGGTTGATGCCGCGGTGCCCGAACGGCAGCTTGTAAGTGCCGAAGCCGAGCGCGCGGCCGAGCAGCTGATTGCCGAAGCAGATGCCGAAGTAGGGCAGGCCGTCGCGCAGCAGCTCGCGCAGCACGTCGACCTGCGCGTCACTCGCGGCCGGGTCTCCCGGGCCGTTCGAGTAGAAGAGCGAGTCGGGTGCGATCTCGCGGATCTCCTCGAGCGAGGTCGAGGCGGGCAGCACGATCACGTCGAAGCCGTGGTCGGAGAGGTACTGCACGGTCGCGCGCTTGATCCCGAGATCGAGCACCGCGATCGAACCGACGCGCTCCACGCCCTCGGCGGCCGGCACGTCGTAGCGCTCCGGCGTGGTGACGAGCTCCGACAGGTTCTTGCCCGACATGGGCTCCTGCTCGCGCACGAGAGCGAGCTGCTCGTCGTCCGAGAGCTCGAAGTCCGTGCCCGAGAAGATGCCGGCGCGCATCGCGCCCGCCGAGCGGATGTGGCGGGTGATGGCGCGGGTGTCGACGCCGGAGATCCCCACGACGCCGTCGTTCACGAGATCCTCATCGAGGGATCGCTCGGCGCGGAAGTTCGAGACGCGGCGAGCGGGATCGCGCACGACGAACCCGGCGACCCAGATCTTCCGCGACTCCATGTCGACGTCGTTCGCGCCGGTGTTACCGATGTGCGGGGCCGTCATGAGCACGATCTGCCCCGCGTAGGAGGGATCCGTGAGCGTCTCCTGGTACCCCGTCATGCCGGTCGAGAAAACGACCTCACCCAGGGTGCGGCCGGTCGCCCCATAGGCGCGGCCCGCGTATCGTCGTCCGTCTTCCAGCACCAGTACTGCGCCGCCCTGCGGCACTGCGCTGCTCGGGGGTGCCGTCACGCCGGTCGACGCCGCTGCGTCCACCGTCTGCTCGGTCGTGTTCGTGGTCACGCATCCTCCTGGGTGGTGTGGGAAGTGATATGGGTCTGGGTCGCCTCGGCTGACGCATCAGCGGGCGAGGAAATCTGGTCGAGCGCGCGCTCGAGCGCGATCTGCTCGGAAGGATCGGTGAGCCGGAAGCTCGACTCCACCTCGCTGCCGTCGGCCGCGCGCCACCGCAGCAGCGACAGGCCGTCGCGCTCCACGGCTTTGCCGACGCGGCGGCTCGCGATGCCGCTCCCGAGTACGCGGTCGGCTGGCAAGTGCACGGGATCCTCACCCGTCACCGCGATCGTCACACCGTCGGTGCGGACCGTGAGCTCGGCGAAGCCCTTGTACCGCAGGCTCGGGATCGACAGACGCTCGAGCGGCTGCCCCTCCGGGGTGGTGGAGACGTAGCTCGCCCGCGGGAAGTGCACGAGCACCCCGCCGCTCAGTGCCGGCCCCGACTCGGTGATGCCGGCGTGGCGTCGGGCGCGAGCCCGCCATCCGAGCCACATCCCGAGCAGGATGACGACGACGATGGCGATCATGATGATCGCGAAGACGCTCCGGCTCACGCGTGCACCCCCGCGCCGGCAGCCCGCGCGACCGTCTCGGCATCGACGACCTGCCCGTCGTCGACCGTGAGATATCCGTGACGCATCGTGTAGGCCACGCGCCCGGGCAACTCCATGCCGAGGAAGGGCGAGTTCACGCTCTGCCCGCGCAGGTGATCGGTCGAGAACGTGCTGACGCCGCTCGGGTCGACGAGCACGAGGTCGGCCGGCTGGCCCGCGTCGAGGTCGTTGGGATGACCCACGAGCCGCCCGATCTCCGCGGGCCGCTGCGAGAGCAGCGTCTCGAGCTCGGCCCAGCTCGCATGACCCTCCTGCACGAGCGTCAGCAGCGCGATGGGCAGCGCCGACTCGAGGCCGACCATGCCGAACGCCGCGACGTCCCACTCGCAGTCCTTCGCCTCGACCGGGTGCGGCGCGTGGTCGGTCGCCACGATGTCGATGACGCCGTCGGCCACCGCCTGGCGCAGTGCTCGCACGTCCTCCTCGCGGCGGAGCGGCGGGTTGACCTTGTAGCGAGCGTCGTAGCTGCGCGCGAGCTCCTCCGTGAGGATCAGGTGGTGCGGCGTCACCTCCGCGGTGACCTCGACGCCGCGGGCCTTCGCCCAGCGCACGACCTCGACCGAGCCGGCGGTCGACAGGTGGCAGATGTGGAGCCGCGCGCCGATGTGCTCCGCGAGCAGCACGTCGCGGGCGATGATCGATTCCTCGGCGACCGCGGGCCAGCCCTTCAGTCCCAGCTCGCTCGAGAGCGCGCCCTCGTTCATCTGCGAGCCCTCGGTGAGGCGCGGATCCTGCGCGTGCTGCGCGATGACGCCGTCGAAGGTCTTCACGTATTCGAGCGCGCGGCGCATCAGCAGCGCGTCGTGCACGCACTTGCCGTCGTCGGAGAAGACGCGCACGGCCGCGCGCGATCCCGCCATCGCCCCGATCTCGCTGAGTCGCTCACCCGCGAGATCCTCGGTCACCGCACCGATCGGGCGCACCGTGGCGTAGCCCGCCGCATCCCCGAGCGCCTGCACCTGCTCGACCACGCCCGCCGTGTCTTGCACCGGCAGCGTGTTCGCCATCGCGAAGACGCTCGTGAACCCGCCGGCTGCCGCAGCGCGCGTGCCGCTGAGCACGGTTTCCGACTGCTCGAAGCCGGGCTCGCGCAGGTGCGTGTGCAGGTCGACGAGACCGGTCATCGCGACCAGCCCCTCCGCCTCGATCACGCGCTCCCCCGCGCGCGGCTCGAGGCCGCCCGCAGCCTGGGTCGCGCGCTCCACGATGCGTCCGCCATCGATCCGCAGATCCACCGCGGGCGCGTCAGCGAACGCCTGTCCGCGCTCGGTGAGGGCCGCAGCGAGTCGCGCGCCGCGGATCAGGAACTGAGTGGTGGGCTGCGTCATGACTGCTCCGTTCGATCGCCGGAAAGAAGAAGATAGAGGGCCGCCATGCGCACGGAGACGCCGTTAGCGACCTGCTCGAGCACGGTCGAGCGCGGGGAATCCGCGGCGGCCGAGGAGATCTCGAGCCCGCGGTTCATGGGGCCGGGATGCATCACGATGGCGCGATCCGTCAGCGCGGCGAGCCGGGCGTCGTCGAGACCCCACACGCGCGCATACTCGCGCTCGTTCGGGAAGAACGCAGCGTGCATCCGCTCGCTCTGGATTCGGAGCATCATCACCACGTCGGGTCGCTCCTCGCGCAGCGCGTCGTCGAGCGAGTGGTGCACCGTCACGGGCCAGGCGCGGGAACCGTAGGGCAGCAGTGTCTCCGGTGCCACGAAGCTCACCTTCGCTCCGAGCGCGGTGAGCAGCCACAGGTTCGACCGAGCGACGCGCGAGTGCGCGATGTCGCCGACGATGACCACGGAGACGCCGTCGAGGTCGCGGCCCCGGCTCGCGTCGCCGAACAGCCGCCGGCGCATGGTGAACGCGTCGAGCAGCGCCTGCGTCGGGTGCTCGTGGGTGCCGTCGCCCGCGTTGAGCACGCCGGCATCGATCCAGTTGCTTCCGGCGAGCTTCGCGGGGGCGCCCGAGGCGGGGTGGCGGATCACCACACCGTCAGCACCGATCGCCTGCAGGGTCTGCGCCGTGTCCTTCAGCGACTCGCCCTTCGAGACCGAGGAGCCCTTGGCGCTGAAGTTGATGACGTCGGCGCTCAGGCGCTTCGCGGCAGCCTCGAACGAGATACGCGTGCGCGTCGAGTCCTCGAAGAAGAGGTTGACGACGGTCTTGCCGCGGAGCGTCGGCAGCTTCTTGATCTCGCGCTGCTGCGTCGCCGCCATTTCTTCCGCGGTGTCGAGGATGAGGATCACCTCGTCGCGCGACAGCGTGCGCGTGTCGAGCAGGTGCCTCATGCGACGGGCTCCGTGCTCGCGCCGGGTTCGGTGCTCGCGCGGCCGTCTGCGGCCGCCGCGGCAGTGCCGTCGCGGTCGGACGTGATTGTGACCGAGTCCTCCCCGTCGTGCTCCGCGAGGCGCACGGCGATCCGCTCGTGCTTCGCGCTCGGGAGGTTCTTTCCGATGTAATCGGCGCGGATCGGCAGCTCGCGATGCCCCCGATCGATCAGGGCCGCGAGGCGCACGACCTGGGGGCGCCCGTGGTCGTTCAACGCGTCGAGGGCGGCGCGAACCGTGCGACCGGAGTAGAGCACGTCGTCGACGAGCACCACGGTCGCGCCGTCGATCCCAATCACCGGCATGTCGGTGGGAAGCGGGGTCCGCGTCGGGTGATGCGCGAGATCGTCGCGGTACATGGTGACATCGAGGCTGCCGACCGGCACCTCGACCCCCTCGATGCGGGAGATGATGTCTGCGATGCGGCGTGCGAGATGGCTGCCGCGGGTCGGAATGCCCACGAGAACGAGCCCATCGACGCCCTTGTTCGCTTCAATGATTTCGTGCGAGATTCGGGTCAGAGCCCGCGAAATCTCAGCGCTCTCCAGCACTGTTCGCGTTTCCAAAGCCGAGCCCCCCTTCCCCGCCTCACTGGACGGAATTAAAAGAAAAGCTTGCAACCCCGCCAGTCTAACGTATTCGAGACGCGCGCCTCAGCATTAAGACCGACTCCCGTTCCTGAGATCGACCCCGAAAACTGCGGATTTCGAGTCGAAGTCGCCGTTCGGGGTCGATCTCGGTGCTAGGCCGCGGCGTGATCCGCGATCTTGCCGAGCACCCCGTTCACGAAGCGACCCGAATCATCGGTCGAGTACTCCTTCGCCAGTTCCACCGCCTCGTCGATCGCGACCGCCGCGGGGACCTCCTCGTTGAAGAGGATCTCCCAGGCCGCGAGCCTGAGCAGCGCGCGGTCCACGTGCGGCATACGGTCGAGCGTCCACCCCTGCGCGTAGCTGACGATGAGCTCATCGATCCGATCACGGTGATCGGTGACACCGTCGACGATCTCGCGCGCGTACAGCCAGGAGGCCGCGCGGTCGGGCTCGCTCGCGGCGCGCTTGGCCTCGGCGTTGACGATCGCCGCCATCGACTCACCGCGGAGATCGGCCTGGTACAGCATGTCGAGCGCGCGCTTGCGCGCCTTGGTGCGTGCTGACACTGGCGACTAGTCGTTGACGCGGCCGAGGTAGTCACCCGTGCGGGTGTCGACCTTGACCTTCGTGCCGGTCTCGAGGAACAGCGGCACCTGAATCTCGGCACCGGTCTCGACCGTCGCGGGCTTGGTGCCGCCGGTCGAGCGATCGCCCTGCAGACCGGGCTCGGTGTAAGTAACCTCGAGCACGACCGACGCAGGGAGCTCGATGTAGAGCGGTTCGCCCTCGTGCAGCGCGATCTGCACCTGGAGGTTCTCGAGCATGAAGCGCGACGCGTCGCCCACGACGGCGTTCGATACGGTGAGCTGGTCGTAGTCGGACTGATCCATGAAGACGAAGTCCTGACCGTCCTGGTACAGGTACTGGTAGTCGCGGCGGTCGACGTTCGCGGTCTCGATCTTCGCACCAGCGTTGTACGTCTTGTCGATGATCTTGCCCGAGACGACGTTCTTCTGCTTAGTGCGCACGAACGCGCCGCCCTTGCCCGGCTTCACGTGCTGGAACTCCACCACGCTCCAGAGCTGACCGTTCTCTTTGATAACGGTGCCGTTCTTGATGTCGTTCGAGGTGGCCATGCAGTGGTTCTCCGGGTTCTATCGGGTTCAAGCGCCGCAGCAGCGCCGGACCAGTTTACACGGCGCCCCGAGCGCGCCTGAGCGGACGATCAGCCGCCGGCCGCCCCCGCGACCTCGCGTACCGAATCATCGACAGTCGAGAGCGGGGCGCCGACGCGGTACTGTGCGCCGTGGTGGTCGTCGGGCAGCCGATCCCCCGCCCCGAAGAGCTTGTTGCGCAGCGTGCCGGGAGCGTACTCGGTCGGGTAGACACCGCGGCGCTGCAGCTCCGGCACCACGTGCTCGACGACGTCCTCGAACGTGCCCGGGGTCACCGCGTAGGCGAGGTTGAAACCGTCGATACCGGTCTCGGCCACGATGCGCTCGAGTTCGTCGGCGACCGTCGTCGGCGAACCGACCACCGTAGTGCCGAGGCCGGCGATGCCGTTCCACTCCACCATGTCGCGCACCGTCCAAGCGCGACCCTCGGGATTCGCCTCCTGGAACGCGGCCACGCTTGACTGAATCGCGTTGCTCTCGACATTGCCGATCGGCTCGTCGAGTTCGTATTGCGAGAGATCGATGCCCATCCAGCCGGACAGGAAGGTCAGCGCGCCCTCGGGGCTCACATATGAGAGGTAGTCCTCGTGCTTCGCGCGGGCGAGCTCATCGGTTTCGTCGACGATGATTGTGAGGAGCAGGTAGATCTTCGCGGATTCGGGCGCGCGCCCGGCCTCGACGAGCGCCGTGCGGATCGCGTCGACGCTCTTCCGAGCGACCGCGGTCGTGGGCGAGGCGATGAAGACCGCCTCGGCGTGCTTCGAGGCGAAGTTGATGCCGCGCGGCGACGCTCCGGCCTGGAACACGAGCGGCGTGCGCTGCGGGGAGGGTTCGGAGAGGTGGATCCCGGGCACAGTGAAGTGCTTCCCCTGGTGGCCGATGTGGTGGACCTTCTCGGGATCCGCAAACACCCCCGCCTCGCGATCGCGGATGACCGCGTCGTCCTCCCACGACCCCTCGAGCAACTTGTAAACGACCTCGAGGTACTCGTCCGCGTGGTCGTAGCGCTGGTCGTGGGCGAGCTGATCCTCTTGGCCCAGGTTGCGGGCAGCCGAGGGGAGGTAGCCGGTGACTACGTTCCAGCCGACCCGCCCCTTCGTGAGGTGGTCGAGCGTCGAGAGGCGGCGTGCGAACGGCACCGGGTGCTCGAATGCGGTACCGGCCGTGATGCCGAATCCAACGTTCTCCGTGACCGCGGCCATTACCGCGGCGAGTTGCACCGGGTCGTTCACCGGCACCTGCGCACCATTGCGGATCGCCGCGACGTCGTTCCCGCCGTACACGTCGTATGTGCCGAGCACGTCCGCGATGAAGATGCTGTCGAACAGCCCTCGCTCGGCAATCCGCGCCAGGTTCGTCCAGTACTCGATGTCCTTATACCGCCACGCCTGATCCTCGGGGTGCCTCCACAGGCCGGAGCTCTGATGGGCGACGCAATTCATGTCGAACGCGTTGAGTCGGATCTGCTTGCGCGGGATGGCTGCTGACATCGGTCTGGCTCCTTCGGACGCGAGGATCGGCCACCGTGGCCGACCATCCGAACGTACCGAGGCGCTCGCGCGCTTGCTCGAGTGTGCCGCTCTGTTACCGCAGAAGTCGCTCTGTTGCAGCGGGACTTGCACGGGCTGACGTCTTCGGTGAGGATCGCGAAGCGCGCGCGAGGGCCCCGCCTACTGCTCGGGCGTGAAGTTCAGCGAGAGCGAGTTCATGCAGTAGCGCTGGCCGGTGGGCGTGCCGAAGCCGTCGGGGAAGACATGGCCGAGGTGGCCGCCGCACTTCGCGCAACGCACCTCTGTGCGCTCCATGCCGAGCGAGTGATCCTCGAGCAGCTCTACCGCGTCCGGGCGCACGGACTCGTAGAAGCTCGGCCACCCGCAGTGCGAATCGAACTTCGTGCCGCTCTTGAAGAGTTCGTTGCCGCAGCCGGCGCAGGTGTAGAAGCCTGCGCGATCCTCATCGAGCAGCTCGCCGGTCCAGGCTCGTTCCGTAGCGGATTGCCGCAGCACCGCATACTGCTCGTCGCCGAGCTCGTCACGCCACTCTTCTTCGGTCTTCGAAACTTCGTATGCCATGGGCCGATTCTACGTCGGCGACCCGTACGGGCGGTCAGGTAACCCGGAATCGGGCGCAGTGTGACGCCCCGTGACGCGCGCGCCTCGGCGGCCGCCGCAGAATCCTAAACTGGCGAGGTGACTGACTTTCGCGCGCAGACGACGTACCAGGTTCGCCTCGACTGGGGAGTCGCGGGGCTCGAGCGCCTCGCCACAGCCGGGATCGTCGTGATCGTGGACGCGCTCGAGAGCGAAGCCACCGGCAGCGAAGCGCTGATCGCGCGCGCCCTCGCTCTCCCCGATCAGCCCGCGGTGTTCACGGCCTCGCTCCGCAATGCGACGGCGACGGCCCGCGCGATCGTCGACGAACAGGTGGAGCGGGGTGGCCGCACGGCGATCAACCTCGTGCTCGTGGGCGACGACGGTGACTTCGCAGTCGAAGACTACCTCGCCGCGGGCGCGGTCGGCGACGCGCTCTCCGCGCTCGGCCTCGATCACTCGGCCCCAGACGTCGCGGTCGCAACCGAGGGCTTCCGTCCGCTCACGCGCGCGCTGAAGCACCTGCTCTCGGCGGGCGCCACGGGCCTCGCGCTCTCCGCGGTCGGCCGCCGCGACGAGGTGCGCGCGGCCGCCGCAATCGACGCCGACTCCGAGGCGACCCGCCTGCGCTGACTGGCCAAGGGTCCGGCGCTGACGTTCGAGGGCCCGGCCCGCGGCGTGCGCGGACCGGGCCCTCGGCGCGTGGAGCGCCTAGCGCGACACCACCTGGCGCTTCGACGAGATCACGCCCGTATCGAAGCCCGCGAGGTGCAGACCGCCGTGGAAGCGCGCGTGCTCGATCTTCACGCAGCGATCCATCACCACGTCGAGCCCGGCATCCTCCGCGATCGCGGCAGCCTCCTCGTTCCACGATCCGAGCTGCAGCCACAGGGCCTTCGCGCCGACCTCGACGGCCTCGCGCGCGACGCCCGGCAGATCCTCATCCTTGCGGAACACGTCGACGATGTCGGGCACGACCGGGAGGTCAGCGAGCGACGCGTAGACCGGTTGTCCGAGGATCGTGTCGGCCCGCGGGTTCACGAAGTAGACGTCGTAGGGCGAACTCGACAACAGGTAGGTCGCGACGAAGTAGCTCGCGCGCGCCGGATTGTTCGACGCGCCCACGATCGCGATGGACTTCGCGCGGCGCAAGATACCGAGGCGCGCGGCGGCCCCGGGGGCCTGCCAGCTGCGTTCGGCAGCACTGGCCGCTGCACTTGCACCGCCCGAGGCACCGGGCGCGGGAAGCGCGCACGCGGCCCCCTGCGACGCGGCTCCAGACGCGCCGGCCGCTGCCGAATTCGAACTCTGCTCACTCATCGCGCTACTCCCGTTGCTGCGGTCAGGGCCTGATCGAGGTCCCAGACGATGTCCTCCGGATCTTCGAGGCCCACTGAGATCCTGATGAGGTCGGCAGGGACTCCACCGGCCTCGAGCTGTTCCGGCGTGAGCTGCTGATGCGTCGTCGAACCCGGGTGGATCACCAGCGTGCGGGCGTCCCCAATATTCGCGAGGTGGCTCGCGAGCTGCAGGGAGTCGATGAACGTCGCCCCCGTTTCCCGCGCGGCCTGCAGGCGCTCGCCCTCCGAGGCGAAATCCCCCGACGGCCGCACGCCGAACGCGAAGACCGATCCGGGCCCGAGCGGCAGATACTTCTGCGCGCGCTCCCGGTGCGGGTGCCCTTCGAGCCCCGCCCACGTCACGAACGAGACGCGCGGATCGCTCGCGAGCCACTCCGCCACGACGCGGGCGTTGGCGACGTGCGCGTCGATCCGCTGCGGAAGCGTCTCGACCCCCTGCAGCAGATTGAAGGCCGACTGCGGGCTGAGCGACGGGCCGATGTCGCGCAGCTGCTCGCTGCGGAGCTTCGTGAGGAAGCCGTACTCGCCGAAGTTGTCCCACCAGCGGATCCCACCGTACGAGTCCACGGGCTCCGTCATCGACGGGAACTTGCCGTTGCCCCAGTTGAAGGTTCCCGCCTCGACGACGATGCCGCCGAGGGTCGTGCCGTGGCCGCCGAGGAACTTCGTGACCGAGTGGATCACGATGTCGGCGCCGTGCTCGATCGGGCGCACGAGGTAGGGAGTCGCGAGCGTCGCATCGACGACGAGCGGAATGCCCGCCTCGTGCGCGACGGCCGCGAGACCCTCGAGATCCGCGATCTCACCGCCGGGATTACCGATGACCTCGACGTACAGCACCTTCGTGTTCGCGCGGATCGCCTTGCGGAATTCCTCGGGATCGGAGCTCGCGACGAACGAGGTGTCGACGCCGAAGCGGCGGAGCGTCACGTCGAGCTGGGTGATTGTGCCGCCGTACAGCTGCGCGGAGGCGACGATGTGGTCGCCCTGCCCGACGAGCGCGGCGAACGTGATGAACTCCGCGGACATGCCGCTCGCGGTCGCGACCGCGCCGATGCCGCCCTCGAGTGAGGCGATCCGCTCCTCGAGCGCGGCGACCGTCGGGTTGCCGATGCGCGAGTAGATGTTGCCGTACTTCTGCAGCGCGAAGAGGTTCGCGGCGTCGTTCGAGTCGTCGAAGACGAACGAGGTCGTCTGGTAGATCGGAACGGCACGCGCGCCCGTCGAGGCGTCGGGGGTGCCGCCCGCGTGCAGGGCTCGGGTGCGGAACCCGAATCGATGCTCACTCATGTGGTCTCCTTCGTTGGAACAAGCTGATGCTGGGCCAGGCGCACGGCTTCGCGCACGTCGTCTACGGCCCAGGGGTTCTGCAGGCTGGTGAGGTCGCCGAGTTCATCTCCCTGCCAGATCTGCGCGAGCAGGCGCCTAAGAATCTTCCCCGAGCGCGTCTTCGGCAGTTCGGCGACGCGAACGATGATCTTCGGTTTCGCGACGGGCCCGATGTCGCGCGCCACCTTCGCACGGAGGTGTGCAGGATCGGCGGAACCCGCGGCCCCGTCGACGACGAAGGCCGCGACCGCTTGGCCGGTGACCGCGTCGGCAACACCGGTGACGCCCGCCTCGCCGACGGCGGGGTGCGCGACGAGCGACGACTCGATCTCGATGGTCGAGAGACGGTGCCCCGACACATTCACGACATCGTCGAGGCGGCCGAGGATCCACACGTAGCCGTCCGCGTCGACCGTCGCGCCGTCGCCCGCCATGTAGTAGGCGCCGTGCTCGCCGTGACCGGCGAAGCGCGCCCAGTACGAGTCGCGGTAGCGCTCGGCGTCGCCCCAGACGGTTCGCGCCATGCCCGGCCAGGGGCTCCGTACGACGAGCGTGCCGGAGCGGCCGGGCGCGACCGGCTCGCCCGCGTCGTCGACGACGGCGACGTCGATGCCGGGCAGCCCGACGGTCGCCGAGCCGGGCTTCAGCGCCGTGACACCGGGAAGCGGCGCGATCATCGCAGCCCCCGTCTCCGACTGCCACCACGTGTCGACCACCGGCACTTCGTCACGGCCGAAGTTGCGCCGGAACCACACCCACGCCTCGGGATTGATCGCCTCGCCGACCGTGCCGAGCAGGCGGATCGACGAGAGGTCGTGCGCATTCGCGGTGCCCGCTCCGGGAAGCGCGTCGCCGAACCAGGTCATGAAGGTGCGGATCAGCGTCGGGGCGGTGTAGTAGACCGTCACCCCGTAGCGCTCGATGATCTCGAGGTGCCGCTCGCGGTGCGGTGCGTCGGGCGTCCCCTCATAGATCACCTGCGTGAGCCCGTTCGAAAGCGGGCCGTAGATCTCGTAGGTGTGCGCGGTGACCCACGCGAGGTCCGCGGTACACCAGTGCACGTCGCTCGGCTTCGCGTCGAAGTGCGCCCAGTGCGCCCAGCTCGCGTGTGTGAGGTAGCCGCCGGAGCTGTGCACGAGGCCCTTCGGCTTTCCGGTGGTGCCCGAGGTGTAGATGATGAAGAGCGGGTGCTCCGCGTCGAACGCCTCGGCTTCGTGAACGTCGGGCTGGGTCTCGATCGCCTCGTGCCACCAGTGGTCGCGGCCGTCGCTCCAGGGAACCTCCTGGCCGGTGCGCCGCACCACGAGCACGTGTTCGAGATCCGGCAGATCCCGAGCCGCTTCGTCAGCGGCCGACTTCACCTCGACCGCTTTCCCGCGGCGGTACTGCCCGTCGCTCGTGACGAGCAGCTTCGCGCCGGTGTCGCTCAGCCGAAAGCGCAGCGCTTCCGCCGAGAAGCCGCCGAAGACGAGCGAGTGCACTGCGCCGACGCGCGCACACGCGAGGGCGATGACGACGGTCTCGACGAGCACGGGCAGGTACACGACGACGCGGTCGCCGGGCGCGATTCCGAGCTCGATGAGCCCGTTCGCGGCCCGCGCCACGCGTCGCTGCAGCTCGGCGTACGTGACCGACTCGCGATCGCCGGGTTCCCCCTCGAAGTGCAGCGCGACCTTCGAGCCGCGGCCCGCCTCGACGTGCCGGTCGACGCAGTTGTGCGCGACGTTCAGCTTGCCGCCGACGAACCACTCGGCGCGCGGCACGGTGAGTCCTTCGGGCCCCGAGACCGGCGGCTCCCACGAGCGGGCCGTGTGCCACAGCTCGGCCCAGTCGAGCCGCTCGGCCGCGCGCTCCCAGAACGCGATCGGGTCTGCGGCCGCGCGCTCGTACTCCGAGGCGTCGACGTTCGCGGTGGCGGCGAACCCCGCGGGCGCGGGGAACACGCGCGCCTCGCTGAGGCGAGCCTCGGCGTCGGCCGCGGCGCCCGGGCCGGCCTGCGCTTCCGTTCTCGGTTCTGTTTCCTCCACCAGGGCCGTCACATCCACCTCCGGAACACCGCCTTCTCGAGCAGCACGAGGATCGCGTTCGAGATCGTGCCGAGCAGCGCCAGCAGCACGATCGCGAGCAGGATCCGGTCGACGCGGCCCGTCTGCTGTGAATCGTTGAGCATCCAGCCGAGGCCCATCGACGCCGCGATCAGCTCCGCGGCCACGAGGAACAGCCACGCCTGGGCGAGTGCGAGGCGCAACCCCGAGACGACCGACGGCACGACCGCGGGCAGCTGCACCGTGCGGAAGAGCGACCACCCGCGCAGCCCGAAGGTGCGGCCCGCCTCGACGAGCTGGGGATCCACATGCCGCAAGGAATCGGCGACGGTCGTGTAGACCGGGAAGAAGGCGCCGATCGCGATGAGGATGATCTTCGACTCTTCACCAACCTGGAACCAAAGGATCAGGAGCGGCACCCACGCGAGCGACGGCACGGCGCGCAACGCCACGAGGAGCGGCGCGAGCAGGATGTTTCCGGCGCGCGACAGGCCCACGACGGCCGCGAACGCGAGCGCGATGACCGATCCGCACAGGAAGCCGATGATGACGCGCTGCACCGAGATCGCGATGTGCAGCCAGAGTTCGCCGCGCTCGGCGAGCTCGATGCCGGCTTCCACGACCGCCCACGGACCGGGCAGGCGATAGGGCGGCACGGCGCCCGAGGCCGTAACGTACTGCCACACGGCGATGATGAGGATCGGGACGACGAGACCGCCCGCGATCCGCACCCACGAGCGCGACCAGGGCGAGGGACGCAGCGCCTCGCCCTGCTCCCCCGCCCGATTCGTCGCGCTGACGTCTGCGGTCACTCGGTCGCCTTGCGCGCAAAGGTGTCGTCGACGATGCTGTCGATCGCCGCGTCGAGGGCCTCCTGGCCTCCCGAGACGTCGCCGGAGTCGGCGATGATCGGCGCGATCTTCTGGAGCACCTGCACCTGCGCGTCGCCGGGAACGCCCGAGACGTCGAGGTTCGAGCGCTCCGAAATCACGGTCTCAGCGACCGCGGGGTCGATCGAGGCGGCGTCAGCGAGCAGCGCCGCCGTCTCCTCGGGGTGCTCGAGCGCCCACGCGCGCGCGTCCTCGTAGGCGTCGACCACGACCTGAGCGACATCCGCGTGGTCGGTGATGAACTCCTCTGTAGCGTTCAAGAAGCCGTAGGTGTTGAAGTCGACGTTGCGGTAGATGAGCTTCGCGCCCGACTCCGACTCGGCCGCCGCCATGATCGGGTCGAGACCGCTCCACGCCTGCACCGAGCCGCCGTCGAGCAGCGCCCGGCCGTCAGCGTGCTGCACGTTCTGCACCTCGACGTCGTCGAGCGTCAGGCCGGCTTCTTCGAGCGACTGCAGCAGGAAGAAGTAGGGGTCGGTGCCCTTGGTCGCGGCGACCGACTTGCCCTTCAGCTGCGCGACATCCGTGATCTCGCTGTCCTTGCCGACGACGATCGCCGACCACTCCGGCTGCGAGTAGATGTCGATGACCTTGATGGGCGAGCCGTTCGCGCGGGCAAAGAGCGCGGCAGAGCCCGCGGTCGAGCCCACATCGACCGAGCCCGAGCGCAGCAGCTCGTTGGCCTTGTTGCTGCCGGCCGACTGCTCCCACTTCACGGTCACGTCGTCGCCGAGCGCCTCCTCGATGAGGCCCTGATCCTTCACGACGAGGCTGAGCGGGTTGTAGGTCGCCCAGTCGATTGAGAGCTCGCTCGTCGACCACTTGCCGCCCTCGCTGTCGGCGTTCGCGGCGGCCTCGCCGCTGCCCTCGCCCTGCACGCAACCGGCGAGCAGCAGCGCCATCGCGCCGGCCAGCGCGGTCGCGGGGATGATTCGTCGGGTGATGGCGCTCATGTGTTCTCCTTGATCGTGAGCCGGTTCCGGACGCCCAGACCGTCGAGCAGGCTGGTGCGAAGATCGGTGAAGGTGCGGGCGCCGCGATCGCGGGGGCGCGCGCCGGGGACGCTGACGAGGCGCGCGACAGAGCCCTCGGGGCGGGGCGGATCGGCCGGCCCGTGTACTTCCGTCGCCGTGCCGTTCGCGCCACGTGTGCCGCCTGCCGCGCCCGTGCCGCGCGCCCCCGAGGAGGCCCCGAGCGCGTCGATGCCCGAGGACGAGCCGAGCGCGACGATGCGCGCCCGCGGCCGCTCGGGCGCTGCCTGCACCGCATGGAGGTTGCGCAGCATGAGCACGCGATCCGCCAGGTACAGCGCCTCCTCGACGTCGTGCGTCACGAGCACCACGGTGGTGGGCTGCGCGCGGTGGATCTCGAGCAGCAGGTCGTGCATCTTGAGGCGTGTCAGGGCGTCGAGCGCGCCGAACGGCTCGTCGAGCAGCAGCACGCGGGGGCTCCGTGCGAGAGCGCGGGCGAGCGAGGCGCGCTGGGCCATGCCGCCCGAGACCTCGCGCGGGCGCTGGTCCGCGGCGTGCGACAGGCCGACCAGGTCGAGCAGCTCGGCGACGCGATCCTGCGCCTCGCGGCCGCGCACCCCGCGCGGGAGCCCGAGCGCAACGTTCTGCGCGATGGTGCGCCAGGGAAGCAGGCGCGGCTCCTGGAAGGCGATCGCGGTCGAGTCGTCGTGGGCGCGGATCGTCGCGCCGTCGAGCGAGATGGCACCGGACGTCGGAGCGTCGAGGCCGCCGATCAGCCGCAGCAGCGTCGACTTGCCGCAGCCGGACGGGCCGACCACCGCGATGATCTCCCCGGGCACCACGTCCAGCGTGAGGTCGCGCAGCACCGTGCGCGGGCCCTCCTTCGCGGGGAACACGCGCCCGATATCGGCGACCTGCACGCGGCCGGCAGCGGCGTCGCGGCGCGCTTCGAGGGTTTCGGGCATGCGTATGAGATTGCCTCAAGTCGCGGCGCGCGCCGAATCGCGCTGTAACAGTGCGTCGCATTCGGGCTCGGGCTCCTGCTAAGTCCGCGACGGCAGCTCAGGCGATCGGCGGGCGGGCACCGAGGTGCGGGCCCTGGTTGCCGGTCTCGCGGCAGCTGATGCGGATCGCGCGCTCGCTCTCGTCGTAGACGTGCCGGGCGGCGAGCACCCCGTCCGCGAGCGGGTGCGCGAGCCAGGTGAACGTGCGGGCGTCGACGAGCGGCTCCCCCTCGGCCGCGCGCATGAGCTGCAACATGAGCATCTCGGGCAGCGTGAGGTGCGGCCCGTGCTCGAAACTCAGCCCGACCACCGCGGGGGCGGGTGCGGCGGGCACCAGCCGGAGCGTCCATCCGCGCACCGCACCGCTCCGCTCGCGCACGAAGTGCACAGCCGCCGGCGCCTGGTCGAGCAGGGAGAATTCCCGCTCCGCCTCGCTCGCGAGCACGAGGGGCGAGGCGTCACCCTGCGTGCCGAAGGCGGACGACTCGTCGGCCGCGCGCTCGAACGCCCGCCGCCAGCCGGCGGTGCCGAGCCCGTACGGCGCGGGCACCGGCACGAGCGTGTCGTCCGCGGCAAGCGCCGCGCCGAGCCGAGCGAGGTTCGCGCCCGCCAGGGCGAACGCCTCGGGCTGCGGCAGTTCGACTCCCGCCCACGCGGCCGCGCGCCGAGCCGCCTCGAAGGCGCGCTCGAAACGGGCGCGCTGCACCTCGTCGTCCACGTCGGCGAAACCGACCGCTCCGAGGGATTCGCCGATCACGCGCTCCACCTCGTCATCCAGCCACGCGTCGAACGCATCGCCGCCCGCCGACCCCTGCGCGTTCCCGTGGCGCGCGAGTGCAGCATCGAGTTCGCCCGCGAGATCGGGGAAGATCGCACGGACGAGGCGGATCCGCCCCGCGTCATCTGGCGCGCTCATGTGCCTCCCCTCCCCGGTGTGCTCACCATCACGCTAGCTCATGCCCGCGCGAGTTCGAGTGGGGAGCCGCCCCTCGGGCCAGCCTTTCAGGGGAGCTCGCGCTCGATCAGGTCGAGTATCGCCGCCGCGATCTCCCCCGGCTCGTCGATGCGGCGGCTCGTCGGGGCGTAGCGGTGGGTCACGTCGTCAGAACCGACCCCGATGCCGTGCACCTCGACGCCCGCGGCCCGGAGCGCCCGGAGCTCCCGCGCCGCCGCCGCGGGGTCGTTCGAGCCGCCGTCGCTCACGAGCAGCACGATGCGACGCCGCTCGGTCCCGTCACCGGCGGCCGGCGACGTGCTCTTGATGCCCCGGTTCCCGATCCCCCGGCTCCCGATCCCCCGGTGCCTGATTCCGAGTTCTGCCGCGGCCGCCCGGAGTGCGGCCCCATCGTTGGTGGATCCGCGCGGCGTGCGGATTCCCGTGTGCATGCCCCTGCGCACCGCGTCGTCGAGCCCGCGGCTCAGCGGTTTCACGACGTGCGCCTCTGCGTCGAAGAGCACGAGCGCGGTGCGGATGTCGAGCTCCAGCTCGATCCGCGACCGCCTCTCCGCATTCTCGATGTCGCGCTCGACGCCGGCGAGCGCCTCCATCATGATGAGCGCCGCATCCGCCGCCGCGTCGGCGAAGCGTCCCTGCATCGACGCCGAGCGATCCACGAGCAGCACGTAGTCGGTGCTTCCGGAGCGGTGTCTGCGGCGGGGGCGCGACTCGCGGGGAACGAAGGCGGCGGGGTGTGCGGCTCCGGCGCGGGCCTCGGCTACCACCCGCGCGAGCGCGTCCGGGCTCAGCGTCTCTCCGTCGGGCGCGGGCCGGCGCCCGGGCGCGCGCACCTCAGCCGCGCGCTCAGCAATGACCCGCGCCCACACGTCGCGCATCCGCTCGATCGCCTCGCTGAGCGCCTGGGCGCGCACGCGGTAGTCCGCGATCCCTCTGCCGCTCGAGGCGGCGCCTCCCCCGCCGGCCTCTCTCGGCGCGTCGCTCGCCCGCGCGGAGCTCTCCTGATCCGCGAGCTCGAGCGCCTCGAGCAGCGCCCCCTCCGCGGGGAGCGGCGTCGCGAGCACCGTGTCCACGAATCCCGCCTGCTCCGCGGCGAAGAGGTCGGCGCCCTCGGCGGCCTGGCGCCCCTCACCGGCACGAGCGCGCTCGTCGTCGCCCGGTGTCGCCGTCGGGTCGGCCGCAGCGTCGTCCTCGGCACCCGCGCCCGCGTCGTCCGCCTTTGCGCCCGGCGCCGAGGCGCCGAGGGCCTCCGCGGCGGCGTCGTTTTCGTTGGTCTGCCCGTCCCCTACCGCTCCCGCGTCAGTCAGGCCGTGCTCCTCAGCGTCGCGCGCGAGCAGCCGCTCGTACGACGGAATGAGGAGCGCGAGCGCCCGCTCGAACCGCGCGAGCGGGGTGCGGCGATGGTCGGGGGCGAGCACCCGCCTCAGCACCTCTTCTGGTGCAGACGCGATAAGTCGTTCGATCTCTGCCAGCGCCTCCCACTCAGCAACCACCTCCGGCGCGGCCTGATCGAGCGGCGCGCCCGCGCCCGTGCCGGCCGCGAGCAGGAGCGCGACCCACTGGAGGTGGCGCGGCTGCGCGCCGAGACCCGCGTCGCCGAGCCCGTCAGCGAGGCCGCGCGCCAGGGCGGTCGCGAGGCGAGCGCGCAGCCCCGGCATCGCGGCGAGCATCTCCGAGGCGGCCTGCAGCCGGACGACGGCGGCCACCAGCGGGTGCAGCTCAGGCCGCGCCGCGGCGATCGAGCGCGCGCGGCGCGAGCGCTCGGGGGCCACACGCTCCGCGCGGACGCTCTCCCAGAGCTGCAGCAGCGCAAGGGCCACCGCTTCCTCACGGCCGTGCCCGCGGCGGGCGTACCAGCCGAGACCGACCCGCAACCCCGAGCCGTCGAGGACCCATTCGTCGGCCTCAGTGACCTCGACCGGCACGCCGATAAGCGCACCCGCCGCGCGCAAGCGCTCCCGCTCCTCGACGCCGGAGCCCGCGGGGCCAGCTGCGCCAGCCGGGTCCGGCGCGCCTGCCTCACCCATGCCCACACTGTATCGAGTCGGGCGGGCGGCGCGCGCAGCGTCGGCGGCGCAAGCGGCGCGAGCAGCACCGGCAGCTGCGCGGGCAGCGCTCGAGGTTCGCGCCGCGCCCGCGATGGTAGCGTGACGGGCATGCTGGCCTTCGACGCTGACCCGGTGCTCCGTGAGGCACGATCCCTCGCCGCGGAGCGCCGCCGCGTGCGCCGCGCCCTCTCCACAGCCGCACGCCCCAGCGAGATCGCCGAGCACCGCACGGATCTCGCCGCGCTCGAATCCCGCCTCGACGCGATCCTGAGCGATGCCAGCCACCGCGCGATGATCGACGCGGCCCTCGACGAGCGTGCGCGCGTGCTCCGCATCGCCGTCGACGCGAAGCGGGAACGCGCCGCCCGCGAAGCGCGCCTCGCCGCCGCAGACGCGCTCGTCGCTCGGGCCGTCGCCGCGGGGCGAGCGCTCACCGCGGGCGAGGGCGTGCGGGTGCGCGAGCTCCGGGCGGGCGGGCGGGCCCACGAGGACGAGAGCGCCCAGGGCGCCAGCTCAGCCCGTACCAGCGCCGCCTGGCGCGAACGCATCGACTCCCCCGAACGCCGCGACGCCGTGCTCGACGTGCTGGGCGCAGCCCGCCTCGCCGAAGCGGCTCGCCAGCTCCGCGACGGACTCCTCGAGACCGACCAGATGCGCGGCATCATCTCCGAGGCGCTGCCCGCCGTGCTCCGCGGCGACCCGGTGCTCCTCGTCGGCGAGACCGGCGGCGCGAAAACCGCGCTCGCCGAGCACCTCTCGCGGCGCGCGGTGGGTTCCGAGCCCGAGTTCGTATCGGGCTACGGCGACATCACGGGAGCGCAGCTCATCGGCACGCATGAGCTGCGCTCCGAGAACGGTGCCACGGTGAGCGTGTTCATCGCCGGGCCCCTCCTCCGCGCGATGACCGACGGCCGACCCGTCATCCTCGACGAGCTCAACGCCATGCCCGCGGAATTTCTCAAGCGCCTCAACCGCATTCTCCAGCTCCGCCCCGGGGACGCGTTCGGGGTCCAGGAGAACGGCGGCCGGGAGGTGCGGATCGCCCCGGGCTTCGCGATCCTCGCCACTGCCAATGAGCAGACGCCCCACCGCTACCGCGGCCTCGACCGGCTGAGTGCCGAGCTCGTGAACCGCTTCGGCGCCAACGCCTACCGCGTGCACTACCCCGACACCGGGCGCTCCTACGACGAGCTGCCCGCTGAGAACGCGCTGCTCGCGACGGCCGCGGTGGTCGACTCGCGGGGCGAGCTGCCTCCCGGGCTCCCCGCGGACGAGCTGCTCCGCGTCGCGCGCGCCGCCTTTATCAGCCAGCAGGTCTTCGCGGGCGAGCACGGTGAGGGCTTCTCCGACTACGTGAGCACGGAGCGCGAGATCGACGGGAGGCCTGGGCTCGAGGAGGCCGTGCTCGCGCCGCGCACCCTCGTCGCGATCCTCCAGAAGGTCGCCGGGAGCGCGGGCGCCGTGCCGCTCGATCGCGCGCTCACCCGCTTCGTCGAGGGCGTGATGCACCGCGAGGACCGCCGCGTGCTCGCGATGATCCTCGAGGGGCAGGGGTTCCGGA
The DNA here is from genome assembly GCF_037145615.1 of Leucobacter sp. USHLN153. Lineage (NCBI taxonomy): Bacteria > Bacillati > Actinomycetota > Actinomycetes > Micrococcales > Microbacteriaceae > Leucobacter > Leucobacter sp. USHLN153. The sequence continues at coordinate 376,066 of NZ_JBBCXE010000002.1, forward strand.
TCGGGAGCGCTTCCGCCTAGCTTGCGATCTCCTGGTACGCGAACTGCAGCATCGACTCGTCGACGCCCGCGAGCACCCGCGGCTTGCCGATCTCGTCGAGCACGATGAACCGCAGCATGCCCGCGCGCGCCTTCTTATCGCGCTGCATGGCCGCGAGCAGCCCGGGCCAGCGGCCGGCCGGGTACGAGAGCGGCAGGGTGAGCGAGGTGAGGATTTGCCGGTGCCGATCCACGGCCTCGTCCGAGAGCGCCCCCGCGAGTCGCCCCAGCTCGGCCGCGTACATCATGCCGATCGAGATCGCGACGCCGTGCCGCCACTGGTAGCGCTCGGCGTGTTCGATCGCGTGGCCGAGCGTGTGGCCGTAGTTGAGGATCTCGCGCAGGCCTCCCTCGCGGAAGTCCTCGGACACGACCCGCGCTTTCACACCGATCGAGAGTTCGACCACGCGCTGGAACTCGGGCGTCGACGGGTCGGTCGCCCGCTCCACGTCGCGCTCCAGAATGTCGAGGATCTCGGGCTCGGCGATGAACCCGCACTTCGCGACCTCCGCGAAGCCCGCAAGAATCTCGTTGCGGGGCAGGGAGCCCAGCAGGTCGAGGTCGCAGATCACCGCGGCGGGCGCGTAGAAGCTGCCCACGAGGTTCTTGCCCTCGGCCGTGTTGATACCGGTTTTCCCGCCCACCGAGGCGTCGACCATGCCGAGCACGGTCGTCGGAATCTGCACGAGGCGCACGCCCCGCAGCCAGGTCGCCGCGACGAAGCCCGCGAGATCGGTGACGGCACCGCCGCCGAGCCCGATCACCGCGTCGGTGCGCGTGAAGTCGGCCTGCCCGAGGATCTGCCAGCAGAACGCCGCGACCTCCACCCGCTTCGCCGACTCGGCGTCCGGCACCTCCGCGAGCAGCACCTGCGCATACCGCCCCTGCAGCGACTCGCGCAGGTCGTTCGCGATCTTGCCCACGGTCGGCGTGTGCACGATGAGCACCTGGTTCACGCGATCACCGAGCGCCTCGGGCACCCGGTCGAGCACGCCCCGGCCGACCGTCACGGTGTACGAGCTCTCCCCCGTGACGGCGATCTCCGTCACGCCCTGAGTCTCCTGGCCGTCCGCTGCTGCGTTCGTCATTCCTACTCCTTCTCGCCGCGAGGGGCGGCGGATCGCTGTCGTCGCGCGTACGCCCGCGCCCACTGGGCGACGCGTCGCACGAGCTGCTCCTGCGTGGCGCGGTCCGTGCGGAACGTGACATCGGCCACGGCTTCGTAAAGCGGGCGGCGCTCCTTCAGGATCCGCCCCCACGCTTCGGGGTCGTCGCGCAGGAGCGGCCTGCGCGAGAGGTTCGCGGTGCGCAAGACCGCCGCCTGCGTCGTCATGAGCAGCACGACCGGATGCGCCGCGAGGAGCTCGCGGGTGCGCTCCGTGAGCACCGCTCCGCCGCCGAGCGCGACGATGCGGCAGCCCTCCGCGGCGAGCTCCTCAGCGATGACCTCCGCCTCGACGCGGCGGAACTCCGGCTCCCCGTGCTTTGCGAAGAAGTCAGTGATCGCCCCGTGCTGCCGCACGATGACGGCATCGGTGTCGACGAACGGCACGCCGAGCTCCCGGGCCACGCGCTTTCCGAGGCTGGTCTTGCCCGCGGCCATCGGCCCGACGAACACGATCGCGCGATCGGGCAGCGCCGCGGTCGAACGACGTCGCCGCCGCCTGCGGGCTCGGGATCGCGGCGACGCCGCCGGGGCGCCGCTCTCGGCGGACCCGCGTTTCGCGCGCGCAGCGGCCTCGGCTTCCTCAGGCGTGACGACGTGCAGCGGCTGCGTCGGTGGCGTGGGCTTCGGCCGCTCCGCGGGCGGACCCGCGTCGCGGGCAACCCGTCGCTTGGCGTTCACCGCGCGCGCCCGCTCACGACTCGATGACGGTCGACAGCCGCTCCGGGATCGCCGCGACGTAGGCTTCGAGGTTCCGTCGGGTCTCCGCCACGCTGTCGCCGCCGAACTTCTCGGTGACGGCATCCGCGAGCACGAGCGCGGTCATCGCCTCGGCGACGACGCCCGCGGCCGGAACCGCCGAGACGTCGCTGCGCTGGTGGTGCGCCTTCGACTCCTCGCCGGTCGCCACGTCGATTGTGGGGAGCGCGTGCGGCACGGTCGCGATCGGCTTCATACCGGCGCGCACGCGCAGCACCTGCCCCGTCGTCATGCCGCCCTCGATGCCGCCGGCGCGCGAGGTCTCGCGCGCGATCCGCCCGCCGTCGATGTGGAGCTCGTCGTGCGCGGCAGAACCGCGGCGTCGCGTCGTCTCGAAGCCATCGCCCACCTCGACCGCCTTGATGGCCTGGATGCCCATGAGCGCTCCGGCCAGGCGGGAGTCGAGGCGACGATCCCAGTGCACGTAGGAGCCGAGCCCGGGCGGGAGCCCGTAAGCGAGCACCTCGACGATGCCGCCGAGCGTGTCGCCCGACTTCTTCGTGTCGTCGACCTCCGCGACCATGCGCGCGCTCGTGTCGGCATCGAAGCAGCGCAGCGGATCGGCGTCGAGCGCGGCCACGTCTTCGGGACGCGGCAGCGGTGACCCCTCGGGCACCACGATGTCGCCCATCGAAAGCGTGTGGCTCACGAGGCGGATCCCGAGCTCCGCGAGGAACGCGCGCGCGACGGCGCCGAGGGCGACGCGGGCCGCCGTCTCCCGGGCGCTCGCGCGCTCGAGCACCGGGCGGGCCTCATCGAAGCCGTACTTCTGCATCCCGGTGAGGTCGGCGTGGCCGGGGCGCGGCCGGGTGAGGGGCGCGCCGCGACCGCGGGACTTCTCGGAGAGTTCCGTCGGCTCGGCCGACATGACCTCGGTCCACTTGGGCCACTCGGTGTTGCCGATCCGGATCGCGACCGGGCCGCCGATCGAGACGCCCTGCACGACGCCGCCCGACACGAGGAGCTCGTCCTGCTCGAACTTCATGCGCGAGCCGCGGCCATAGCCGAGCTTGCGACGGGCGAGATCCTCGCGGATCCCATCGAGCGAAACGGGGACGCCCGCGGGCAGCCCCTCAAGGACGGCGATCAGTTCAGGGCCGTGAGATTCTCCGGCGGTCAGCCAACGCAGCATACTTGCTATCCTCCCACACCGAGCGGAGCCGTTTGCGCGGACGGGGGCGGAGGCGCCCATCAGGTTCCGAGCACGCCGCCGGTCACACCGCCGCGCGCATTGCGGCGAGCACGGCCTCCTCGCGATCGAGCGGCAGCTCGGGATCGCCGCTCGTGAAGATCCGCACCTGTACCAGGGCCTGCTCGACCAGCATCTCCGTGCCCGGAGTCGCGACGCCTCCTGCGGCGCGCCAGCGCTCGGCGAGCGGTGACGGCCAGGGGTCGTAGGCGACGTCGAAGAGCGGAACCTGCATGAGCTCGCCCGACAGCGCGATCGTTGCGGCGGCGGGCCCGGGCAGCGTCGAGATGACGAGGGTCGGGCGGGAAGCGGAGCGCAGCGACGCCGAGGCACGCTCAAGCGGCGTCCCGCTCATGTGCAACCCGCGCCCCTCGCCGCCGAACCGCGCCACGAGATCACTCACCGCCTGGACGTTGCGGGCGACGACCTCGACGTGCCGCGCACCGAGGCTCCGCGCCGCCATGATCGCGGAGACCGCCGTCGCCCCCGAGCCGATCACCCAGGTGCTCGTCACGTCGAGCTCCGCCTTCCGGATCGCCGCGGCGAGCCCGGCGACGTCGGTGTTGTAGCCGGCCCAGGCGCCCTCGGGCAGCTTACGGAGCGTATTCACGACACCGCTCTCGACGGCGACCGGGTCGAGCTCACGCGCGATCCGGCGCCCCTCGCTTTTCAGCGGCATCGTGAGCGAGAACCCGAGCCACTCGTCGCCGCGAGAGCCGAGGAAGCCCTCGAGCTCGGGCTCCGTGCGCTCGATGGCCTCATAGGACCAGTCGAGCCCGAGCACCGCATAGGCCGCGGCGTGAATACGCGGTGACCGTGAGTGGTGGATCGGCGAACCGAGCACCGCGAGTCGACGGGGCACTCAGCAGCCCTTGCCCGGGTTCGCGAGGCACCACTCGTTGAGCTGCGCCGTCGCCGCGTCGTGCTCCTCCTGCGTCGACGAGAACACCGACTCGCCCGTGTCGAGGTTCACCGCGACGAAGTAGATCCAGTCCCCCGCGGGCGGGTCGAGCACCGCGGCGATCGCATCACGACCCGGGTTCGCGATCGGGCCCGCGGGCAGGCCCTCGTTCACGTACGTGTTCCAGGGGTTGTCGTCGGCCAGCGCCTCGTCGGTCGACCACACGTTGCCGTCCTCGTGCTGCCCGAAGCCGTACTGCGCCGTCGAGTCCATCTGCAGCAGCATGCCGCTCGCGAGGCGGTTCTCGATGACGCGCGCGACCTTCGGGAAGTCCTCGATGCGGCCGCCCTCGCGCTGCACGATCGACGCCTTCGTGAGCACCTCCTCGCGCGACTCGGGGGGCGCGCCGAGCTCGTCGAGCACCTGCACCTGCGTGTCAACCAGCCGCTGGATCGCCTGAGCACCCGTCGTGTCGCTCTCGAACTCGTAGGTCGCGGGGAACAGCCAGCCTTCAAGGCTCTCGACTCCCTCGGGCAGGCCGAACGCTGCCGGATCTTTCGCCGCCTGCTTCAATTCCTTGAGCGGGATATCCGCTCCCGCGGAGACGATTTCGAGCGTCTGTTCAACGGTCTTGCCCTCGGGAATCATCGCGGTGAACGCCATGCGATTCTCAGGATCCTGCAGGGCATCGAGCGCCGCCTGCGAGCTCATCTGAAGCTTCATTTGATAGGAACCGGGTTGGAACGCGACCTCCTCGTCCTGATCGAGCAGCAGCTCGTAGAACGCTTCGGAGGTCTTGACGACGCCGGCCTCTGCGAGCGACGCCGCGATGTCCTCGCCGATCTCGCCCTCGGTGATGACCACGACGGTCTTCCCCTTGCCCTTGCCCTCGTAGTCGTTCGACGTCCAGCCGAAGGTCTCGGAGATGGCCGGGCCGAACTGCGACCAGACGTAAGAGCCCGCCGCGGCGAGTCCGCCGAGGAGCACCACGGCGACGATCAGCGAGATCAGTACGCGCCGACCGACGTGGCTTCGCTCGCTTCGAGCGCCTCGACTCCGTGCATTCATTCCGCGCCCTCCTCGGTCGCTTCCTCGAGATCCACCGGCTGCCCCGGTGCTCGGCCGCTCGCTCGCTCGATATCGAGGGCGTGCTGCAGGATCACTACGGCCGCTGCCTGGTCGATCACCGAGCGGCTCTGCTTCGTCTTCTTCCCGGCCTGGCGCAACTGCCCCTGCGCCGAGACCGTTGATAGGCGTTCGTCGACGAGACGCACCGCGACACCATCGGCCGCGAGGTGAGCGGCCAGCCGCTCCGCGAATGCTACCGCGTCCTCCGTCGACGGAGTCCGCTCGCCGCGCAGATTCAGTGGCAGACCCACCACGGCCTCCATTGCTTCGAGCTCGCGCGCGATCTCGGCGATCCTCGCGGTGTCCGCACTTCCGCTCGCCGCTCGCGGCACCGTCTCGACCGGAGTCGCGATCATGCCGTGCAGGTCGCACCGCGCTACACCGATGCGAGCCTTGCCCACATCGATCCCGAGCCGAACGCCGGTTCGCACGCTCAGCTCAGCGTCCGTCGGATCTCGGCGAGCGCCGCATCGATCTGAGAAGCGTCGGTTCCGCCGCCCTGCGCGAGGTCGTCCTTACCGCCGCCGCCGCCGCCCAGCACCTGCGCTCCGACGCGCACGAGCGCGCCCGCGCGGGCGCCCGCCTCGCGGCCCGCGGGGTTCGTCGCCGCAATGACGACCGGCTTGCCGCCCGCCACGCCCGCGAGCACCACGACGCCGGGCGTGGCGCCCAGCTGCTCGCGGATCGAGAGCGCCAGCCCGCGCAGGTCGTCGGCCGAACCGACGTCTCCGAGCGATGCGAGCACCGCGCGTACGCCGCCGAGCTGTTCAGCGCCGGCGATGAGCTCGGGCACGCGCTGACCGAGCTTCTCAGCCTCGAGCGCCGCGATCTTCTTCTCCGCCGCACGCAGCTGCGCGCCGAGATCCTGCACCTTCGTCACGAGCTCGGCGCGCGGCACCTTGAGCCCGCCCGTGAGCTGCTGCACGATCGCGCGCTCGGCAGCGAAGTTGCGGAACGCCTCGATGCCGACGAGCGACTCGACACGACGGTTCGTGGAGCCGACCGAACTCTCGGAGACGAGGCTGATCATGCCGATCTCGGAGGAGCTTGACACGTGCGTGCCCGCGCAGAGCTCGCGAGACCAGGGGCCGCCGATGTCGACGACACGCACACGCTCGCCGTACTTCTCGCCGAAGAGCGCCATGGCGCCGAGCGCCTTCGCCTCGTCGAGCGGCATCTCGCGCGTCACGACCTCGTAGTCGGAGCGGATCGCGAGGTTCGAGATCTCCTCGATCTCGCTCTTCGTCTCCGTCGAGAGCGCATCGGAGTGCGTGAAGTCGAGGCGGAGGTACCCCGCCTTATTGTAGGAGCCCGCCTGATGCGCGTTCGGTCCGAGCACCTCGCGCAGCGCCGCGTGCACGATGTGGGTGCCCGAGTGCGCCTGAGTTGCCCCGCGGCGGTAGTCGGCGTCGACGCGGGTCTCCGCGCGCGCGTCGAGACCGACCGTGCCGATCACGACTTTGACCGTGTGCACGATGAGGCCCTGCACGGGCTTCTGCACGTCGAGCACCTCGGCCTCGAAGCCGTCGCCCACGATCACGCCCTGGTCCGAATCCTGGCCGCCCGACTCAGCGAAGAGCGAGGTTTCCGAGAGCACGAGCTCGGCGATATCGCCCTCGTGCGCCTCGGTGACCGGAGCGCCATCGACGACGATGCCGAGCACGCGACTCTCGTGCACCAGCTCGTCATAGCCGGTGAAGAGCGTCTCGCCGAGGCCGCGCAGCTCCTTGTACACGGAGAGGTCGGCGCGCTGGCCCTTCTTCGCCTTCGCGTCGGCCTTCGCCCGGTCGCGCTGCTCCTGCATGAGCGTCGCGAACACCTCGGCGTCGACGGGCACGCCCGCCTCCTCCGCGATCTCGAGCGTCAGCTCGACCGGGAAGCCGTGGGTGTCGTGCAGCAGGAACGCGGTGTCGCCCGGCACGGCCGCACCGGCCGACTTCGCCTCTTCGACCGCGGAATCGAGAATCTGGATACCGGAGGCGAGGGTCCGGAGGAACGTCTTCTCCTCGGCGTAGGCGACGCGGGAAATGAAGTCGAAATTGTTCGCGACCGCCGGGTACGCCGCCGCCATCGCGTCGCGCGACACCGGGAAGAGCTCCGCGAAGCTCGGACCCTCGACGCCGAGCAGGCGCATCGACAACGTGACGCGGCGGAGGAGACGACGGAGGATATAGCCCCGACCCTCGTTCGACGGCGTGACCCCGTCGGCGATGAGCATCAGGCCGCTCCGCACATGGTCCGCGATGACGCGCAGTCGCACGTCGTCCGCGTGATCCGCACCGTAGGTCTTGCCCGCCAGGTCAGCCGCGCGATCGAGCACCGGGCGCACCTGGTCGATCTCGTACATGTTCTGCACGCCCTGCTTGATGAACGCGACGCGCTCGAGGCCCAGGCCGGTGTCGATGTTCTTCTTCGGCAGCTCGCCGACGATGTCGAAGTCGATCTTCGAGCGCACGTTCGTGACCTCGTACTGCATGAACACGAGGTTCCAGATCTCGACGTAGCGGTCGTCGTCGGTCGCCGGGCCGCCGTCGATGCCGTACTCGGGGCCGAGATCGTAGAAGATCTCGGAGCAGGGGCCCGCGGGGCCGGGCTGGCCGGTCGACCAGTAATTCGTGTCCTTGCCGAGCTTCTGGATGCGATCGTCGGGCAGCGTCGAGTGCTGCTGCCACAGGGCGAGCGCCTCCGCATCCTCCTCGTACACCGTGACCCAGAGGTCCTTCGCGTCGAAGCCGAGGCCGCCGTCCGCCTCGCTCGTCGTCAGCAGTTCCCACGCGAAGCGGATTGCATCTTCCTTGAAGTAGTCGCCGAACGAGAAATTGCCGGCCATCTGGAAGAACGTGCCGTGGCGGGGAGTCTTGCCGACCTCCTCGATATCGTTCGTGCGGATGCACTTCTGCACGCTCGTCGCGCGCTCATAGGGTGCGGGCACCATGCCGGAGAGGTACGGCACGAACGGCACCATGCCGGCCACCGTGAACATCAGGCTCGGGTCGTCGCTGATGAGCGACGCCGACGGGACCACGGTGTGGCCCTTCTTCTCGAAGAAGTCGAGCCAGCGACGGTGGATTTCGGCAGTCTGCATCCGTGGTCTTTCTGTGAAGAGTGGTGGCGAAAGTCTGTGGTTGGGGGTGCGACGGGGGCGGTGAGGCGGTGGCGGATCAGCCGCGCGCACGCAGGGCGGCGCCGAGTGCCTCGGCGTCCTCTGCCGCCTCATCCTCGGGGTCGTCGTCGACCTCGGCCTCGTAGCCAGCGGCGAACGCGCGTCCGAACTCATCGACCCCGCGGTTCAGCCGCTCGAAGAAGCGGCGCCCCTCCGGGGATTGGTTGACGAAGTGCGCACCGACAAATCCAAGTACGACTCCGGTCAGCAGCCAGAACAGCTTGCCCATGTGTCTTCCCTCCAATGGCGGCGATGCGCGGGGCGCGCCGAGGGCGCCGCAGCACTCATCAAGCTTAGCGGGTGGGCCTTCGCGCCTCCCGGTGATACGCCAAACGGGGCACCAGAACGAATCCGGCGCCCCGTCTGAACGGAAACGTGCTGCTTAGCGGCCCGAGTAGTACTCGACGACGAGCTGAACTTCACAGGTCACGGGAACCTCGGCGCGCTTCGGACGACGCACCAGGCGAGCCTGGAGCTTGTCGAGCTCGACCTCCAGGTAGCCCGGGACGTTCGGGAGCACCTCGGCGTGACCGCCGGCGGCTGCAACCTGGAACGGCTCGAGGCCCTCCGAGCGCTCCTTGACGTGGATGAGCTGCCCCGGCTTCACGCGGAAGGAGGGACGGTCGACGATCTTGCCGTCGACGAGGATGTGGCGGTGCACGACGAGCTGACGAGCCTGCGCCGTGGTGCGCGCGAGACCCGAGCGGAGCACGAGCGCGTCAAGACGCATTTCGAGGATCTCGACGAGGTTCTCACCGGTCAGGCCGTCCTGGCGACGCGCCTCCTTGAACGCGATCTGCAGCTGCTTCTCGCGGATGCCGTACTGGGCGCGAAGACGCTGCTTCTCGCGCAGACGAACGGCGTAGTCGCTGTCGCTCTTGCGCTTGGTGCGGCCGTGCTGGCCGGGGCCGTAGGGGCGCTTCTCGAGGTAGCGTGCAGCCTTCGGCGTCAGCGCGATCCCGAGCGAACGGGAGAGGCGGGTCTGGGAACGGGTACGCGACGTAGTCGACACGTGGGTCCTTTCGGGTTACTTGCTGTGCAGCGCCAGAGTGGCGCGCAATGTTCTCTCGGCCATGCTGAGCCCGCATCAACGAGTGATGCACGCGACTCAGCGAACCGTGTTTCGGTGAGGGAACGACCAGTGCAGCAACCCGGCTACAGGGCGACTGCCAGTCACCGCTCGCGTGCAGCCGGCAGCGAGGGCGATGTTGGCCAACGAAAAGCTTAGCAGCTTTGCGGGTCGGGCGTTGACCCTGATCGCGACACGGGCGATTGCCGGCGCGTATGGGCTCTGCTCAGCGCGGTCAGCCCCTCGTGATCCGGCGGATCTTCTCCAGGCGATCCGCCACCTCGCGCTCGTTGCCGTGCTGCGTCGGCTCGTAATACACCCGGTCCCGCAGCTCATCGGGGAGATACTGCTGTGTGGAAACGCCGCGCGGGTCGCTGTGCGGGTAGCGGTACCCCTTGCCGTGGCCCATCTTCTTCGCCCCCGGATAGTGCGCGTCGCGGAGGTGCTTCGGCACGAGACCGAACCGGCCCGCCTTCACGTCGCTGATCGCCGCATCGATCGCGCTGATCACGGCGTTCGACTTCGGGGCGGTCGCTATATATATGGTCGCCTCCGCGAGCGGGATCCGCGCCTCGGGCAGCCCGATGAGCTGCGTCGCCTCCGCCGCTGCCACCGCGATCTGCAGCGCCTGCGGATCCGCCATCCCCACGTCTTCGGCCGCGTGCACCATGAGCCGCCGGGCGATGAACCGCGGATCCTCCCCCGCTTCGATCATGCGCGCCAGGTAGTGGATCGCCGCGTCGGGATCCGAGCCGCGCATCGACTTGATGAACGCACTGATGACGTCGTAGTGCTGATCGCCGTTGCGGTCGTAACGCAGGAGCGCGCGATCGACCGAGATCGCGACGGTCTCGGCCGTGACGATCGCGGGCTCGTTGTCTTCCGCGCTCGCGATGGCCGAGGATCCCGCGGCCTCGAGCGCGGTCAGCGCCCGACGGGCGTCACCCGACGCGAGCTGCACGAGCGCGTCGAGCGCCTCGCCCTCTACCGACACGGCTCCCCCGAGGCCGCGAGGGTCGGTGACGGCCCGCTCGAGGAGCTCGCGGAGGTCCGGATCCGCGAGGGGCTCGAGGGTCAGCAGCAGGGAGCGGGAGAGGAGCGGGCTGATCACCGAGAACGATGGGTTCTCCGTCGTCGCAGCGACGAGCGTGACCCAGCCGTTCTCGACACCCGGAAGCAGCGCGTCCTGCTGCGCCTTCGTGAAGCGATGGATCTCGTCGAGGAAGAGCACCGTTGCGATGTCGTAGAGATCGCGGTCGTTGAGTGCGCGCTCCATCACCGTGCGCACGTCTTTAATGCCGGCGGTCACGGCGGAGAGCTCGACGAAGCGCCGACCGCTCGAGTGGGCGATTGCCTGCGCGAGCGTCGTCTTTCCCGTGCCCGGTGGCCCCCAGAGAATCACCGACACGGCTCCCCCGCCACCGTCACCCGCCGCCGCGAGCGTGCGGAGCGGCGAGCCGGGCTTCAGCAGGCGCTGCTGACCGACCACCTCATCGAGCGAGCGCGGCCGCATGCGCACCGCAAGCGGTGCTGTCTGCGCAGGAGCGGGTCTCGATTCCACGGCACCATGCTATCGACCACCACCGACATTGACGGAGGCGGCCGGGAGCCGCGCTACTGCAGCCGCCGCGCGCCCGAACCCGCGCCCGCACGGTATGGCATAGTGGGGGTGACTATTCCGTCTGGCCGGCGAGCCGGCCCCACACACGACAGGTGAGCAGAATCGTGAGCGAATCGAGCAACGAGACGTCCTGGGGACGAGTCGACGAGGATCGCACGGTCTACGTGCGCGAGGGAGATACCGAGCGCTCGGTCGGCTCCTACCCCGACGGCACTCCCGAGGAGGCGCTCGCCTACTTCACGCGAAAGTTCGCCGACCTCGAGGGCCAGGTCACGCTGCTCGAGGCTCGTGTGGCGCGTGGTACCGCTGACGCATCTGCGGCAGACAGCGTCGCGAAGCTGCGCGAGCAGCTCGTCGAGCCGGCCGCCGTGGGCGATATCGCGAGCCTCCGTGCGCGCGTCGAGAAGCTCGGCGAGAAGACGGCTGCCCTCGGCGAAAAGCAGCAGGCGGAGCGGGAGGCCGCCCGCCAGGAAGCCGTAGCGCAGCGCGAGGCGATTGCCGCCGAAGCAGAGCGTCTCGCCGGGCAGCCGGAGGCGTCGATCCGCTGGAAGGACACGAGCCAGGCGTTCGAGCAGCTCTTCACCGACTGGCAGACCGCGCAGCGCACCGGTCCGCAGATTCCGAAGTCGCAGGCCGACGCGCTATGGAAGCGTTTCCGCACCGCTCGCCAGAGCTTCGACTCCGCTCGCCGCGCGCACTTCGCGCAGATGGACGCGAATAACAAGGACGTGAAGCAGCGCAAGGAGCGCATCATCGCGGCCGCCGAGGCGCTCGCGCCTCGCGGCATCGAGGGCATCCCCGCGTATCGCTCGCTCCTCGACGAGTGGAAGGCTGCCGGTCGAGCGAGCCGCAAGCTCGATGACCAGCTCTGGGCGCGCTTCAAGGCGGCCGGCGACGTGCTGTACCAGGCGAAGGCCGCGGAGGTCGCGCAGACCAACGAGGAGTACGCCGAGAATCTGACGGCGAAGAGCGCGCTGCTCGACGAGGCTGAGCCCATCTTGCAGGTCCGCGACCACGCGGCCGCGCGCAAGCAGCTCACCGCGATCCAGATCCGTTGGGACGAGATCGGCCGCGTGCCCCGCGAATCGCTGCGCGAGATCGAGGGGCGCTTGCGCGCCATTGAGGATCACGTGAAGCAGCTCGAGGAAGAGCACTGGCAGAAGACCAACCCGGAGACGAAGGCGCGGAGCGAGGGCCTGCGCGGTCAGCTCGAAGCATCGATCGCCGACCTCACGGCAGAGCTCGACGCGGCCCGCGCCGCGGGGAACGCGAAGAAGGTCAGCGAGGCCGAGGAGAAGCTCGCAACGCAGCAGTCCTGGCTCGCGGCGATCGGCGACTAGAACTTTCCCCACGACACTGAGCGCCCCGGGCGCGGCAACTTTTCCACAGATGCCGCACCGGGGCGCTCGGCTGTGCGCCCGCTCCGGCAGCATGGGGAGTATGACCCGCTACATTCCACCGCCCTCGCTCGCCCTCGCCGCACCATTTTCTGCCTCGGCTCCCCCGCGCCGCCCCACACTGCGCGTCCCCGCACTCGAGCACTGGCCCGAGGCCATCCGCTCCGCGGAGCGGCTCAGGGGCACACTCGTCCGCTGCGGTCCGGGCCTCCGCCCCGTCGCCTGGCCCGAGACGCCGCGCGTGCGACTCTCCGCGCTGGCGCCGTGGCTCACACCCAAGTCGGGCGGACCGGTCGTCGCGGTGGGCGCGACAGCTGCGTGGGTGTGGGGCGCGATGCGCACGCCCCACACGCTGCTCGAGTGCTCGACCATCGGTCGCGAGCGCCGCCAATTTCCCCCTCACTCACGCGTGAAGCTGCACCACTATTCGCTCGATGAACATGACATCGTCTGGTTCGGCCGAGGCGGGGTGACGACTCCCGCGCGTACGCTCTGCGACGTGCTGCGTTCGAGCGAGGAGCTCTCCCGGGTGGAACGCGTGGCGTGCCGGCTTCTGCTCCTGCGGCTGCCCGCCGGACGCGCGGGCGCGTGTCAACACCTCGCCGAGGGTGCGCGCCGGAGGAGGCAGGTCGCGCGGAGGCGTCTCGCGGAGCTCTGAAACGCTCGGGGCTGAGCCGGGCAGTTAGTTCGTGATGCGGTAAACGTCGTACACGCCGTCGATGCGGCGCACGGCGTTGAGCACGTGATCGAGGTGCGTCGCGTTCGCCATCTCGAAGACGAACTTGCTGATGGCCAGGCGCGAGCTCGACGTGTTAACGGATGCGGAAAGGATGTTCACGTGATGCTCGGACAACGTGCGCGTCACGTCGGAGAGCAGACCAGAGCGGTCGAGCGCCTCCACCTGGATCTGCACCAGGAAGACGCTCTTCGACGTTGGCGCCCACTCGACGCCCACGACGCGATCCTCCTGCGCGCGTAGGTTGATGAAGTTGTGGCAGTCGACGCGGTGCACCGAGACACCCTGCCCCTTCGTCACGAACCCGAGGATTTCGTCCCCCGGCACCGGCGTGCAGCACTTCGCGAGCTTCGCGAGCACGTCGGAGGCTCCCGTGACCACGACCCCGCTGGAGTCGGTCGGGCGGGGCGCCCGCGGCGCCTCGATGATGGGGAGCGTGGCGAGCGCCGGCTCCGTCGACGTCTGCTCGTCGAATACCAGCGCCGTGACCTTCTCCACCACGGACTGCGCCGAGACGTGGCCCTCGCCCACCGCGGCGTACAGCCCGGTGACGTCGACGTATCGGAGCTGCAGCGCAATCTGCTGGAGCGCTGCTGAGTTCATCACGCGGTGCAGCGGGAGACCCTGCTTGCGCAGCGCCTTCGTGATCTCGATCTTCCCGGTTTCCGCCGCCTCGTCGCGACGTTCCTTCGTGAACCACTGGCGGATCTTGTTCTGCGCCCGCTTGCTCTTGACGAACGCGAGCCAATCCTGGTTCGGCCCCGCGTTCGGATCCTTCGAGGTGAAGACCTCGACGACGTCGCCGTTCTGCAGCGGCGTCTCGAGCGGCACGAGTCGGCCGTTCACCCGCGCGCCCATCGTCCGGTGCCCCACCTCGGTGTGCACCGCATATGCGAAGTCGACCGTTGTCCCGCCAGCCGGAAGCCCGATCACGCGGCCCTTCGGTGTGAAGACATACACTTCCTTCGCGCCGATCTCGTAGCGCAATGCGTCGAGGAACTCGCTCGGGTCCTCCGTCTCGGCCTGCCAGTCCGAAATATGCGCGAGCCACGCCATGTCGTTTGACGACTGCGTCTGTCCCTGCCCCTGCTGGCGCTGCTTATATTTCCAGTGCGCTGCGACTCCGAACTCGGCACGCTGGTGCATCTCGATGGTGCGGATCTGAATCTCGACCGCGCGTCCGTCGGGTCCGATCACGGTCGTATGCAGCGACTGATAGAGGTTGAACTTCGGCGTCGCGATGTAGTCCTTGAAGCGCCCGGGAATCGGCGTCCACCGCGCGTGGACCGATCCCAGCACCGCGTAGCAGTCACGAATGGACTGCACGAGTACGCGAATGCCGACCAGATCGTAGATGTCGTCGAAGTCGCGCCCCCGGACGATCATCTTCTGATAGATGGAATACAGCTCCTTCGGGCGCCCTGTCACCTCGCCCCGGATTTTCGCCTCGCGTAGGTCGCCCTCGATCGACCGGATCACGTCGCCCACCAGCTCGTCACGCTGCGGATTGCGCTGCGTCACGAGGTTCTGGATTTCGGCATATAGCTTCGGCTTGAGCACGGCGAACGAGAGGTCTTCGAGCTCAGTCTTCATCGACTGAATGCCGAGCCGGTGCGCGAGCGGGGCGTAGATCTCGATGGTCTCCTGCGCCTTGCGCTTCGCAGAGTCGCCCGACACGAAGCCCCACGTACGAGCGTTGTGCAAGCGGTCGGCGAGTTTGATCACGAGCACGCGAATGTCCTTCGACATCGCGACCACCATCTTGCGTACGGTCTCCGCCTGAGCCGAATCGCCGTACTTGACCTTGTCCAGCTTGGTGACGCCATCGACCAGCATGGCGATCTCCTCGCCGAACTCCTGCGTCAGCTGGTCGAGGGTGTACTCCGTATCTTCGACGGTGTCGTGCAGCAGCGCCGCCGCGATGGCGACCGGGGCGACGCCGAGGTCCGCGAGAATCTGGGCGACCGCGATGGGGTGGGTGATGTACAGTTCACCGCTGCGGCGCTTCTGACCCCGATGCGCCCGCTCCGCGACCGCGTACGCGCGCTCAATGACGGAGAGGTCGGCGCGCGGATAGTTGGCGCGCACGGTTCGGACCAGCTGATCCACCGCGCCGGGAGCACTGCCCCGCGAGAAAATTCGAGGCACGAGGCGGCGCAGCGCAGTCGTTCCACCCGTCATCGCATCCTGTGTCGCCACCGCTCACCTCCTGAACTGATTGAACGCTACACCCCGCGGTGCGCGGGCCGCAAAACGAGTTCGCAGAAGCATTCGGCCGAGATACAGCAAGGCGCCGGGGAGGACGAACGTCTTCCTCTCCGGCGCCTCACGACACTGCATTTAGCGGACCGCTCGTCCGCGTCCGCTTGCCGCATCAGCGGCGGCGTCGCCGGCCTCAGCCGCGTCAGCGACCTCGCCCGCAGCGGCACGCGTGCGCAGCACCTTCGCGTCGTGCTTCTTTACGGACACCTCGCGCTCCCGCAGGTGCGCATAAGCGGGAGAAGCGATGAAGATCGTCGAGTACGCGCCGACGAAGATGCCGATGAAGAGCGCCAGCGAGATGTCGCGAAGCGTGCCCGCACCGAGCACGAACGCGCCGATGAAGAGGATCGAGCCGACGGGAAGCAGCGCCACGATCGAAGTGTTGATCGAACGAACCAGCGTCTGGTTCACGCCCAGATTGACCGACTCGGCGAAGGTGCGACGGTCGTTCAACTCGCCAGGAGCAGTGTTCTCGCGAATCTTGTCGAACACCACCACCGTGTCGTAGAGCGAGTAGCCGAGGATCGTGAGGAAGCCGATCATCGCCGCCGGCGTGATCTCGAACCCTGAAATGCCGTAAATGCCGGCCGTGATCACGAGGTCGTGGAGCAGCGCGATGATCGCCGCGAGCGACATCTTCCACGTGCGGAAGTAGATCGCCATGACGACCGCCGCGAAGATGATGAACACGATCAGCGCGATGATCGCCTGGCGCGTGATGTCCTGACCCCACGCGGGGCCGATGTACGAAGTGGTCACCTCATCAGCGGAGACGCCGTACTCCTCGGCCAAGGCCTCAGCGACCGCACGGTTCTCCTCGTCGGAGAGCGCTTCGGTCTGCACTCGGATGTCCGTCGGGCCCAGCGAGGAGACACGCGGAGCACTCGACGGGAGCACCTCTTGAACGGCATTCTCGGCGACCGCGGGGTCGCGATCCTGCCCCTCGGTCAGGTGGACCTGGAACTGGCTTCCACCGGTGAACTCGATGCCGAAGGTGAATCCGCCGCGGAGCAGTGGGCCGACGATCGACACGATAATCAGGATGATCGAGATGAGGTACCAGGTCTTGCGCCGGCCGACGAAGTCGATCGACTTCTCTCCGGTGTAGAGCGCGTTGCCGAACTCGGCGAATGAGCGACGAGCCATGATCAGCTCTCCTTTCCGGTCGACGCATCCGCCGCAGCGGCCTTGCGCTCAGCAATCGTCTGGCGGCGAGCAGCCTCTGCGCGACTCCGCGCGTTCTTCTTGCTGCCGCCCGCGCCAGTCACGACGGGATCGCTGAACTGGAGTCGGCCGCGGTATACCGCGCCCAAACCGTTCGGGTCGAGGCCCGAGAACTTGTGGCCGGTCCGGTAGAAGCGGGTGCGAGCCAGCAATGTCATCAGCGGGTGGGTGAACAACGCGACGACAATGACGTCCACCAGGGTCGTGAGACCGAGCGTGAATGCGAAGCCCTTCACGTTGCCCACGGCGAGGATGAACAGGATCAACGCCGCCAGGAAGTTGACGCCGTCAGACGCAAGCACCGTGCGGAAGGCACGCTTCCAACCATGCTCAACCGCGCTCTCGATCGAGAACCCGTCGCGCAGCGCATCTCGAATGCGCTCGAAGTAGACGATGAACGAGTCCGCCGTGAAGCCTACGGCGACGATGATGCCCGCGACACCCGCGAGCGAGAGCCGGTAGCCCTGCCGCCAGGAGAAGAAGGTGAGCAGCAGATACGTCAGCACACCAGCGATGGCCAGCGAGGCGATCGTGAGCGAACCGAGGGCGCGGTACTGGAATGCCGAGTAGATCACGACGAGCAGCAGGCCGATGAGTCCGGCGAGCAGACCCGCTGCGAGCTGGCTCGTACCCAGCGTCGCAGAGATGTCTTCCTGGCTCTGCACCGTGAAGTCGATGGGCAGCGCACCGAACTTCAACTGATCGGCGAGAGCTGCCGCAGACTCCTGCGTGAACTGTCCGCTGATCGACGGGCGCCCGTCGAGGATCTGCGCCTGCATCGTCGGCGCCGACAGCACGCGACCGTCGAGCACGAAGGCGAACTGGTTCTGAGGCTCGGCCTGACCGTACAGGCGGGTGCTGATCTTGCCGAACTTCTCGGTACCCTCCTTGTTCATCACGATCTGCACGACCCACTCACCGGTCGTAGCACCGGTGGAGGTCGTCGCGACCTGCGCGGTCGCGTCGGTGATCACGGAGCCGTCGAGCTCGACTGGGCCCAAAATGTACTTGATCGTTCCGGAGTCATCGCAGGTGATCAGCGGCCGGTCGGTCGGCGCCTCGCCCGCAGCGAGGGCGTCTTCCGAGTCGCACGTGAATGCGGTGAACTTCTCCTGAAGCGCGGGGGTGATCCACTCGAGATCACCGGCCCCCTCAGGGAGCTCCTCGGGATCAAGCGCGGAGGTGTCCGCCGAATCGTCCTTGTTCGCCTCATCGGACTTCTCCGCGTCGTCCTGCTTCGCGTTAGCCGTGTCGGCTTCCTCCGCGTCAGTCTTCTCCTCCGCGTCGGCTTTCGTGTCCTCTGCGCTGTTCGCCTCGGCGCCGTCGGCGTCGCCGCCATCGGCTTCCTCAGCACTCGCCGACACGTCGTACGTGAGCACGGGCCGGAAGGCGAGATTCGCCGAAGCCTCGATGCGCTGGAGGGTGGCCTCGTCGGCTTTCCCGGGAATCGATACCGAAATATTGCGGCTGCCCTGGGTCGTGATCTCCGCTTCGGAGACGCCCGCAGCGTCGACGCGCTGACGGATGATCGAAACTGCCTGCTGCAGCTGATCACCGTCCACGGCATCGCCGCCGGTCTGCTCCGCGGCGAGCAGAATCTGCGTGCCGCCCTGGAGGTCGAGCGCGAGCTTCGGCGTCCAGGTCGCATTGCTGCGGAAGACACCGTAGGAGATCAGGCCGGCAAGACCGACGATGATCACCAGGAGGAATACGAGGGAGCGAAGGGCTTTCCGCACGGCGGGTGAAGACGCCAAGACTAACTGCTTTCTCTCAACGCGAGTGGGATCGGTCGCGGCGGCGCGGCCGCGACCGACGGATCAGGCCTTCGGGGCCGTACCGTTCCCCTGCTCGTTGCTATCGGGGGTCTCACCGGGCTTGCCGGTGGTGTCGGTGTCTGCCTCGATACCGTTCCCCCGGACGGTATCTTCAGCGCTGGTCACCGGACGGTCCGTCGCCTCGATGCCACCGAGGCGCTCGCCGAACGCGGGATCGTCGTCGGGCGCGATCTCCGAAGTGGGCTCTTCGACAGGCGCATCAGCAGCATTGACCACCTGCGAGACCGCGTTGCGGTGCACGACGAGCGTGCTCGTGCCGCTGCGCACCGTGACCTTGTTCTCCTCCTCGTCGATCGACTCGATCGTGCCGAAGATGCCGGACTGCAGCATCACCTCGGCACCCGGACGCATGCTGCTCTGCAGCTGCTGCATCGCCGCCTGACGCTTCTTACCGTTGCGGAACATGAAGAAGATGAGCAGCGCGATCAGCGCGAACATCACGATGGTGATCGGGTCCAGAGCCACGATGGTCCTTTCAAAGAGGTACTTGTGCATCTACTGAGGCACAGATTTCTCCAGTGTATCCGGGTCACTCTGAGAATCGAGGTCGGCGTTCCTGAATTTCACCCGGCAGCGGGCGGGACTGCGCCCACATGCTCCCATCCCAAGCGCGTCGCCACCCGCCCCCGCGGAGTGCGTGAGAGCAAACCCGAACGCACGAGGAACGGCTCGACGACTGCCTCGATCGTCTCCGCTTCCTCCCCCACCGAGACCGCGAGCGTCGACAGGCCGACCGGGCCACCGTTGAAGCGCTCCACGACCGCGCGCAGCACCTCTCTGTCGAGTCGGTCGAGCCCGTGCTCGTCCACGTCATACAGCGCGAGCGCCGCGCGCACGGTCTCCGTGCCACCCGGCGCATCGTGCACGAGGCTGTAGTCACGGACGCGTCGGAGCAGTCGATTCGCGATGCGCGGCGTACCCCGGGATCGGCCCGCGATCTCCTCGATGCCCGTCTCCGACAGCTCGAAGCCGAGCAAGCCCGCGGCGCGGCGCACCACTCGGGCCAGCTCGTCGTCCGCGTAGAACTCGAGGTGCGCGGTAAAACCGAAGCGATCGCGCAGGGGGTTCGGCAGGAGTCCCGCGCGCGTCGTCGCGCCCACTAGGGTGAACGGCGCAAGGTCGAGCGGCACCGACGTCGCGCCGGCACCCTTGCCGACCATGATGTCGACCTTGAAGTCCTCCATCGCGAGGTAGAGCATCTCCTCCGCGCTCCGAGCCATGCGGTGGATCTCGTCGATGAAGAGCACCTCACCCGGAGTCAGCGCCGAGAGCACGGCCGCGAGATCGCCCGCGTGCTGAATCGCGGGGCCGGACGTCTGATGCAGTGGCTTGTCGAGCTCAGCCGCGACGATCATCGACAGCGTCGTCTTGCCGAGGCCCGGCGGGCCGGCGAGCAGAATGTGGTCCGGTGTGTGCCGCCGCATGGTCGCAGCGTCGAGCAGCAACCCGAGCTGCCGCCGCACCTTCGCCTGTCCGACGAACTCGGACAGGGTCGCGGGCCTGAGCGCCCCCTCGTAGCCCTGTTCCGACGGCGTCGCCTGAGGCGACAACTCGCCGCTCATCGCGCTCATCGCACTCCTCGCGCGGATCTCGCCCCACCGCGGCTCGCCTGCAGCAGCGCGAGCGCCGCACGGAGCAGTGCCGCATGTTCGTCGGGTGCCCCCGCGTCACGCGCGTCCTGCACCGCGCCAGCGGCCTCCGCGGCATTCCACCCGAGGCCGGTCAGGCCCTCGGCGACCGCCTCCGCCGTCGCATCCGCAGCGTTCAGCATCGGCGCCCCTGCACCGTCCGCGCCCGCCTCCTCGGCGAACGCCAGTTCCGAGAGTTTGCCGGCAAGCGAAACCGTGATGAGCTTCGCAGTCTTCGGGCCGATGCCGGGCACCTTGCGGAACGGCTTCTCGTCCTCCTGCGCAACCGCCGCGGCGATCTGCGCGGGCGCGAGCGCCGACAGCACACCGAGCGCGCTGCGCGGGCCCACGCCCGAGACCGCAATGAGGTGCCCGAACACCTCGAGCTCCTGCACCGTCGCGAAGCCGAAGAGGGTCAGTGAGTCTTCGCGGACGACGAGCGAGGTGTGGAGCTGCACCGACTCCCCCACGGCCGCCTGACCGACGCGCCCGCTCGGAACCTCGACGCGCATGCCGAGCCCGCCGACCTCGATGACAACCCAGCCGGCACCCGCAGCGAGCACGGGCCCGCGAATCGAAGCAATCACGATCTCAGCCTAGAAGCAGCCACCGACAAAGCGGGCCGCGCCACACCGAAGATTCGAACATACGTACGAAACTCGGCGGGCGCGGCCCGTGTCGCAGAGCGGAACGGCGTTATGCGCCGACGCTCACCGGCTCAGCGGTCACACCATTCCGGATGGCGCGGTTCACCGAACTCACGATCGCCTTCAGCGTCGCGCGGCTCGTGTCGGGGTCGATGCCAACGCCCCACAGGCGCTGCCCGTCGACCTCGAGATCAACGTACGCCGCCGCGACCGCGTCGCCGCCCGAGCTCATCGCGTGCTCGACGTAGTCGAAGAGCGTCACGGCGTGGCCGCCGTCGTTGAGCGCGTTGATGAAGGCGTCGACCGGCCCGTTGCCGCGCGCCGTCGTCTGGCGATCCTCGTCGCCCACGCGGTAGTCGACCGTGAGTTCCGTGACCCCGTCACCGGCGCTCGTGGTGGACGTGCGGAAGATCTCGTACCGCCCCCAGCGCTCCGCGCCTTCGCTCTGCGCCGGCAGGTACTCGTCCTGGAAGATCCGCCAGATGTCCTCGCTCGACACCTCGCCGCCCTCGGTGTCGGTGACACCCTGCACGACGGAACTGAACTCGATCTGCAGACGGCGCGGCAGGTCGAGGTGGTGGTCGGTCTTCAGCAGGTACGCGACGCCGCCCTTACCCGACTGCGAGTTCACGCGAATGACGGCCTCGTACGAGCGCCCCAGATCCTTCGGGTCCACGGGCAGGTACGGCACGGCCCACTCGATGTCGTCGACGGTCTTGCCAGCGGCCTCGGCGTCCTGGGCCATCCGCTCGAAGCCCTTCTTGATCGCATCCTGGTGCGAGCCCGAGAAGGCGGTGTACACGAGGTCGCCCGCCCACGGGCTGCGCTCGGGAACCCGGAGCTGATTGCAGTACTCCGCAGTGCGGCGCACCTCGTCCAAGCGAGAAAAATCAATCTGCGGATCGATGCCCTGCGTGAACAGGTTGATGCCGAGCGCGACCAGATCGACATTGCCCGTGCGCTCGCCGTTGCCGAAAAGGCAGCCCTCGATGCGGTCGGCGCCGGCCTGGTAGCCGAGCTCCGCCGCGGCCACCGCCGTGCCCCGGTCGTTGTGCGGGTGCAGCGAGAGGATCACGTTCTCGCGGTGATTCAGGTGCCGGCTCATCCACTCGATCGAGTCGGCGTACACGTTCGGCGTCGCCATCTCGACGGTCGCCGGGAGGTTGATGATGACCTTCCGCTCTTCGGTCGGTTCGAACACCTCGAGCACGTCATTGCAGACCACGACGGCGTAGTCGAGCTCGGTGCCCGTGTACGACTCCGGCGAGTACTCGTAGAAGATCTCGGTGCCCGCGCAGATGTGCTCGCTCGCCTTGCACAGCTTCGCGCCGTCGACCGCGATCTGCTTGATGCCCGCGCGATCCGAGCGGAACACGACGTCTCGCTGCAGGATGCTCGTCGAGTTGTACAGGTGGACGATTGCGCGCTTCGCGCCGATCAGCGACTCGTAGGTGCGGGTGATGAGGTGCTCGCGCGCCTGGGTCAGCACCTGGATCGTGACGTCGTCGGGAATTGCGTTGTCCTCGATCAGATGGCGCACGAAGTCGAAGTCGGTCTGGCTCGCCGAGGGGAAGCCGACCTCGATCTCCTTGTACCCCATACGCACGAGCAGGTCGAACATGACGCGCTTGCGCTCGGGGCTCATCGGGTCGATGAGGGCCTGGTTGCCGTCGCGGAGGTCGACCGCGCACCAGCGCGGGGCCTCGGTGATGCGGCGGGAGGGCCAGGTGCGATCGGGCAGATCCACGTCGATGATCTCGTGGAACGGGCGGTAACGATGGATCGGCATCCCGGAGGGCTGCTGCAGGTTCTGCATGGACTCGTCTTTCTCGTCGGAATCTTGCTCAGCCAAACACGAACACCGCGACGAGGGAGGCCTGAGACTGATTAGTGAGAAGTCGAGGACTCGTCGCGGCAGCTAAGGAGAAGCGAGCCGAACAGCATGAGTTCACTATAGCACCGAGCTGCACGAGCCCAGGCGGAAGGACCGTTGCACGCACCGATCCCGATTCACCACGCCTAGTTAAAGCCGAGCTTTCCGAGGGCCTTCGGGTCCCGCTGCCACTCCTTGAGCACCTTCACCCGGAGCGACAGATAGATCCGGCGCCCGAGCAGCGCCTCGATCTCCTTTCGCGCCCGCTCGCCGACGTCGCGGAGTCGCGAACCGCGGTGGCCGATAATGATGCCCTTCTGGCTGTCGCGCTCGACATACAGGTTCGCGTAGATCTCGAGCAGCCCGTCCTCGCGCTCCTCGCGATCCTCGACAGTCGCAGCGAGCGAGTGCGGCAGCTCGTCGCGGACGCCCTCGAGCGCCGCCTCCCGGATGAGCTCCGCGATCCGGTCGTCCTCGCCCTCGTCCGTGGTCTGCGCTTCCTCGTACAGGGGCGGCGACTCCGGCATGAGCTCCAGAAGCACCGCGGTGAGCACGTCGAGTTGATCGTTCGTCACCGAGGAGATCGGCACGACCGCGTCCCACTCGCGGAGCTCGCCGAGGCGCGTGAGCTGCTCGATGATCTCACTGCTCGACGCCTCATCGACCTTGGTGAGCACCGCGACCTTCTTCGCGCGCGGAAAGTCGTTCAGCCGATCGTTGATGAAGCGGTCGCCGGGGCCGAGCTTCTCGTTCGCCGGCACGCAGAACCCGATGACGTCGACGTCCCCGAGCGTCGCTTCGACCAGCGCGTTGAGACGCTCACCGAGCAGCGTACGCGGGCGGTGGAGGCCCGGCGTGTCGACGATGATCAGCTGGCCGTCGGGCCGGTGCGCGATACCTCGAATCGCGCGACGCGTCGTCTGCGGCTTCGGGCTCGTGATCGCGATCTTCTCGCCGACGAGCGCGTTCGTGAGCGTCGACTTTCCGACGTTCGGACGTCCGACGAACGAGACGAAGCCCGCGCGGAACGCGGGGCTTTCGGGCTGCTCGTCGTGCCTCGTCGACTTTCCTGGCTGCGCCATGCCTGCTGACTTCGCAGGCTCTGCGAGCTCCGCCGGCTCCGCCGACTCCCCCGCCTGCTCCTGATCGCGCTCACTCATACTTCGACCTCTCCCTCGCGTTCCCCGATCCAGCGCGCCTCCACCGTGCGGAGGCGCTGCCTGCGCCGTTCCGTGTCGAGCGCCGTCAATTCAATGCCCGCAACCACCACCGAGTCGCCGCTTTCGGGCAGCCGCCCGAGGGTCTTGGCGACCAGCCCGCCCACGGTTTCGACCTCGTCGTCCTCGAGCTCGATGCCGAAGAGCTCGCCGAGGTCGCCGACCGAGAGTCGCGCGCTGAGCACGAACGACCCGTCCTCGCGGAGCGTCATTTCGGGAACCTCGCGGTCGTGCTCGTCCGAGATGTCGCCGAGCAGCTCCTCGATCAGGTCCTCGAGCGTCACGAGCCCCGAGATGCCGCCGTACTCGTCGACCGCGAGCGCCAAGTGGTTCGACTCCTGCTGCATCTGACGCAGGAGCCGATCGGCGCGCTGCACCTCGGGCACGAAGATCGCGGGCTTCGTGAGGCGCGTGATCGGCGCCTGGTCCGCCTCGTCGGGCCGACGCAGCACGAAGCCGCTCGCGTCGCGCAGGTATGCGATGCCCACCACGTCGTCGACGTCGCCGTCGATCACGGGGATGCGGGAGTGGCGCGAGGCGAGCATCTGCTCGAGCACATCGCGCACGCTCTGGTCGGCATCGACCGTGATCATGTCGATCCGCGGCACCATCACCTCGCGCACAAGGGTCTCACCGAACTCGACGAGCGAGTGAATGTAGTCGCGGTCGTCGACTTCGAGCACCTCCTGCTCGGCGGCCTGATCCACCATCGACAGCAACTGCTGTTCGTCGCGAATGCTGCGGTTGGTGCCGCGGCCCGGGGTGACACGGTCGCCGAAGCGCACGAGCCCGGTGGCGATCGGCCCGAGGATGACGCGCAGCGCGCGCAGCATGGGCGCGGCGAAGCGGATCACTGCATCGGGGTGATGCGAGCCGACGGTGCGAGGGCTCGAACCGACCAGCACGAACGTCACCGCCGTCATGATGAGTGTGGCGAGCACCAGCTCGAGCCACAACTGCTGGAGCGAGTACGCGAGCACGAGCGTGATGAGCACTGCCGAGAGCGTTTCGGCGAAGACGCGGGCGAAGCTCAGCGCGTTCGCATGGCGCGCCTCATCGGCCGCGAGTGCCCTGATCGCCTTGCCCGTGCGCGGAGACTCGTCCGCGAGCGCCAGCAACTCGGCGCGCGAACGCACGCTGAGGGCCGCGTCGGTCGCGGCGAGCAGGCCACCGATCGCGAGCAGCACGGCTGCCGCAGAGAGAAAGAGAACTGCGAGGGCGACGCTCATCGAGCTCGCTCGTGCATCGCGAACGAGAGCAGCAAATCGCGCTGCAGCCCGAACATCTCGGCTTCCTCTTCGGGTGTCGCGTGGTCGAATCCGAGCAGGTGCAGCATGCCGTGCGTCAGGAGCACTGAGATCTCCTGCTGGAGGTCGTGTCCGGCGGCCTCGGCCTGCACCTCGGCGACCTGCGGGCAGATGACGATGTCGCCCAGGAGGCCGGCCGGGGTCTGCGCGTCCACACGACCGGGCCGCAGCTCGTCCATCGGGAAGCTCAGTACGTCGGTGGGACCCGGTTCTTCCATCCACTGCACGTGCAGGCGCTCGATCGACGCCTCGTCTACGAGCATCACCCCCACCTCCGTGTCAGGGTGCACGAAGAGGGACTCCAGCACGAACGCCGCGAGCCGCTGCATGCGGCCGACCTCGACCTCGATGCCCGACTCGTTGTTGATCTCGACGCTCACCGTGCGTCTCCCTTCTGCCGCTGCGCGGAATCTTCGTGCTCACGTCTGGTTGACTCGTCGTATGCGCTGTAGGCGTCGACGATGCGGCTCACGAGGTTGTGGCGCACGATGTCGTCGGATCCGAGCTCGGCGAAGTGAATGTCTTCGACGCCTCGGAGGATCCGGTTCACCACGCGCAGTCCGCTCGCCGCGATCGGAAGATCGACCTGCGTGATATCGCCGGTCACCACCATCTTCGAGCCATAGCCGAGCCTGGTGAGGAACATCTTCATCTGCTCGGGCGTCGTGTTCTGCGCCTCGTCGAGAATCACAAACGACTCGTTGAGCGTGCGTCCGCGCATGTAGGCGAGAGGGGCGACCTCGATCGTGCCACTCGCGAGCAGCTTCGGCACCACGTCGGCATCCATCATCGACCCGATCGCGTCGAAGAGCGGCCGAAGGTAGGGGTCGATCTTGTCCTCGAGCGTGCCCGGCAAGTAGCCGAGCCGCTCTCCCGCCTCGACCGCGGGGCGCGTCAGAATGATCTTCGCGACCTCGCGCCGCTGCAGCGCCTGTACGGCCTTCGCCATCGCCAAGTACGTCTTGCCGGTGCCGGCGGGGCCGACCCCGAACACCACCGTGTTCTGGTCGATCGCGTCGACGTAGGCTCGCTGGCCCCGGGTTTGCGCGCGTACCGAGTGCCCGCGCACCGTGAGAATCGGTTCACTGAGCACCTGGGCCGCTGTCTCGCCTTGCCCCTCATGCACCATGCGGGTGACCTCCTGCACATCGCGTCGCGAGACCGCACCACTGCGGCGCGCGACTTCGACAATCTCATTGATGACCTGCTCCGCCGCCCGCACTGCCTCGGCCGGGCCGCGCAGGGTGAGCACCTGGTCCCGGGAGTGGAAGACGACCTCCGGGTGCTGCGCCTCCAGGTCGGCGATCAGTTGATCCCGATGACCCAGAAACGACGCAAGGTCGACCCCTGCCAGGAGGACGGTGCGCTGCAGCTCGGGAGACTCAGGAACCACCGAGGGATCGCTCCTCCAGGTTGCCGGCGAGCACGTGGGCGTGCACGTGGAACACGGTCTGGCCCGCAGACTCGCCGTTGTTGAAGATGAGGCGGTACTCGCCGTTCGCCCGCTCATCGGCGATCTGCTTCGCGACCGCAACCATCTCAGAGAGCAGCTCGGGATCGCCCGCTGCGAGCTCGGTGACGTTCGCGTACTCGCTGGTCTTCGGGATCACGAGCACGTGCACCGGAGCCTGCGGCGCGATGTCGGGGAACGCGATGACGCGATCGGTCTCCACGAGGATCTCCGCGGGGATCTCGCCGCTCACGATCTTGCCGAACACGGTGTCTGCTGCCATGCCCCCAGTCTAGACGGAGCCACCGACACTCGCCCGGGGAGGGCACTCGAGGCGAGCACCCGGCGCGCCCCGCGCTACCAGCGGCCGAACGCGGTGTTGAGCACTGCGAGGGCGGCGGGGCCCGCCGAAGACGTGCGGAGCACGGTCGAGCCGAGCAGGAGCACGCTCGCACCCGCGGCCTCGAGCGCGTCGAGCTCGCTTTCGGAGAAGCCGCCCTCGGGGCCGACGACGAGCAGTATCTCGGCTGCGTGCGGCGTTGCGCCAGCATCGGCGGCGGATCTGGTCGCGCGTGCGCGCGCCCAGTCCGAAAGCGTGCGCGCTCCCCGAGGGTGCAGCGCGACGACTTCCGTGCCCGGCTCGCGCGCCAGCTCGCAGAGTCGCGCGAGCGACACGGGCCCCTGCACCTCGGGAATCCGCGCGCGCATCGCCTGCTTCGACGCCTCTCGCGCGACGCGACTCCACTTCGCGACGCCCTTCGCGACCTTCTCAGCGCCTCCGGCGCCGTCCCACCGCGACACCGAGCGCTCGGCCTGCCAGGGAACGATCGCGTCGACTCCGAATTCCGTCGCCTGCTCCACGGCGCGCTCGTCGCGGTCGCCCTTCGCGAGCGCCTGCACCAGCGCGAGTCGGGGGCCGTCGGTGGAGACCGCGGCAGCGCCCAGAGCGTGCTCGATGCGCACGCTGAAGCGATCCTTCGCCACATGCTCGACGAGACCCTCAGCAAGCGCACCGGCTCCGTTTCCGACCGCGATCCGCTCGCCCTGCCGCAGCCGGCTCACCCGTACCGCGTGCCGCGCCTCCTCACCGGTGATCTCGACGACCGAACCCGGCGCGAACGCCGCGTCGCCGAGATCCTCGCGGTAATAGAGGTTCGCCACGGTCAGCCCTGGCGGAAGAAGCGGTCGCGGATCTTGCCGAAGAAGCCCTGATGGAACTCGCCGAGGTGCGGCTGCTCGTCCTTCCGCAGCGACGCGAACTGCCGCATGAGGTCCTTCTCGCGGTTCGAAAGCTTCGTCGGCGTGGTGACCTGGACCGCGATCTTGAGGTCGCCGCGCGTGGTGCTGCGGAGCCCCTGGATGCCGCGGCCGCGCACCGTGAGCATGTCGCCCGACTGGATGCCCGGCTCCACGGTCACCTGCACGTCGCCGTCGAGACCCGCGAGCTTCGCGTCGGTGCCGAGGATCGCGTCGGTCATCGAAAGCTGCATCGTGCAGAGCAGGTCGTTGCCGTCGCGGCTGAAGATGTCGTGGTGCAGCACGCGGAACTCGATGAAGAGGTCGCCGTTCGGGCCGCCGCCCGGGCCGACCTCGCCACCGCCGCGCATCTGCAGGCGGGTGCCCGTGTCGATGCCCGAGGGCACGTCGATCGGGAAGGTGCGGCGCTCGCGGACCCGCCCCTTGCCCGCGCACTCGACGCAGGGATGTTCGATGATCGTGCCGTAGCCCTGGCAGCTGCCGCACGGGTGCATCGTGACGACATTGCCGAAGAGCGAGCGCACCTGACGCTGCACCTGGCCCTGGCCGCCGCAGACGTCACAGGTGACGGGGTGCGTGCCCGGCTGGCAGCAGCTGCCCTGGCACACGCTGCAGAGCACCGCGGTGTTGACCGAGATCTCGCGCTGCGTACCGAAGATGACGTCCTCGAGGGAGACATCGACGCGGATCATCGCATCGTCGCCGCGCTCCGAGCGCGAGCGAGGCCCGCGCTGGGCACCCCCGCCGAATCCGCCGCCGAAGAACGTCTCGAAGATGTCGCCGAAGCCCGCGGCTCCCCCGGGGCCGCCGCCCATGTCGTACCGCTGGCGCTGCTCGGGGTCGCTGAGCACGTCGTACGCGTGGGTGACGTCCTTGAACTTCTCTGCGGCCTCCTCACTCGGATTCACATCCGGGTGCAACTGACGCGCCAGGCGCCGGTAGGCCTTCTTGATCTCTTCGGGGGTCGCCTCGCGGGTCACTCCGAGAGTCTCGTAATGGTCGGCCACGCTGATTCGCTCCTCAGGGGTTGGTGATGAAGGGTGTCGAACGGGAGCGGATTACCGCTCCTCGCCCAAGAATCGGTTGAGATATCGTGCGACGGCGCGCACCGTCGCGATGTTGCTCGCGTAGTCCATGCGGAGCGGACCGAGCACACCGAGCTTCGAGATCGCCGCGCCGTCCTCATAGTTCGACGCGATGATCGAGGTCTGCGAGAGTCCGTACGGCTCGTTCTCGCGCCCGATGGACGCGGAGACGTCGCGGCCGTCGTGCACGAGCTCGCCGAAGAGCCGCAGCAGGGTGACCTGCTCCTCGATCGCCTCGAGCACCACCGGCAGCGATCCCGCGAACTCGCCGCCGGGGCGCGACAGATTCGCCGCACCCGCGACCGCGATGCGCTCGTTGCGGTTCGCCTGCAGCTGCTCCGAGACCACCGTGAGCACGCGACGCACGAGCTCGATCTCGTCGGGTTGCGCCCACTCCTCGACCGTCGACTCGAGCTCCGTCACCCCGGCCGCGGCCGATTCGACGTCGCTCCCGACTGCGGCGTCGGCGATCCGCTGCCTCAGCCCGTGCACCCACGCGTCGGTCACGCGCGAGGCGGGGAGCCACGCGACCTGCTGCTCGACGACGCCGCTGCCGAGGATCAGCACGCTGAGCACGCGGTCCTCCCCCAGTGCGACGAGGTCGATGTGCCGCACGACGGTGCGCCGCAGCGACGGGTACTGGGCCACCGCGACCTGATTCGTGAGCTGCGCGAGCAGGCGCACCGTGCGCGCCATGACGTCTTCGAGGTCGGTCGATTCGCCGAGGAAGCGCTCGATGGCGGCGCGCTGGGCCGCAGTGAGCGGCCGGATGCGCGCGAGCGTGTCGACGTACAGGCGGTAGCCCTTGTCGGTGGGGATGCGGCCCGAGGACGTGTGCGTCTGCGCGATCAGCTCGTCTTCTTCAAGGAGCGCCATGTCGTTGCGGATCGTCGCCGCGGAAACGCCGAAGCTGTGTCGGTCGACGATCGCCTTCGAGCCCACCGGCTCGTTCGACGCGACATAGTCGCTGACGATCGCGTGCAGCACCGCGAGGCTGCGCTCCGACACCATTGCCTCTCCTTCGGACGCTCGACTCGATTTCCCCCGGAACGGCGCGCTTGGCACTCGTTCCATATGAGTGCCAAGTCTAGCGCAGGCGATTGCGAGCGGGCGCTGTGCTCACCGAGGGCGAACGCGGGGCGGGTGCGGGCGGGTGTGGGCGGCGTCGGGGCGGTGGGCGGGGGGCGGATCGCGGGGCGCGTGCCGCAGCGCGCGTTTCAGGTGGCGATGAGGCGGTGCACCACGGTGTCCGCGAGCAGACGCCCGCGGAGGGTCGGAATGACGCGCCCGCTGATCGCGGCGCGCCCGTCGATCAGGCCGTCGGCGATGAGGGCCGGGATCGCCCGGCGCTCACTGGCCGTGAGCACGTCCGTGGGCAGACCCTCCGCGATCCGCGTCTCGAGCAAAATGCGCTCTTCGCGCCGCGCCTCATCCGTGAGCGTTTCACGGGAGTGCGCGGGGCTCACGCCCGCGTGCATGCGCTGCGCGTACGCGCCGGGATGCTTCACATTCCACCAGCGCACGCCGCCCATGTGGCTGTGCGCGCCGGGGCCGGCGGCCCACCAGTCCTCGCCGGTCCAGTAGGCGAGGTTGTGGCGCGAGCGGGTCTCGGGGGTGCGCGACCAGTTGCTGATCTCGTACCAGGCGAAGCCCGCGGCGGCGAAGCGCGCGTCGGCGAGCTCGTACATCTCGGCGTGGAGATCCTCGTCGGGCTCGGCGACCTCGCCCCTGCGGATCTGCGCCGCGAGCTTCGTGCCCCGCTCCACGATCAGCGCGTAGGCCGAAATATGGTCGGGCTCGCAAGCGAGGGCGGCGTCGATCGAGCGCTCCCAGTCGGTGAGGGTCTCCCCCGGCGTGCCGTAGATGAGGTCGACGCTCACCTGCAGGCCCGCCTCGCGCGCCCACTGCGTGACGAGCGGCACGCGCTCGGGCGTGTGCGTGCGGTCGAGTGTTGCGAGCACGCTCGGCACCGCCGACTGCATGCCGAAGCTGACGCGCGTGAAGCCGGCGTCGGCGAGCGTCCGGAGGTACTCGGCGTCGACCGAATCGGGGTTCGCCTCGGTCGTCACCTCGGCGCCCGGCGCGAGGCCCCACTCTGCGCGAATGCGATCGAGCATGCAGGCGAGGTCGGTCGCCGGGAGCAGCGTCGGCGTGCCACCGCCGAAGAACACAGTCGAGACCGGGCGTTCGGGAAGCCCGGCGGAGCGCATCACGCCCGCGCCGAGCGCGAGTTCGCCGCCGACCTGCGCGGCGTAATCGTCGCGGGTCGTACCGCCCAACTCGCTCGCCGTGTAGGTGTTGAAGTCGCAGTAGCCGCAGCGCACGCGGCAGTAGGGGACGTGGACGTAGACGCCGAAGTTGCGGGAATCCGCCCCCTCGACGACGCTCGCCGGCAGAGAGCCGTCGGCCGGAGCCGGGTCACCCTCGGGAAGTGCGCTCGGCACAGCGGATCACCTGGCCTGGGACGGGCGGCGCTGGTGGGTGGCGGGGGGCGCGGGCTCCTGCTGCACGGCGCTCGGGTGCTCTGCGTCTTGCGCAGCGTCACCTGCCTGCGAAGCGGTGCCTGCCTGCGAAGCATCGCTCGCCTGCTCAGCACCGCTCGCCTGCTCAGCTTCGCTCGCCTGCTCAGCCTCGTTCGCCTGTGCAGCTTCGCCCGTCGCGTCACGCACGGGCTGCGCACCGGGCGCGAGCGCCGCGATCTGCTGCTTCACCGCGTCGAGCGCGTTCCGCACGTCGGCGCGCGCCTTGAGCCCGAGGAGTCCGTTCTTCGGCGCCGCGACGAAGCCCCGCGCCACCGCCCACACCGTGTCGTCGGCGCGGAAATCGACGACGAAGAGCTGCTCGCCGACGGCACCTGCCTCATCGCGCGTGCCCCAGGCGAAGCCGACGCGGCGCTCCTCATTGATCGTGTAGATGACGAGAACGCCACGGGGATCCTGCCCCTCGATCTCGAGCGTCGCGGTCGTACCCGCGACAATGTACGGTTCGCCATCGGGCCCGAAGTGCTCCTCAATGACGCCCGCAGCCTCGGGCACACCGTCGCCCGAGAACGTCAGGCCGACGTACTCCTCGCCGTCGCCGCGGACAATGTCGGTGACGCTCACTCCGGCGCCGCGCTGTGCGCCCCAGGTCATGAGCAGGCTGGATGCGAGGAGGAAGCGGTCGTGCCCGCTCCCCAGACGCAGTTCCTCCTCGTAGGGCGTCATACCCTCGGGCGGGAAACGAACGATGTCGGCGTTCTTCGACGCGCCGACGGCCGCGTACGTCACCGGCATCTCGACGTGGCTGCTGCGGCGGATCGGCTGCTCCGTGCTCATCGCTTCGACCCTTCCTTGCCCTCCACGTCGCCCGAGAGTGCGGCGATGAAGGCCTCCTGCGGCACCTCGACGCGACCGACCATCTTCATGCGCTTCTTGCCCTCTTTCTGCTTCTCGAGCAGTTTGCGCTTACGGCTGATGTCGCCGCCGTAGCACTTCGCGAGCACGTCTTTGCGGATCGCGCGGATCGTCTCTCGCGCGATCACGCGTGCGCCGATGGCCGCCTGAATCGGCACCTCGAACTGCTGGCGCGGGATGAGCTTGCGGAGGCGCTCGGCCATCATCGTGCCGTAGTGGTAGGCATTGTCCCGGTGCACGATCGCGCTGAACGCGTCGACCGTGTCGCCCTGCAGCAGAATGTCGACCTTCACGAGGTCGGCCTCCTGCTCCCCCATCGGCTCGTAATCGAGGCTCGCATACCCCTGCGTGCGGCTCTTGAGGTGGTCGAAGAAGTCGAACACGATCTCGCCGAGCGGCATGCTGTAGCGGAGCTCGACGCGCTCGCCGAGGTACTCCATGCCGAGGAGGCTTCCGCGCCGGCTCTGGCACAGCTCCATGATCGCGCCCACGTAATCCTTCGGCGCGAGGATCGCAGTCTTCACGACCGGCTCCCGCACATTGCGGATCTTGCCGTCGGGGTATTCAGACGGGTTCGTCACCGTCACTTCGGTGCCGTCCTCCTTCGTCACCTGGTAGATCACGCTCGGGGCGGTCGCGATGAGGTCGAGGTCGAACTCGCGACGCAGGCGCTCGGAGATGATCTCCAGGTGCAGCAGGCCGAGGAAGCCGCACCGGAAGCCGAAACCGAGCGCGACCGAGGTCTCGGGCTCGTACTGCAGCGCCGCGTCCTCGAGCTTGAGCTTGTCGAGAGCCTCGCGGAGCACCGGGTAGTCGGAGCCGTCGAGGGGGTACAGACCGGAGAAGACCATGGGCTTCGGGTCCGTGTAGCCGGGGAGCGCCTCGGTGGCGGGGCGGCGTTTCGCGGTCACCGTGTCGCCGACCTTCGAGAGACGCACGTCTTTCACGCCCGTGATGAGGTAGCCGACCTCGCCGACCGCGAGCCCCTGCGTCGGCTTCGGCTCCGGGGCGGAAACGCCGATCTCGAGCGCTTCGTGCTCCGAGCCGGTCGACATCATCTGAATCTTCTCGCGCGGCGTGAGCTTGCCGTCAATCATGCGAACGTACGTCACGACACCGCGATACGGGTCGTACACGGAGTCGAAGATCATGGCGCGCGGCGGCGCATCCGCGACCCCGATGGGGGCCGGAATGCGCTCGACGACGCGGTCGAGCAGCTCCTCGACGCCGGAACCGGTCTTGCCCGAGACCTTCAGAATGTCGTCGGGGTCGCCCCCGATGAGATCCGCGATCTCGCGCGAGACGCGCTCCGGATCCGCCGCGGGGAGGTCGATCTTGTTCAGCACCGGGATGATCTCGAGGTCGTTCTCCATCGCGAGATAGAGGTTCGCGAGGGTCTGCGCCTCGATACCCTGCGCCGCGTCGACGAGCAGGATCGCCCCCTCGCACGCAGCGAGTGAGCGGGACACCTCGTAGCTGAAGTCCACGTGCCCGGGGGTGTCGATCATATTGAGCGCGAAGTCGCCGGCAGTCGTCTGCCAGTTCATGCGCACCGCCTGCGACTTGATGGTGATGCCGCGCTCGCGCTCGATGTCCATCTTGTCGAGGTACTGGGCGCGCATTTCGCGGTCGGGCACAGTGCCCGTGACCTGCAGCATGCGGTCGGCGAGGGTCGACTTACCGTGGTCGATGTGCGCGATGATGCAGAAGTTGCGGATCTTCGCGGGGTCGGTCGACGCCGGAGCTGGGGGGTTCACGCTGCGTGGAGACATTGTCGGCAATTATCCCACAGCGCGCGTCGCGTTCGGGCCCGCGACGATGCTCGCGCCTCGAGGTGTTGCTGCAGAACTGCTCCGGATCCGCCCCAGCGTGCACGGGTTCCGCGAGGGTGCTGGCTTCTCCTGTATGGAAACCGTGAGGATCGCGCTCACCGTGCCGCGCCCGCAGTTCACTGAAGATGTGCAACTGACTTCGACGACCTCGTCACTCGAACGCCTTCCCCAGGATCCGCCGCCGCGCCACGCGCCGCACGCGCTCCGCCGCTGGCTCCTTGCCGACACCGCGGAATCCCCCGGCCGGCAGACCGGGCCTCACGGCCGCCCCGAACAGCACCGGCGGACCCACTGGCTGAGGGTGATGTGCCTCACCGGTGTCGACTACTTCTCGACGCTCGGCTATCAGCCCGCGATCGCGGCACTCGCGGCGGGCGCCGTCGCTCCCATCGCGACCATCGTGCTGGTGCTGGTGACACTGTTCGGAGCGCTCCCCGTGTATCGACGGGTCGCGCGTGAGAGCCCGCACGGCACCGGCTCGATCGCGATGCTCGCCAAACTCCTGCCGCGGTGGCGCGGAAAGCTCGTCGTCCTCGTGCTCCTCGGCTTCGCCGGCACCGACTTCATCATCACGATGACGCTCTCCACCGCGGATGCGACGGCGCACCTCATCGAGAATCCGTTCGCACCCGCCGCGCTCGACGGGCAACAGGTGCTCGTCACCCTGCTCTTGCTCGCGGCGCTCGGCGCCGTCTTTCTGCGCGGGTTCCGCGAGGCGATCCGCCTGGCCACCGTGCTCGTCGCGGTGTTCCTCGCACTGAATCTCGTCGTACTCGTGGTGGCGATCGGGCAGTTGATGACCCACCCGATGTTCGTCGGCGACTGGTGGCGCACGCTGACGACGCAGCACGGTGATCCGCTGCTCGTCATCGCGATGGCGCTGCTCGTGTTTCCGAAGCTCGCACTCGGGCTCTCCGGCTTCGAGACCGGAGTCGCGGTGATGCCGCAGATCCGCGGCGAAGCGAGCGACACCGAGGGGAGACCCGACGGTCGGATCCGCGGCGCCCGCAGGCTGCTCACGACGTCAGCGCTCATCATGAGCGGATTTCTCATCACCTCCTCGGTCACCACGGTCGCGCTCATTCCGGCGCGGGAATTCGAGGAGGGCGGATCCGCGAATGGCCGCGCGCTCGCGTACCTCGCGCACGCGTACCTGGGAGAGGGCTTCGGCACGCTCTACGACGTCGTGACGATCGCGATCCTGTGGTTCGCCGGGGCGTCGGCGATGGCCGGCCTGCTCAACATCGTTCCGCGCTATCTCCCGCACTACGGCATGGCGCCCGCGTGGACGCGCGCGACGCGACCGCTGGTGCTCGTGTTCACGCTGACGGCGGCCGTGATCACGCTGATCTTCCGTGCTGACGTCAACGCTCAGGGCGGCGCGTACGCGACCGGCGTGCTCGTGCTCATCACGTCAGCGGCGTTCGCCGTGACCCTCGTGGCCCGCCGTCGCCGGGAACGCGCCGCAACGATCGGCTTCGGCGCAATCACCGCGATCTTCCTCTATACGACGGTCGCGAACATCGTGGAGCGTCCCGATGGCATGAAGATCGCGCTCTGCTTCATCGTCGGGATCGTCGGCGTGAGCTTCGTGTCGCGGGTGGCGCGCTCGACCGAGCTTCGAGCGACCTCCGTGAGGTTCGATGACGCGGCCGTCGCCTTCGTGGACGCCTGCCCGCCGGGCGCCGTGCGGCTCATCGCCCATACACCCGACGATGTGAGCGCGAGGCGCTACCGCGAGAAGCTCGCCCACGCGCGGACGGCACACGGGCTCCCCGACGATCGGGTGCTGTTCATCGAGATCGAGGTCGACGACAGCTCCGACTTCGAGAATGAGCTGCTGGTGCGGGGCGTCGAGCGGCACGGGTTCCATGTGTTGACCGCGCAGGCGAGCTCGGTGTCGAACGCGCTCGCGGCCATCGCGCTGTATCTCAGCCGCGAAGTGCGCTGCACGCCGCACGTCTACTTTCGGTGGACGGAGGGGCATCCGCTGCATAATCTGATCCGCTACCTGTTTCTCGGAGACGGAGAGATCGCCCCGATGACGCGCGAGGTGATTCGTGAAGCGGAGGGCGACGTGACCGAGCGGCCGTGGGTGCATGCGGCCTGAGTGGTGCCGGCGGCGTATCGGGTCTGCATGATCTGCATAGTCCGCGTACTCGGCGTGCCCCGCTGGCTGGATCGCGTCATACTGTGGACATGAAGCGTGGAGGCGGTCTCGGCGGTGTCGGCGGTCGCGGCGGAATCGGCGGTCTCGGCGGTGGGTCTGCCGCGCGGGGCGCGCCGGACGGGCTGAGCGTACAACGGCGGCTGATCGGTTTCGCGCTCGCCATTGGGGGCGGACTCCTCCTCCTGCTCCCCCTCCGCTACTTCCACTCGCCCGCGACGACGACGGTCGAGGTGCTGAGCTACCAGCTCCTCGTCGTGGTGGTCGCGCTCGTCGGAGGCATATGGCCCGCGCTTGTTGCCGCGTTCGTCTCGGGCGCGGTGATCGACCTCGCGTTCATTGCGCCGTATCGCGAGATCACGATCGCCGATCCGATTCATGCGCTCGCGCTCCTCATGCACGTGGTGATCGCGGTGCTCATCGGCGTCGCGGTCGGTCGGAGCGCGCGGACTCGCCGACGACTCGAGGCCTCGGAGGATGAGATCGAGACCGTCGCGGGATCCGACCGCCTGCGCGAGGCGCTGCTCTCGGCAGTAAGCCACGATCTGCGCCGACCGCTCGCCTCCGCAACCGCTGCCGTCGGTGGCCTGCGAAGCGCGGGTTCCGCCCTGTCGAGCGAGGATCGAGACGCGCTCCTCGAAACCGCCGACGAGAGCCTCGCGGCGCTCACGACGCTGGTCACCGATCTCCTCGACGCGAGCCGGTTGCGGTCGGGCGTGCTCGTCGCGGCCCGCATCGCGATCGATCCCACGGAAGTGGTGCTTCCAGCCCTCGAAGAGCTCGACCTGGGCCCGGGACAGGTGCGGCTCGCATTCGAGCATGGCAACGCTCGCGTGAGCTGCGACCCGGTGCTCCTGCAGCGCGCAATCGTCAATCTCGTTGCGAATGCGGTGCGGTACGCCCCGCGCGGCAGCCTCGTGCGGATCGAGACCGCTGTGCGTGGCGAGCGCATCGAGATTCGCATCGTCGACGAGGGGCCCGGGATCCCGCCGGATCGCCTCGAAGGCGTGTTCCAACCGTTCCAGCGCCACGGGGATACCGACAATACGACGGGCCTCGGACTCGGCCTCGCACTCTCCCGCGGGTTCATCGAGGCGATGCAGGGCGAGCTGCGCGCCGAACCAACCCCGATCACCGGGCTCACCATGGTCGCGTCGCTCCCCCGGGTCGACGCGTCCGCCGACGAGGAGGAGACTCGATGAAGATTCTCATCGCGGACGACGATCCGCAGTTGCTCCGTGCCCTGCGCATCACGCTCACCGCCAAGGGGTACGAGGTGCTCACCGCGTCTGACGGGGCGGAGGCGGTGTCGCTGGCGGCGGATCGCCATCCCGAGTTGCTGCTCCTCGATCTCGGCATGCCACGACTCGACGGGGTCGAGGTGATCCAGGCGATTCGCGGGTGGTCCGAGATGCAGATTCTGGTCGTTTCGGGTCGGGCGGGCGCGGACGACAAGGTGGAAGCACTCGATGCGGGGGCCGACGATTACGTCGTCAAGCCGTTCTCCATCGAGGAACTGCTCGCTCGCATCCGAGCGCTGACGCGTCGCGGCGGATCGGGCGCCGCTGTCACCGCCACAGCGCCCGTTGCGCGGCTCGGCTCGATCACCATCGACATGGGCGCCCATACGGTCGTTGATAACGATGCACAGAGTTCGCGCAGTATTCGTCTGACTCCTACAGAGTGGCAGATCATGGAGCTGCTCATCAGAAACGCGAACCGGCTCGTGACGCGCCAGATGCTCCTCACCAGCATCTGGGGCACGGAGCAGGTGAAGGACACCGGGTATCTCCGCCTTTACGTGTCTCAGCTTCGCAAGAAACTCGAACCGGTACCGGGGAACCCGCGATACCTCCTCACCGAGGCGGGCATGGGGTATCGGCTGCAACTGGGTGACGCGGCGTAGCTTTTGTGCCGAGGTTCGGGCGCGCATCAGAAAGGCTCCCGATGCTCGCAGGTTTCAGTGGCGGGTATTTTCGCCGGGTGTCCCGTTATCGCCGGCTGCCCCGCCGCCCCTTGCGATACCGGCGCAAATCGAACTTGAGATGCCGGTCGGTCCCGGTACTTCCGCCCGCTGGGGCTCGTCCAGATGAGCTCTCCCCCGGGGCGCTGTCGCACCGCCCAAGCCGTGTGGTGCTTGACCACGTGGTGGCCGCGACAGAGGTGAGCGAGGTTGTCCGTCGACGTGGACCCACCCGTGGCAGCGTCGATCGTGTGATCGAGGTCGCATCGAGCGATGGGTACTCGGCATCCCGGAAACCTGCAGTGCTGATCACGCGCGGCGAGCAGGCGGCGCATCTGTTCGCTCGGTCGATACCGGTCGACGGTCAGCACGCGCCCTGACTCCGAATCGAACGCGACCCTGTCCCAGCTGGAAGCAGCCGCTGCAACGCGACGAGCGCCTTCAATCGGGATCGGTCCAGCTCCGACAAGCTCAGCCACGAGGCTGCCCCGATGTATGGAGGCATCACCACCGTTGCGGAATCCCCGTCTCCCTGTCATCTCACTCGCTCGCTTCAGATCACCAACCCAAACGGGCGCTCCCATATCGGAGCGGTTTTCGGATTCGTCTGATATGCGCTGTTGCGAGACCGCCGCGCCGACACAACCCTGAGCCTCGAGCCCCACAGAGCGTAGGGGCTCGACACTTGTGATTTCTAAGGCTTCAATCGGCGTCACGACCTGGACGCGTGCGCGAATGTACCCGGCCTGCTCGCAGCCCGCGACCCGCGACGTATCAGCCCCGAGTAGGAGCTCAACGAACGCGTCTGCGCGGATCTCATCACGAGATAGGTGGCCGCTCGGACTGCACGTATGCGGCTCGTCGGAGAGGGCGCCGGGATCTCGGGGTGCGCACGCAGTGACCCGCACCCGCTCAACTTCACGCGCAATCTGGGTGAGTCGGTCGTGAATCGCGAACGCCTCAATGGTCGGCACGAACGCCGTGAGCTCAGACATGCCGTACTCTCCCTCGCGCACCGTCACTCGCCGCCGTCGCACTTCGGATCGATGCATCTCGTCGAGCGGTTCGGGCGTCAGTCCTTCTGCAATGCGTCGAGCGATGGGACGTAAGCGGTTTGGTGTCTCCCTCCGCGCATGCTCAAGCACGGCTTCTTCGAAGGCGGCTCGGCGCGCTTGCACGAGCGGGTCTATCCCCACCCCGATACGAACGCCCGCGTCAGCAATGACTCGCGCATGAGCAACTCCGATCTCCGCCGATGCGAGAGCGGACAGGGTCGCGCGGTAGGAGCGGCGCACCGTGTAGGCGGTGTTGAGTTGCGCTTCCGCTGCATACTCGCTGACGCCCAGAATCGCCGCCACCTCTGCACGCAGTGCGCGATACTCGAGCTCGCGATCTGCTGGTCTTGCCGGGTCAGTGGTGAACGAGAGTGCCGCCGCGAGGAATTCCATGCGCGCGGCATCAACCACGCGTTGGTGCTGTTCGAGTTGCTCGATCCATCGTAGGAGCTCCTCAATGTACTTCCGAGAAGCCTCGGTGGCCGGGGCCGGGTCTGTCTCAACGCCTGTCGGGACCGCCGAAGCGGCACCGACCGCTGGCGGGAGCGAAAACAGCAATTCGTTCATGGCTCTAGTAAAGTTTGAACCTCCGACATTCATGGATTTTGCATGAATTACTCACAGTCGTGGCAATTTTGAAGGTTCGAACGATTTCTTCACAAAGTGAAGATGCCCGGCGAAAGCGTGCGTCCCGTCGCCCTACCGTTTCACCATGCGACAGGAAACGGCCCTCGGCGGCGTAGCGACAGGCGGACCGCCGATCGACCTGAGCGACGCGCGCTTGGGCCAGAACGCAGCATTGTCCGCCGACGGCGGGGCGATCGAATCAGAAGCGGGCTTCGACCCGCATGCCACGCTTCGCGAACCCGCAACGGAAGTCCTGGCTCACGAAACGCCCGCTCCAGCTCATTCTCCATGGTCATCCGAGGCCCTCCTTGAACGGGGCCACTGGGCCCGGGTGCAGCCCGAAGCGCAACGGAAGCCAGACAGATCAATGCGACGCCGCGGTGCCAGAGCATCAACGGAGGGTGCGGATCCGAATCCGCTCACGTGGGTGCCGTTCACCCGGCTTCGCGACCGGGTGCGCGCGGCGATCGCGGTCCCGGTGCTCGTCGGAATCGTCGTATTCGCGGCGGCTGTGGCCGTGGCCATAGGTATCACGATGTTTCATGGGCACGAGGTCCCGGGGACCGCGATCGACCCGGTGTCTTCTGAAGGGGCGAGTGCCGGGTCGGCGTCTGATGAGGAATCTGCCAGCGGCGCGGTACCGGGACCTGTGGAAGTCGGGAAACACACGCCGGGAGCGAGCGGTGCAACGGGAGGAGATGGGCTGCCGGCGGGGAGTGATACGGCGAAGTTCACTGTGCACGTCGTCGGCGAGGTGACCTCGCCGGGAGTCGTCACGGTCGAGCCGGGCGCGCGAGTTTCGGATGCGATTGCAGCTGCGGGAGGAGAAACCAAGGTCGCCGCGCTCGAGGCGCTCAACCTTGCGCGAGCGGTCGTCGACGGAGAACAGATCGTTGTTCCCGACGCAGCGCTCGCGGAGGCTTGGGCTTCTGGCGGGAATGCCAGCGCGGGAGCAGGCGTGGGTGCAAGCACAGGACCTTCCGGGAACGGAACCGCGGCGGGCGGAGCGACGTCGGCGGGCGGCGGGTCTCGCTCTGGGCTACTCTCCTTGAATTCGGCGACCTCCGAGGACCTTCAAACGCTGCCTCGCATCGGCCCGGCGCTCGCCCAGCACATCGTCGACTATCGGGAAGCCAACGGTGGCTTCGCTTCGGTCGATCAGCTCCTCGACGTCCCCGGCATCGGCGAGAAGACGCTCGATGGGTTTCGAGACCTGGTAACACCGTGACCCCGACCTCAGCAGGCGAGTTCGGCGCTCGCGGACGTACGGGTGCGAGCGCGCATACGGCCGTCCCTACGAGCGCGCGTACGACGGTTCCCGCAAGCGCGCCGCGCGCGGAACGCCTGCCCGGCACGTGGCGGTTGCTCGCCCCCGCGGTAGCCGGGTGGGTGGTGAGCGCAGGCGCGGTCACTCTCCCCGGATCAGGAGTGTGGATCGCATGGGGAGCCGTCACGGTCGGCTCGGCAGCCACGTCCGTGGTCGCGCTTCGCGGGCACCGCGGTCGGGTGGTGCTCGCGCTGGTGTCGATCCCCTGCGCGGTGCTCCTCGTGCTGGGCGCTCGCGTGAGCGCGCTGGAGGCGGTGCGCTCGGACCCTGGTTTCTCGAGCGCGGCCGAGCGCGGAAGTTCAGTGAATCTTGACGTGACACTGCGGGGCTTCCCTCGGCACAGTCCGGGCGCGAATGGCGCGTTGAACGACGCATCGCGCGGCGGGCTCGGCGGATGGGTTCTTGCTCGCGCCGCAAGTTCGAGTGGCGCCATGCCCGTGGTGCTTTGGTACGGCAGCGATGCGGCGAAGGCGGACTTAGACTCCTGGGCGCCGGGTACTCGGCT
The DNA here is from genome assembly GCF_037145615.1 of Leucobacter sp. USHLN153. NCBI lineage: Bacteria > Bacillati > Actinomycetota > Actinomycetes > Micrococcales > Microbacteriaceae > Leucobacter > Leucobacter sp. USHLN153. Next base: position 417,888 of record NZ_JBBCXE010000002.1, read on the forward strand.
CCGAATCACGGGAGCACTGGTAGCGCTGGGTCCCGCTTCGTCGGCTGCCTACGGCGTCCGCGTCTCGAGTATTCAGAACGTACCGGCGACGGCGCCGACTCGAGAACACTCGACGAACGCTGTCGAGGGTCCGGGCAACAGCACCGCGATCGACTTCACGAGCATGGCCGGGGCGCTCACGGGCGCAGCGAGCGCAACGGCCGCACAGCTTCGCGCGGGTCTCCGCGCCGTCGCAGCGACGGTGCCGGGCGCCCAACTCGTTCCGGGCTTCGCGGTTGGCGACACCTCGCTCGTCCCTGCAGAAGTCACCTCTAAAATGGAACAGAGCTCACTCACCCACCTCGTCGCCGTTTCCGGGGCGAACTGCGCGCTCGTCGTCTCCGCGATCGCGGGAGTGGCGGCGCTGTGCCGCATCAGGCGCCGCGGACGGCTCGTGGTTTCGGGCCTCACACTGGGGGCGTTCGTGGTCGTCGTCGGACCCGATCCGAGCCTGCAGCGAGCGGCGGTCATGGCGTCAGTGATGCTCATTTCTGGATACGGCGGAAAACGGAACGCCGCGTTACCGAGCCTCGGGATCGCCATTTTGATTCTGCTCCTCATCGATCCTTGGCAGGCGCTGCAGCCGGGCTTCGCCCTATCCGTGGCCGCAACCGCCGGGATCCTGCTCTGGGCGCCCGCGATCTCGAGCATGCTTTCGAGAATCGCACCGGCACCGCGGTGGGCGTTGCTGCCGGTCGCCGTCGCGATCGCCGCCCAGTTCGCGTGCGGGCCACTGCTGTTACTCGTGCAAGACGGCTTTCCGGCCGCCGGCCTCCTCGCGAACGTACTCGCCGCGCCTGCCGCTCCTTGGGGAACAGGCCTCGGGTTACTCGCGATGCTCGCAGCACCGATATCTACGCAGCTTGCTGAATTCATCACCACGTGCGCGGCCTTTCCCGCACGGTGGATAGCGGCCACAGCTCAGGTCACCGCAGCGCTCCCAGCGTCTCGATGGCCCTGGCCAGGTGGGTGGGGTGGCGCGGCGCTACTCGCCGTGGTCGAAGGCCTGGTGTTGGTCGCGTGGTGGGTGCTGCGGGAGCGCGTTGGCGAAGGCGGTCCGCGAGCCACCGCCCCCGCAAGCGGGCCACGGCCCTGGCTGTTGGAACGGCGTAGGCCGACGATCATCCGCGCGGCGGTTGCGGCGCTGATCTGCACCGCCACCGGCATATTCGTCGGCCCGACGCTCGTCGCTCCGATAGCGACACGCTGGGACACGGCGCAGGACTGGAGCGTCGTTGCATGTGACGTCGGTCAGGGTGACGCCCTACTGCTCCGCGACCCGGAGGCGCCAGAGAACGTGATGCTCGTGGATACAGGCGAGACACCCGAACTGCTGCACTCCTGCCTCGACCGCTTCGGTGTGACGCGCATCGCGGTCCTCGTGCTCACCCACGACGATCGGGACCACGTAGGAGCCGCGGACGGGATCCTCGACCGAGTTGATCGCGCTCTCGTCGCACCGAATAACCGCGAGGACGGGACCGCGCGTCGGGTCACGGCGATGCTCGACGCAGCGAATGTGCCCTACGACTTCGGGGAAGCTGGGGCGGGCGGTGCGCTCGGGAACCTGAGTTGGGAGGTGCTCGCTCCGCCTCCCGGGAGCCTTCCCGACGACACAAACGGCGCGAGCCAGGTGCTCCGGGTTCAGGCCGGCCCGGTATCCGTACTTCTCCTCGCGGACACGGGCGAGGATGAACAACGCGCACTCGCGAGGAGCGTGAGTTCGTTGCAGGTCGACGTGATCAAGGTCGCGCACCACGGCTCCTCGGATCACGATCCCGCGCTCTTCGGTAACGCGCTCGCGGAGATCGGGCTCGTGTCGGTCGGGGCCGACAATGCCTACGGACACCCGGCAACGTCAGCACTCGAGGAGCTGCGTCAAGCGGGAACACGTGTCTTACGCACCGACGAGCTCGGGGCGATTGCCGTGAGCGGTGCACCCGGGAACCTCCGAGTGTGGGCGGAGCGGGGAGAGTGAGGCGAGCGATGCGCGAAATCAACACCCCGTCCGCCGACGGTAGGCTGAAGTGGTGGCACAGGCACGAAAGACCGCACCGCGCGCGAGCGCCTCGAAAGCGAAGATCGCGCAACTCGATTGGACTGAGGCACGGCCCGCGCCAGTGGTGCTGGTTTCGGGTCCCGAGGCCTTTCTCGCGGATCGCGCCGGTCAGGCGATCAAGACCGCACTTGCGGCGACGAACGCTGAGCTCGAGGTACACGACATGGACGCGGCCTCATACACGGCCGGCGAACTGTTCACGATCGCGAGCCCGTCGCTCTTCGCTGAGCCCCGTCTCATCCGGGTGGACAGCGTTGAGAAGTGCTCCGACGCGTTCCTCGAGGACGCGAAGCGGTACGTCGCGAGCCCCGCCGACGACACAACGCTCGTGCTGCGACACAGCGGAGGCCAGCGAGGCAAGGCACTGCTCGACCTCGTGCGGGGCGGTGCGGGCGATGGCATCGAGGTCGTCTGTCCGGAGATGAAGAAGGACCAGGATCGTCTCGGTTTCGTGCAGGCGGAGTTCCGACGGCTGGGTGCGCAGGCAACCCCGGGCGCGGCGCGGCAGCTCGCGGCCGCGTACGCGGGGGGCATCGGCGAACTCGCAGGCGCGATCGGTCAGCTGGTGTCCGACGTCGGCACGCGGATCACCGAGGAAGAGGTCACCCGCGCCACCGAGGGACGCGTCGAGACCAATGCCTTTCGCGTTGCTGATGCAGCGACCGCGGGTCGCGCGGCGGACGCGCTCGTGCTCTTGCGGCAGGCGTTCTCCACGGGCACTGACCCCATCCCCATGCTCGCCGCGCTCAACATGAAGGTACGCGCGATGGCGCGGGTCTACGGGGCGGGCGGATCGGGCGGTCAGCTCGCCAAAGAGCTCGGCATGGCGCCGTGGCAGGTCGACCGCGCGCTTCGCGAAGTCCGAGGGTGGAGCGAGGAGAACCTGGCGCGCGCCATCGACCTCGCCGCCGAGACCGAGTGGCTGCTGAAGGGCGGCAGCCGTGACCCAGAGTACGCGCTCGAAAAGTATCTGCTCTTCATCGCTCGGCGTGGGCGGGTCGACGGACGGGGCCGTACCGCGTAGTCGCCGCGAGAAATTCCGCCGGCTTCCACAGCTGAGAGAGCGAGGACAAGCCGTGGTTTCGCGCGAACGCCACCGCGCACGCCACCGCCACCGCCACCGCAGGCACACGAAAAAGGGCCCCACCGAAGCGGAGCCCTCCTCGAAGCGCTAAGCGCGAAAACCTGTTTAGAGCCCGGCGACCTGCGAAGCGAGCTTCGACTTGCGGTTCGCTGCCTGGTTCTTGTGGATGACGCCCTTGGAAACTGCCTTATCGAGCTTGCGACCGGCAGCCTTCAGCTTGGCCTCGGCAACCGACTTGTCGCCAGCGGCGATCGCCTCGCGCGCTGCGCGCACGACGGTGCGGAGCTCGCTCTTGTACGCCTTGTTGCGCTCCGTAGCCTTGCGGTTGGTCTTGATGCGCTTGAGCTGCGACTTGATATTTGCCACGTTGAGATGTGTCCTTTGAGATCCAGTTGACGGGTTGTTCCGCACGGTGAGAGAGGGCACCTTACGGGGGTGTGGTGATGACCACACGCAAGCCAAGAACCAAGTCTAGCAGAAGTGGCCTGTCAGAGCCGTGCGGCTGTCGAAATGTCGCATCTCGCCCCCGAACTACGCCGCGGGCTTCGTCGCGATGCTCACGATCTTCGGCACGCGCACGATCACGTTGACGATCTGCCGATCGCCCACGGCGCGCTGTACGGCGGCGGAAGCCCGCGCCGCGGCCTCGGCGTCGGCCTCCGAAACGGACGCGGGCAGCGTGAGCCGATCGCGCACCTTGCCATCGACCTGCACCACCATCGTGACCTCGTCCTCGACGAGCAGCGACTCGTCGGCGGTGGGCCACTCGGCCAGCGCGACCGTCGGCTCGAAGCCGAGCTTCGCCCACATGTCCTCGGCAGCGTAGGGCGCGAACAGCGACAGGATCACGGTGATCGCTTCGGCCGACTCGCGCACTGCGGGGTCGGCTACGCCGGCGCCCGAGTCGATCGCCTTGCGCGTCACGTTCACCTGCTCCATGAGGCGGGCGACCACCACGTTGAACTTGTACGCCTCGACGAGCCCGGGGGCGTCCGCGAGCAGGCGATGCGTCGCGCGGCGCAAGCCCGCGTCCCCGCCCGAGAAGTCGACGCCGCGAGGTGCACCAGAAGTAGCAACGTCATCGGCAACACGCCAGGCGCGCGCGAGGAACTTCGCCGACCCCTGCACCGACACGTCGGCCCAGTCGATGTCGTCCTCCGGCGGCCCGGCGAACGCGAGCGTCACGCGCAGCGCGTCGGCGCCGTGCGACTGCAACTCGCTCGCGAACTCGACGAGGTTACCCTTCGACTTCGACATCTTCGCGCCGTCCTGCAGCACCATTCCCTGGTTGAGGAGCGCGGTGAAAGGCTCGTCGAACTCGAGGTAGCCGAGATCGTGCAGCACCTTAGTGATGAAGCGCGAGTAGAGCAGGTGCAGGATCGCGTGCTCGACGCCGCCCGCATACTGATCGATCGGGCCCCACGCGTTGACCGCAGCCGGGTCGAACGCCTGCGTCGAGTCGTTCGCCGAGAGGAACCGCAGGTAGTACCAGGAGCTGTCGACAAAGGTGTCCATCGTGTCGGGATCCCGAGTCCAGCCCTCCCCCGTCTCGGGGTCGACGACGGTCGCCCACTCGGTCGCCGCGCCCAGCGGCGAGGAGCCCTTCGGCTTGAGGTCGAGTCCCTCCGAAGCGGGCAGCTCGACGGGAAGCGCGGAGGCGTCGACCGGGCGCATCTCGCCATCGGCACCGTGCAGAATCGGGATCGGCGTGCCCCAGTAGCGTTGACGCGAGATGAGCCAGTCGCGCAGGCGGTACGTCGTGGAGGCGCGACCGGTCCCGCGCTCCTGGAGCACCTCGATCGCGCGGGCGATCGCCTCGGTCTTCCGCAGCCCGTCGAGCTCAGCGGAGTTCACGAGCACGCCGTCGCCGGCGGTGGCCACGCCGCTCTCGGCGGGGTCGGCGAGCGGCTCGCCGTCGGCGTCGCGCACGTCGACGACCACGCGTACGGGCAGCTCGAACTTCAGCGCGAAGTCGAGGTCGCGCTGGTCGTGCGCGGGCACCGCCATGATCGCGCCGTGACCGTAGTCCGCGAGCACGTAGTCAGAAGCCCACACCGGAATCCGCTCACCGTTCACCGGGTTGACGGCGAAGTGATCGAGAAAGACGCCGGTCTTCTCGCGATCCGCATTCTGCCGTTCGATCTCGGTCTGCTTTTGCGTCGCCGCGAGGTACTCCTCGAATGCAGCGCGCACCTCGTCCGATGCGCCGGCCGCGAGCTCCGCCGCGAGGTCGGAGTCGGGCGCGACAACCATGAACGTCGCGCCGTGCAGCGTGTCGGGCCGCGTCGTGAACACCGGCACGCGCTCGTCGCGCCCCTCGATCTCGAACTCGACCTCGGCGCCCCGCGAACGACCGATCCAGTTGCGCTGCATGTTCAGCACCTTGGACGGCCACTGGCCCTCGAGCTTGTCGAGGTCGTCGAGCAGCCGATCCGCATAGTCAGTAATGCGGAAGTACCACTGCGTCAGCTTCTTCTTGACGACCATTGCGCCCGAGCGCTCGGAGGTGCCGTCGGGCAGCACCTGCTCGTTCGCGAGCACGGTCTGATCTACCGGGTCCCAGTTGACCCAGCTCGCCTTGCGGTACGCCAAGCCCTTCTCGTAGAACTTGAGGAACAGCCACTGGTTCCAACGGTAGTACTCGGGGTCGCTCGTGTGGAGCACGCGGCTCCAGTCGAACGACGGCGCGTAGAGACGGAACGACGCCTTCTGCTGCGCGATGTTCGCATAGGTCCACTCGCGAGGATCGACGCCGCGCTTGATGGCCGCGTTCTCGGCGGGCAGGCCGAACGAGTCCCAGCCGATCGGGTGCAGCACGTCGTAGCCGCGCCCGCGCCAGTACCGCGCGAGCACATCGCCGAAGCAGAAGGCCTCAGCGTGCCCCATGTGGAGGTCGCCCGAGGGGTACGGGAACATGTCGAGCACGTACTTCTTCGGCCGGCCCGAATCGGCAGCGGGGTCGGTGCTCACCTCGAAGGGCTTCAGATCGTCCCAGACCGGGAGCCATCGCTCCTGAATCGCCCGGAAGTCGTAGCCCTCGGCGTCGCGCCCCTGCTGCTCGGTCACACATACCTCGATCTCGTCACGAATCGCCCGCCGACGCGAGCGCACACTTCCGACCAGAATACCGCTTCGACCGGGCGGATCTTCACCCCCGAAGCGCCGCGAGCAACGCCGCAGCCTTCACGTGCTTTTCGGCGACCTCGCGCGCCGGGTCCGAGTCGATTGTCACGCCCCCGCCCGCCCCGACGAGCGCCCGGGTGAAGCGGCGCTCGGGAGCGCTGTCGGGCCGGGTGCGGGGCTCGCTCGCGAACGCAGATCCAGCGGAAATATCAGGGCAGGATCCGGTGAGTTCGATCCCGCGAATCGTCATGGCGAGCTCGCCGTCACCGTTCCCGTCCACCCACCCGAAGCACCCCGAGTAGAGCCCGCGCGGGCCGGCTTCCAGCTCCGCGAGCAACTCGACGGCCCGCCGCTTCGGCGCCCCGGTCATCGACCCGCCCGGAAAGGCGGCCGCGATGACGTCCCAGACGTCGCGCCCCTCCGCGAGCGTGCCCGAGACCGTGCTCACGAGCTGGTGCACGTGCGCGTGCGACTCGACGCGCAGAAACCCCTCGACCCGCACGGACCCCGGCTCGCACACCCGGCTCAGGTCGTTGCGCATGAGGTCGACGATCATCAGGTTCTCCGCGCGCTCCTTCGGGTCAGCGCCGAGTGCGGCGGCCGACGCACGGTCGGAATCCGGCGACGCACCCCGGCGCCGCGTGCCCTTGATCGGGTGGGTCTCGACGCGGCGCGCGCGCACCGAGAGAAACCGCTCCGGGCTCGCGCTCACCAGCGCGCGATCCCCCGTGACGATCACCCCGCCCCGCGTCGGCGCCCCGACCCGCAGTCGCTCGTAGATCGCGAGGGGATCGAAGCCGTGCCCCTGCGCCACGCTCACCTCAGCGGTGTCGGTGAGGCACAGCACGTACGCCTCACCCTCGGCGATCGCGGCGCGGCAGCGCTCGACGGCCTCGGCATACGCCGCATCGGGCATGCGCCAGCGCGGGTGGTGCGCGCGCTCTGGGGTGATGGGCGAGGTGGTCGAGCCTGTGGATGCACCGGCGCGCGGGGTAGTAGCCGAGAAGGCGGGCGAGGCGCTCGGGTGTCGCGCTCCACCTTCAGACGGCGGATCACCCAGCCCGGCGAGCAGCCCGCCGTTCTCTGCGAGCCATGCGTCGATCGCCGCGGCGTCGGGACCGCATAGCGAGGCGGATCCGGAGTCGTGATCGATCAGGATCGTAACGTCGCTCCGCAGCGCGAAACCGAGGGAGGCAGCGGCCGACGCGCTCCGCGCAGGACTGGCCGAGGCACGCGGCGCAGACGCGTCATGAACCCCGGGAGCGTCGAGCAGCGCGAGCCCGAACTCGTACCCGAGCGCGAGCACCCAGTCTCCGCCGCGAAGCTCCTTCAGAAAACCGCGCGCATCGTCGCCGCGCAGTGTGCCAGCACCACCAGCACCGGCAACCCCTCCAGCACTGGCAATCCCTCCAGCACCAACAGCCCCGCGAGCCTCCCGGACTTCGCTCGCGAGACCGATCCGCGACACGCGTCGCTCTCCCGTGGGCGCTCCCGCTCCATCGAGCCAGAACCAGGGTCGCCCGCTCGCCGCCATTCGCCGGGCGCAGCGCAACGCGAGCTCGTCGGAGGAGACAACCGCGCCAGCACCGCCAGCGCTAGCACTAGCACCAGCACCAGCACCAGCACCAGCACCAGCATCACCAGCACCACCAGCGCCTCCCGCGACCCCCGACACGATCTCACGAATGAGCATCGTCTCAGCGTAGCGGCGGTGATACGCTCGCGACATGCACGAGGCCGATGGGGCGGCTGAAGCCCGCACGAACTTTGCCGCGGCCGCCGCGTGGGCGGTCGAAGTGGTCGACGCTGTGCCGGCGTCAGGCTGGGATGCGCCGGGACTCGGCGACTGGGACCTGCGCGCCCTCGTCGGGCACACGAGCCGCGCGCTGCTCACCGTAGAGCAGTACCTCGCCCGCCCCGCGCACGCCGAAGCCGCGCGCAGCGCCGACGAGTATTTTGCCCGCTCGCTCCAACTGCCGGGCGCGAGCGACACCGCCGTGCTACAGCGCGGGATCGAGGCCGGCGCGGCGCTCGGAGACGACCCGGCGCTCGCCTTCGCGGAAATCGCGGGCCGCGTGCTCGGGGTTGTCAAGGACGCGGGCAACCCCCTGATCGAGACCATCGTCGGGGGCATGCGCCTCGCCGCCTACCTGCCGACCCGCGCGTTCGAACTCGTGGTGCACGGCCTCGACGTCCGCGCCGCCGTCATCGCGCTCGATGGGCACGCCGCGTCGGCCCCGCCGCCGGAGCCCCCGGCCTCCGTGCTCGGTGAGGCTCTCGAATTGGCCGGCGCGATCGCGGCGCGGCGAGGCGTGGGAAGCGCGCTGCTGCTCGCGGCCACGGGGCGCGGACCGCTGCCCGAGCGTTACTCCGTTCTCGGCCAGCTCGGCGCCGTACGCGACCCAGCATCGTGAGCGAACGACTCGGCACGGTGAGCGCACGGTGAGCGCGCCGCCCGGCAACGAAAGCGCTCCGCGCGGCACCGAAACAGCGTCGCCCGCCACCGAAAGCGCGCTGCTCGCCGCAGACTCCTTCCGCGTGCGCGTCGCCCACGGGCGCGCGGAGGTGCGGAGCTTCGAGCGGCACCTCGCGCGGTTCACCGCCACCGCGACCGCCGCCTGGCTCGATGCCGACCCGAGCGCGCAGCCCGACGCGGTGAGCGCGGCGCTCACGAGGTTTCTTGCGGAGGCACGAACGCGCATCGCGGAGGCGGGCGAGGGATTCCCTCGGCTCGAGCTGTGGGCCCCGGCAACGCCCCCGCGCGCCGGGCAAACGGCGGGCCTCGGCCCGGAGCGAACGGCGGCGGATCGCGCGCCCTCGGCCGAGCCGCACCTCGCTCTCGCGATCCGCCCTCTCCCCCCGCTCCGCGACGACATCGAGCTCGTCGCGCCGCCTGCGGGAACCGCGACGATGGTGCCCGAACGCGAACACCCCGAGCGCAAGGGGCCGAACATCGCGCGCTATGCGGCACTCGCGCGCGAACTCAGTGTCGGCGCAGCGGCGCAGGAGCCGCTGCTGGTGGATGCCGCGGGACACGTCGCGGAGGGCGCGACGACGAGTCTCGTCTGGTGGCCGGAAGGCAGTAAGTGCGAGGCCCGCGGCCAGGTGTCGGCGCTGCCTCAGCGCGTCGCATCGGTGATGGAGGCGACGCTGCGGGAGGCTCTTCCGGATCTCATGCCCGCGCTCGCCACGGTCGACGAGCTCTCACGCTCCGAGGTGTGGGCCGTGAACGCGCTGCACGGGGTGCGGCCCGCGACCCGCCTGAACGGATCGCCGCTCCCGCCCGCGGATCCGGCGCGCCTCGCCGCGGCCCGGGCGGTGCTCGATCACGCCTGGGAGCCGGTGCTCGGGCGCTGACGAGCCGACGAGAGAGTCTGACGGGCTGACACGAGGGCCTGAGGAAGGCTGCCAGCGGCGGTCAGCCGAGGCGCAACTCCTGGCGCTCGAGACCCTTCGGAACCTCGGTGTGCGTGATGAGGATCACCGCGCGATCATCGGGCACGGCGCCCATGAGGTCGGTCAGCAGGCGATCCGCGAGCTCGCGGTCGACGCCAGCGGTCGGTTCGTCGAGCACGACAACCGGAAAATCGGCGAGGATCGCACGCGCGAGCGCGATGCGCTGCGCCTGCCCGCCCGACACCCACGCCCCGTCGGAGCCGAGCTTCGCGTCGAGTCCGCCGCGCTCGGCCGCCCACTCCGCGAGGCCGACGCGGTCGAGCGCCGACCATAGCGCTGCGTCGCCGCCTTCCTCGTTGCCGCCGCTGTCGCGGGCGAACTGGAGATTCTGGCGCAGATCCGCGTTGAAGAGATAGGGGCGTTGCTCGCAGAGACCGACGACGCGGCGCACGGCCTCGGGCGCGAGACTCCGCACATCGTCTCCGCACAGCCGGTACTCCCCGCGGTACTCGAGGAACCGCACGAGCGCGAGGGCGAGCGTGCTCTTTCCCGCGCCGCTCGGGCCCGTGATCACCAGTGTTTCTCCCGCGGAGAGCGCGAACGACACCGGAGCGATCGCGTCCTGCTCGGCGCCCGGGTGGCGCGCGGTGAAATCGCTGACCTCGATGAGCGGGGCGGCAGGATCCGCCACGCTCGACGTGCGCGAGGTCGCCGGGATCGCCTCCGCGTCGCCCGCCCCCACGATCTCGGGCGGGAGCGGGCGCTCGGTGAGCTCGGCAACGCGCCCGGCGCTCGCGCGGACCGTGCGGCGCGCGGCGAGGGCCGTGGGCACCTGCGCGAATATCTCGAACACGGCGGCGGGCACGACGACGGCGGCCGCGAAGAGCGGCGCGGAGAGCTCACCGGCTGCGGCGCCGGACGCGCTCACGACCGCACCTCCGACTCCGAGCGCGGGGAGCATCACGAGCAGCGCGCCCAGCGACGCGGCGCCCGCGGCCAGCCCGAGCAGCGCTCCGGTGAGGCCGGCCGCGCGTGCGCGTCTGAGCTGCACGCGCGCGAGCCGACGCTCGGCGTCGGCGATCCGCTCCCGCTGCCGAGGCAGCGCCCCGAACGCGGCGAGCACGTCTGCCGCCGCGAAACGCTCGAGCAGCGCGTCGACGAGCCGGGCGCGGGCGGCGCTCAGCGCGCGATCGTCGTCTCCCGAGATGCGCGTCGCGAGCCAGATGGCCGAGCCGCCGCCGAGCACGAGCGCGCCGAGCAGCACGAGCGCGGCGGGCACCGAGATCAGTGCGACGAGCACGATGCTCAGGCTCGTAACGATGCCGCTCACGAGGAGCGGCTGGCGCACGCGGAGCGGCTCGTCCTGCAGCTGATCAACATCATCGACGAACGCCGCGAGCACCTCGCCGCGACGGTGCGACTCGAGCGCCCCCGGCACCCGCGGCACGAGCGCGGCGAAGGTGCGGGACCGGAGCGTCGCGAGCTGCGCGAGCGCCGCGTTGTGGCTCGCGAGACGCTCGCCGTAGCGGAAGGCCGCACGGCCGATGGCGAGGGCGCGCACGCCGACGATCGCGAAGGTGAGGTGCAGGATCGGCGGCTGCTCCCCCGCTCGCACGATCAGCCACATGCTGAGTCCGAGGAGGCCCACCACGCTGGCGTCGGCGAGCACGCCGAGCAGCACGCCGGGCGCGCGGCGGCGGCGGCTCGGCATCGCGCGCGCGAGCACGGTGCGTTCGAATGCAGCGTCGTCTTTCGACGCGAGTTCCATCGGCCCTCGGCTCATGCGGCACCTCCCGCGACTGCGGGGGCCGCGGCCTCGACCCGAACGACGCGATCCGCCGCGCGCTCGAGCGCTTCCCGGTGCGTCACGACGAGCACCGCACGCCCGGCCGACGCCTCGGCTCGCGCCACGGCCGCGATCCGCCCCTCGTTCTCGGCGTCGAGCGCGGAGCTCGGTTCGTCGAGGAGGAGGGCGGCGCAATCGAGCGCGCGAGCGCGATAGAGCGCCCGAGCCACCGCGATCCGCTGCGCCTGACCGCCGGACACGCCCGCTCCCGAGACGCCGAGCGTGGCCGCGGGGTCGAGTTCACCCAGCCCGACGTCGTCGAGCACCGCGCGAACAAGCCCGTCATCGATGCGATCCGCCCCGAGCGCGACGTTCTCCGCGATCGAACCGTGCATGAGCCCGGGTCGCTGCCCCGCCCACGCGACGCGGCCTCCCGCGCGCGCCGAGCCCCGCACCGGGTCGACGAAGCCGAGCAGCGCCGCGAGGAGCGTCGACTTGCCGACCCCCGACGGCCCCACGAGAGCCACGACCTCGCCCGGCTCGACCGCGAACGACAGCGGACCGACCACACGGCGCCCGTCGCGGGCGATCGTCACGTCGTCGCAGCGGATGCCGGGCTGCGCGGAAGCAACGGGATCGAGGCGGGCAGCTGCCGCATCGGCGTCGGTGTCGGCGCCCGCGCCCACAGCCGCGCTCACGGTCGCACTCTGGGTCGAACTCCCGACCGCACTCTGGGCCCCGCCCTCGATGATCGCGAAGACGCGCGAGGCCGCCGCGAGTCCCTCGGTCGACGCGTGGAAGGCCGCACCGACCTGGCGGATCGGCACGAAGGTCTCCGGGAGGAGGAGCAGCACGAAGAGTCCGAGGCCGAGCGGGAACTCCCCCGACACCAGACGCGTGCCCACCGTCACGGCGACGAGCGCGATCGAGAACGTGCCCGCGAGGTCGAGCACGAAGCCCGAGAGGAAGGTGACGCGCAGCACGGACATCGTCCGCGCGCGTTGCTCCTCGGTCTCGCGCGCGATCCGGTCGACCTGGCGCTGTTCGCGGCCGAAGATCCGCAGCGTCGAGAGCCCCGCGACGACGTCGAGGAACGACGACGACAGACGCTCGAGCCCGGCCCACTGGCGATCCTGCACCGCTTGCGTCGCCAGGCCGATGAGGATCATGAAGATCGGAATCACCGGGAAGACGATGATCACGATGAGCCCGCTGAGCGGATCCGCGAGCAGCACCGCAAGGATGAGGATCGGCGAGGCGACCGCGGTCAGCACGAGCTGCGGGATGTAACCGGAGAAGTAGCCGTCGAGCGCGTCGAGGCCGCGGCCGAGCACCGTGGCGAGCTCGGCGTCACCGCCCCGTACAGCGTCGGCCTGCGATCTACGCTGCGGCGATCCGCCACCCCCGTCGCCACCGTCGAGGGCGTCGAGCGCTGCGGCACGCAGCTCGGCCTTCACACGCACCGCGCCCCGAGCCGCGACCGCGTCCATGCCCCAGCTCGCGAGCGAGCGCACGACGAGCGCGGAGGCCGCTCCCCCGACGAGCCAGGGAAGCTGCGCCGGCGCGAACGACCCCTCGTCGACACGCCCCCGAAGCCCCGGTATCCCGCTCATCGCGGGGAGCGCCGCAGCGACGATCGCCTGCGCGAGACACCACGACCACACGATCACGGCGCACGTGCGCAGGAGGCCGAGGCCCGCTCCGATCAGGAGCACTCCGCGGGCAGCGCGCGCGTAGCGGAGCAGTCTCGGATCGAAGGGTTTCACGTGCTGGTTCCTGAAGAGGTCTCGGGCGGATTCGCCCGTCGCAGTTTACTGGGGGCGGTGCTGGGAGCTGTGCCGGGGCCAGCGCTCACGCCCATCGTGCAGTGGATCACCCGTCGCGCGGATCGATTTCCGGTGTTTCGAACCGTTTCACGGGCTATCCACTGTCTGATGGGCTGCGCGCTCGGCGGGCAGCGCGTCCAGCGCGGGCACGGTCAGTGCGCCACGGGGATCGCCTCGCGCGTGAGGCGCTTGCGGAACACCCAATACGTCCACGCCTGGTACGCGAGCACGAGCGGGAGCGTTGCGCCCGCGACCCAGGTCATCAGCTCCAGGGTCTTGGTCGAGCTCGCAGCGCCCTCCACCGTCATCGAGTACGCCTGATCGATGGTCGACGCCATGAGGTTCGGGAACATCGCGAGGAACAGCGTGAGCAGGGCCGCAGCGATGGCGACGGCGTTGCCGGCGAACGCCCACCCCTCGCGACCCAGCAGGTTGCCGACCCACGCGCCGACGAGCGCGAGCGCCGCGAGCGCCGCGCTCAACACGATCGCCCAGAGGTGGGGGCTATCGAGGTGCTGCACGACGGTCACCACCAGGAATGTGGCGCCCGCGACGATGGCCGCGACACCCACGGGGGTGGCGAGCGCGCGAGCCCGATCCCTCATCTCGCCCGCGGTCTTCAAGGAGATGAAAACGAGCCCGTGCGTGAAGGTGATCAGGAGCATCGTGACGCCGCCAAGCAAACCGTAGGGGTTCAACAGCGTGAGCAGCGTACCCTCGTAGATCCACCCGCCCATCTCCATCGGCCTGATCGGGAGGCCCTGCGCAAGGTTCGCGAATGCCACGCCCCAGAGCAGCGGCGGCACGACTGATCCCCAGAAGATGAACTGGTCGAACCAGCGCGTCCAGCGTCGGCCCTTCCCGAGGTGACGGTACTCGAACGAGACCCCGCGCAGGATGAGCGCCACGAGAATCACGAGGAGCGCCAGGTAGAAGCCCGAGAACATCGTCGAGTACCACTCGGGGAACGCGGCGAAGAGCGAGGCGCCCGCCACGATGAGCCAGGTCTCGTTGAGATCCCAGACGGGGCCAATGGTGTTGATGATGACGCGGCGGTCGGTGTTATCGCGCCCGAGGAACGGGAGCGCCATGCCGACGCCGAAGTCGAAGCCGTCGAGCACGAAGTAGCCGACGAGCATCGCGCCGACAATGCAGAACCAGAGAGTCGTGAGATCCATGTTCGTTTCCTCGTGATCGTCGTTCAGTAGACCGTTGCGAGCCGCAGGTGGTCCGGCTCGTCGGCGGATCCCTCGCCCCGGGACGCGAGCTCGATCTCGGGCGGCCCCTCCTTCGCAGCGCGGGTGATGAGCTTGAACTCGACGACTGCGAGCGCCCCGTATACGACGGTGAAGACCGCGAGCGAGATGAGGATCGCCCATCCGGGCACCCCCGGTGACACACCCTGCTCAGTCGTCATGACCCCGAAGACGATCCACGGCTGCCGGCCCATCTCGGTGAAGATCCATCCGACGAGCGAGGCGAGCATCGGGAGCGGAGCGGTCCAGACCGCAACCCGCCACACCCAGTCAGGAAGGTCGAGGTTCTTCCGCGTGATCCACAGCCCCACCGCGGAGACGAGCGCCGCCAGGGCACCCAGCCCGATCATCCACCGGAACGCCCAGTAGGTGACCCAGATGATCGGAGCGAACTGACCGTCGCTCGGGCAGGTGAGCAGCGAGTCGGCACCGCAGTATTGCGCGGTGTACTCGGCCTGCAGATCACGGATGCCCTCAACCGAGCCGCTGAAGTTGCCGTTCGAGAGGAACGAGAGCAGGTACGGGACGCGGATGGAGAAGATCTCGTGCGCCCCGTCGGGGGTGCCGAGGCTGAAGATCGAGAACGAGGCGTCTCGCCCGGAGGCCGTGTTGTAGAGCGCCTCGGCCGCGGCCATCTTCATGGGCTGGGTCTCGGTCATCACCATCCCGAGCGTGTGCCCGGTGAGACCGACTCCGAGGAAGGCGACAATGTTCGTCCACGCGCCGAAGCGAAGGGCGGTGCGCATCTCATCGATGTGCTGGCGGCGGCGCAGGTGCCACGCCGCGGTCGACACCATGACGACGCCCGCGAACATGACGGCCGCGAAGATCGTGTGGGGAAACTGCGTGAGCGCGACGGGGTTCGCCAGCACGGCACCGATGCTCTCGAGCTCGGCCCGACCGCGCTCCTCGTTGATCGTGAAGCCCTCGGGGTTCTGCATAAAAGCGTTCGCCGCGAGGATGAAATAGGCGGAGGCGACCGTGCCGATCCACACGCACCAGATGGTGAGCACGTGCACCCGCTTCGGCAGCTTGTCCCACCCGAAGATCCACAGGCCGATGAACGTCGCCTCGAAGAAGAAGGCGATGAGCCCCTCCATCGCGAGCGGTGCGCCGAAGATGTCGCCGACGAAGCGCGAGTAGTTCGACCAGTTCATACCGAACTGGAACTCCTGCACGATGCCCGTGACGACGCCCATCGCGAAGTTGATGAGGAAGATCTTGCCGAAGAGGCGGGTCAGCCTCAGAAACTTCACCTTGCCAGTGGCCACCCACGCGGTCTGCAGGATCGCGACTAGTAGGCACATGCCAACCGTGAGTGGCACGAAGATGAAGTGATACAGCGTGGTCAGCCCGAACTGCCATCGAGACAGCACAAGCGGGTCAAGGATCTCGTTCAATTTCCGCTCCCGAACGGAGGGATCGCGCGCTCACGAGCGCGTCCTCCCCAAGTGGGCCCACTGATCGGAGTCGCGCTGAATGCCGCTCCGATCCGGACCGCCGGCAGGTCGCCGACACCCTTGAGCGTAGCGAGACTGTGAGTTTGCTGCGAATGCGCTTCTGGGTCGAGACACATTTCACTCGGCAGCAAAACGAATGTCACTCGACGTCGAGTGATGCAGCACATTTGCCACGGTACCGGCCATGTGAAAACGGTGCGCTCGCTGACCCGGGAATCAGTCGGGCACCTAGACTGGCACGGTGACTTCGCCCTCGCAGCCCGACCACCGGCCCCGCTTCGCGGCGCGCCTCGAGGATCGCCTGCACGGTCGCCGCGCACGCCGCGCCATCTCCCGCGGAAAGAAGCCCTCGGTGATCCCGTACATCGGCTACGGCACCACGGAATGGGTGCGCGTGCTGGGGCGGGTGCTCTATCTGCGCCCGGAAAGCCGCGAGCACACCCGCTACCGGCCCGACGTCGCAGAGGTCTCCCGCGTGCGCGGCTGGCGCACCTTCACGAGCCTCTCCGTGCCCGGCCAGGTCGTCCGCGTGCTCATCGACGGCCAACCGGTCACCGAGGTGACGGCGGATCGCGGGGGCGTCATCGACGCGATCGTCCCCGTGCCCCTCACCCCCGGTTGGCACACCGTCACGCTGCAGGCCGGCGACAGCGAGGCCGCCGACGCCCCCGTCAACATCGTCGACCCGGAGGCGAAGCTCGGCGTCATCTCCGACATCGACGACACGATCCTGATCACCGCGCTGCCGAGGCCGTTCGTCGCCGCCTGGAACAGTTTCGTGCTCGACGAGCACGCGCGATCCGCCACCCCCGGAATGCCGGTGATGCTCGACCATCTCGTCGCTCAGCACCCGGGCACGCCGGTCATGTACCTCTCCACCGGCGCTTGGAACGCGGCGCCGGCGCTCAGCCGCTTCCTCGCGCGCAACCTCTACCCGATGGGTCCGCTGCTGCTCACAGACTGGGGGCCGACGCACGACCGATGGTTCCGCAGCGGCCAAGAGCACAAGCGTCAGGAGCTGCGGCGCCTCGCGCGCGAGTTCCCCGGCGTGAAGTGGGTGCTCATCGGCGACGACGGGCAGCACGACGAGACGCTGTATCACGAGTTCGCGATGGCACACCCCGAGAGCGTGTCCGCCGTGCTGATCCGCCAGCTCTCGGTCGGTGAGGCCGTGCTCGCGGGCGGCCGCTCGAAGGCGCAACTGCACCGCACGACCAGCGGGGTGCCCTGGGTGTACGGTCCCGACGGCGCGACGCTACGCGAGGAGCTGCGCAAGCTGGGACTGCTGTGACGAGCCCGGTCACGCGCCCCTGGCGACGATTCAACCGCGACCTCACCGGCCGCTTCACCGTCGCGGTGCGTCCCGCCTGGTTGCAGCTCGCGAAGGGCGCGGCCGCCGCGATCATCACGTGGTTCGTGTGCCTCGCGATCTTCCCCGAGCAGCTGCCGATCTTCGGCGCGATCGCGGCGCTCATCGTGATGCAGGACAACGTCGACCAGTCGCTGACGCGCGGCATCGAGCGCGTGGTCGGGGTGCTCGTCGGCGTCGCGGTCGCGATCGGCGCCGGGGCGCTCTTCGGGCCGCAGTCGTGGCTCTTCATCGCCGCGATCATCGTGGCGATGGCGGTCGGCTGGGTGCTGCGCATGACCCCGTCTGCCGCGAATCAGGTCGCGATCAGCGCGCTGCTCATGATCGCACTCGGCGGCATCCAGCTGCACTACGGCGCCGAGCGCCTCATCGAGACGGCGATCGGGGCGGCGATCGGGGTGCTCCTCAACGCGCTCGTCGTCGCGCCAGTGCGCACGTCTTCGGTGCACCTCGCCATCGTCGACCTCACGCGGCACACGGCCGACGTGCTGCGGCGCATGGCCGACGCGCTCAGCGCCCCGCGCGACGCGCCCTGGCTCGAGGAGATGCTTGCGGAGGCACGGGGCCTACAGGACGAGCGCACGCGGGTGCACGGCCTCCTGCGTCAAGCGCGCGAGAGCCTCCGCTTCAACCCGCGCAGCCGGCGATACCGCGAGCAGCTCGGCGATGACGACGACCAGTTCCAGCGGCTGCAGCGCATCGTGACGCAGGTGATCGGCATGGCGCGCGCGCTCGCGGACAACTACGCGGCCGACCTGACGGAGGACCCCGCGGTCGCGGGAATGGCGGAGGAGATGCGGCGGGCGGGGCACGACCTCGAGTTGCTGGTCTCCACGGTCGGTGGGGCGGCGGATCGCGTGGAGGCCGAGCCTCCCGCCCTCACTCGGCCCCTCGTCATTCCCCAGCCGAACCCCCAGCACTGGGTGCTCATCGGTTCGATGCTCGAGGACCTGCGCCGCGTGCGCGGCCGCATCACGGGCGAGCTCGACTGAGTTCCGATAGAGACGAGTGCCGTCCCCGATGCTCCGCGAGCGATCGCCCGAGCCCGGCACACAACGAAGTGCCGACCCCGTACTCGGGGCCGGCACTTCGGATCCTGCTCTCGCTCTGGAGCGCGAGTTCACGCGCTTACTTGACGAGCGAAGCCTGCACGTCGAGCGTGATGGTGACGTCGGAACCGAGGAGCAGCCCGCCCTTTTCGAGGGGTGCGTTCCAGGTGAGACCGAAGTCTTCGCGCTTCACGACGGTGGTAGCGGTGAAGCCGGCCTTGTAGTTGCCGTAGGCGTCTTCGCCGAAACCGCCGAACTCGAAGTTGAAGGTGACGGGCTTCGTCACGCCGCGGAGGGTGAGGTCGCCGTCGACGAAGAACTCGCCGTTCTCCTCGCGCACGCCGGTCGAGACGAAGGTGAGCTTCGGGAACTGGTCGGCCGCGAAGAAGTCGCCGGTGACAAGGTGGCCGTCGCGGTTCTTCTCGTTTGTGTTGATCGATGCGACGTCGGCGCTCGCGGTAACCGTCGAGTCGAGCGGGTTCTCGGCGGTGGTGAACGTCGCCTCGAAGGACTCGAACTTGCCCTTCACCTTGCTGATCGCGAGGTGACGCACCGAGAAGCCGACCTCCGAGTGGGTGGGGTCGACGGTCCAGGTGCCGACGCGGTATCCGGGGATCTGCTCAGTCGTGATGGTCATGCGCTGCCTTTCGTTCGATGTGCGCCGGCTCCGCGCCGCAAGATGCGGCTGCTTCTGGGCTGTTGCCCCCGGCATGCAGACAACAACGATTACATGCAGACGAATATTCCTGGATGTGCGAAATTGATTTGCGATGCGCTTCCCGGGCGCGCCGCGCTACCGCGGGCGCCGCTTCGAGCTCTCTCGCGCGCGCCGCACCGTCTCGCTCTCGCCCGCGCGCGGCGTGAAGGAGCCGTAGCGGCGGCGCGCTGCCTCCCCGATGAGGAAGTCGCTGATCGCCGGGTTCTTCGGCAGGAGCGAGCCGTGCAGGTAGCTGCCGATCACGTTCGCGGTGCGCGCGCCCTCGACGCCCGCGTCGGGCGCGTTGCCGGCGCCCTGCACGACCCGGCCGAGCGGTCGCGAGCCGGGCCCGAGGTGCGTGCTCCCGCTGTGGTTCTCGTAGCCGACGATCTCGCCGAACTCCTCGGTCTCCAGCACGATGTTGCCGATCATGCGTTCGGTGCCGCCGAGGGTCTCGACGTCGAGTACGCCGATGCCGGTGAGCTCTTCCCCCGTGTACGTCACGAAGCGGTGCCCGAAGAGCTGGTAGAGCCCGCAGATCATGAGCATCGGCACGCCGTCGCTCGCGAGCGCGCGGATCTCGTCGGCGCGCACGGCGAGGTCGCGCGCGACGCGCCCCTGGCCGGAGTCCTGACCGCCGCCTCCCACGACGATGTCGATGTCGCTCGGTAGCGGGTCACCCGGGTTCACCTCGACGACGCGCGGGGCGAATCCGTGCGCCTCGGCCCTCCGGGTGAGCCCGAGCACATTACCGCGGTCCCCGTAGATGTTCATGTCTCGCGGATAGAGCGAGACGATCGTGAGCTCCTGATTCGTCACCAGACGTCCTCCACATCCGTAAGTTCAGCGAGCACCTTCCGCAGCTCGAGCATCGCCGTGTACGTGCAGTAAATACGGCGAGGCCGCCCCATGGTGCGCTCCCGGAACGTGGTCAGCGCTTCGCGGAGCGACTCAGCCACGTGACCGACCACGACTGCGTCGTGCTCCAGCCGGAGAGCCATGTCCCACGCCCGCGTGCCCGCCACGGTGTCGACACCCGACTCGGCGAGCGACGTGAAGTCGACGTCCCACAGCCACGACATGTCGCGGCCGTCAGCGTACTGGTCGTTGATCGCGATCATCGCGGCAACGCCCGTCGCGTCGAAGGACGCGAGACCCAGGCGGAACCCCGCGGGGTTCTTCACGAGCACGAGTTCGAGCGGTTGCCCGTCGAGCACGAGTTGCTCCCCGCGTCCGAAGGCGGGACGCACCTCCGCGAGGGCGGTGACGAGCTCGTCGTTCGACGCGGTCACGGCTGTCGTCACTCCCGGGGCTATGGGGCCGGCCGCCAGGATTTGGCGCACGAGCGCGAGCGCCGACGCCGCGTTGAACGTGTTGTAGAGTCCCTCGAGCTTCAGTGTCGTGCCGTACTCGACCCCGTCCATGGCGAAGCGCGCCGCGTGATCGCCGACCTCGAGCAGCGTGACGTCAGCGGTGCTCGGCGCCGCCGGGGCGTGAGTCACGGAGTCTGTCTCGCTCACCGATCCGCCGCCTTCACTCGGCCCCGAGACGTGGAACTCGTCATCGCTCGGGAACATCGCACGGAGCGCGGGCGACAGCCCGAACTCACGCACCTCGGGCGCCGCCGCCGACCCGCCCGCGGCCGAGCCCGCAGCCAACGCCGCGCGCTGCCGAGTGCGCTCGCCGATCTCGGCGACGAGCCGAT
The DNA here is from genome assembly GCF_037145615.1 of Leucobacter sp. USHLN153. Taxonomy (NCBI): domain Bacteria; kingdom Bacillati; phylum Actinomycetota; class Actinomycetes; order Micrococcales; family Microbacteriaceae; genus Leucobacter; species Leucobacter sp. USHLN153. The sequence goes on from NZ_JBBCXE010000002.1 coordinate 438,737, forward strand.
CCTCCCGGTTGACGACCAGGCCCTCGGTCGTCGCGTCCGCGATGCGCTGCAGCAGTCGAGCGGTCGCGTCGATCTCGCCGAAGCGATCGAGCTGGTCGCGCAGCACGTTGAGCAGCAGGGTGAAGCGCGGCCGCACGCGGTCGATGAAGTACATGGCGTGCGCCTCGTCGAGCTCGAGCACCGCGATGTCCGCGTGGAGCCTTCCGCGCAGGTCACCCTCCTGGATCGCCGCGGCGACCACACCGCGCGAGAAGTTCGACCCCGTGCGGTTGGTGAAAACGCGCAGGCCCCGCGACTCGAGCAGTTCCACGACCATCTTCGTCGTGGTGGTCTTGCCGTTCGTGCCGCTGATCGCGACCACGCCGTACGGCAACCGCCCGAGCACGCGCCCGAGAAACCCGGGGTCGAGCTTCTCGATGACGAGGCCGGGCAGGGCCGAGCCGCCGCCGCGCAGGCGGGCGACCTGGCGCACCGTCTTACCGATCACGGCCGAGAGCACATCACGCATGCCACCAGCCTAGAGGGAGCCGCCGACACTCAGCTTCGTGCGCGCCGCTATGGAGCCTGATTGCGCTAATCCCGGCCCGCAGCGTGCCGGCCGCGGCTCCCCCGGAGCTCCTCGGGCAGCATGTTTCGTGGCACCAGCTCGGGCCGCACGCGAAGCGTGCGCTCGACCCGCTGCTCCTGCCTCCACGTAGCGATTGCGGCGTGATTGCCGCTGAGCAACACTGGCGGCACCTCGCGGTCGCGCCAGCGAGCGGGCTTCGTGTAGCTCGGGTACTCGAGCAGGCCGTCGGCCTCGTGCGACTCCTCGACGAGGCTCTCGGGGTTGCCGACGACGCCGGGAACGAGCCGCCCGATCGCTTCGATCATCGCGATCGACGCCACCTCGCCGCCGTTGAGCACGTAGTCGCCGATGCTCATGAGGCGCACGCGGCCCCGCGACGCGTATTCATCGAACACGCGCTGGTCGATGCCCTCGTAGCGGCCGCAACCGAACACCAGGTGCCGCTCAGCGGCGAGCTCGCGCGCGGTCGCCTGCGTGAAGACCTCACCCGCTGGCGACGGGAAAATCAGCAGCGGATCGGCGTCGGCTTCCGCCTCCGCCAGCACGCTGTCGAGCGCCTCGCCCCAGGGCTCGGGCTTCATGACCATGCCCGCGCCACCGCCGGCCGGAGTGTCGTCGACGGTGCGATGACGGTCGTGCGCGAAGTCGCGGAGGTCGTGGACCCGCAGGTCGATCACGCCGCGCTGCCGCGCCTTGCCGAGGAGCGACAGCTCAAGCGCGTCGAAGTAGCCGGGGAAGATTGAGACGACGTCGATTCTCACGACGCGGGGCCGCTCGCGTCGCCGGCACCGTCTGCATTACTTTCGGCCTGTGACTCACTGTCGCTCGGCCCGTCCGTCCCGTCGGATTCGGCCTCGGACTCGTCGAAGAGCCCCGGCGGGGGCGTCACGAGCACCACACCCGCGGCGACGTCAACGCTCGGCACGATTGCCTCGACGAACGGCACAAGCACGGTGCCGTTCAGAGTATTCACGACCAGAAGATCTTGTGCGGGGAGGTGCTGCACCTCGGCGACGACGCCGAGCTTCACTCGTTCGCCGGCCGGGGCGCCCTCGGCCGAAGCCTCGCGGACCACGTCGAGCCCGACGAGCTCGTGGTGGTACCACGCGTTCTCCTCGGCGCCCTCGGCGACGGCCCGCTCGTCGATCCAGAGGATCGCGCGCACGATGCTCTCGGCTGCGGTGCGATCCGCCACCTCGTCGAAGAACCCGACCGGCGACTCATTGAACCAGCGCAGCTCACGGAGCGTGATCGTGCGCCCGAACCACGGTGACTCCGTGGGCACCTGCAGAGCGAACTCCGCGCCGGGAACGAAGCGCAGCTCGGGATTATCGGTGAAGAGCTCGAGCTTGATGCCGCCCTTCAGCCCGTGGGGCTTGGTGAGGCGCCCCACGCGCAAACTCCCCGCCCCGCTCGCGGGACGGGGAGCCTGTGCACGCCCAGAGGGAGTGGCCATTAGACGTCGCGCTCCGATCCCGAATCGCCGGAATCGTCGGCCTCATCAGCCCTCGACGCATCGGTATCGATGACGTCGACGCGCACGCGGTCGCCACTCGCGAGCGATGACACGAGGGTGCGGAGCGAGGAAGCCGTGCGACCGCCGCGGCCGATGACGCGGCCGAGGTCGCTCGGGTGGACCCGCACTTCGAGCACGTCGCCCCGACCCGAGTCGCGCGCGTCGACGCGCACGCGCTCCGGGTGGTCGACGATGCCGCGCACGAGGTGCTCGAGCGCCTCGGCGAGCGCCTGTTCAGCCAAGGGAATTAGGCCTCGGTCGTCTCAGCGGCGGCCTCTTCGGCAGGAGCCTCGGTCGACTCGGCGGCGGGCGCCTCTGCCTTCTTCTCAGCCTTGGGGCGCAGCACGGGCTTCTTCGCGGCGTCGGCCTCGAAGACCGCCTTCGCCTCGGGAGCCTGGATCTGCGACTCGGTGTTGCCCTCGCCCTTGAACTTGCCCCAGTCGCCCGAGAGCTTCAGGATCGCGGCGACCTGCTCGGTCGGCTGCGCGCCGACGCTCAGCCAGTACTGCGCGCGCTCCGAGTCGACCTCGATGAAAGAAGGGTGCTCGGTCGGGTGGTACTTGCCGATCTCCTCGATGACGCGACCGTCGCGCTTCGTGCGCGAATCAGCGACGACGATGCGGTAGTAGGGCGCGCGGATCTTGCCGAGGCGCTTCAAACGAATCTTGACAGCCATGAGTGACTCCTTGCAGTGGTGAACGGTGCCGCCACCCCTGCTCGGAACGGCCGGGTGCGGAAGCGTGGGCGCGCGAGATGCGCGAACTCATCAATCGTGCCACACTCGGGCGCGAAATGCAATTTTTGTCGGGATCAGGGGTTTTAGCCCGAGAGAGAGTTACCGGAGGCCCTTACCCAGCATCTGCTGCAGCTTCGCGAGGTCCTCTTCGCTCGGCTGCGCGCCTCCCGCGCCGAGCCCGAAACCGGACCCACCCGGAGCGGCAGCGGCCTTCGCTGCAACGCCCGCGGCCTCCTGTGCGCGCTTCGCGGGGTTCCCCGAGCGCTGCTTGCCCTTGCCCTTCGGCTGCTGCTTCTTGCGCCCGCTGCCGCCACCCATGCCGGGCATCGGCCCCATTCCGGGGATCTGCGGCACGCCGCCTCGAGCGACAGTCTTCATCATCTTCGCGGCCTGCTCGAAGCGCTGCACGAGCTGGTTCACGTCGGTCACCGTCATGCCCGAGCCCTTGGCGATGCGCAGGCGCCGCGAGCCGTTCAGCAGCTTCGGATTCTCTCGCTCCGCCTTCGTCATCGACTGGATGATCGCCTCGGTGTGCACGATCTCGCGCTCGTCGAAGTTGTCGAGTTGCGCCTGCATCTTGCCCATGCCGGGCAGCATGCCCATCATCTTCTTCAGCGAGCCCGCCTTGCGCAACTGCTGCATCTGCCCGAGGAAGTCGTCGAGCGTGAAGGCGTCCTTCGCGATCTTCTCGGCGACCTTGCGCGCCTCGGTCTCGTCGAAGGCCTGCTGGGCCTGCTCGATGAGCGTGAGGATGTCACCGAGGTCGAGAATGCGGCTCGCCATGCGATCGGGATGGAACGGCTCGAACTCGCCGAGGCCCTCACCCGTGGACGCGAAGAGGATCGGCCGCCCAGTCACGCTCCGAATGGAGAGTGCCGCGCCACCGCGTGCGTCGCCGTCGAGCTTCGTGAGCACGACGCCGGTGAAGTCGACGCCCTCCTGGAACGCCTGCGCCGTCGCGACCGCGTCCTGGCCGATCATGGCATCGATGACGAAGAGCACCTCGTCTGGGTTCGTCGCCTTGCGGATGTCGGACGCCTGGCGCATAAGCTCAGCGTCGACGCCGAGACGACCGGCGGTGTCGATGATCACGAAGTCGTGCTGCGTGCGCTTGGCCTCGGCGACGCCGTCCTTCGCCACCTTCACCGGGTCACCGACTCCGTTGCCCGGCTCGGGCGCGTAGATGTCAGCGCCTGCCTGCTCGGCGACGACACCGAGCTGCGTTACCGCGTTGGGTCGCTGCAGGTCGCACGCGACCAGGAGCGGCGTGTGCCCCTGGTCGCGGAGCCACTTTGCGAGCTTGCCCGCGAGCGTCGTCTTACCGGCGCCCTGCAGGCCCGCGAGCATGATGATGGTCGGCGGGTTCTTCGCGAACTGCAGACGACGCTGCTCGCCGCCGAGGATCGCGACGAGCTCCTCGTTCACGATCTGCACGACCTGCTGCGCCGGGTTGAGCGCCTGGTTCACCTCGTCGCCCAGCGCACGCTCGCGCACCGTCGCGGTGAAAGCCTTCACGACGTCGAGCGCGACGTCCGCCTCGAGCAGCGCACGGCGGATCTCCCTGACCGTGCTGTCGACGTCGGACGCCGACAGCTTGCCCTTCGAACGGAGGTTCTTGAGGGTGTCGGTCAGTCGCGCCGAGAGGTTTCCGAAAGTAGCCATAGCGCCGCCATTCTATCGTTACTCGTAGCGATAGAACCCGCGCCCGCTGCCCTTACCCAGGTAGCCCTTGTCGATGTACTCGCGCTTCAGGTACTCGGCGAACTCGCGCGCACCCGGCTTGTCGCTGTCCTTGTTCAGCATGTACGGCGTCATCATGCCGATAACGTCGAAGATCTGGAACGGGCCGAGCGGAGCGCCCGTCGCGATGCGCCACGTGCGGTCGATGTCCTCCGGGGTCGCGACGCCGCGCATGAGCAGGTCGCTCGCCGCGTCGAGCAGCGGAACGAGCAAGGAGTTGAGCACGTAACCGGGCTGCTCTTTGAGTACGCGGATCGGCACCATACCGATCTCCTCGGCGAACTGGGCCACCGCTTCGAACGCCTCGGGATCGGTTCCCGCGTGCCCCATGACCTCGCCCGTGTTGTTCTTCCACACCTCGTTCGCGAAGTGCAGCGCGAGGAAGCGCTCCGGGCGGCCCGATGACGGGGCGATATCGCTCGGCAGCAGCGTCGACGAGTTCGTCGCGAAGATCGTCGAGGCGGGGGCCAAGTCACCGACCCGCTTCCAGGTGTCTCGCTTGATCTCGAGGTTCTCGGGGACCGCCTCGATGACGAGTTCGGCCTCCGCCAGCGCATCGGCGAGATCCGTCGTCGCCCGAATGCGGCTCACGGCCGCAGCGAGATCCTCGGGAGAGGCGCCGAGGTCGCGCGCGTATTGCGGCTTCAGATACTCCCAGCGCTCGGGAAGCTTCGCGAGAATCTCGTCATTGATGTCGTACGCAACCACGTCTTTGCCGAAGTACGCGGCCTGGAAGATGATCTGGGAGCCGAGGACTCCGGTGCCGAGGACGGTGAGGTGCTGCATGTGCTGCCTTTCTCGAAGTCTCCTCCCGGGTGGGGAGAAGGGGCTCGGCGGCGCATCTGGGTGCAGTGGCCGTCTGGCCTCACGCTCAGGTCTACTCCCCCGCACGAGCTTTCGCTCCGGTTTTCGCGCACGGCGATCAGCGGGGCGCCGCGCCCCGAACAACCGCTTCAGCCGACGAGCTTCCGTGCTCGCCCAACCGCCCTAGCCGATGAGCTGTTGAGCGAAGACGTGGGGCGTGAAGCCCGTGAGGTCTCCGATCCCCTCGCCCTGCCCGACGAGCTTCACGGGGAGCCCGGTCTTCTCCTGCACCGACAGCACGAAGCCGCCCTTCGCGGAGCCGTCGAGCTTCGTGAGCACGAGCCCCGTCACGCCGGCGTGCTCGATGAACGCCTCCGCCTGCGCGAGCCCGTTCTGACCGGTCGTGGCGTCGAGCACCAGCAGCACCTCGGCGACCGGGGCCTGCTTCTCGATCACGCGCTTCACCTTGCCCAGCTCGTCCATGAGCCCGCCCTTGGTCTGCAGACGGCCTGCCGTATCGATGATGGCGATGTCGTAGCTCTGCTCAATCGCCCGCTGCACGGTCTGGAATGCAACGGATGCCGGATCCTGCCCCGCCTGCTGCGGCTTCACGATGTCGACGCCCGCGCGATCCGCCCAGGTGCCGAGCTGTTCGACGGCCGCCGCTCGGAACGTATCGGCCGCGCCCACGATGATCCGCTTGTCGAACGCCGTCAGATACTTCGCGAACTTACCGATCGTCGTGGTCTTGCCCACCCCGTTCACGCCGACGACCAGGATGACCGCGGGGCGCTCGGAGAGACGCAGCGTGGGATCGTAGGCAGCAAGCCGCTCCTCGATCGCATCGCGCAGCATGCGCCGCAGCTCGGTGACCTCGGTGACGCGGTGCCGTTCCACATTGCTGCGCAGCGTGGTGAGCACCGCCTCCGTCACATCGGGGCCGAAGTCTGCGGTGATGAGGGCGGTTTCGAGGTCGTCCCAGGTCTCCTCGGTAATGAGTTCGGGACCGCTGAACAGATTGCGGAACGCTTTGGAAAAGGACCAGGATCGCTCAGCCATGCGACGAGTCTACCGGTGCCGTAGCGGCGGGTACTGGTTCCACGACGTCCCGCGACTCCGCTAGCATCAAGCTGTATTTGAACCTTCCCAGCAGCGTCGACGGGGAGTCGACGCCGCGCAATCCATCGGAGGCAGCGTGACGTCACCCCTGGTCCGCTCCCGTTTCACCCGCGCGGGCTCGCGCGCAGAGCTCGGCAGGCTTCGCCTCGCCGTGACGCTGATCTGCGCCGCCCTCATCGCGATCCTCACCACACTCTGGCTTCCCGCGGCCGCGCACGCCGCGGACTGCGCGCCGAGCCCCGACACCGGCTGTGTGCAGGGCATCATCAAGACGAGTGCCGGCGATCCGGCGCCCGGCGTTTCCCTGGAGCTCTCGGGCCCGGCTGGAAGCGAGGCCGAGGAGCAGAACACGGAGACGAGCGATGACGGCCGCTGGAGCTTCGAGGTGACCGAGGCTGGCACATACACCGTGAGCGTCGACGCAGCGACGTTGCCGAAGGGGCAGTTCTTCAAGAACGCGTCGAGCCGCGATCTCGAGGTCGCGCTCTACGACTCCACGAGCGCCCTCTTCCCACTGACCGACGACGAGGCGGCGGCCGAAGCTCCCGCCGACACGCCCGACTCCGAGGCAACACCCGAGCCCAACGACGAGGCCCCGGCAAGCGGTACCGCCGATGGCGCCGCCGAGCCCGGCACCGACGTGTCCGGCACCGACGTCCCCGGCGCTGACGCTGGGGCCGACGCGAGTACAGCCACCCCCGGCGCCGCGCAGGCGACCGCGGGAGACGGCTTCTCATGGCCGCGGTTCTGGCAGCAGTTCGCCTCGGGCATTCGCATGGGCCTCCTGCTCTCGCTCGCGGCGCTCGGACTCTCGCTCGTCTTCGGCACGACCGGCATCAGCAACTTCGCGCACGCGGAGATGGTGACGATGGGCGGCATGCTCGCCTTCCTGTTCATGCGCCTCACGGGCAACGTCTGGGTTGCGGGGCTCATCACGGTCGCGATCATGGCCGCGTTCGGCTACCTGCAGGACGTCGGACTCTGGAAACCGCTGCGGAAGCGACGATTGAGCCTCATGCAGCTCATGATCGTATCCATCGGTCTCTCGATCGCGCTGCAGAACCTCTTCCAGTTCTTCTTCGGCGCGAGCATCCTGCGCATCGTCACCCGCACGCCCGATACCGTCACCATCTGGGGCATCACGCTCACCGTGCAGTCGTACGTCGCAATGGGCATCGCGCTCCTCGCCATCATCGGGGTCGGCATCGCGATGAAGTACACGCGCTTCGGCCGTGCCACGCGCGCCGTCTCCGACAACCCGGCGCTCGCCGAGGCCTCGGGCATCAACGTCGACACCGTGATCCGCGGCGTGTGGACCGTCGGCACCGCGCTCGCGGGTCTCGCCGGCATCCTCCTCGGCCTCGTGCTCAACGGCGTCGCGTGGAACACCGGCTGGTACTTCCTGCTGCTGCTCTTCGCCGCGGTGGTGCTCGGCGGCATTGGCACGGCGTTCGGTGCGTTCGTCGGCGCCATGCTCATCGGGCTGGTCGTCGAGATGGCGAACATCTGGCTGCCCGGCGATCTCAAGCACGCCGCGGCATTGTTCATTCTGATCATCGTGCTGCTCGTCAGGCCGCAGGGCCTGTTCGGGCGTAAAGAGCGGATCGGTTAAGGGGCGGGGACGGACACATGGAATTCTGGACAGACCTGCTCGGCTCGATCGTGCAGACCGCGCTCTCGCCGACGACGGCGGCCTTCGCGGTCGCGGCGATCGGCCTCAACATCCACTTCGGCTTCACCGGCCTGATGAACATCGGCCAGGCCGGCTTCATGCTGATCGGCGGCTACGGCTTCGTCATCTCAGTGATGGCGGGCCTGGGCTTCTGGCCGGCGATCGTCATCGCGATCCTCGCTTCGGCGGTCTTCGGATTGCTGCTCGGGATCCCGACGCTGAAGCTCCGCGGCGACTACCTCGCGATCGTCACGATCGGCGCCGCGGAGATCGTGCGCAACGTCGCGCGCCTCGCGAACCTCACGCCCATCACCGGCGGCCCGAGCGGCATTCAGAGCCCGAACTTCCGCGAGGAGTTCAACGCTCTGTCGCCGTTCCCCGAGGGGCGCACGACGATCCTCGGCTTCACTTACACGAACGTCGGGGTCGACGATTGGTGGAGCCGCCTCGTCGCCTGGGCGCTGGTGTTCCTCTTCCTGCTCATCACCTGGCTCCTCATGCGGAGCCCGTGGGGCCGGGTGCTCAAGGGCATTCGCGAGGACGAGGACGCGATGCGCAGCCTCGGGAAGAACACGGTCTCATACAAGCTGCAGGCGCTCGTTATCGGCGGTGTCATGGGCGGCTTCGGCGGCATCCTCATGTCGCTGCCCGCGTCGATCAACCCCGACAGCTTCGGGCGTCCCACGACCTTCAACCTCTGGATGATCATGCTGCTCGGCGGCGCCGCGACGATCCTCGGGCCGCTCCTCGGCGCGATCCTCTTTTTCGTCGTGCGCCTCGTGATCACGAGCGTTGCCGGAGAGTTCGTGCCGGATTCCATTCTCAACTCTCAGCAGACCGAGCAGCTCGCCTGGGTGCTCATCGGAGTGATGCTCATGCTGCTCGTCATATTCAGACCGCAGGGCATCCTCGGAGATAAGAAGGAGCTGTCGTTCAATGTCTGAATACCCGTACGACCGCGCGGCGCTGCGCCGGGAGCTCGCGCTGCTCGAACAGCAGCCCGGGGTATCGAAGCCCGACTCGATTCTGACGGTGGATCAGGTGACGCGTCGCTTCGGCGGCAACGTCGCCGTGCACGTCGATCACCTCGAGGTGCAGCGGGGCGCGATCACCGCGCTCATCGGCCCGAACGGCGCCGGCAAGACCACGTTCTTCAACCTCCTCACCGGCTTCGACGCGCCCTCGAACGCCGCGCGTCCGTTCTCGTCCGGCCCCGACCGCGCGAGCTGGAGTTTCAACGGCAAGGCGCTCACCCGCACGAACGCGTCACGCGTGGCGCGTTCTGGCATGATCCGCACCTTCCAGCTCACGAAGGCACTGTCGCGCATGACCGTGCTCGAGAACATGCTCGTCGGCGCGAAGAACCAGCCCGGCGAGAACCTCTTCGCCGGACTCATCAAGCCCATCTGGGCCGCGCGCGAACGCGAGAACGTCGAGCGCGCCGAGGAGATCCTTGCGCGGTTCAAGCTCGACACGAAGCGCGACGATCTCGCCGGCGGTCTCTCGGGCGGGCAGAAGAAGCTGCTCGAGATGGCGCGCGCACTGATGTCAGAGCCCGCGATGATCATGCTCGACGAGCCGATGGCGGGTGTGAACCCCGCGCTCACGCAGAGTCTCCTGGAGCACATCGAGCAGCTCCGCGACACCGGCACGACCGTGCTGTTCGTGGAGCACGACATGCACATGGTGCGCCACATCTCTGACTGGGTCGTGGTGATGGCGCAGGGGCGGATCATCGCGGAGGGCCTGCCGGAGGAGATCATGACGAGCGAGGCCGTCGTGGACGCCTACCTCGGCGCCCACCACGATCGCGACCTCGGAGACGACGACGTGCTCACCACCGGTGTGCTCACCGCCATCGCGTCGGAGGTCGCCGCCGAGACCCAGGCCGAAGACGCCACTACCGAGGAGCAGCGATGAGCGCCACCGCACCAGCAGCATCGGCAGCAGCGACGTCGAGCGACGTCGTCATCAAGGCGGACCGTCTCGACGCGGGATACCTGCCGGGCGTCAACATTCTGAACAGCTGCAGCCTGGAGGCCCGGTCGGGCGAACTCGTGGGCATCATCGGCCCGAACGGGGCCGGGAAGTCGACGCTGCTGAAGTCGCTCTTCGGGCTCGTGAACATTCGCTCGGGCACCGTCACACTGAAGGGCGAGGACGTGACCTCGGCCCGTACGAACCAGCTCGTGCGCAAGGGCGTCGGCTTCGTACCGCAGACGAACAACGTGTTCCCGTCGCTCTCCATCGAGGAGAACCTGCAGATGGGGCTGTACCTCCGCCCGAGGCAGTTCTCGCGACGGATCGCGGAAATCTGGGACCTGTTCCCGATGCTCGCGGAGCGGCGCCGGCAGCAGGCGGGTTCCCTGTCGGGTGGCGAGCGCCAGTCGGTCGCGATGGCCCGCGCGCTCATGATGGAGCCGAGCGTGCTGCTCCTCGACGAGCCGAGCGCGGGCCTCTCCCCCGTGCGTCAGGACGAGACGTTCATCCGCACCCGGCAGATCAACCGGACGGGCGTGACCATCGTGATGGTAGAGCAGAACGCCCGTCGCTGCCTCCAGATCTGCGACCGCGCCTACGTGCTCGATCAGGGCGCGAACGCCTACGAGGGCACGGGCCGCGATCTCGCGAGTGACCCGCGGGTGATCGAGCTCTACCTCGGCACGCTCGCCACCGATGTCGAGGCGAAGGCCGATCGCGGCGCGGCCGAGGCCGAGCGGGCGCGCGGCGCCGGCACTGACGCTGAATAGCATCGCGCGCACAGAACGGGCGGGCCGGTTCCTCGAAGAACCGGCCCGCCCGCTGCGTGCGCTGGGTGTTAGCCCTGGATCTCGTCGACCGGGACCGGAGTGTTCTCCCCGTCGAACTGGTAGATGCCGACGAGGGCGGTCGAGGGCTCGTTGTCCTCGTTCAACGGCCCAATGCCGGCGCGGCCCGTGTACTGGATGTCCTTGTCGTCCTCGAGCAGCGCGAGGCAGTCCTCGAACGTCGAGCACTTCTCGCCACCGTCGGCACCGGAGACGGCCAGCAGATTGTCGCGGATGGTCTCGCTATCGGCCGATCCGCCCCGCTGCGCAGCGAGCGCGACGAGCATGACCGCGTCGTACGCCTCGGGAGCGAAGTTCAGGCTCTTCGACACGTCGGGGAACACCTCGGCGAGCTCCGCCTCGAAGCCGTCATCGACGGTGCGGCCCGGGGTTGTGCCCTGCGCACCCTTGAGCGTGCCGGGGTCGAGGTCCGGGTACGGCGTGGTGTTGCCGTCGACCAGGTACAGCTTCGACAGGTCGAAGCCCTGCGCCTTGAGCTCGGGAATGATCTGCTGCGCCTCGATGTAGCTGAGGATCGCGATCGCCTCGGGGTCGGTCGCGAGCACCGCGGAGACCTCGGACGAGAACGAGGTCTGGCCCTCGGGGAACTCCTGCCCGTCGCCCTTGGCGCCGTAGGTCACCTCCACGCCGGCATCCTCGACCGTGCTCTGCAGGTTGTCGCGCAGGCCCTGGCCGTAGTCGTTGTTCAGCGCGAGGATGCCGATGCTCGTGCGGCCGTCCTTGACGACGAGGTTGCCGAGCGCCTTGCCCTGAATGGTGTCGGACGCGATCGTGCGGAAGTACAGCGGGTTGATGCCCGCGAGCGCGATGCCCGTGTTCGACGGCGAGCCCATGAGGATGCCGGCCTCAGTGAGCTTCGGCATCGCGGCATTGGTGTTGCTCGTGCCCATTGCGCCCAGCACGAATGCCGGCTCGGCGCCGATGATGTCGTCGACGCTCTTCGCGATCACGGTGGGGTCGTTGCTGTCACCCTCGTTGCCCTCGGCGACGACCGTGACATCGTTGCCGAGCACGCCGCCCGCATCGTTGATGTTCTGCATCGCCAGCTTGACAGCCCCCTGCGGTCCGTAGATGAGGTGCTCCAGCGCGCCCGTCTGCGGCAGCAGCGTTGCGATCTTCAGCTCGGTCACCGCGTCGCTGTCGGAGCCTCCCTCGGCCCCGCCGCCCTCGGTCGAGGTCGTCGAGCAACCGCTCAACACCAATCCGGCACTCGCGAGCAATGCAATCCCACCGAGAGCTGTTCGAGAAATTCTCCGCATGAATGTTGCCTTTCGCATTACGATGTCGCGCCTCTGCGACATACACGTCGAGCATATCGAGATGCACGCGGAATCTGGTGCCGAGACGCACGCCGAGCTCGATCGTGAGCATCCTGTGACCAGAAGTACGTACTTCCCAGGCGCCACGCCGGTTGCGCGCCGGTCTCCGCTCGCTCAGAAGGGTGGCAGGATCGCGGTCGCCTATGCCTCCTCGCGCCCCACGCGCTGCCCGACCACCGCCGAGATCCCGTCGTGCCGCATCGACACCCCGTAGAGCGCGTCGGCGATCTCCATGGTGCGCTTCTGGTGCGTGATGATGATGAGCTGCGAGTTCTCGCGGAGGCGTTCGAACACCTGCAGCAGTCGCCCGAGATTCGCATCGTCGAGCGCTGCCTCGACCTCGTCGACGATGTAGAACGGGCTCGGGCGCGCCTGGAAGATCGCCATTAGCCAGGCGACCGCCGCGAGCGAGCGCTCCCCGCCCGAGAGCAGCGACATGCGCTCGACCTTCTTGCCGGCCGGCCGCACCGCGATGTCGATGCCCGTGCGCAGCAGATCGTCGGGGTCGCTCAGCGCGATCTCCCCCGATCCGCCCGGGAACAGGATCGGGAAGACCTCGGCGAACGCCTCACGCGTGTCCTCGAACGCGGCCGCGAAGATGCCCTGCATCTTCGCATCGAGCTCCTCGATGATCGCGAGCAGATCGGAGCGGGTCTTCGTGAGGTCCTGCAGTTGCTCAGAGAGGAAGGTGTGCCGCTGCTCCAGCGCCGCGAACTCCTCGAGCGCGAGCGGGTTGATGCGCCCGAGCTCGGCGAGGCGGCGCTCGGCCTGGGCGAGGCGGCGCTCCTGCTCAGCACGGACGAACGGGCGGGTTGGTGTGGCCGTCGCGACAGCTGTTGTTGTCGAGGTCGTTGCGGCTTGGGCGTCGGCGGTGTCGGGGCCGGTGCTGTCGGCGCTTGGGTCGGCGAGCTCGCCGGTGCGAGCGGGGGCGACTGGGGGCGGATCCGCCGCCGGTGCCAGGCCCAACTCTGCGGCGAGCTCCGCTTCGAGATCGTTCGCGAATGCGTGCGAGGTCGTCGTCGCGTCGGCGCTCGAGGTGTTCTCGGCCACCGTCTCGCCGCCCTCCGGCTCAATCGGGATGCCGACGTGCGGCCCGTACTCGGCGACGAGCACGTCTTCGACGAGCCCGAGCTCGTTGCCGGAGCGCTCGAGCAGCGCCGAGAGCTGCAATTTGCGCTCATAGCTTTTCAGCTCGGCGCCGTGCACGCGCTCCGTGAGGCTCTGGAGCTTCCGCCGCAGCTCCGACTCCTCCGAGCGCAGCAGCGTGAGCTCTTGGCTGTGGCGGGCGCGCTCCTGCTCCGCGCGCTGCTGCTCCAGGCGCGCCTCGGTCAGCGAGCGGTCGCAGCCGTCGAGGATCGCCGGGAGCATCTGGGCCACGCGCTCTGCCTGGGCGACCTGCCGCGAACGCAGCACCGCGCGGCGCGCAGCCTCCTCAGCGGCTCGCCGCTCGGCCTGGAACTGCTCCTCCAGCGCTGTGCCTCGGGCGTGCGCGGCTCGGGCGCGCTCTCGGGAGGTTTCGAGCGCGAGCCGGGACTCGAGCTCAGCCGCTCGCGCGCGCTCGACCTCGGCGAGCAGACCAGCTCGCTGGCTCGCGTCGAGGATCGGACGGGGCTTCGACGCCGCATCGGCGTGGGCCTGCTCCGCGCGCTCGGCCTCCACGGCAGCGCCTTCGGCCGTCGCGGAGACCGCCACGAGCGCCTGCCGCGCCCGCTCCGCCTCGGCCGCGGCCGACTCAGCGCGCGCCGACAGCCGATTCCGCTCCTTCGATACCTCCGCGAGGCGGGCGTCGGCCGCTCGCATCGCGGCGAACGCCTCCTGCGCGTCCGACTTCGCCCGTGCCGACGCGGCGCGCAGCTCGGCGAGCTCCGCCTCGTGCTCAGCAACGGCCTCCGCCACCGCGGCGCGCTGCTGCACCGCTTGCTCGAGCTCGGCCGTCAACTCGAGGCGGGACGGCGCGAGGCCCGATCCGCCGCTCACCGTCTGGGCTGTGACGACGTCGCCCTCGCTCGTCACGACGGAGAAGCCGCCCTCCGGCCATCGCTCTCCGAGCGCTTCGGCGACGCTGAACGCGTGTTCGAGGTCTTCCGCGATGTAGCTGCGGGCGAGCATGGCGCGGACGCCGTCGGGCGCCTCGATGAGCGCCCCGAGCACGGGCGTCGCGCCTGCGACCGCGGTGTCGTCGCCAGCGGTGCCGTGCGCGACGACCGCCCGCAGGCGTCCGAGATCCTCGGTTCGCGCCGACTCCACCGCGGTGCCCGCGGCCTTGGCGTCGTCCGCGAGCAACGCGTCGGCGAAGCTGCCGAGCGCCGCGGCCACCGCCGCCTCCGCACCCTCCACGACCCGCACGTGGTCAGCCACGCGACCGCGCACCCCATCTGGCGCAGCGTCGAGCAGCGCCGCCGAGGCGTCTCGCTGATCGAGGGTGCGGGTGAGCGCCGCAGCGCGGGCCTCGAGTCCGGCGAGCTCCTGCTCAAGACGGTGCAGCTGATCTCGAACCTCGTCGCGGCGCTGGTCTGCGAGCGCCTGGCGATCCTGCGCGTCACGGTAGTCCCGATCGCGCTCCTCCGCCGGGATCTCCTCGGGGGCATCGGCGAGCTGTTCGCGCTCCTCGAAGTTCTCGAGCTCGAGCCTCGCGGCCTCCGCGCGCGCCTCGGCCTGCTCCACCGCGTGCTCGCGCCGTTCGACTTCCTGCGCGACCGTCGCGCGCTTCTGCTCGGCGGCCTCGGCGCGGCCACGCAGCTGCGACAGAGTGAGGTCGTGCTTCGAGACGAGCTCGCTCTGCTCCGCGATGTGCTCGTCGATCGCGTCGAGCGCCTGCTGGGCGCCTCGCGTCGCCGACTGCGCGCGCTGCCAGGCCGCCTCGGCGTCGGGTATGAGCGCGTCGAGGCTCTGCGCCTCCTCCGCGGCATCCGAGACCGTTGCGCGCGTGACGCGGGTGAGCTGCTCGGGCGCCTCGGCCTGCGTCGCGAGGAACGTCAGGCGCTGCTGCGTCTGCGCGTAAAGGCCGCGCAGCTTCGACTGCACCGACTCCAGCCCGATCGTCACGCGCCGCGCCGCATCGAGCTCGTCGCTCTGCTGCTCCTGCTCGATCCGCTCGATGCGCAGCTGCTTCTGCTCGACCTGCTCCTGCAGCACGATGCGCTCGGAGTGCTGCTCGGACTCGTCGCGGGCCAGCTCGTCGAGCTCAGTGCGCAGGCGGTGCACATCGTCCGCGAGCAGTCGCGCCTTCGCGTCGCGCACCTCGGCCGCGATGCCCTTCGCGGCGCGCGCCACCTCGGCCTGGCGACCAAGCGGCTTGAGCTGGCGGCGGATCTCCCCCGCGAGATCGTTCAGCCGGGTGAGGTTCGTCTCCATCGCCTCGAGCTTGCGGAGCGTGCGCTCCTTGCGGCGGCGGTGCTTCAGGATGCCCGCGGCCTCCTCGATGAAACCCCGGCGATCCTCGGCGGTCGCGCGCAGCACCGCGTCGAGCTGGCCCTGCCCCACGATCACGTGCATTTCGCGGCCGAGCCCCGAATCGCTCAGCAGCTCCTGCACGTCGAGCAGGCGGCACGAGTCGCCGTTGATCGCGTACTCGCTCGCGCCGTTGCGGAAGAGTGTGCGGCTGATCGTGACCTCGGAGTACTCGATCGGCAGCGCGCCGTCGGAGTTGTCGATCGTGAGCTTCACCTCCGCGCGGCCGAGGGGACCACGCGTCGAAGTACCGGCGAAGATGACGTCCTCCATCTTGCCGCCGCGCAGCGTCTTCGCGCCCTGCTCCCCCATGACCCACGCGAGCGCGTCGACGACGTTCGACTTGCCAGAGCCGTTCGGCCCCACGATCGCGGTGACGCCGGGCTCGAACTGGAAGGTGGTCGGCTGCGCGAAGGACTTGAAGCCCTTGAGCGTGAGGCTCTTGAGGTGCACGCCGATCCTTCCTGCCGTTGTGTGATCACACTAGGGCACGGGTGGCGCGCGGCGCGTTCGGCGCGCTGCGCGGGGGCGAGGTCGAGGTCGAGGCTCGTGCGGGGCCGAACTTTCTCTTTCGCTGTCGGTAGAGCGGCGTACGCTGTGATCATGGCCGCGCGGGATCCTCTCATGCCTCGTGATCCCGCTACGCCTTCGAGTGAGACCTACGACCCGGAGCTCGCACTTCAGCGCGCCCTAGCCCTGGCCGATGCGGGTGCTAACGCTCAGGCGATCCGCACCCTCGAAGCACTGCTTGATGCGCCGGTCGATCTGGATCTGCGTGTGCGGGCCGGCGTCGCACTGGGCGAGACGCTCCTGACGGGCGGGCAAGCGACGGCCGCAGAGGCGGCACTCGCGGAGGCCGTCGCTCTGGCGGAGGATGCTCGGGCGTCGCCCGCGGAGATCGAGGACCCCGAAGAGGGCGCGGAGCTCGGCGATGCCGGCGACCTCGGTACTATCGCGGCCGCGGAGGCGGAGCGGGCACGGACGATCCTCGACGGGATCAGGTAACGGGAGCTAGTCTTGGGCGCTCGAGGGCGCCTCTGCGGCCGCATCCCGCGGCGGGCACTTCAGGTGCGTCGGCTTGCCCGGGCCACCGCGGTTGATCTCGTGCTCGCTCATCGGGGCGCCGCAAATCGGGCACGCGGGATCCTTCGGCGCCACGTACGCGGGTTCGTTCGGGTCGCCGAGCTGCGCGGTGCCCTCGAACTGATAGAAGAACCGCCGCCAAGCCGCCCAAAACCCCGGCTGCCCGTCCCAGGGGGTCTGATGCCACAGCTGACGCTTCCGTTCTCGCACGCTCCCAGCGTACCGACACTGCCGGCAGGGAGCCGCCCTCCCCCCGCGATGCAGGTGCGATCCGGGCAACTTTCGGTGCGTGTCGTCCGAGGATACGCACCGACACGCGTCGCAAGTTACCTCGATCCCCTGAGCCGAACGCGGCGATACTGGGATCATGACGTTCACCGCCGAACACATCGCCCAGAGCATCGACTGCTCACCTGAACGCGTCGCCGAATTCGCCGGCGATCCCTCGAACCTGCCGCGCTGGGCGGCTGGACTCTCGGCCGGCATCCGCAACGAGGGCGGGCGGTGGATCACCGATTCGCCGATGGGCACGGTCGAGGTGCGGTTTACGGGACCGGTCGAGTTCGGGATCCTCGACCACGACGTCGTTTTGCCGGACGGCAGCGTCGTGCACAATCCGCTGCGCGTGCTGCGCAACGATGACGGCGCCGAAGTGGTGTTCACGGTCTACCGCCTGCCGGGGGTGACCGACGCCGATTTCGCGCGCGACGCGGCGATGGTGCGTGCCGACCTCAGGCGCCTCCGTGGCTGCTTGGAGCGTCGACGGTAGCCCCTACACGATCCGCGTCGCTGGCGGCGCATAGGGTCAATTCCGGCTGACGGGGCCCTCAGTCGAAGTACCGAAACGGGTTCATCCGGGATAAGCCGGTACGCAGTCAACGCTTCACATCGGTCATAAAGACGTCGATGTCGAACGGTTCGGCTTCGCCGCTCGACTCACCCGCAAGCAATGCCGTATGGAGATCAGCAGCCCGAGTGGCTCGATCTTGGCGTCCCTCTTTTCCCCCACGCCCGGTCTCGTCTTGCTCAACCGCTTGGCGCCCACTGAAGCTATTGCCACGCACTCGTGGTGCCCCAGATCGACAACCACGATTAGCAAGACAGCGTCCTGAACGACGTAGATGATCCGATAATCTCCGACCCTTACTCGCGTACCATCGCGCCCGCGAAGAGCCTTCGCCCCGGGCGGACGCGGATTTTAGGCGAGCAGCGCGACCGCTCCCGCAGGAGCGCTATCGACGCCGCTGGCAGCGGGGGCAGAAGTGGGAGGAGCGGCCTCCGATGACGAGGCGGCGGATCGGCTCGCCGCAGCGGGCGCATGGCGCTCCAGTGCGACCGTACGCATTGAGGCTGTGCGCGAAGTAGCCCGCCTGACCGTTCACGTTCACATACTGCGCATCGAAGCTCGTGCCGCCCTCCGCGAGCGCCTGCGCGAACACCGCCCGCAGCGCCGTGAGCAGCTCGACCGCCTTGCGCGGCCCGACTCGCACCCCCCGTGTCTCAGGGTGCAATCGCGCGCGCCACAGCACCTCGTCGGCGTAAATGTTGCCGACGCCACTGACCAGCGTCTGGTCGAGCAGGAGCTTCTTCACGCCCGAAGCGCGCGTCCGCAACAGCGCCAGAAAGCGGGCGTCGTCGAATGCCGGGTCGAGCGGGTCCCGCGCGATATGCGCGGCCTGCGTCGGCACGAGGTCCGGTCCATCGGCTGCGGGACGCAGAGCGTCGAGGGCGAGGGATCCGAAGAGCCTCTGGTCGGCGAAGTCGACGCGCAGTTCGCCGTGATCGGGGTGCTCGATCCACATCCGGATCCGCACGTGCCGGTCGTCGTCAGCGTCGTGCGCGCGCAAAAGCATCTGCCCGCTCATCCCGAGGTGCGCGAGCAGCGCGAGCGGTTCGCCGCTCACGGCCGCAGCCGAGGTCGGGATCCACAGGAACTTGCCTCGCCGCTCGGGGGCACCGAGCGTGATGCCCGCGACGCGACGCTCGAAGTCGGCGCTGCGCGCGGCCCCGGCGGCAGCGGTGAGCGTCACCCCGTGCCCGCCGAGCCCGTCGTCACCGGCGGTGGGCAGGTGCCGCTTGAGCGCGCGCGGGTCGAGCACCTGCACCGCAGCAACGCGCGCGCCGGTCACCGCGGGGGCGAGCCCCGCCCGCACCACCTCGACCTCGGGAAGTTCAGGCACGCCCGCGCTTCGCCGGCCGACGGAGATTGTTCACAGCGTCGCGCGCCGCCGCAAGCTCTGCAGCCTTCTTGCTCGTGCCCTCGCCAACGCCGGTCACGCCGTCGAGCTTCACCTTCGAGCGGTAGCGCCGATCGTGATCCGGCCCCGTGCCCGAGGTTTCGAACGGCGGCTGCGGCAGACCGCGCCGGGACGCCTCCTGCTGCAGCGACGTCTTGGGGTCCAACGACTCGAGCGATTCGAGAAACCGGTCGGCGTCGTCGAGCAGCGGCTCAATGAGATCGAGCACGAACCGGGTCGCCGTCTCGGGATCGGTCGACAGGTACACCGCGCCGATGACCGCCTCGACCGCGTCCGCGAGCAGCGACTCCTTCTCGCGCCCGCCCGTCAGCTCCTCGCCGCGCCCGAGGCGCAGCATCTCGCCGAGTCCGTGCTCCCGGGCGACCTCTGCGAGCGCAACCGTCGACACGAGGGCAGCGCGATGCTTCGCGAGCTCGCCCTCGGTGAAGTCGGGAAAGGTCTCGAAGAGCTTGACGGTGACCGCCTGCCCGAGCACCGAGTCGCCCAAGAACTCGAGGCGCTCGTTGTGCGGGGTGCCGCCGTGCTCATACGCCCATGAGCGGTGGGTTAGCGCGAGCTCGACGAGTTCGGGATCGGCCCGAACCCCGAATGCATGGAGAAAGCCGCCGGGGTCCCCTTTCGAGGAGCCCGACGGCTCTGCAACACTCTGAGTCAACTCAGGCGTCGGCGACCTTGCGGCCCTTGTACTCGAGGAAGAGGGCGTTGCCCTGCGAGTCCTCGACGACGCGAGCGCGATGCGGGAGGCTGTAGACGGTGCGGCCGTTCTCGACGGTCTTCACCAGAGTGGGCGCCTCCGCCTTCCACGCCGAACGGCGGTGGCGGGTGTTCGATCGCGACGTCTTCCGCTTGGGAACAGCCATGATGCTCTCTTTCCTACTTGCTTTCAGACCCGGGAATCTCACCCGAGCCGTGGTCTTCTTCAGCCTCAACTGCGTTGGTCTGCGCCCCCTGGGAAGCGCCTGCCTCTTGCGAAGCAAAACCCGCCAGCGCCGCCCACCTCGGGTCGGTTCCCGCAGTGCTCGTCGCCGCAGCCTCGGCATCACGCAGCTCACCGGACTCGGGATCGAGCCCCGGACAGTCCGGGCGACACACAGGCTGGAACGGCAGTGCAAGCACTACCGCGTCTCGGAGCGGGGGTTCAAGATCCACGTGATCACCGTGAACCCCATACTCGTCGGCCTCCGTAGGAGTATACGCGAAAAGTTCCTGGAACTCGACTTGAAACGGCGTGGTGAAATCTTTCAGGCAGCGGCCGCACTCCGCGTGCATGGTCGTCTCGACGTCAGCGGAGACGAGGATCCCCTCGTGCACCGACTCGAGTCGCACGTCGAGCCGCAGCTCGGCACCCTCTCGAATCTCGGCGAGCCCCTCCCCGAACTTCTCGGGCACCGTCAGCGTGCGCGAACGCTCACGCATCTCCCCCGGACGATTGATGATGTCGCGGATGTTCTCCTGATAGACACGGCTCGTATTCACCGCAGCAGTCTACCCCGCGCGGCTGTCAAAGCCCGGGGCGCCACTCCCCGCTCAGGCCGGCCGTCGCCGCTCCAGGAAGCGCGCAACCGCCGACGGCACGTAGAGGCTCACGTCGCCACCCATCTCCGACACCTGCCGCACGAGCGTGCTCGACACGTGCGCATGCGCGGGGTCCGGCAGCATGAACACCGTCTCGACGTCGGCGAGGCTGCGGTTCATGATGGCCATCGGCGTCTCATACGACACGTCGATCTGGGAGCGGATCCCCTTCACCAGCACGGACGCGCCGACCTCGGTGCAGTAGTCGACGAGCAGCCCCACGGACCACGACGCTACGGTGATGTTCGACGGCGCGTTCGCGTCCGCGAGCGACTGCTGAATCAACGAGGTGCGCTCCGAGATCGGCAGCATCGCGGACTTTCCCGGATTGTGCACGACGAGCACGTGCACCTCATCGAAGATGCCGGCGGCCCGCAGGATCACGTCGAGGTGCCCCATCGTGACGGGATCGAAGGAGCCGGGAACCACAGCGATATTCGTCATGACTTCAGCCTAGAGGTGAGGGGCGCGGGTTTCGCTGATTGTTTGCACTGCGGAATGCGGATCGGACGCTGCATCTCTCCGAGCATCAGTTCTCGGATCGCCCGCGGCGCCAGTACCCCATGAACGCGACGAACCGTCGATCGATTCCCCGCTCGGCGACGAGGTGGCGGCGGATCGCCTTGATCGCTCCCGCCTCCCCCGCGAGCCAGGCGTACCCCTCGGACTGCCGCGCATCGCTGTCGAGCGGCGCGCCGGTGAGCTCGTCCATCCCGGGCACCTCCCAGAGCACCTCGCGGTCGACGTCGATCTCGCGCAACTCGTCCCCACTGAGGGGCAACACATGCGGATCGGCCGGCGCGCCGGGGAACACCTCGTCGAGGGCTCGCACCGCGTCCACGAGCGCCGCGCCCGGCTGGGCGGGATCCCGCTCGAGCACGGTGAGCTTCACGGTGCCCGCGGCGATCAGAGCGTCGGCGCAGAGGAGCGCGGCATCTTCGCGATCCGCCACCTCGAGAATCACCCTGGCGCAGTCGCGAGACTCGAGCGTCACGAGAATGCCCGCGATCGCCGGGAGTGAGGTTTCGTCGCCGACGATGAGGAACCGCCGGGCGTCGCGGGGCGGGATCCAGCCGAGCGCTCGATTGGGCCCGTCGAAGGCGGCGTCGGGCCCGACGATCCGTAGCACATCGCCCGCCTTCGCGGTCTCGGCCCAGCTCGAGGCCGGACCGGGATCCGCGGTATGCCGTGCGAAGTCGATCGTGAGGCGCGTGTCGGCGCCGCTACCCGAGATGCTGCGCGGCGTGTAGGTGCGCATCGGCGGCCGCTCCTCGTCTGGGAGCGCGGCCCACGCCTCGTACCATCCGGTCTCGCCCGGGAACTCGGGTACCTCCCCGAGTCGGTTCGGCAGGAGGAGCTTCACGCGCTGGTCGATGCCGACGAAACCGAAGCTCGCGAGGTCCGCGCCCCCGAGCACCACGCGCACGAAGTTCGGGGATGGGCGGCTCACGTCGACCGCGGTTACGTCGAAGACCCGATAGGCGTTCAGGCTCATGCGGCGTTCTCCTCTGTGCTCGTTGCTTTTCTGACGGGAGCGGGTCCGGTGGGCGCGGGGCCGGTTGGCGCGGGTCCGGTGGGCGCGGATTCGACTGAAGCGGATCCGTCTGGAGCGGAATCGGCTGGAGCGGATTCGGCTGGAGGCGACGGTTCCCCACCAGACGCCGCGGGAGCCGACTCGACCGGCCGCGGCGAACCGAGTGGCACCACCATCGGCGTTCCCGCGACGGGATCCGGCACGACGATCGCGGCGAGCCCGAAGACGTCAGCGATGAGTCGATCGGTGACCACCTCTGCCGGGGGTCCTTGCGCGATCACGCGGCCGTGCCGCATTGCGATGAGATGATCCGCGTACCGCGTCGCGAGGTTGAGCTCGTGCATGACCACGACGATCTGCGTGCCGCGTCGGCGCTGCAGGTCGACGAGCAACTCGAGCAGTTCGACCTGATGCGCGAGGTCGAGATACGTCGTCGGCTCGTCGAGCAGCAGGATGTCCGGCTCCTGGGCGAGGGCCATCGCGATCCACGCGCGCTGCCGTTGGCCGCCCGAGAGGGAGTCAATCGGGCGATCCACGAACGGTTCCAGGTGCGTCAGCGCGATCGCCTCGGCGACCACCTCGTCGTCGCGCCCGTGGCGTCGCCCGAACCACTCGCGATGCGGGGTGCGGCCGCGGTCGACGAGTTCGGCGACCGTGATCCCTTCGGGCGCGATCGGGGCCTGCGGCAGCAGTCCGATCACGCGCGCGACCTGCTTCGTGCGCATGCGGTGGATCGGCTCACCGTCGAGCAGCACGGCGCCGTCCCGCGCGGGGAGCAACCGAGCCAGCGCCCGCAGTAGCGTCGATTTGCCGCAGCCGTTCGCGCCGACGATCATCGTGATGCCGCTTTCGGGGAGCGCGAGGTCGAGATCCGCGATCACGGGTTCGGCGTCGTACCCGACGGTCAGGCCGGTGGCGGCGAGGCGATGCGAGGTCATACTCGGGTCCTCCCTCTCATGAGCAGAACAATGAGGAACGTCGCGCCGATGGCGCCGGTGATGACGCCGACCGGCAGCGGCGCGGGGAAGGCGTGCTGGGCGACGGCGTCGGCGAGGAGCACCACGATCGCGCCGACGAGCGCCGCGGCGATCGGCCTGGATTCGGTCCGCCGAACGAGCCGCGCGGCCACCGGGCCTGACAGGAACGCGACGAACGCGACCGGCCCGGCGAGCGACGTCGCGACCGAGATGAGCAGTACGGCGAGCACGATCAGGAGCATGCGCTCCCGCTGTTCGCGCACGCCGAGTGCCCGGGAAGTATCGGGGTGCAGGGCCAGCAGCGGCAGACGGCGGGCGGCGATGAGGCCCACGATGATGAGAGCGAGCAGGATCGGGCCGACCGGCCGCACCTGATCCCAGAGGCTGCGCGAGAGCGACCCCGACATCCACACGAGCGCCTCCTGCGCCTGCTTCACGTCGGTGCGCGTGAGCGCGTAGGCGATGACCGCTTGCAGACCGGCGCCCACCGCGACGCCGGCGAGCACGAAGCGCATTCCCGAGAGCCCGCGCCGCCATGCCACGGCCCAAATGAGGAGAGCCGCGCCGAGTGCCCCGACGGTGGCAGCGAGCATCACCGACGTGCCCGACGCGGCAAAGAATGCGATGGCGACGACGGCGGCAGCGCTCGCACCCGAGGAGATGCCGATGACGTCGGGGCTCGCGAGCACATTGCGGAGCAGCGTCTGGAACATGATGCCGCCGAGCCCGAAGGCGCAGCCGACAAGGATCGCGCCCAGCGCGCGCGGCGCCCGGATCGTGACGACCGAGAACGAGACGCCCGGCACGCGTTCGCCGGTGAGCGCGGCGAAGACGTCGGCCGGCGGCGTGAATCGAGTGCCCCACGTGAGCGTGAGCGCGGCGAGGGCGAGGACGAGCACGGCAAGCACGACGATGAGCCCGGCGTCGCGAAGGGCTCGCCGGCGCCGGTCGTGGCGGAGGCGGTCGGGAACGACACGCTCGGCAGAACGAACGTCGGCAAGCTGGCTTGCGGGACGACGGGCCTTCTCGCGGCGGCGCAGCGTCGCGAACGCACTCATACGCCGACCATCCTTCCGCGTCGCAGCAGCACGATGAAGATGGGCGCGCCCACGGCCGCGGTGACGAGCCCGACCTCGAGGATGCCGGGGCGCGCGATGAGACGCCCGATGATGTCGCACGCGAGCAGGAAGGCGGCGCCGACGGCGGCAGAGAGCGGCACGATCCGCCGATAGTCCGTACCCGCGAATGCGCGCACCGCGTGGGGCACCGCGAGTCCGACGAAACCGATGGGGCCGGCGAGCGCGGTCGCGGTGCCGCAGAGGAGCACCACCGCGGCCGCGCTCATCACGCGCACCAGCCCGACGCGCACGCCGAGCCCGCGGGCGGCGTCGTCGCCGAGGGCGAGCGCGTTGAGCTTACCTGAGCAGAACACGGCGACCGCGAGGCCGAGTACGAGGAATCCTCCGAGCTGAGCGAGGGTCTGCGGGGGCGCCCCGGTGAGGGAACCGAGCTGCCAGAAACGGTAGCGGTCGAGGGTCGCCTCGTCCGCGATCACGATCGCGGCGATGCCCGAACCGGCGAGCGCCGTGATGGCCGCACCCGTGAGCGCCAGCGTCACGGGCGTCGCTCCACCGGGGCTCGCCGCCGCGGCGCCGTAGCCGAACGCCACGGCCGCCGCCGCCCCGGCGAACGCCAGCCACACCACACCGAAGGGCTGCTGCACGCCCATCACCGACATGCCGAGCACGACGAAGAGCGCCGCGCCCGCATTCACACCGAGGAGGCCCGGATCGGCGAGCGGGTTGCGCGCCATACCCTGCATGAGCGCACCTCCCACCCCGAGGGCCGCACCCACGAGCAGACCCGTGATCGCCGTCGGCACTCGCGAGAGCACCGCCGCCTGATCGGTGGAGTCAAGCTCGGGAGCGGAGAACGCCGCCCAGACCTCTGCGATCGGCACACTGCGCGCGCCGATCGCGAGCGACAGCAGCACCGCGGCGCCGAGCAGAGCGGCGGCAAGCACCGCCGGGGCGACGACCGAGCGTCGCCTCCTCTGCGCGGTCTCCGCGGCGACGGTCACCGGACGTTCGCCGCGGCCTCGTCGAGGCGATCCGTGAGCTCGTCGATCGCCCACGGGATCGACAGCACCGAGGGCGAGGAAAGCGCCATGAGCAGGTCTTCGTCGTTGATCAGCGCGACGGTGCCGTTCGCTACGGCGGGAATCTTGCTCAACAGCGGGTCCTTCTCCATCGTCGAGAGGTCGCCGCCCTGCACGAACATGATCGCGAGATCCGCGTCGAGCTTGTCCGCCTCCTCAGCGCTGATGCTGAAGACGAAACCGTCCTGATTCTCGGAGAGCTCGACGACTCCCGGAGCAATCGTGAAGCCGAGGTCCTCCAGGAACTGCACGCGCGTGTCCGCGGGCGTGTACACCTGAATCTTGCCGAGATCCTGGGCGTCGACCCACGCCACCATGGCGGTCTTCCCCTCGAGATCGGGGTGCTCGGCGAGGGCGTCCGAGATCGTCTGCTCGGCCTCGGCCACGAGATCCTTCGCCTCGGTCTCCTTGCCCAGCGCCTTGCCGACGAGCTCCGTGGTCTCACGCCAGCCGGTGCCGTAGGGCTGATCGGGGTACGCGACGGTCGGCGCGATCTCGCTCAGCGTCGAGAAGTCCTGATCGGAGAGGCCCGAGTTCGCGGCGAGCACCACGTCGGGCTCGGTGTCGGCGATCGCCTCGAACGGCACGCCGTCCACCTCCGAGTAGAGCGGCGGCACCTCAGCGCCGGCCTCGTCGATCGCGTCGCGCACCCACTCGAGCAGGTTGTCACCATCGGTGTCCCCGTAGGCCTGCTCCGGCATCCCCACCGGCACGAATCCGAGTGCGATCGACACGTCGGCGCTTCCCCAACCAACAGCCGCCGGCCGCTCAGGCTGGGCTTCGATCGTGGTCTCCCCCAGCGCATGCTCGATCGTCACGGGGAACGCGCCCGCGTCCGCGGAGTCCTCTGTCGCCCCGGACCCTTCCGCCGCATTCGAGCTGCCGGCGCAGCCGGTGAGGAGCAGCGCGAACACGGCGACACCGCCGAGGGCTGCGCGTCGGGCGGCGGGGCGGGAATGCTTCAGGTACGGGCGCAACGGAACTCCTTGGTTCGAATCATCAGACTTTAGGAAGCTTACACTTCGTACGATGTTGTCGCGAGAGTTTTTCGGGCCGCCGGGCGGCGCCATGCCCGCTACAGCCCGTGCTGCTTCGCGAAGATCACCGCGTGCACCCGATCGCGCAACTGGAGCTTCGCGAGTACGCGCCCCACGTGCGTCTTGACCGTCGACTCCGACAGGAAGAGCTCCGCGCTGATCTCTGCGTTGTTCTTGCCCTCCGCGATGCGGCGCAGCACGTCGAGCTCGCGTTCCGTCAGCGCCCCGAACGCGTCATCGAGACCGCCCGCGCTGGACTCCTCGGGGTCGAGCAGCGTCGCGTTGCCGCCGCGGAGCTGTTCGAGCAAGCGCCGCGTCACGCTCGGGGCCATCGTCGCGTCGCCCGCGGCCACTCTCCGAATCGCATCGACGAGCTCGGTCGGGCGAGCGTCCTTCAGCAGAAATCCGCTGGCGCCGGCGCGGATCGCCCCCGTCGCGTACTCGTCGAGGTCGAAGGTGGTGAGCACGATCACGCGCACTCGCGGGAAGCGCTCGACGACCGCGCGGGTCGCGTCGATCCCGTTCATGCCCGGCATCCTCACGTCCATCAGCACGATGTCGCAACCGTCCGGCTCGAGGCTCTCCATCGCTTGCAGTGCCTCCGCGCCGTCAGACGCCTCAGCAACCACCTCGACCCCGGGCTCCGCGAGGAGCACCAGGCGGAAGCCGGTGCGGATGAGTTCCTGGTCGTCGACCAGCATGACCCGAATGGTTTCGTTGCTCATCGCATGTTGTCCCTCGTGCTCAATTCGTCTTCGCGCTCAGCGTGTTCTGACCCGCGCGCCTCGGCGTTGACGGGAAGCTCGGCCCACAGCCGCCAGCCGTCACCCTCGGCAGCGGGTACCGCGCCCGATTCGATCCGCCCGCCGAATACTCTCGCCCTCTCGGCGAGCCCCGCAAGGCCCCGGCCCGATCCAACGCCGGAGACGGGCGACGGCCGGCCCAGGGCGGGCCCGAAGTCCCGGACGAGCAGCGTCGTGCGGGATTCGTCGCGCTGCAGCTCGACCTGCACCCGCGCACCCGTGCCGGCGTAGCGCAGCACGTTCGTGAGCCCTTCCTGCGCGATCCGATAGATCGCAAGATCCTGCCCGCGGTCCCCCGCCGCGTCACCGGAGACGGAAAGCGCCACGTCGAGGCCCGCCTCCCGAAAACCCTCGACGAGCTCGGGCAGGTCCTCGACCCCCGGCTGCGGCAGCAGCGCCGCTTGCTCATCGGGCGCGTGCAGCGCCCCGAGCAGCCGGCGCATCTCGGCGAGCGCGGTGCGCCCCGTCTCGGCGCTGCGCTGCATCGCGTCCACCGCGGCCTCGGGCGCGGCGGCTGCAGCGCGTGCCGCCCCCTCCGAGAGCGCGATCATCACGGAAACGGAGTGCGCCACGATGTCGTGCATTTCCCGCGCGATCCGCGAACGCTCCTCCGCCACCGCGAGCTGGGCGAGCTGGTCGCGTTCCCGCGCGAGCTGGTGCGCCCGGTCGATGATGGCCGCGAGGTAGCGGCGCCGGTTGCCGAGGTTGATGCCGAGCATGAGCACCGCGAGCAACCAGATCGCGCCCATGACGGTGATGGTGACGAACTCACCCACGCTGGTGACGGCGCTCGATTCGGCGACGAACACATCGACGGGGTTGGCGCCGCCCAGACTGCCGGTCCCCCGCAGGAGCGCGACGCCGGATTGCAGCGCTCCCCCGACGACCGCGATCCCGTAGCCGAGCCACCCCGCCGCCACGCTGCGGTAGACCGGAACCGCATAGACGAGGAACATGAGGGCGACCCCGTTCGCCACCGCCTGAATGCCCTGCTCGCCGAACGTCACGACGACGATTGCGATCAGCCCCGCGAGCGGGAATCGCCTCCGGAACAGCAGCGCCGCGGCGATCACCAAGATGCGAGCGATCGTGATGAGCACCCACGGCCAGGTGAGCTGCAGCGGCATGCCGCCCCACTCGCCCGCCTGCGCATCCTCGTTCCAGCTCCACGACGTCATGACGTCGAGCACAATGCCGAACGCGCTGCCGATGAAGTACCAGACGACGATCGTGACATCGACCGCGCGCGGGTGCGCCGCCATCGCCCGCCGGATCACCCCGGGCGGGTTCGGGAGGCGCACCTCGGACGCAGGCGTCATACGGTTCACCCTAACTGTCGAGCTCCGGGCGCAGGCCACGCGAACGCGGCCGATCCCACGTACCTCACTTCGCGTCGCGACGAGCGAAGAGCACCGCCGCGGGGGCGACGAATACGACGACCCAAGCTCCCATCGCTGCGAACGCGCCCCAGAAGGTGAGCGGATCGGGCCCCGTGGATTCTCCCATTGCCGGGTCGACGGCCGCGCTCGTGGTCGACTCGCTAATTCCCGCGCCCATCACCTGGCCGAGCTGCGACGGCAGGAACCGAGCGAGCTCCGAAACCCACTCCCACCCCGTCATGCTGAGCAGCTCGAAGGCGATGGGCAGCACGAACACGAGGCCCGCGATCACCGCGATGCCGCCGGCCGTCGAACGCAGCAGCGCCGCGACGCCGAAGGCGAGGAGCGCGGTGAGCACGAGGTAAGCCACCGCCCCGAGCGCGCCGGAGATCACCATCCCGTTCGCGAGCTGCGGCGCCGCGTCCGGGTAGCAGAGCACTGCGGCAGCAAGCCCACCTGCGGTGAGCACGATGGCAGCGACGCCCGCGACCAGCGCGAGCACGAGGCCCTTCGCGAAGAAGACCGGCCAGCGCTTCGGTACCGCGGCAAGCGTCGACAGAATCATGCCGCTCGAGTACTCGCTCGAGATCGAGAACACGCCCAGCACGCCGAAGATGAGGGCGAGGAACGGGGTCGCCACGGTCGCCACCAGCATGAGGTAGCTTCTGAGCCCCGCGTCGTCCGTGGTCAGAAACCCCATCCCGCCACCGGTCGCCGCATCGCGCAGTTCGCCGCTGAACACGATCGCGACCAGGGCGCTGAGTCCGATCCCGAACAGCACCGTGATGCCGAGCGTGAGCTTGATGCTGCGGAGTGAGAAGAGCTTGATGCGCTCCGATTTCACGACGCCGCCGAAGGTGGCGCGACGGGTGACGGAGGGGCGCGGCGACGCGGCGGCCGGGCGCGGATCAGCGGCGGCTGCGCCGCCCGCGGAAGTCAGTGTGGAAGTCATGTGTATCTCGTTTCGTTGCTTCGATAGCGGATCAGCGCGCCTGCGGTGCGGCGTACTCGACCTCGCCGCGCGTGAGTTCGAGGTAGGCGTCTTCGAGGCTCGCCCGGATCGGCGTGAGCTCGTGCAGCGAGACGCCGTGCATCGCGGCCAGGTCGCCGATCTCGGCGGAGGACACGCCCTGCGCGGTGAAGCCCTCGTCTCCGAGCGGCTCGAGCGCGACGTTCGGACGCGCTTGCATGAGCACCGACGCGAATCGGGCTGCCTGCGGGCTGCGCACGGTGACGCGCTCGGCTCGACCCGTCGCCGTGAATTCGCCGATCGGCGCGTCAGCGACGACCTTGCCGCGGCCGAGCACGATGACGTGGTCAGCGGTCTGCGCCATCTCGCTCATGAGGTGACTCGAGAGCAGCACGGTGCGGCCCTCGGACGCGAGGTGGCGCAGCAGCTGCCGCACCCAGAGCACGCCGTCGGGGTCGAGCCCGTTCACCGGCTCGTCAAGGATGAGCACCCGCGGATCCCCCAGCAGTGCGGCCGCGATGCCGAGGCGCTGCCCCATCCCGAGAGAGAAGCCGCCGACGCGGCGGTGCGCGACGCTCGACAGCCCGGTCTGCTCGAGCACCTCTGTCACGCGCTGATCAGGAATCCGGTGCGTCGCCGCAAGCGCACGCAAGTGGCTTCGTGCGCTGCGGCCGGGGTGCACGCCCTTCGCGTCGAGCAGCACGCCGACCTCCGCGAGGGGCGCGGGCGCGTCGGCGTAGCGTTCCCCGTTGACGGTGACCGTGCCGGCGCTCGGCCGATCCAGCCCGACCATCAGGCGCATGCTCGTCGACTTGCCGGCGCCGTTCGGGCCGAGAAAGCCGGTGACCTGCCCGGGTCGAATGGTAAAGCTGATGTCGTCGACCGCGGTCTTGCCCCGGTAGCGCTTCGTGAGACCTCGCGCCTCGATCATGTTTCCTCCGTCTTCGTCGTGATCACACGAGCGCTGCGTGCGCATCGTGCGGTGACAGTTCCACGGTAGGTCTGAGTGCGCTTCGCACGCATCGCTCCCCGGGATGACGAGGATGGTACTGAGGTACCGTTCTACGACTTCGCGAGGTTGTCGAGCACACCGGCCTCGTGCTCACGAGCAACGATCGCGGCGAGCTCGGGGGCAGACTCCAGCTCGGGATCGCGCTCGAGCATCTCTCGCGCGAGTTCGCGGGCGTGCGCGATCAGCGGCCCGTGCTCGGCGACCCGAAGGAGGCGAAGCGTCGAGCGTCCGCCCGACTGCGCAGTGCCCAGGATGTCGCCCTCGCGGCGCAGTTCGAGATCGACCTCCGCCAGCGCGAAGCCGTCGGAGGTCGCCGCGATGGCCTCGATGCGTTCGCGCGCAAGGGACCCGGCTTCAGCCCGCGTCATCAAGAGGCAGAGGCCCGCGTGTTCGCCGCGCCCCACCCGGCCGCGGAGCTGGTGCAGCTGCGAAATACCGAAGCGGTCGGCGTCGCACACGATCATGATGGAGGCGTTCGGCACGTTCACACCGACCTCGATGACCGTCGTCGCGACGAGCACGTCGATGTCACCCGAGGCGAAACCTCGCATCGTGCGGTCCTTCTCGTCCGACGGCATTCCGCCGTGCAACCCCGCGACTACGGCGCCTTGAAGTTCCGGCTTCGCGCGGAGCTCCGCGATCGTCTGTTCGACGTTCGCAATTCCCCGCTCCGCGGCGCCCTCCGCTTCTTGCTCGGACTCCCAGTCGTCCTCGGTCTCACCCGGCGCGATCGCGGGGCACACCACGTAGATCTGCCGACCGGCCGCGACGTCTTCGCCCGCGCGCGCCCACACGCGCGCCGCCCGATTCGGCATCTCGATCTCGGGCACCGTGAACGTCTCGATGCCCTGGCGCCCCGGCGGCAGCTCCCGGATGGTCGTGACCTCGAGATCGCCGAAGGCCGTCAGCGCGACGGTCCGCGGAATTGGTGTCGCCGTCATCGCGAGCACGTGCGGCTGCGAACCTTTCTGCCTGAGCGCCTCGCGCTGCTCGACACCGAAGCGGTGCTGCTCGTCGACGACGATGAGCCCGAGGTCGAGAAACGTCACCCCCTCGCTCAGCAGCGCGTGAGTGCCCACCGCGATGTGCGCCGCCCCCGAGACGAGCGCGAGGAGCACGCGCTTGCGCTCGGCCACGGGCATGCGACCGGTGAGCAGCACGGGGTTCAGCTCGGCGCACAGCTCGGGCCCGAGCGCCTCGACGATCGACCGATAATGCTGCGACGCGAGCACCTCGGTCGGCGCGAGCAGCGCGCTCTGCCCGTCGGCGTCGGCGACCTGCAGCATCGCGCGAAGGGCGACGAGGGTCTTGCCGGAGCCGACCTCGCCCTGCAGGAGACGGTGCATGGGGTGCGGAGCTGCGAGCTCGGCCGCGATCGTCGCGCCCGCACGCGACTGGTCGCCCGTGAGCGCGAACGGCAGCGCCGCGTCGAACCGTGCGAGCGCGCCACCCTCGAGGCGCGGCTGCCGCGGAGTGCTCGGCTCGAGCCCCGCACGCCTTCTGCGGTCCAGCAGCGAGAGCTGCAGCTCGAAGGCCTCGCGGAACCGGAAGCTATCGCGCGCGCCGCGCCAGTCAGCGTCGTGCTGCGGGCGGTGGATTCGCTCGAACGCGAGGCCGAGCGCGAGCACGCCCTCCGATTCGCGCAGCTCGGTCGGCAACGGATCGATCACCTCGCCGAGGGCGTCGAGCGCCAGCCCGACCGCGCTCCCGATGGTCCATGTCGGCAGCTGAGCCGTCGCCGGGTAGATCGGCACGGGCGTCTCCGCCCACGCCTTCGCCGCTGCCTCGTCGAGCTGCTCGGCACCGGGCGCGTCATCGCGGTTGTCGAAGAGTTCGTAGACCGGGTGCTGCAGCTGCAGCGCGCCCCGATACTCGCTGACCTTGCCGGCGAAGAGGCCCCGCTTGCCGGGGAGCAGCTCTCGCGCGCGCCACTCCTGGTTGAAGAAGGTGAGCGTGAGCGTTCCCGTGCCGTCGGTGATCCGTGCTTCGAGCAGCTTGCCGTTGCGGCGCTGCATCTGCCGCTGGCGCACGTCGAGCACCTGAGCGACGACCGAGATCTGCTCACCCACCGGAAGGCCGCTCAGCGGGGTCAGCTCGCCGCGCCTCGAGTAGCGCCTCGGGAAGTGCAGCAGCAGGTCGCCCACCGTTCGCATGCCGAAGGCCTGTTCGAGCGGCTTCGCCGTGCGCGCGCCGACCACGCCCGGGAGTGGCGTGCTGAGGGTCGCGCGAGACATGTCTCCAGCGTATCGCCGACCTCCGACGCGCTACGCTCGAGGCGTGACGAGAATCATTGCGGGGGCCGCCGGATCCCTGCGCCTCGATGTGCCGAAGGCGGGCACCCGTCCGACGAGCGATCGCGTGCGCGAGGCGATCTTCTCGACACTCGGATCATGGGACCTCATCGAGGGCACCCGCGTACTCGATCTCTATGCGGGCTCGGGCGCGCTCGGCCTGGAGGCCGCGAGCCGCGGCGCGAGCTCGGTGACGCTCGTCGAGAAGCACCCTCCGGCCGCCGACGTGGCGCGTCGCAACGCGCGCACCGTGCAGAAGGCGTTCGCGAAGGCGACCGCCGAGGCCCCCGAGATCGACGTCGTTCGCCAGTCAGTACAGGCCTTTCTCGCTGCGTACGCGGAATTGGACTCGGCACAGCCTTCCGGGCGGAGCTGGGACGTCGTGATGCTGGATCCGCCGTATGACCTTGCCGAGTCAGAGCTCGCCGAGAATCTCGTCGCCCTCGCGCCGCTCGTCGCCGAGGGCGGGGCCGTGCTGGTCGAGCGCAGCAGTCGCTCCCCCGAGCCGCGATGGCCGGGCGGGCTCGAGCCGATTCGCGAGAAGCGGTACGGCGAGACCGTGCTGTGGTGGGCCGAGCCCGTCGCGGAATAGCGATCCGATTTCCCTGAGACGCGGCTCCCTCCCTGTCCTCCGTGCGCCGCGCGCCCCGCTCGCCTTCGGTCCTCGTATAGGGAAGAAAAAGCAGATTCGCATCTTCCCATGAGTGAACCTCAGGCGTATCGTGCGACGTATCGGTGCACTCCATAGGGGGAGGAGATCGAATGTTCGAACACGATGCTCTCGGAGTTGCGCAGCAGGTCTCGACGGGCTCGTTGCCCCCGCCCCCGATCGTGCAGAGAATCGTCGATGAGGCGCACGCGCGATACACGGGTCTCGGAGAAGGCACCGTCGCCGACTACATTCCGGAGCTCGCCGAGGCGGATCCCGCAGCATTCGGCCTCAGCGTGGTCGGGGCCGACGGCGCGCTGCACGAGGCGGGCGAGACCGGCATCGCTTTCTCGATCCAATCGATCTCGAAGGCGTTCGTGTTCGCGCTCGTCTGCGACGAGATCGGGCACGCCGCAGTCCACGAGCGCGTCGGCGTGAACAACACGGGCCTCCCGTTCAACTCGCTCATTGCGATGGAGCTGAACGACGGGAGCCCGATGAACCCGATGGTCAACGCCGGGGCGATCGCGACGACGGCCCTGATTCCCGCGGCGTCATCGGACGAGCGCTGGGAGCGGGTGCGCCAGGGCCTCTCCCGGTTCGCGGCGCGAGAACTCACCGTCGACGAGGTCGTGTACCGCTCCGAGACCGCGACGAACCACCGCAACCGCGCCATCGGCAAGCTGCTGCAGAGTTACGGGCGGCTCGATCCCGATCCCCTCGAAACCGTCGACGTGTACACGCGGCAGTGCGCGCTCTCGGTGACCGCGCACGACCTCGCCGTGATGGGCGCGACCCTCGCCGACGGCGGCGTGAACCCCATCACCGGCGAACAGGTCGTCTCGTCAGAGGTGTGCCGCGACACGCTCACGGTGCTCGCGTCGTGCGGGATGTACGAGCGATCCGGAGAATGGCTCTTCGAAATCGGGCTCCCGGCAAAATCGGGCGTCTCCGGCGGCGTCGTCGCCATCTCACCGGGGAAGGGCGGCATCGGCGCCTACTCCCCGCTCCTCGATGCGGCGGGCAACAGCGTGCGCGGGCAACGCGTGTGCGCGCACCTGTCGCGCTCGCTCGGCCTCAACCTCTTCGCCTCCGCACGAGGCGGCGCTTCCGGATCGGAGGAATCCCATGAGTAACCCGTCCACGCACGTTCGTGCAGCATCCGACACCGCACCCAGACGTTCCTGGGCGCCGATGGTCGGGCTCTTCCTCGCCCAGGTGCTAATGTCGTTCAACGTCGCGGCGCTCCCCATCTCGCTCGGCGGAATGGTCGAAGACTTCGGCGTACCGCCGACCGTGGCGAGCACCACCATCGTGGTCTACGGCATCGCGGTCGCGGCGCTCGTGATGACGGGCGCGAAGCTCGGGCAGCGCGTCGGCTGGGTGCTCATCTTCCGCATCGTCGTCCTGGTCTTCGCGGGGTCGTCGCTCATGATGATCCTCTCCCCGACCGTCGAGTGGGCGATCACCGGCCAGGTGCTCGCGGGGGCCTCCGCCGCGATCATCGTGCCGGCGCTCGTCGCGCTCATCGCCGAGAACTACGAGGGAGACCAGCAGGCCACGGCGGTCGGCTCCCTCGGGTCGGCGCGGGCCTTCTCGGGCGTCAGCGCGTTCCTCATCGGCGGCACGCTCGGCACGCTCGTCGGGTGGCGTCCGGTGTTCGGCATCACGCTGCTACTCGCGGCGCTCGTGTTCGTCCTAAGCTTCCGGCTGCGGAAGGATCACGGCAACTCCGCGATCAAGATCGACCTCATCGCCTCCCTCCTCATCGGTGTCGGCATCGTGCTCCTCACCCTCGGCTTCAACAACCTGAACGGCTGGGGGATCCTCTTCGCCGAACCGGGCGCCCCGTTCAGCATCTTCGGTTTCTCCCCCGCTCCCCTGCTCGTGGTGATCGGCCTGATCTTCGGGCAGGCGTTCTTCTTGTGGACCAACGGCCGGGCAGCCCGCGGCAAAGTGCCGCTCGTCGACCTGAGCGTGCTCAAGGAGCCCACCGAACGCGCCGCCGTCTACGCCATGTTCATCATCGTGGCGATGGAGGCTGCGGTGAACTTCACGGTACCGACGTACATCCAGGTCGTGCAGGGCCGCACACCGTTCGACACCTCGCTCGCGATGATGCCGTTCAACCTCACCGTGTTCGTCACCGCCACGCTGATCGTGCGCTTCTACAAGCGCTACACCCCCCGCACCATCGCACTCTTCTCGTTCGGCCTCACCACGATCGCGCTGCTCTGGCTCGCGTTCGTCGTCAACAACAACTGGGAGACCTTCCCGACGATCATCGGCCTCATCGCCTTCGGCATCGGGCAGGGCGCGCTCGTCACGCTCGTCTTCAACGTGCTCGTCACCGCCGCTCCGACGCACGCGGCGGGCGACGTCGGCTCGATCCGCGGCACCGCGCAGAATCTCGCATCGGCAGTCGGCACCGCGGTGATGGGTGCGGTGCTGGTGACCACGTTGGGGCTCGGGATCGGCAGCGCCGTTGCCGACCACCCCGATCTGCCGCCGGAGCTCGTCGCCCAGGTCGACCTCGACAACGCCAACTTCGTGAGCAACGATGAACTGCGTTCATTGCTTTCGGCGACGACCGCGGATGACGCGCAGGTCGAGGCGGCGATCGCGATCAACGAGGAGCAGCGCCTCCGGACGCTGAAGCTCGGCTTCCTGCTGCTCGCGGGCGTCAGCGCGTTGGCCGCAATTCCCGCGTCCCGACTGCCGCGCTATCGGCCGGAGGAAATTCCGGCCGGCGCCGTGGGCTCCGAGGACTGAGCGCGGGGCGGCGCCTCGAGGTCGCGCCCCGCGCGGCGCTCCGCCCGATCCGCACCCGCTTTTCAGTACCCGCATCGAAAGGAATCACGCTATGTACCGTTCACTCCGACGCACCGCCCTGGCACTCTTGGGCACCGCCTGCCTCGTCTCTCTCGCGAGTTGCGCGAGCGGCGATTCGGCCGCGGTCGCCGCAACCTGGGGTGACGAGGGCAGCCCAGGAATGCCGTTTCTCACGATCGAGGAGGACGGCTCGTTCTCAGGGAGCGACGGGTGCAACCGCCTGACTGGGACCGCCGAGATCGACGGTAACTCGATCGACTTCGGCGAAGTCGCAACCACGCTCATGGCCTGCGAAGACGTCGACACCTGGCTGGCTGATCTCGCGACGGCCGAGGTGTCTGGCGACGAGCTCGAGGTCAGCGACGTCGACGGAGACGTGATTGGGACGCTGAGCCGCGCGTCGTAGGCGAATGTCCTCTCGCGACCGTTACGGGCGTGCGCCAGCAAAGCCGTCCCTCAGCAAAACCGCTCGTTCATGTTCCAGAACGAAATTGCAAAGTGTGGCATCGGGCAGCAGGGCACACAGGCTTCGACTCTTACACCTTCAGGGATTCTGTACTCCATTTCTCGACCGAAGGCCGCTAACTCCTGTTCTGAAAGTACATAAAGAGCGCGCGCTCTCGAATCGTGAACACAGCCGCGATGACGCCACCCAGCGCACCGATTCCTCCGAGCACGATAATCCGCGAGGCCGCATCCATGAGCGACTCGAGCGAGCCTCTGTGAGTCACCGCAACGACCCATGCGGCGCTGCCGACGACGACGCTTGCGAGGAACACCCACACGCTCTGCTGCAGAAGCTGAATCGCCACGAGCGCACGCGTTGAGACACCCGCGTGAAGCGCCGAGGCGATTTCGAGCCTTCGAGTACGCACTGCGAAAAAGCCGAGGGACACGCCAATGAGGAGCGAAACGTAGCTAGTGAACCTGCTCAGACGATAAGCGAACTGGTGAGCACCATCGAAACTTGCGCCGAGAGTGGTGTTCCACTGGGTCAGCTGCGCCGGCTCCACATCCGGGTCGGTGCTGGGAATGACGACCGAGTTGAGGAGCGACAGCGCCTCAGGGTGCTCGGGCCAACTCTTCACCCAGCATTGATCGTACGGAGCTTCTTGCACGACGTCTGGATATACGGCAGAAAATCCGATGCCCGTGGATCTTCCGTCGTCGGGATGGGGAAATACTCCGGCGATCGTGAGCTTCCCAGAGTTCGTACCTATGGGAATGCCTCCTGATCCAAGAAGCTCCACCACCTGTTCGCTGACGAGAGCTCCGGCGCCCGTCGCGGGACGTCCTTCTGAGTCCGTCGCGGCCAGAACCGCAGCAATTCCTGGAGTAGCGATCCACTGCTCGAGAGGCACTGACTTCATGGCTGAGATCTTCAGCTGGGTGGGTTCGGCGCGGAAGGCGGCACTCTGCATGTCGTGCTCGCGCGACAGCGCATCGCACGCCGCCCCATCGATTCGCGACGGAGCGTTCACAATGCGAGTATTCGCACCCGCTGATTGAAATGCAACTGCCTCATCTATAATTCCTATGATCGAGAACAGCTCGTACATGACCAGCAGTGCGGTGAGCGCGACGAATGCGATCCAGAGCATGAGCGTGCGCGATGCGCCGCTTTCCATGTCCCTTTTGGCCTCACGGAAAACTCCGGCAGCTTTCACGAACTGACCTCGCTGCAATGAGTGACATTCGTGCGATAGCGTGCGAGATCAACTTGCCGGTCACAGGCGTTCGCCGTGTCGGGATCATGCGTCGCGATGAGCACGGTGCTTCCCTCCGACCCGAGCGCCGCGATCGCACTGTTCACGTTTGCCGCACTCGCGCGATCCAGCTGCGCAGTCGGCTCATCGACGAGCAGCAAGTCCGGCTTGTAGGCGAACGCCCTCGCGAGCATCAGTCGTTGCGCTTCGCCACCAGAGAGCATCGCGAACGGTCGACGATCTCGCAAGTAGGGCAATCCGACTCGGTCGCACAATTCGCCCGCCTGCGCGTCCGCCGACGAGGGCCGCACACCGCTCGCGAGGAGCGGGAGAGACACATGATCGATAGCTGACCTGCGTGCGACTCCGTGGGGGTTTTGAAACACCCATTGCACGCGGTGCAGCCCCTCTCGTAAGACCTCGCCTTCTTGGGGCGCAAGCCACCCAGCGATGACCGAAAGCAACGTACTCTTGCCGCTCCCGCTCGGGCCAGTCAACGCACATCGCTCACCGGGAAGCACAGTCTCGTTGACGCCGCGAAAGAGCCAAGGATTCGCGGCGCTAAAGCGATGCCCGAGACCTCGAAGTTCAAGCGTCATGGCGCCGAGCACGATTCTGGTTGCTGTCCGGGCGCGTGAACTCGTGCGGGCATCTCTTCTGCCTCTTGAGCAGGAAGCACGTAGGTCTTCCCCAGACGTGAGCCGACGATCCTTACCGTGATGGTGCCGCCCGTGAATGCGACGCAGCCCACATCTTCGACCGCTTCGTACACGGTCGACGCGGGCACCGCCCAAGCGGATTTCGAGGATTTGAGCGCAAGTTCTCCAATCAGCGAGGGGCCGGCCTCCGCCCGTTCTTCTCCGCTGGCACTCGCGGCAGAACGGATCGCTCGGTAGTCCGCGGACTCTGCAATGGCAGCGAGTGATTCCGGCGCAGACACGACACCCGTCTTATCCATCGGAACCTCGAGCCCGGCGACTCTCAGCACCCGAGCCCCCGACACGAGATCGTCCGGCATCGGCGTCAGACGAGCGGCCGTCAGAGCACCCGCAATCGTCCCGAATTCGTCTCCGGCTGTCACCTCGTCCGCGATGGCCCCGCCGCACTTCAACATTGTGACTGCGGGGGCTGGAATCCACATGATTTGCTCCGCGGGAACCTCTTCTAGCTTCGCAGGGGGCACTTCTGCATCGGCGGAGAACAACGCATCAAGCACGTCGAGAACCGCCTGATTCGCGGGCCCGGTCTCCATGAGATCCGCGCCCATCCGAATCAATTCTCGCCGAAGCGCGTCAACCTCTGCTCCCTCGTCACCCGGCTCCAGTGACTTCCAGAGAGGAACAGCCGTACTGAGGGCGAGCACGCGTTTGCCGCTCACCTCTGCAATCACATGGCCGGAGTGGATCTCTGATCCTGCTGCGCACGACGTTCCGGTCACCCTACCTTCGAGGGGGAATGGGAGGACCTTGTCCTCGCCAATCTCCAGAGCGAGCTGCACGGTGCGCTTATCATCAAAGCTCACTTCCTCAACATCAAATGAGGTCGTGGCGGCTGCCTCCGCGAGCGATGGAGGTACCTGACTGGGCACGAGGTATTGCCCTGCGGCAACGCCCACGACAAGAACTGCGACGGCTCCGATGAACAGGATGGCTACAGCGCCACCCCTTCGCGGACCTGATTGACGCGACAATCCTCGATTCTCCGAGCGCGCGGAGCCGAGAATCTGACGCAGTTTCGGCTTCCGAAGAGTCATTGATCTTGGTACGCATGCAGCGGGTCATTTTGGCACGTTTCCATCTTGGTTCGGACTTCTTCGCCGGGCGGTTCATACAAAAACTCGGGGGGATACATCTCATTAAGCGCGCCAGCGTTGAGTTCCTCGAGAGTGAATTCGGGAGGCACGACCCCTGCCCGGATGAGACAATCGACTTGAGTCTGCTCAGTGACTTCTCTTCCCGGGTCCCGCTTGGCCATGAAGTACAAATGCGCAACAACTGACTCGCCCGTGGAAGTCGTGCACTCGCTTATGCGCTCTTGCAGGTCTTCGTTTGCTACGCGCGCAGGGTCGCCCTCCAAGCTCGAATTTCCGTACTCGTCATAACCTTTGAAGGTGATCCCCTGAGGCTCTAGGCAAGCAACAAGGTCCGCACTCACCGCTTGGAACTCGGCTTCCGATATTTTTCCGTCGCGCAAGTACTCCTTGACCTTCGCGTCTTCGAGTTGCTCATACGATTCCTTGAACTCGGCCGCATAGGGCCCGGAAAAACTGGCCTCGGCGTCACTCTTCTCGTTCGCCACATCTGCGCCGCCGCACCCGGTGAGGAGCAACACCGTGGCGATCGCAATGCTCGCGTTCAGCTTCTTCATGTGAAATCACCCTTGGGTTACAAGCCCGGCTCGCGTCTACGCTTCCATGCGCGATCCGGGCACAACGTACTAGATGCGTTAAAATTCCAGCCTCTTTACCAGTTGATGCCCTGCCAGTTCTGCGTCGGGTGGCGCTTCATTTGCACATTGGCAACAACAACCCAATGGTCGAAGTTGAAGCGGTTAACCGCGGCGCCCTGTTGCAACACCAGATTCTTTAGCTTGGAGGGATACTTATTGGGTGTGAAAGCCGTCCAATTGACAGTGCTGCTCACCCCGTACTGCCAATAACCGTCGTGAATGAATTGGCTGGCAGCATTAGCGGTGCCCGCGCCGCTAACGGCGAGCCCCACAGCAAGCACTGCGGCTCCGGTCATCTTTGCGAATTTGTGCTTCATACGATCTCCTTTGAACATTGGTGCCGCCTATTTCCTGGTGGGGTGTCAGTTCTCTCGTGCCCTTCTCTCGACGAACATCAAGACCTAACGGAGCTAAACGTGTCATTAACCAATGGGGTTTCGCCGCCTTTTTTCAAGGTTTGCAGTGTTTGAAATCTCTTTCCCCACGCTTTACCCTGAGGGACCGGTATGCGCGTCCCGGAGACCCGACTTCAGCGCGACCACCGCGCTTCACTCGAAAGGAACACATCGACGGACTACGACGTGAAACAGCCGCGACGCGCAACCCGGTATGCGGTGGCGAGCGTGGGCAAAAAGAATCGGCGCGATCCCCCGCTACTCAGTGAGTGCGGAGGATCGCGCCGATCCCGAAACGCTTGCCCGTTTAGCGGGGCAGCAGCGTGTACTTCGACGAGAGGAACTCGTGGATGCCCTCGAAGCCGCCCTCGCGCCCGATGCCCGACTGCTTGACGCCACCGAACGGAGCCGCCGCGTTCGACACGAGCCCGGTGTTCAGGCCCATCATGCCGGTCTCGAGCTTCTCGATCATGCGGTGACCGCGACCGATGTTCTCGGTGAAGACGTAGCTCACGAGACCGTACTCGGTGTTGTTCGCGATCTCGACCGCCTCCTCCTCGGTGGAGAAGCGGATGATGCCGAGCACCGGCCCGAAGATCTCCTCGCGCATGATCGCAGCCTGCGGGGTGAGCTTGTCGATCACGGTGGGCTGGAAGAAGTAGCCGGGGCCGTCGAGCGCCTCTCCACCGGTGAGCACGGTCGCGCCGGTCTCGACAGCGTCCTGCACGAGGCGAGCGGTGTTGGTGACCGCCTTCTCCTCGACGAGCGCGCCGATGTCGTTGCCTTCTTCGGCGCCGCGTCCGATGGTCATCGCGGCGACCTTCTCGGCGACGCGACGCGCGAACTCGTCAGCAACTGACTCGTGCACGATGATGCGGTTCGCCGCGGTGCAGGCCTGGCCCACGTTGCGGAACTTCGCGAGCATCGCGCCCTCAACGGCCTTATCGAGATCCGCGTCCTCGAAGACGATGAACGGCGCGTTGCCGCCCAGCTCCATCGAGGTGCGAAGCACGTTCTGCGCGGCCGCCTCGAGCAGCTTCACGCCGACCGGCGTCGAGCCGGTGAACGAGAGCTTGCGCAGGCGCGTGTCGGCGAGCAGAGCGCTCGACTGCGCGCTCGACTTCGACGTTGCGACCACGTTCACGACACCTGCGGGCAGGCCCGCCTCTTCGAGCAGCTGCGCGAAGAAGATCGTGGTGAGCGGGGTCAGCGCCGCCGGCTTGATCACGACGGTGCAGCCCGCAGCGAGCGCCGGAGCGATCTTGCGGGTCGCCATCGCGAGCGGGAAGTTCCACGGGGTGATGAAGTAGCAGGGGCCCACGGGCATCTGCGAGACCATCATCGTGCCGGTGCCCTCGGGGTTCTGGCGGTAGTCACCGGGGACGCGCACGGCCTCCTCGGAGAACCAGCGCAGGAACTCGCCGCCGTAGTTGACCTCGCCACGAGCCTCGGCGATGGGCTTGCCCATCTCCATGCTCATGAGGAGCGCGAACTCTTCCTTGCGCTCCATGAGGAGGTCGAAGGTGCGACGGAGGATGTTGGAGCGCTCACGGCTCGGCGTGGCCGCCCAGCTGGCCTGCGCGTCCACCGCGGCGTCGAGCGCGCGCACGGCGTCCTCGACGGTCGCGTCTGCGATCGACTTGATGACC
Source organism: Leucobacter sp. USHLN153 (assembly GCF_037145615.1). Classification (NCBI taxonomy): domain Bacteria; kingdom Bacillati; phylum Actinomycetota; class Actinomycetes; order Micrococcales; family Microbacteriaceae; genus Leucobacter; species Leucobacter sp. USHLN153. The sequence goes on from NZ_JBBCXE010000002.1 coordinate 481,245, forward strand.
TCGCCGGTTGCGGGGTCATGCACGTCAAGGGTGTTGCCGGAGCTCGAGGGCTCCCACTTGCCCCCGATGCCGAGGCCGGACTCCACGCGGTTGAGCAGTTCCTGCTCGTTCGGCTTCAAAGCCATGTTCGGTGTCCTTTCGAATTCTTCTGCGGTGCTGGATCAGTTGGCGGCGAGCTCGTCAGCGACGACCTGGAGGCCCTCGCGCAGCAGCTCGTCCGAGATCGCGAGCGGCGGCAGGAAGCGGATCACGTTGCCGTAGGTGCCACAGGTGAGGAGGATCACGCCCTTCTCGCCTGCCGCCTTCGCGATTGCGCTGGTGAGCGCCGCTGCGGGCTTCTTCGAACCGGACTCGACGAGCTCGATCGCCTGCATGGCGCCGCGGCCGCGGATGTCTCCGATGCGATCGTCGTTCTTCTGGAGATCGGCGAAGAACTCGCCGATGATGGCGCCGATCTCACGGGCGCGCTCGGTGAGATTCTCCCGCTGGTAGGTCTCGATCGTCGCGAGCGCAGCGGCGCACGCGATCGGGCTGCCGGCGTAGGTGCCGCCGAGGCCGCCCGAGTGAGCCGAGTCCATGATCTCGGCGCGGCCGGTCACCGCGGAGAGCGGCAGGCCGCCCGCGATACCCTTCGCCGTGGTGACGAGGTCGGGCACGACGCCCTCGTGGTTCGCTGCGAACAGGTCGCCGGTACGAGCGAAGCCGGTCTGCACCTCGTCGAGAATGAAGACGACGCCGTTCGCGGTCGCCCACTCCTGCAGCGCGGGAAGGAAGCCCTCGGCCGGAGCGATGAAGCCGCCCTCGCCCTGAATGGGCTCGATGATGATCGCGGCGAGGTTGCTCGCGCCGACCTGCTTCTCGATCTGGGTCAGCGCAACGGCTGCCGCGTCGGCGCCGGAGAGGCCGTCGCGGAAGGGGTACGACGTCGGCACGCGGTAGACCTCAGGCGCGAACGGGCCGAAGCCGTCCTTGTAGGGCGTGTTCTTCGCGGTCATGCCCATCGTGAGGTTGGTGCGACCGTGGTACGCGTGGTCGAAGACGACGACCGCGTTCTTCTTGGTGTAGTGACGAGCGATCTTGATCGCGTTCTCGACAGCCTCGGCGCCCGAGTTGAACAACGCCGATCGCTTCTCGTGATCGCCGGGCGTCAGCTCGTTCAGCTTCTCCGCAACCTGCACGTAGCCCTCATAGGGGGTGACCGTGAAGCAGGTGTGCGTGAACTGCTGCACCTGGTTGGTGACGGCCTCGACGACGGCGGGAGCCGCGTTGCCCACGCCGGTCACGGCGATGCCGGAGCCGAGGTCGATGAGCGAATTGCCGTCGACGTCGACCATCACGCCGCCACCCGCGGCAACGATGGATACGGGGAGCGCTACGCCGACGCCCGCGGCGACCGCGGCGTTCTTGCGTGCGAGCATCTCCTGCGACTTCGGGCCGGGAATGCTGGTGACGAGCTTGCGCTCCTGCGGAAGCGACGGGCCGCCGATGACATCGACCATGACTGAAACTCCTCTGAGGTTCGAAGGGCGCCCGCTGCGCACTGCCTCGGGCTTGTGGTTCGCGGTTCAGCCTATCCGGTGTGACATGGTTCGTAATCTGCCAGAATGATGTTTTACCCGAGCATGTTTCGCCACAGCGGCACGAGTAGCAGGAGGTTGCGATGGCATCGAGCGCGAGCGTCCACGTCGTCCCGCCCTCAAGCCCCGCGGCGAGCGTCTCAGCGCCGGCGCTCTCCCCCACGATCGAACTCGGCGAACTCCTCCATCAATACCACTTGCAACTCGCGATGATCGCGGGGGCGAGCCCTGAGGCAGCGGCTCGACCGGTCCAGTGGGTGCACGTGAGTGAGCTTGAAGATCCCACGCCTTTTCTCACACCGCGCACCGTGCTCCTCACAACGGGAGCACGTTTCGGCACTATGCACGAAGCCGCCGACGCCGAAGACTATGTGCGACGCCTGATCGAGACGGGCGTGACCGCGCTCGGGTTCGCGGTGGGCCTGCACTGGGACCGCGTGCCGCCGCCCGTGGTCGCGGCGTGCGATCGCCTCGACCTCCCCCTCTTCCGCGTCCCCTACGACACGGCATTCATCGAGATCGTGCAGACGGCCGCGCGGTTGCTCGAAGCCAAGACGCGAGATCGCGACCTGTGGTCGCTGGAATCGCAACGCGCGGTCGCGAACGCGTCGCTGCACCGCGACGGCCTCGGTGCTGCGGTGCGCGAGGCATCGGCGCGGCTCGGACGCTGGGTGTGCATCGTCGATCGTTTCGGGCGGCTCGTCGAGTTCTCGCCCGAGTCAGAGCGCGCCGGGTTCCCGGCCGACGGCGTGCGGCGCGAGGCTAGGCGCATTCTCGACCGAGGGGTGAGCGCGGCGCGGATCGAAGCGCAGGACGGATCCGGGATGCAGCTCCAGGCGCTCGGCCGCCACGACCACGTACTCGGCGTGCTCGCGATCGAGGAGCGCGGCGTGCCCGACACCGCGGAGCGCGCACTGCACGGGCTCGTCGCCGCACTCGCCACCGTGCAGCTCGAGCATCGCAGCGGCATCCGCTCGGCTCAGGCTGCGCTCCGCAACGCGATCGCCGAGCTCCTCATCGCCGAGCACCTCGATCTCGCCGAACGCCTCTCCCACGGCGTGCTGAGTCGTTTTCCGGTGGGCGATGTGGTGGTGGTGCGCTTTGCGGCGGCGGATCACCCGGCGCCGAGCTTCGCCGAGGATCTCCAGTCGCTCGATGCCGGGAGCCCCGGCCTCTTCACCGCGACGGTCGACGGGTCTCCGCTCATCGTGGCGGAGGCTCGTCACCTCCCCGCGATCCGCCGCCTCTTCACCACTCACGAGTTGCCCGCGGGCATCTCGGGCCGTGGCCCGCTCGACCGCATCGGCGCCTCGGTCGTCGAGGCCGGGCTCGCGCTCGATCGCGCGGTCGCCTCGGCGTCGACGGGCCCGATCGACTACCTGCCGGCCCTGCACGAGGGCGTGCTGCACCTCCTCGACGAGGAGCCGGAGGCGCGGCGCCGGGCCATGCTGCTCCTCGCGCCGGTGCGGCAGCACGACGAACGCCACGGCGACCGCATCGAGGAGGCGCTCGGCACGTGGCTCGCTCACCACGGGCAGACGAGCGCCGCCGCGACCGAGCTCGGCCTGCACCGCCACACGCTGCGCACGCGGGTGCAGACGGCCGGGCAGTTGCTCCAGTCAGACCTCGAATCCCCTGACACGCGAGCCGAGCTCTGGGCGGCGCTGCGGCTGACGGCCCGCGCGCAGTAGCGGGTGCGGGCGGGCCGAGCCCGTACTAGTTCGAGCCGGGCAGCCGCACCGTGTACGGGTCCCAGCCGCGGGCTTTTCGGGGCTCCCCGTCGAGCAGCAGCGCACCGCCTGCGCCAGCCTCGCGCACCGCACCGATCGCGCGGAATCCGGCGGGGAGTTCGGCGCCCGAGGGGAAGGTGGCAAGCAGACCGTGATCCTCCCCGCCCGCGAGCATCGCCTCGACCGACACCGAGATGCCCTGCTGCTCGCCGAAACCGGCCTCGAGCAGCGAGGGATCGAGATCGAGGCGGACGCCACTCGCCCGAGATAGCCGCTCGGCATCGATGGAGAGCGAGTCGGAGACATCCATCATCGCGGTCGCGCCCGCGAGCGCAGCGGCGACCCCGAGCGGAATGGGCGGAGCGGGTGCGAGCTGTGCGGCCAGCGCCTCCGGTTGCTCGCTCCAGAGCTGGCCCAGCGTGCGGTTGTGCGCCGTACCATCGACGTCGGTTGCCTCGGCGAAGAGGAGGGACAGCCCGAGTCCCGCGAGGCCCAGCTCGCCCGCGTACGCGATGACGTCCCCCGAGTGGGCGCCCGAGCGCAGCACCGGCGCCCGGCCCTCGAGGTCGCCGAGGGCGGTCACGGCCGCCGTCACGACGGGAGCGCGCCCGAGGTCGCCGCCGACGACCCCGCAGCCCGGCGCCAGCGCCCGGCAGGCCGCGTCGAGCCCCTCCGAGATGCGCTCGAGCAGCATAACCGGGGTCTCGCGCGGCACCGCCAGTGCCACGGTGAGTGCCGTCGGTCGCGCGCCCATAGCCGCGACGTCCGAGAGGTTGGTCGCCGCGAGCTTCCAGCCGAGCTCGAAACCGTCGTGCCAAGCGAGGCGGAAGTCGGGCCCCTCGATCATCGTGTCGGTCGTCACCACCACGTCGCCGGCGTGTCGCAGCACCGCGCAGTCATCACCGGGGCCGACGCTGGACGCGTCCGCATCACCGAGCCGCGCAAGCACCCGCGCAAGCACGTCCCGCTCCCCCAGCTCACCGACGGTCACCCCTGACCCCTCATGATCTTGCACGGTTCCAAGCTACCGGGTGCCGCTTCTTCGCTCCGTCGCATTCGCCGCCCGGCCGCGCCGCCGCCCCCTCCGCACCACTGCGCCACCGCCCCTCGCGTCCGGCCAGCGACCAGCCAGCCCCGAGTAGGCTTGCAGACGTGAATTCTCGCGCCCGCCGTACCGCTGCACTCTCCCTCGCGCTGCTGGGTGGCGCGACGCTCGCGGGCTGCGCACCGACCATCCCGATGGAGGCGGCCCCCGGCGCGAACGATCCCGCCTGCGCCAGCGTGATCGTGCGTTTGCCCGATACTGTTGCGGGGCAGGATCGCCGCACGACGAACGCCCAGTCCACCGGCGCTTGGGGCAACGGTGCCGTGCAGCTGGTCTGCGGCACCGACCCCACGGGCCCCACAACCGACGAGTGCGTCGACGTCAACGGAGTCGACTGGGTCATCGACGACTCGGCTGCCCCGATCTATCGCTTCGAGCCCTACGGGCGCACGCCCGGCATCTCGGTCTACGTCGATTCGGAGCAGGTCAGCGGCACCGAGACCACGGTCGATCTGAACGCGGTGGTGCAGCAGCTCCCCCAGGAGCGCGAGTGCACGGCGCTCTCCGACACCTTCGAGATCCCGAGCGAGAAGCAGTAGGCCCGGGGCGCATCCTCGAGGAGGCCCTGCACCCCGCGAGTCAACGCCTCCCTAGTACGCGGGACGCCGCTCGATCGCCAGTTCAATCAGCTCGGTGATCAGCTCGGTGTAGCCCAGCCCGGATTCCTCCCAGAGACGCGGATACATCGAGATCGGCGTGAACCCTGGAAGCGTGTTCACCTCGTTGAGCACCGGCCCCTCCTCCGTGAGGAAGAAGTCGATGCGCGCGAGCCCGGCGCACTGCGCTATCTCGAAGGCCAATACCGCATCGCGCTGCAGCGCCGCGAACTCTGCATCCGTCACCGAGGCGGGCAGCTCGAGCTCGACACCCGCGCCACCGAGGTACTTCGCTTCGAAGTCGTAGAAGCCGTTCCCCGAAATCACGATCTCGCCGATGACCGAGCTCGTGCGCGGGCGCGACTCTCCGCGCCCTTCCAGCACCGCGATCTCGACCTCGCGGCCCACGATCGCCGACTCGATGAGCACCGTGCGATCCTCTGCGAACGCCACCTCGAGCGCCGCAGCAAGACCCGCGGGCTCCGTCACCTTGCTCACCCCGACGCTCGACCCGGCGCGCGCGGGCTTCACGAAGAGCGGGTAGGTGAGGCCCTCATCGAGCGAACTCAGGCCCGAGGAATCCTGCTCCACCTGCGAACGCGTCACCGTGTTCCAGGGCGCGACGGCGATACCTGCATCCGCGAGCACTGTCTTCACCGCGTGCTTGTCCATGCAGAGCGCCGAGCCGAGCACGCCGCTGCCGACATAGGGCAGGTCAACGAGATCGAGCATGCCCTGCACCGTGCCGTCCTCGCCGTATGGTCCGTGCAGCATCGGCAACACGGCGTCGACGTGGCCGAGGCTCCGGAGGGACCCGCACTCATCGATGACGGTGATCGCGCGCGTCGCCGTCGATGCCGGCCAGAGCACGCGGGTGCCGTTGTCGGGCACCTCGGGCAGCGCGGTCGCATCGAGGCGGTAGCCGGCGAGGTCCTCCTCCTGCATGAGTACCGTGGCACCCTGCTTCGTGATGCCGACCGGAATCACGTCGAAGCGTGAGCGATCGATGGCGTGAAGCACGCCGGCGGCCGTTACACAGCTAATACCGTGCTCGCTGGACCGTCCACCGAAAAGCAGCACCACGGTGCGCTTCTCCGCCGTCTGTGCGGACGCTGCATGATCGGATTCAGTCACGGTCACGCGGATTCTCCTTTAAGACGGTTCAGCAGGCGCTTCAACCTGCTCGTTTGCGGGGCGCCGAGGGTCAGCTCAGCCTGCGGCACGTCATCCTCGGTCGCGAGATGCGGGCCCAGGTGCTTCGGCGCCATCTTGCCGCTCAGCACCATCTGCACCTGCTCGACTATCGGCATGACGATCCCGTTCTCGCGAGCGAGTTCGAGCACCGGCGGCACCGAGGTGATGCCCTCCGCGACCTGCTGCATCTGCTCGCGCGTCTCCTCCTGCGAGTAGCCCTGGCCGATGAGCCGGCCGGCAGTGTTGTTTCGAGAGAGCGGCGATTGGCAGGTCGCGATGAGGTCGCCGAGACCGGCGAGCCCGGAGAGCGTCGCGGGATCCGCCCCCGAAGCCACCGCAAACTCGGTCATCTCAGCGAGACCGCGCGTGATGATCGCGGCCTTCGTGTTCTCGCCGTAGCCCACGCCGTCGACGATGCCGATCGCGAGCGCGATGAGGTTCTTCAGCACACCGCCGAGCTCGGTGCCGGTCACGTCGGTGTTGACGTAGGTACGGAAGTACGGAGCGTTCGCCGCGGTCGCGACCTCCTGAGCGACGGCGAGGTCGGCGCAGGACGCGACCGCCCCCGTCGGCTGCTCCTTGGCGATCTCAAGGGCGATGTTCGGCCCCGAGAGGACAGCGATCCGCGAGGGATCGAGATCCAGCGTGTCCGCGATCACCTCGGACATGCGCATGGTCGTCGTCTTCTCAACGCCCTTCACGAGGCTGACGAGCACGGATCGCGGATCGAGGTAGGGCTCGAGGTCGAGCAGATTCTGTCGCAGCGTCTGGCTCGGGACCGCTAGGAAGACGAGCGAGGCGCCGGCGAGGGCAGTGCTGAGCTCGGTCGTCGCGCTCAGCGACTTGGGAAGGTTCACGCCGGGGAGGTACTGGCTGTTGCGTCGCGCCACCTGGATCTCATTCGCGACCTCCGGGCGTCGCGCCCAAATGGTGACATCGCATCCGGCGTCGGAGAGGACCTTCGCGAATGTCGTGCCCCAGCTGCCGGAGCCGATGACCGCCACCTTCCGGCCGCGATTGCGGGCTGCGCTTCCTTCGGTCGCAGGTGCGGTCTTCGCGCTCAAAAACGTCCCGTTTCGCTCTGGTCGTGCTTACTCGGATCCCACCGCTCCTTCGGAGCCTGCTCCCCGCGCAGCTCCTCGAGCAGCGCCGTGATCGCGTCCATCAGCGCTCGCGTCGCCTCGTTGATCACCTTCTGATCGAGCGGCCGGCCAGCGTATTGGCTCAGGTCGATCGGCTGCCCCACCGAAACGTGAATCGTCTTCCGCGGGAACGGGTGCAGGCGCTTCGCATACCGCGGCATGAGCTCCTGCGTGCCCCAGTGCGCCACCGGGATGAGCGGCATCCCCGACTCGAGAGCCAGGCGCACCGCGCCGCTCTTTCCGCGCATCGGCCAGAGGTCAGGATCGCGGGTCAGCGTCCCCTCCGGGTACACGATCACCCCGGCTTCGCGCTCAATGAGCTGGGCGGCAGCGCTCATCGGGTTGCCATCGCGGCCCGCGCTGCGCGCGACGCCCTCGCGCTGCACCGGGATCTGCCCCGACGAACGCAGCAGCCAACCGAACACCGGAATCTTGAACAGGCTCGCCTTCGCCATGAAGCGCGGCAGGCGGCCGAGGTGCCACACCGCCGCACCCATCGCGATCGGGTCGATCTCGCTGTAGTGGTTCGGCGCGAGGATGAACGGCCCCCGCTCGGGCAGCTTCGAAGCGGGCGTGAACCGGTACCGCACCATCAGCGACCACAGCGGAAGGATCAGGCTGGCGAGCACCCAAAAAATGGAAGGTCGGCGCTTCTCCGCGGAAAGCCGGCTGCGGAACTTCACCGTGTCAGTCATACGTCCATTATCGCGGAGCGGCGGTTTCCGGAGGCATGCGCCTCGCGGTCACCGCCGCATTCGCAGCTTCTCCTGATCGAGCGGTCTGCGCGAGGGCGCTCAGCCGTTGTATACGAAGTCGGCGCCGAGCAAGCGGAGCTTCTCGATGAAGTTCTCGTACCCGCGCGAGATGATGCCGATGTTCGTGACCTTCGACTGCCCCTCGGCGGTCAGAGCCGCGATGAGGTGGCTGAACCCGCCCCGCAGATCCGGCACCTCGATGTCGGCGCCGTGGAGCGGCGTCGGCCCCGTGATGACCGCGGCCTGCTCGAACTCGCGGCGCTTCACGCGACGGTTCTCGTCTTGGAGGCCATCCTTGTACACGACGATGTCGGCGCCCATCTTCACGAGCGCATCGGTGAAGCCAAAGCGGTTCTCGTACACCGTTTCGTGGATCGTCGACTGGCCCTGAGCGAGGGTGAGCGCGACGACGAGCGGCTGCTGCCAGTCGGTCATGAAACCGGGGTGCACGTCGGTCTCGATGGTGACGGGCTTGAGCTCTCCGCCCGGGTGCCAGAAGCGGATCCCGTCGTCCTTCACGTCGAAGTCGCCGCCGACCTTGCGGAAGACGTTGAGGAAGGTCATCATCTCTTCCTGCTCGACGCCGCCCACGAAGATGTCGCCCTTGGTCGCGAGAGCGGCAGCGGCCCAGCTCGCGGCCTCGTTGCGGTCGAAAATCGCGCGATGGTCGTAGCCGCGAAGCTCCGACACACCCTCGATGAAGATGACGCGGTTCGGCTCCATGGAGATGATCGCGCCCATCTTCTGCAGGATGCAGATCAGGTCGACGATCTCCGGCTCGATCGCGGCGTTGCGCAGCTCCGTCTGGCCCTCGGCGAGCACCGCCGTGAGCAGCACCTGCTCGGTCGCGCCGACCGACGGATACGGCAGCTCGATGTCCGCGCCGTGCAAACCGTTCGGCGCCGTCAGGCTGATGCCGCTCGGAAGCTTCTCGATCACCGCACCGAACTTGCGGAGGGCATCAAGGTGGAAGTCGATCGGGCGATCCCCGATCCGGCACCCCCCGAGATCGGGAATGAACGCCTCGCCCAAGCGATGGAGCAGGGGGCCGCAGAACAGAATCGGGATACGCGAGGAACCCGCGTGCGCGTCGATGTCGGCCTGGTGCGCGACCTCGACGTTCGAGGGATCGAGCCGCCACTCTCCGGGCTGCTCACCCTTCGTCACGAGCACGCCGTGCAGAGCGAGGAGACCTGCAACCACGCGCACGTCCGAGATGTTCGGGACGTTGCGCAGGATGCTCGGGCTCTTGCCGAGGAGTGCCGCGACCATCGCCTTCGTCGCGAGGTTCTTCGCCCCGCGCACCTCGATGCGGCCCTGCAGCGGGCGGCCGCCGTTGATGATGATCTCATCGGAGGTCAGCCCCACGCGAGCGCCTGCGCGCTGAGCGTCCTGCTTCAGCCCTTCGGCCTCGGCTGCGGCGTCGATCGTATCTGTCTGTGCGTCGACCTGCTCGGTCATACAGCCTCCACGGGCGTTGTCGTCGGCATCCAGTTCGGGCGCTTCGCCTCGAACTCGGTGATCGCATCCGCGTTGCGGAGCGTCAGGGAAATATCGTCGAGGCCCTCCATGAGGCGCCAACGAGTGTAGTCGTCGACCTGGAACGGCACGGTCAGGTCGCCCACCGAAACCGTGCGGTCCTCGAGGCTCACCGTGAGCTGCACGCCGGGCTGCGCCTCGATGGCGGCCCAGATGCGCTTCACGTCATCCTCCTCGACCTGCGCTGCGAGCAGACCCTGCTTGCCGGAGTTCCCGCGGAAGATGTCGGCGAAGCGCGGCGAGATGACGACCTTGAAGCCGAAATCGCGAAGCGCCCAGACGGCGTGCTCGCGCGAGGAGCCCGTACCGAAGTCGGGGCCGGCAACGAGGATCTCCGCACCCTGGAACTCCGGCCGGTTCAAGACGAAGTTCTCGTCCTGCCGCCAGTGGTAGAAGAGGGCGTCGTCGAAGCCGGTCTTTGTCACCCGCTTCAGGAAGACAGCGGGGATGATCTGATCGGTGTCGACGTTCGAGCGCTGCAGCGGCGCCGCGACGCCGGTGATCGTGGTGAACTTCTCCATGGCTCAGGCTCCTGCCGTCTCGGAAACGGGCATGATCGGGATGCGGCGGCGGGTCGGGGCCTCGGAGCCCTCAAGGGCGTCGTGCGTGATGCCGCGCGCGGCGTCCTCCTGCAGATCCCACGGGCTCGAGAGCGTGCCGCGGATCGCGGTCGCCGCGGCCACCAGCGGAGACACGAGGTGCGTGCGCCCGCCCTTGCCCTGGCGCCCCTCGAAGTTGCGGTTCGAGGTCGATGCGCAGCGCTCGCCCGGGGCGAGCTGATCCGGATTCATTCCCAGGCACATCGAGCAGCCCGCGAAGCGCCACTCTCCGCCGAACGCCTCGACGATGCGATCGATGCCTTCGGCCTCCGCCTCGGCGCGCACGCGAGCGGAGCCCGGCACGACCATGAGGCGCACGCCCTCGGCCTTCTGCTTGCCCTTGATGAGCTCGGCGAAGGTACGGAGGTCGTCGAGCCGGCTGTTCGTGCACGAGCCCATGAACACGGCGTCGACCGGGATCTCCTTCATGGGAGTACCGGCAGTCAGGTCCATGTACTCGAGCGCCCGCTCAGCGGCGGCGCGTTCGTTGGGCTCTTCGATGGTGGCAGGATCAGGGACGGTGTCGCTCAGCAGCACGCCCTGGCCGGGGTTCGTGCCCCAGGTCACGAACGGCTCGAGCTCGTTCGCGTCGATGAAGACCTCGGCGTCGAACACCGCACCCTCGTCGGTGGGCAGCGTCTTCCAGTATTCGACCGCCGCGTCCCAGTCAGCGCCCTGCGGGGCGTGCGGGCGGCCCTTCACGTACTCGAAGGTGGTCTCGTCGGGCGCGACCATTCCTGCGCGGGCGCCCGCCTCGATCGACATGTTGCAGATTGTCATGCGGCCGTCCATCGACAGTCCGCGGATCGCAGAGCCGCGGTACTCGAGCACGTAGCCCTGCCCGCCGCCGGTGCCGATCTTCGCGATGACCGCGAGGATGATGTCCTTCGCGGTCACGCCCGGACGCAGCTCGCCCTCGACGTTGATCGCCATGGTCTTGAACGGCTTGAGCGGGAGCGTCTGCGTCGCCATGACGTGCTCGACCTCGCTGGTGCCGATGCCGAATGCGAGCGCGCCGAACGCGCCGTGCGTCGACGTGTGGCTATCTCCGCACACGACGGTGATGCCGGGCATGGTGAGCCCGAGCTGCGGTCCGACGACGTGCACGATGCCCTGTTCGGAATCCCCGAGCGGGTGCGCGCGGACGCCAAACTCGGCGACGTTCTTCCGAAGCGTCTCGATCTGCAGGCGGCTGGTGGGATCCTCGATTTCGCGCGTGATGTTGAGCGTCGGGGTGTTGTGATCCTCGGTCGCGATCATGAGATCGACCCGGCGCAGCGGGCGATCCGCCACGCGCAGGCCGTCGAAGGCCTGCGGGCTCGTCACCTCGTGGATGAGGTGGAGGTCGATGTAAATGAGATCCGGTTCACCGTTCTCACCCTTGACGACGACGTGGTCGTCCCACAGCTTCTCGGCGAGGGTCCGCGGCCCTGCGGTCGCCCCTGACGCGGTCTGCTCACTCATATTGCTTCTCTTCCCGGTTCTGTGCACCTGGCACCGTGCAAATCAACCACTGCGTTTTCACGCCGCCGTGCTGTTCAACACCGACTCAAGCGAAACTATTTCGCATCGAATGTGCGGTGGATCGACCGTGCGCGAACTCCGCGACGGGTGGCCGATGGACTAAGCCCCGTCGCGGCAGTGAAGAAGCAGAGCCCGCAAACGCATAGCAGGAGTCTACCACCGCGATTCCGCTGGGCCTGAGACTCACGCATCTGGGCTCTGCGCCATACGCGCCGTGGGCCCGGGCTCGCCCCGCGGTACTGTCCACGCCAAACCGAGTGTTTTTGCCCTAACCGAGCGTCTTGTACTCGCAAAGACACTCGGGCAGAGCAAAGATGCTCGGGCGGTGCTTGCTCCCGCTGCCCACGCCCTCACGGGTTCAAGTCCCCCCTCGCGCCAGCACGAACGAAGAAAGCGACCCCATCTGAGATGAGGTCGCTTTCCGTTCGTGCGCGAGGGGGGACTTGCGCGGATCCCCGCCTGCGGCGACAATCCGCCCCGCTCGCGGCATCTCCGATGCCACTTCCGTCGCGGGCAGATCGCAAGCAACGCTTGCTCCCGCTGCCCACGCCCTCACGGGTTCAAGTCCCCCCTCGCGCCAGCACGAACGAAGAAAGCGACCCCATCTGAGATGAGGTCGCTTTCCGTTCGTGCGCGAGGGGGGACTTGAACCCCCACGTCCGAGGACACTGGAACCTAAATCCAGCGCGTCTGCCAATTCCGCCACTCGCGCGTGCGCCGGGAGGCCCGGCCGCATCCCACCCTAGCGGTCGCTGCTCACCACCTCGAAACCCGGAGGGAGCTGCGTGCCTGCGGGAACGCGCACCGTCACGAAGTCGCCGTCATCGACGGCGCGATCCGCCGCCTGGGCCACCGCCTCGGCGCCTCCATCGCCCCGAAGTCCGGCCTCGATCCGGCCCGCGCTGAGCCCGCCCTGCGGTGCGGCCGCGTGGTGCTGGTTCATACGGTCGATCCACGCGAGCGCGAGCGCGGAGACGATGAACGCGAGGTGGATCCCGACCTCCCACATCACGCCCTCGGTGGAGTAGAGCACGGACCCGTCGGCGTTGCGCACCACTCCCTCGTCCATGCGCCCCACCTCGATGAAGGTCTTCAGCAGGTGGATCGACGAGATCGAAATGATCGAGACCGCGAGCTTCACCTTGAGCAGGTTCGTGTTCACGTGCGAGAGCCACTCAGGCTCGTCGTGGTGCCCCTCGACGCGGATCTTCGACACGAAGGTCTCGTATCCGCCGATGATCACCATGATGAGCAGGTTCGCGATCATCACGATGTCGATGAGCGCAAGCACGCTCAGCATGACATCGGTCTCGCTGATGTGGCCGGTCGAAATCACGTTCTCGATCAGGTGCCACAGCTCCACGAAGAAGAGCACCACATAGACCGCCTGCGCAACGATCAGCCCGAGGTACAGCGGCGCCTGCAGCCAACGACTCGCGAAGATGAACGCGGCGAGGGTGCGTGACGCGGGCCCGGGGCCGGTCTCCGCACTGCGCTGGATGGGTGTGGGTCGCTTACTCACGTGGTGGGCCCTCTCGTCCGATTTCGGTGAGCACATCGTAGCGCGGCGCACCCTCGGATTCGGTGAGGTGCCGCGCGTGCGGTATCGGTCTCGCACACCCCGCCGCGCTCGAACCCAGCGGAGGGGGCGGATCGCCACGCTCGCATTGCAGCCCCGCGCTCCTATGGGCCGCCCGCGCGCACGACCCAGTACACTGGGCCGAACGAAGGGGAGTATTCCGTTTCGCCCGTGTCGTCAATACGCGTCGCTCCGTAGCGTCGCCGGTGCGGGCGCGGCGTCCCGGCTCAGGCCGGCGGCGTCGGGAAGAGACTTTCGGCCATTTCGCGCGCCCGCCGCGCCCTGCCGAAGGAAGTACACGCCGGTGACATCAGTCCTCCCGCTCGCGTTCGAAATCGGATCCATGATCGCGCTCGTCGCGATCCTCGTCATCGATCTCGCGCTCATCATTCACCGGCCGCACGTCCCGTCGATGCGGGAGGCGAGCCTCTGGGTTGGCTTCTACGTGCTGCTCGCGCTGATCTTCGCCGGCGCGATCTTCTTGCTCGGCGACGTGCAGCACGGCACGGAGTTCTTGGCGGGTTGGCTCACGGAGTACAGCCTCTCGATCGACAACCTCTTCGTGTTTGTGCTGATCCTCGCGAGCTTCAAGGTGCCGCACGCGTATCAGCAGCGCGCACTCATGATCGGGATCGTGCTCGCGCTCATCTTCCGCGGCGCGTTCATTCTGGTGGGCGCGGCGATCATCGAGCGCTTCATCGCGGTCTTCTTCATCTTCGGCGCGTGGCTCATCTGGACCGCCTGGCAGCAGGTGAAGCCCGGCGCCCACGAGGAGGAGGGCGAGAGCTGGATCACCCGCCAGGTCAAGAAGGTGATGCCGTTCAGCGAGCAGTACGAGGGCGGCAAGCTCCGCACGACCGTCGACGGCAAGCGCATGTTCACGCCGTTCCTGCTCGTACTCATTTCGCTCGGCGTCACCGACCTCCTCTTCGCGCTCGACTCGATTCCCGCGATTTTCGGGATCACGCAGAGCGCCTTCATCGTGTTCACCGCCAACGTGTTCGCGCTCATGGGCCTGAGGCAGCTCTACTTCCTGCTGGGTGGCTTGCTCGAGCGTCTCGAGTATCTGAAGTTCGGTATCGCCGCGATCCTCGCGTTCATCGGTGTGAAGCTCATCTTCCATGCGCTTCACGAGAACGAGCTGCCGTTCATCAACGGAGGCCACCACGTTCCCGTGCCCGAGATCTCGACGTGGGTGTCGCTCGGGTTCATCGTCGTGGCGATGGCGATCGCCACGGTTGCGAGCCTCGTGAAGGCGAACCGCGACGCGCGGGCGCGCGGCGAGCACCTGCACTTGGGCGTCGCCGAGCCGCATCCCCGCGAGGAGCAGGACCCGGGCGCCCACTAGCGGCCGGGGCGGCCCGGGCGTCGCTGAACGGCGCACCCGCGCACCCGTCCTGCGTCGAGATCGACCCGCGCCACCGACTTCGACCCCGGATTCACCGGGATCGCGGTCGAAGTCGTGGATCGGGGTCGATCTCGGCGGGTGAAACGCGCACGACCGGCTGGCGAAGGATCGTGCGGAGGCGATCCGGGGCCGTTCTCCGCGGGTCGCTCAGGTAGATCTCGTGGTGCTTACCGGCGAAGCGGAGCCCGTTCGCCGGCATGAACTCGTCGTGCATGCGCTCGAGCACCGGACCCTCGTCGTCGAACGAGCCGACGTGCAGCGTCTGCACGCAGATCCCCTCCGAGAGCCCCTCGAAACGCACCGCGCTGAGAAGCGCTCGAGCCTCCTTCTCCCCCGCCCGCTCGATGGCGCGCTCCACGTTCTCATCGTCGAGCCACTCGGGCACCATCAACATCATGGTCCAGTCCCACTGCGATTTGTCGCGCGAGACCGTGAATGCTTCCATGTCCGTCGCCCACCAGAGGCCCTCGAGCGGCGGCACGACGTAGTCGCGGCCGAGCTCGCGCTTGCTCATGAACTTGAGCTGATACGCCACCGGGTAGAGCGCGGCGAGCGATTCGGCGTACCCGGCGGACGTATTCGGATCCCCGTGCCCGTCGATCATGAGGTACCGCGTCTCGGGAACTTCCAGCACCCGGAATTCGCCCCGTCGGGCCTGCAACCCGTCGAGCGACCTCTTGAAGTCGATCTTCTCCATCGCGCGCACCTCCGAGACCTCGCAGCGCGGTTCAAGGATACGCATGAGCGCGCGGGGCGCGGCGGCGGATCGCTCGGCGCCGACACCACGCGCGCGCGAATGCGGTACCGCGTCGCCCGCCCGCGGCCGAGCGCCGATCCTACGAACGCCGAAACCGAGTGTCTTCGCCGAGACCGAGCGTCTTCGCGGGTAAAAGAGGCTCAGTTTCGGCAAAGACACTCGGTCTCGGGGGGGGTACGCGAGGCTACGTGCGCCTTCGCGCAGACGGGATCCGCGACGCTACGTGCGCCTTCGCGCAGGCGGGGTCCGCGACGCTACGTGCGCCTTCGCTCGGTGGCTACGCGCGGCGGCGCCGAGCGGTCAACGCGGCGGCGCCCGCGAGCAGGAGGAGCACGGCACCTCCCGTGAGGAGCGCCGGCGTTGCAGCATCACTGCCGGTGGACGCGAGCGCGCCGGTCTTCGCGGTGCTCGCGGCTCCCGGCGCTGCGTCGTTGAGGACGGGCGCGGGGTCAGCCGCCGATCCGCCGCCGACCGCACCAGCACCATCTGCACCACCGTCGGCACCGGCACCAGCGCCGGCACCGCCGCCACCAGCACCGCCCGCGAGGAAGTCGCACGCGATCGTGCCCGTCCACAGCGAGTGCCCGCCGTTATTGCCGTCGTCCGAGCGCACGACCTCCTTCACACCGTCGACGCACGTCGCGTCGGGCGCGATCGCGAAGCCCTCGAGGTTGAGGTTCGCGAGGCCGGTCGGGCGGTCGAAGACGCGATCGACGGCGAACTCGCCCGAGGCGCCGAGCTCGAGCAGCGTGGCGGATCCGCCGACGCTGTCATCGGCGACCGCCCAGAGGCGTTGCGCGTCCGCATCCCATTGGGCGTCGGCGATGCGCGGCATTCCCGAATCGACGGTCGCGACGCGCTCGGCGCTGGAGCCGCCCTCGCCCAGTGCGTACGCGTAGAGGTGCCCGTTCTTCTCGAGTCCGAGGAAGTAGAGCCCCGTGCCATGGCCCGGGTAGTCGGCGGGGTCATAGGCCTCACCGGTGTTCTGGTCCACGAAACCGTGCTCGACGAGGAACGCGTCGGGCACCCACGTGATCGCCTCGAAGCCGAGGTTCGAGTCGTCGCCGTTCGCGGGGTCGATGACGTCTGCGAAGTCGGAGGTGACAACCCACTGCGCGGTCGGGTGCAGCACGGTGCCGGCCTCGCTCGGGTCGTAGCGCAGCACGCTCTCGAGGGCGACCTTCTTATTGAGGTTGTCGCGCTCGGTGGTCATGTAGAGGAATCCGTCGGCGCCGACCGTGATGCCCTCGGTGTCGGGCTGGCCCTCACCGCTCGGGAATACGAGGCTCTTGCCCTCGGCCCAGTCGTTCGCAGTGTCCTTCACCCAGAGCTCGCCCTGCTTCACGAGGCGATACACATGGCTCTTGTTCTTGACCGCCCACATGACATCGGGAGCGTTCGGGTCGATGTCGAGTCCGGAGACGTCCTGGCCCGACACAGCGGAGTTGAACTGGCACAGCTCGTCCGCGACGCGCCAGTCCTGGCTGCCTGGCCACGCGACTCCGCCCGCGAGTGCCTCGCCGAGGTCGCTCGGCGGCTCGGTCTGGCAGTCGACCTCGCCGGCGGGGTCGTGCGGATCGATGATGCGCGATGCGCACGACTCGTCGTTCGCCTCACCCCAGCTGTCGTATTCGGTGTGCGCCCAGCCGTCGACGCCGTCGATCGTGCAGAACGACCATGAACCGGGCTGCGCGTCCATCTGATTCCACGAGACCGCGTCGACGAGCGTCGTGCCGTCCGCCAGGAACAGCTTCACCGAGTCGCCGTCGCTGCTGAGACCCTGATTCGAGAGCAGCACCAGCGTGCCACCCGCGGGAACAATCGTGCCGTTCGGCGCGTCGAGCGGCGCCGGGGTGCTGCCGCTGTCGCTCTGCAGCCAGGCGGCAACGTCGATATCCACCTCGCCGCTGTTGAAGAGCTCGTAGGCGTCGTGATACGGGTCGTCGTTCGCCGACGTCACCTCGTTCAGGCGGATGTTCTGCCACGGCTGGGTCTCTGGCTGCGGCTCCTCGCCGGGTTCCTCCCCCGGCTCCTCGGCCGCACCCGAAGGGTTCAGCGCGCCCGGCGTCTTCTCCGCGAGCTGCACGAAATCGCCGGTGCCGTTCGGCACGCGACCCCAGGTGCTCAGATGGAAGTCGCCCCACTCGTACGCATCGAGCAGCGTCTCGTCCGTCGAGAACAGGCTCAGCCGGTCGTTCTTCTTGAACTTGAAGACGTCGTCGCCCTCGAGCAGGTACACGCCGCCCGCGGGCACCGTGGTCCCCTCTGGGATGACCTTCTCGACGCCGTTCTCGCGGTCGCGCACGACGAACGACGACGCGTCGAGATCCGCATCGCCGGCGTTGTAGAGCTCGACCCAGTCGGGGGTCCCGTCGGTCTCGATCTCATTGATCACGAGACCCGGCGCGGCGTCGGCAGCTCCGGCCGTGTCATCTGGAACTGGGGCTCCGGGCGCCGCAACCGCGGCCGTCGAACCGGAGAGCAGGATCGACGCGACGCCGAGCGTCACAGCCGCATTTCTAATGTGTATGAGTTTGGGCACCACAGGTCCTTCACAGTCGGGGCAGTGTCGGATTCATCACACCAGCGCTGCATGTCGCGCTCGCGGCGTACGAGTGTCACCACCGGGTCGCGCAAGTGTCGTCGCGGTAAACGGCTTGACGAGGTCGGCAATGCGCGGCGATGGGACGCGAATAGCCGCTTGGGCAGCGCGAAACGCCCACTTGCGTCGCATCGATGCAAGGCGGCGGATCGGTGGGGCGCCACGCGCCCCACCACGGGGCGGATCGGTGGGGCGCCACGCGCCCCACCCGGCCTACCAGCCCTCGGTGAGCACCCGATCGAGCGTCGTGACCACGAATTCGGCGCTCTCCGCGGTGAGGCAGAGCGGCGGCTTCACCTTGAGCACGTTCGAACGCTCAGACGTCGTGAGCACGATCACGCCGAGCTCCTTCAGGCGCTCGCAGATCGCCGCTGCCTCGGCGGTGGCCGGTTCGAGCGTGCCGCGATCCCGAACCAACTCGACCCCGAGGTACAGCCCTTCGCCGTGCACCGGGCCGATGATATCGTGCCGCTCCCCGAGCGCGCGGAAGCCGCTCGCGAGCCGCTCACCGACAACCCGCGCGTTCTCCTGCAGCCCCTCCTGCTCCATCGCGTCGAGCACCGCGAGCCCGACGCGGCAGCTCAGCGGATTGCCGCCCGCCGACGAGAAGAACTGGCCCTGCGTCGCGAGCGCGTCGGCGACGCGTTTCGACGTGATGACCCCGCCGATCGGGAACCCGTTGCCCATGGGCTTCGCGATCGTGATCAGATCGGGAACGACCCCCGACTGCTCGAAGCCCCAGAAGCTCGACCCCATGCGCCCGAAGCCGACCTGCACCTCATCGGCGATGCAGAGACCACCGGCCGCTCGCACCCGCTCGTACACCTCCGCGAGGTATCCGTCGGGCAGCAGCACGCCGCCCGCGTTTCCGAGCACCGACTCGCAGATGAAGCCGGCCACGTCGCGCCCCTCGGCCGCGAGCGTATCGAGGTCGCGACCCAGGTCGCTGGCGTACTGCGCGCCCGTGTCGTCGCCGCGGTAGGTGCCCCGGAAGCGATTCGGCACGTCGGCGACGTGCACCCACTCGGGTCGGTTCTCGAGCGCGAAGGGATTGTCGTAGGCGCTCGTCGTGACGGCGTCCGACGCCATCGTCCACCCGTGGTACGCCTCCCGCAGCGCGACAACGGTCTTCCGCCCGGTCGCGGCCTGCGCGAGGCGCAGCGCAAGATCTACCGCCTCGGATCCGCTGTTGACGAGCAGCACCGTGTCGAGCCCCGAGCCCTCGGGCAGCAGCGCGAGGAGGCGCTCGCTGTACTCGGCGAGCTCGCGGTAGAGGAAGCGCGAGTTGGTGTTCAGCAGGCGGATCTGGCGGTTCATGGCGTCGGCCACGCCGGGGTGCCCATGGCCGAGCCCGGTCACGTTGTTCACTATGTCGACGTATGAGCGACCGGTCGTGTCGATGAGGTGGTGCCGCCAGCCCCGCTCAATCTGCATGGGGCGCTCGTAGTAGCGCTCCTGCGCGCTCGCGAAGATCTGCTCGCGTCGCGTCAGCTCGTCGCTGGCCTCGTCGTGCTGCGCGAGGCTCGGGAGGTCGAGCAGCACGGCGGGGTCGTGCGTGAGGCGGCGCCAGGCGGCCACGCGCTCGGGAGCGACGAGCGGCGCACGGCCGGGCTCGGGTTCTTCCACGGCGAGGATCGGGGGCTCCGCCCCCTCGAGCGCGTGGTCCCGGCACAGCGTAATGGCGAGCGGGCGCGGATCGGTCGAGACCGCAAGCGACGCGACGATCTCTCCGCCCGCGACGGTGGCGCCGTCGGCGACACGCGATCCGGCGCCATCGATCGCGAGGAGCCAGCCGTCAGCGAGCTCGAGCAGCAGGCCCTGTTCCGTCGCGGCCGCGACCGTGCCGCCGACGGGAGCGACGACGGAGAGCTCCTCGCCCGGCGCCACCCAGACCTCGGCTGCGATCGGCCAGGTGTCCCCGGCGTCCGCGCTGTCGATCTCGGTGCGCGTCAGACGGAAGACTCCGTAGGGCAGCACGGCCGCACCATGGCCGGCTTCGAGAGCGCGATCAACGAGCGCCGCCTCCGCGTCGTCCGCGAGCCAGGCGCCCGAGGCGAGATCCTCTGCTTCGACGCCCGGATCGATCATCGCGACCGATCCCTCGAGCGCGGGAAGGAGGGTGCGGAGCGGATCGGCAGGGCCGGTCTCGACCGCGCGCGTAGAGCCCGTCTCGCCCGCCTGCCCACTCGCGCGCTCCACGCGCGGCACCGCCGTGAGCCGCAGTCCATCACCGTGAGGCACCCCGGCGAACCCCAGCACCGCGAGCACCTGCTCCGTCACCTCGGCGAGCGGCACCGAGGTGGCTGCGTCGAAAATCGCCTGTTCCCCATCCGTGCGCTCGCGCGCGTACTCGTTGTCACCGTCGATCTCGAGCTGGCGCCAGCCGCTCGCGACGAGGAGGGCCGCGCGCAGCACGACCAGCGGCCAGACCGCGCGCGCCTCGGCGGCCGATAGCGGCGCGTCGGCGTGGAACGCGCTGATCGTGTCGAGCAGCCGCAGCGGTCGTTCGGGCTCGTGGTGCAGGAGCGAGCTCGCGGTGACGGCGAGTTCGGCGACGCGCCATCCGTACGACAGGTCGCCGAGATCGAGCACGGTCGCAGGGTGCACGCGCGAGTCATCCGCGCGACGCCCCATCACGTTGTCATCGGTGAGATCGCCGTGGATCGCCTGCACCGGCAGCGCGTCGACCAAAGGCGTCAGGGCGCTCCACGCCTCCCTCGCCGCCAGCAGCACCCGCTCCCGCAGTTCCTCGTCGTCGATCGAGGGCGCGAGCTGCACGGTTTCGTCGAACGCGACGCGCATGTCCCACATGTGGGCGCGGCCGAGCCCGGGGTGCGAGAGCGCAGCGAGCGCGTTGACCGACGCGGCCGCGAGTGCACCGAACTCCTGAAGCACGACGGGGGCGAAGTAGCCGAGATCGACCATCGGCTCCCCCGCCGCGAACTCGCTCCGGCGCACCGCGAACCCGTTCCACCGCTGCGTCAGCTTCCCGTCGAGGCCCGGCAGCACCGCTGCAGCGGCGACGCCCGCCTCGCGATAGGCCTCGAGCGCCGCGTGCTGCGACTCTCTGGCGTCATCCTCGAATACCGGGTTATCTACCCGCAGTACACTCCGCTTTCCGTCGGGCTCGGTGAGGGCGAAGTTCCGATCCTGGTTGCTGCCCAGCTCGGTTGCGGTCACCTCCAGCCCGTAGCACTCGCGAGCAATCGTTACGGCGTCGGCCTCGGTCACATCCGGGCGCACCAAGCCACCCGGCGATGTTGCACTCATCGTGTGGTCTCCATCTCTGATGTCGAAATGATGTCACTCGTGTGTTGGGTGCCGCGTCGTCGCGGACCTCGGTGCGAGGTTTCCGCTCGGGGCACTCGGGCTCGGGCCATGGGGCCGCACAAGCCGACGTCTTCGGCGCGCTGCTCGCGCTGGGTCTCTTGCGTTTTTCGCAGTGCCTATTCCGCGGTGCTTGCTTCCGCGGTACTGGCTCCCCCGGCGCTTGCTTCCGCAGTGTGTGCTTCCCCGGCACCCGTTCCCTCGGTGCCGACGAGCTCGCGGATCGCCGGAGCGAGTGCGGTGAACGCGCGCGTGCGGTGCGATCGGGCGTCCTTCTCGGCGCTCGTCAGTTCGGCGGCGGATCGCGTCTCGTCCTCCGGCTGGAAGATCGGGTCGTATCCGAAGCCGTGCTCCCCCGCGGGCTCACGCAGCACCCGACCGGGCCAGACGCCCAGCTCGCAGATCTCGCGCGGAGCGATCGCGGCATCGGTGTCGGTGTCGGTGTCGCGCGCTGCCCCGTCCGCGTCCGACTCCGCTGCATCCGCGTCCGCATCTGCCGTGTCCACGCCCGCCTCCACCGCGTCCGCGTCCGCCTCTGGCGGAAGCGCCAGCGCCGCCGCGCACACGAAGCCGGCCTCGCGATGCTCATCAGCGACGTCGGTCAGCTGCCAGAGCAGCAGATCGACATTCGCGCGATCGTCGCGAGCCGGCCCGCCCCAGCGAGCGGAGAAGATTCCCGGGCAGCCGCCGAGCACCTCGACCGCGATGCCGGAGTCGTCGGCGATCGCGGGCAACCCGGTGTGAGCGGCAGCGGCGCGCGCCTTGATCAGCGCGTTCTCCTCGAAGCTCAGTCCGTTCTCGACCGGCTCGGGGCCGTCGTAACCCACGAGTTCGATGCCGGGGATCAGCGGGCCGAGGATTCGTCGCAGCTCCTCGAGCTTGTGCGCGTTGTGCGATGCGAGCACCACGGTTGCCATGATCAGCGTCCTTCCGCGAGTGTCGCCCGCTGCAGTTCGGCGAGCTCAGCGTTGCTCGCAAGCGCGAGGTCGAGCAGCGCGTCGAGCTCCGCACGCTTGAACGGCGCCCCCTCGGCGGTGCCCTGCACCTCGACGAAGTCGCCCGATCCCGTCACGACGACGTTCATGTCGGTCTCAGCGCGGGAGTCCTCGACGTACGCCAGGTCGCTGAGCGGCACGCCGTCAACGATGCCCACTGAGATCGCCGAGACGCTATCGGTGAGCGGCTGCGCCTTCTTCGCAATGTGGCCCTGCGCCCGCGCCCACTCGAGGGCGTCGGCCAGAGCGACGAATGCGCCCGTGATCGACGCGGTACGCGTGCCGCCGTCGGCCTGGAGTACGTCGCAGTCGATCACGATCGTGTTCTCACCGAGGGCCTGGGTGTCGATGACCGCGCGGAGGCTGCGCCCGATGAGGCGCGAGATCTCGTGGGTGCGTCCGCCCATCTTGCCCTTCACCGATTCCCGCTGCATGCGCTCGTTCGTCGAGCGGGGCAGCATCGAGTACTCGGCCGTGACCCAGCCGGTGCCCTTGCCCATGAGCCAGCGCGGCACGCCCGGCGTGAACGACGCGGTGCAGAGCACCTTCGTCGCGCCGAAGGAGATGAGCGCGCTGCCCTCGGCCTGAGCGCTCCATCCGCGCTCGATCGTGACGGGGCGTGTCTGCTGCGGGGTGCGCCCGTCGGTGCGAAGTGTCTCGGTCATGTGGTGCTCCCGTTGCGGTTGAGCCGAAAGGCTTGCTGGTGAAATAAAAACTGGTTCAGGCGGTTCGTTCTGGCGGTTCGGCCAGAAGTAGCGGGCAAGGGCCGCGCCGGGCCCTCCAGCCTCGGGTCATCAACCCGGCAGGCGGATCGCGCCCGTCTCGATTCGGTCGACCGAGTCGATGCCGATACCGAGCATGCGCCGCGCGAGCTCGACGAAGCTCGCCGTGTCCGGGCCGGTCGCCTCGTAGCGCAGCTCGGGCTCACCGGAATTCGGAGGGCGCAGCAGCCCGCGCTCCGTGAGCACCTGAAACACCTCGTTCGCCGTCTCGATGTCGCTGGACACGAGTGCGACGTCGGGTCCCACGACCTGACGCAGCGCACCGCGCAGAAAGGGGTAGTGCGTGCAGCCGAGCACGAGCGTATCGATGCCCTCGGCGACGAGCGGCGCGAGATACCCCTCGGCGATCTCGTGCACGAGCGGTCCGCTGGTCTCACCCGCTTCCACCAGATCAACGAAGCGCGGGCAGGCCGCGGAGGTGAGGCGGATCTCGGGGCGCATTGCAAAGAGGTCGTCATACGCGCGCGACTGGATCGTGCCCTGGGTGCCGATGAGGCCGACCCGCTGGTTCCGCGTGATCGCTGCGGCGCTCCGCACGGTCGGCCCGATGACCTCGACGACCGGCACGTCGTAACGCTCGCGCGCGTCGCGCAGCACTGCGGCGGAGGCCGTGTTGCAGGCGATCACGAGCATCTTCACGCCCTGCTCGACGAGCCCATCGAGGATCTCGAGCGCGAACTGCCGCACCTCGGCGATCGGCCGCGGCCCGTAGGGCGTGCGAGCGGTGTCGCCGATGTAGATCATCGACTCGCCGGGCAGCTGGTCGCGAATCGCTCGCGCGACCGTGAGGCCTCCGACGCCCGAGTCGAACACCCCGATGGGCGCGAACACGTCGGTAACCTGCGAACTCACCCGTTCAGACTACCGCGCTTGATCCAGGTGTGGCGGTGGAGTTCGGTGAGCCCCACTGTCTCGATCGCCGCGTAGTGGGCGCGCGCACCGTAGCCCTTGTTCGACGCCCACGCGTACTCTGGGTGCGCTTCGTCCGCCTCGCGCATCAGAGCGTCGCGTGCGACCTTCGCCCGCACTGAGGCGGCGGCCACGCTCGCGCACTCGCGATCCGCCCCCACCCGGGTGCACACGTCGAGGGGTGCGCGGAGCACCGGCGACAGCCAGTCGTGGGAGCCGTCGAGCAGGATCACGGCGCGCTCCACCGCCACCCCGGTCGCTCGGAGCTGCAACAGTGCTCGGCGCGCGGCCTCTCCGAGCATTGAGGTGATCCCGCGCTCGTCGATCTCCTGCGCGCTCGCGTATCCGACGCCGCCGGCGCCCCACGCGTGCACAAGCGGTGCAAGCACATCGCGGCGCTTCTCGCTGAGCAGCTTCGAGTCCCTGAGGCCCTTCGGGAACGCGATCGTGCCGGCGACCACGGCGTGCACGCCGACGGCGACGGGCCCCGCGATCGCGCCGCGTCCCACCTCATCGATCCCGATGACGAGTTCCGCTCCCGCGGCGAAATACGCGAGTTCCGCTTCGAGGGTCGGGTCCTTCGAGGGCGAGGGATCCTTCGCCGCTCTCGGTGCCGCGCGCCGCTCACCCGCCGGCGCCATCACCCCGGTCACTCAGTTCTCCTTCGCGGCGTCGACGCCCGTGAAGGTTCCCTTCGGTGAGCCGAGCCACGTGAACCGATCGAGCGGCCAGTTCAGCACGAAGGCGCGACCCACAACCTCGTCTTCGGGAACGAAGCCCCTGCCCGGCTGATCCTGGTTGTAGCGCGAGTCCTTGCTCTGATAGCGGTTGTCGCCCATCACCCAGAGCGACCCCTCGGGCACCGTGACGTCGAAGTCGATCGCCGAGGCGCGCTCCTCGCCCTCCGGCTTCACGATGTACGGCTCGGTCAGGGGCACCCCGTTCACCGTCATGCGCCCCTGCGCGTCGCAGCAGGCGACCCGGTCGCCGCCCACGCCGATGACGCGCTTGACGACGTACTCGTTGCTCGTGTCTGCGGCGAGCCCGATCGACTGCAGGAACTTCGCGAAGCCGCGGGGAGGCTCGGTGCCACGGGGCAGCAGCCAGCCGCCCGGATCCTTGAACACGACGATGTCGCCGCGATGCACCGGCACCAGCTCGGGCACCAACTGGTTCACCAGGATGCGATCGTCGATCTCGAGCGTGTGCTGCATCGACTCCGACGGAATGAAGAAGCTCCGCACGAAGAACGTCCTGAGTAAGAACGACAGGAGTACCGCGATCAGGATGATGACGAGCAGATCACGGAGGAAACCGATGACACCTCCTCGACGGGTGTGTCGCGAAGAGGCGGTCGCCTCGGCTTCACTCATGTAGGGCCCCTGTCGTTGGGAACGTGCGGGCACGCGCCGCGCATTAGACACTTCAGGCTCCCACCCTATTCCCGGGGGGAGCCTGAAAGCCGCATGCCAGTGGCACGTCGGTAAGAAGCGGGGCTTAGACCTCGCGCTTCTCCTTGATCTTCGCCTTCTTGCCGGTGAGGCCGCGCAGGTAGTAGAGCTTCGCACGACGCACGTCACCGCGGCTCACGACCTCGATCTTGTCGATCGCGGGCGAGTGCACCGGGAACTTACGCTCGACGCCCACCTGGAAGCTGATCTTGCGGACGGTGAAGGTCTCGCGGACGCCCTCGCCGTGGCGAGCAATGACGATGCCCTGGAACACCTGAACACGCGAGCGGTTACCCTCGACGATGTTCACGTGCACCTTGACGGTGTCGCCGGCGCGGAAATCGGGGATGTCGCTCTTGAGCGACGCGGCATCGACCAGGTCAAGCTTCTGCATGGTTGTCTACTCTCTGCGCCCGCCGCAAGTCGGAACGCGGATATCGAAAAGTACTGAAGTAAGAGGCTCACGGTTCGTGCGGACCCTCGCGGCAGTGCCGCACCGTGGCACAAGGTTCAATTATGCCACACTTCTCGGGATCGCTGCGCGCAGTCAGGATCGCACGATCCGCCTTCAACAGAAGATCTGGCCATAACAGCATCGCAGGGGCAGGATCGCGTGTGCTGGAGCACGATCGGGTGGCTAAGGCCAGCGTGCCCGCTACTCCCGGCTACGCGCGGTCTAGGTCTGACAGCCACGCGCGTGCGCTGAGCAACGCGCTGCACCGGCGCCGAGACGGCACCGGGGGCTGCATGAACGGCCAGAAATGGCCGTTCACCTGACTGCGTCAGGTCTGGCAGCCCGAGCACCAGTAGAGCTTGCGGGCACCGAACTCCTCGAGCGAGATGTTCGTGCCGCACCGCGCGCAGGGCGTGCCCTCGAGCTTGTAGACCGAGTGGCGCTCGTCGCGATCCATGAGCGCACGCTGGTAGGCGTCTCCGGTGAGCCCGTCGATAGTGATCATCTGCCCGACCGTGATGCCGATTTCGAGCAGGTGCGCCCAGTCGTCCCAGAGCGCCTCGAGCACCGTGCGGTCTAGGGTGTTCGCGGGGGTGTGCGGATCCAGGCCTGCGCGGAACAGCATCTCTGCCCGGTAGACGTTGCCGATGCCCGCGATCACCGACTGATCCATGAGCACGAGCCCGATCGGTGTCTTCTTCCGCAGCGCCCGCTCCACGAAGCGCTCGCGCTCCGCGGGGGTGTTCGCGTTCGCGGGGTCGGGGCCGAGCTTCTGCACGACGGCATCGACCTCGCCCGGTGTGAGCACCTCGCAGGCGGTCGGACCACGCAGGTCGGCGCACACGAGGTTGTTCAGCAGGCGCACGCGCACCTGACCGACCGGTTCGGGCGGGAACGTTGTCGGTTCCGTAGTCGCGCGATCGGTTTCGGCCATGCGCACGCGGCGCGGGGCTCCGATCGAGGTCACCGAGTCCTCGGCGTCGCGGTCGACGGGGCGGTCCGGGCGCGAGTACTCCCCCGTTTGTCCGAGCTTCGAGTGACCCGGAGTCTGCCCGTGGATCTGGATCGATGGGTGCACCCGCACCTGACCGGAGAAGTCCCACGCACCATAGATGCCGAGGTGCACGCGCAGCCAGTGGTCGCCCGCGAACTCGAGGAACATCTGCTTGCCCACGGCGCGCGCGTCGAGCATCTCGCGACCGCTCAGCAGTGCCGCGCCCTGCGCGAAGCGCCCCTGCGGGCTCGACACCTCGGGAGCGGTGCCGACGAAATTGACCGCGAACTGCCGGGCGATGCGGTGGACGGAATGACCTTCAGGCATGTGCTCCCGTTTCGATCAACCGAGGCCGAGGGCGGCCTCGGCACATACGCCGCGCGAAGCCATGCTTCGCTTGAAGCGGCTTGGTGCCTTCAGGCATCGTTACTCGCTCATTTCACTCTCCGAGGCCGAGGGCGGCCTCGGCACGTTCGCCGCGCGAAGCCATGCTTCGCCTGAAGCGGCTTGGTGCATTTCGATCAACCGAGGCCGAGGGCGGCCTCGGCACATACGCCGCGCGAAGCCATGCTTCGTATGAAGCGGCTTGGTGCCTTCAGGCATTACAGACTGTCGACCTGCTTGCCGACGATCTCCCGGGTGCGCTCGTACTCGCCGAGCTGCCCGATCCGCCGCACGTGGCGCTCGTCGCCCGAGAACGGCGTCGCGATGAAGAGGTCAATGAAGCGGATCGCGTCGGCGACGTCGTGCTGACGCGCACCGATCGAGATCACGTTCGCGTTGTTGTGCTCGCGCGCGAGCGCCGCGGTCGATTCGTTCCAGACGAGCGCCGCGCGGATGCCGACCACCTTGTTCGCGGCCATCTGCTCGCCATTCCCGGAGCCCCCGAATACGACGCCGAGCGCTTCGACCCCGTCCCGCTGATCACGCGCGACCCCGACAGCCGCGTTGATGCAGAACGACGGGTAATCGTCGAGCGCATCGTATTCGGCGGGTCCGTGATCGATCACCTCGTGCCCTTCGGCGCGCAGATGATCCTGCAACTGCTGGCTGAATTCGAGTCCGGCGTGGTCAGTGGCGACGTGAATACGCATGGCGAAGATTCTATCGGTGCGGTTGCCGTCAGCGGCGCGCGGCCGGGGCGACGCCGACGCGCACGCTACGGCAGCAACTCAGCGCGTTAGAACTGCGGGCCCTTCGTGCGGCCCCGCTTGAGCTCGTAGAAGCCCGGCACGCTCGCGGCGGCGACGATTCCGTCCCACAGCTGCAGCGCCTGCTCGCCCTGGGGCGCGGGCGTCACCACGGGGCCGAAGAACGCGACGCCGTTCACCGAGATCACCGGAACCCCCACGTCCGGGCCGGCGATTTCCAGCGCGTGCGCACTGTTCCCACGCAGCTCCTCGTCGTACTGCTCGTCGTCAGCGGCCGCTGCAAACCCTGCGTCGAGGCCGAGCTTCTCGAGCGCGTCAGCGATGATCCCGTCGAAGTCGCTGCGCGAACCGGGGTGGATCGCGGTGCCGAACTCCGTGTACAGCTTGCCGACGACCTCGGCGCCGTGCTCCCGACCCACCGCCACCGCGACCCGCCCGAGTCGGTGACCCTGACGCATGCCTGCCGCGTGATCCCCGACGTCATTGCCCTCGTTGATAACCTGCAGGCTCACCGGGTGCCACTGCACCATGAAGCCGCGCTGCTCAGCAACGTCTGAAAGCCAGCGGCTCGTCATCCAGCACCACGGGCAGATCGAGTCGAACCAGAACTCCACGGCGGGCGACTCGGAGACGGCCGGGGATGTCACTGCTGCTGACGTTTCGATACTCATGCGGCTCAGCCTACTTCCGGCCCGT
The DNA here is from genome assembly GCF_037145615.1 of Leucobacter sp. USHLN153. Taxonomy (NCBI): domain Bacteria; kingdom Bacillati; phylum Actinomycetota; class Actinomycetes; order Micrococcales; family Microbacteriaceae; genus Leucobacter; species Leucobacter sp. USHLN153. The sequence goes on from NZ_JBBCXE010000002.1 coordinate 510,111, forward strand.
CGGCACCGGGAAGAGCTCCTCGATGCGTTCGCGCTGAGCGTGATCGGGGCGCCAGCGCTCCCCCGCGGTGGCGTTCTGCCGCACCTGCTCGACGGAGGTCGCTCCGGCGATCACGCTCGAGATCGGTTCGTGTTCGAGCAGCCAGCCGAGAGTCGCCTCCAGCATCGTGACGCCCCACTCGGCGCAGAGCTCCCGATACGCGTCGAGCGCGTCCCAGTCCGCGTCCTCCGCGATGTGCGGGCGCTGCCGCATGATGCGGCTGTCCGCGGGGAAGCGGTCCCGCGCGAACTTACCGGTGAGGAGCCCGTTCGCGAGCGGGAAGAACGGGAGGAAGCCGAGCCCGAGCTCGCGGGCGGCTGGAACCTCCTCGCGATCCGCCGCCCGCTGTACGAGGCTCAGCTCGTTCTGCGCGGAGATGAAGGGACGGGCGCCTAGCTGCTGCGCGGCCCGCGCTGCCTCCCGCATCTGCTCACCAGAGAAGTTCGAGTGGCCGTACGCGCGCACCTTGCCCTCCTCCACGAGCTCGTCGAGCGCGGCAAGGGTCTCGGTGATCGGGGTCTCCGGATCCGGCATATGCATCTGGTAGAGGTCGATCCGGTCAGTACGGAGCCGCGTCAGCGACCCCTCGACCGAGGCCCGGATGTATTCGCGCGACCCGCGCTTCCCGGTATAGGGAGCGCCCGAGTCGGGATGCCCGAACTTCGTGGCGAGCACGATCTCGTCGCGGCGTGCGCCGAGCGCGCGCCCCATCATCTCCTCGCTGCGCCCGTGCGCGTAGCCGTACAGATCGGCCGTGTCGAAGAGCGTGATGCCGGCGTCGATCGCCGCGCCGATCACCGCGTCGGTGCCGTTCTGGCCCTCGGTCGGGCTGCCCGGCCTCCCGAAGTTGTTGCAGCCGAGGCCGATGGAGGAGACGACGAGGTCCGAAGATCCGAGTGTGCGAGCCATGATCGTCACTCTACGCGCGCCCACCGACACTGCGGCGAGCGCGGCGGCTTTCCGCATCGAACGCACCGCCCCGCTCTGAGCGCGTTGATAAGTCCCGGGCCTAGTCTGGGTGCATTACGTATCCCCGATCGTCAGGAGCATCAGTGCCAGGAACGAACCTCACCCGCGCGGAGGCGCAGGAGCGCGCCGCAGTCGTCTCGACCGATCGTTATGAGGTGGCGCTCGACCTCACGCGGGGTGCGCAGCACTTCGGCGCGGTCACGACGGTGCACTTCACGGGTACCCCCGGTGCGGCGACCTTCATCGATCTCATTGCCGAGTCGGTGGAGCGGGTGGAGTTGAACGGCGACGCGCTCGACCCCGCTGTCGTGTTCGAGGATTCGCGGATCCTGCTGCCGACCCTCGCTGAGCAGAACGTGCTGCGGATCGAGTCGACGCAGCGCTACACGAACACGGGCGAGGGCCTGCACCGCTTCGTCGATCCCGCGGATGGCGAGGTCTACCTGTACTCGCAGTTCGAGGTGCCGGATTCGCGACGCATGTTCCCGGTCTTCGAGCAGCCTGATCTGAAGGCGACGTTCCGGTTCACGATTACGGCGCCCGCGCGCTGGCAGGTGGTCAGCAACCAGCCGACACCAGAGCCGGTCTCGGCGGGGTCGCGCGCAGAAGCGCAGGGTGCGGACTGGGCGGATCAGGCGATCTCCACCTGGACGTTCGAACCGACTCCCGTGATGTCGAGCTACATCACGGCGCTCATCGCGGGCCCGTACCACGTGGTGCGCTCGGAGCTCACGAGCCGCGACGGCCGCACGATCCCGCTCGGCGTTTTCTGCCGCGAGTCGCTCGCGCCCTACCTCGACGCCGACTACATCTTCGACAAGACGCGCGAGGGCTTCGCGTTCTTCGAGGAGCAGTTCGACTACCCCTACCCCTTCGACAAGTACGACCAGCTCTTCGTGCCCGAGTACAACATGGGCGCGATGGAGAACGTGGGTGCGGTCACCTTCACCGAGGCGTACGTCTTCCGCAGCCAGGTGACCGACGCGATGCGCGAGCGTCGCGTCGTCACGATCCTGCACGAACTCGCGCACATGTGGTTCGGCGACCTCGTCACGATGCGATGGTGGAACGACCTGTGGCTGAACGAGTCGTTCGCGGAGTACATGTCGACGCTCGGGGTTGCGGAGGCGACGGAGTGGACCGAGTGCTGGACGACGTTCGTCGCCTCCGAGAAGTCGTGGGCGTACCGGCAGGATCAGCTGCCGTCGACGCACCCGATCGTCGCCCCGATCCGCGACCTCGAAGACGTGCTCGTGAACTTCGACGGCATCACGTACGCGAAGGGCGCCTCCGTGCTGAAGCAGCTCGTCGCGTGGGTGGGCCGCGAGCCGTTCATGCAGGGGGTGCATGACTACTTCGTGAAGCACCATCACTCCAACACTGAGCTGACGGATCTGCTGGCCGAGCTCGAGGCGCGCAGCGGGCGCGACCTGACCGGGTGGTCGAAACTGTGGCTCGAGACCGCGGGCGTGAACACCCTGCGGCCCGTCTTCGAGCTGGACGACGAGGGCCGGTACGCGAGCTTCGAGATCGCGCAGTCCGCGGTCGCCGAGTACCCGACGATCCGCCCCCACCGCATTGCTGTGGGACTCTATGCGGTCGAGAACGGCGTGCTGCGGCGGACGCAGCGGATCGAGCTCGACGTCGACGGCGAGCGCACCGAGGTGCCCGAGCTCGTGGGCACTGAGCAGCCGGCGCTGCTGCTGCTCAACGATGACGATCTCACGTACGCGAAGATCCGCCTGGATGAGCGATCGCTCGCGACCGCCGCGGAGCACCTGGGGAGCGCGGAGGATTCGCTTACCCGCGCCCTGCTCTGGGGCACGTTGTGGGATGCGACGCGCGACGGCGAGTTCCCCGCGAGCCGCTTCATCGACATCGTGCTCGCGCACGTCGGCAGCGAGTCGGCCTCCACCACGCTGCGCACCCTGCTCGGTCAGCTGCTCCTCGCATCCGCGAGCTACGTCGCGCGTGATCGTCGTGACACCACGCTCGAGCGCGTCGCCGATGCGCTCTGGCAGCTCGCCGTGAACGCGGAACCGGACTCCGACCGTCAGTTCCAGTTCGTGAAGTCCTTCGGGCAGCTCGCTCGCACCGACGCGCAGCTCGACACCGTGCAGGGCCTCTTCGACGGTGCACTCACGCTCGACGGTCTCGACATCGATACGGACCTCGGGTGGGAGCTGCTCGTCTCGCTCGCCGCTGGCGGTCGCGCTACCGAGGAGCAGATCGCTGCGCGGCAGGACGAGGATCGCACCGCAACTGGCAACCAGTCGGCCGCTCACGCTCGTGCGGCGCTGCCGACCGCCGACGCGAAGGCGCGCGCTTGGGCGTCGGTCTTCGACGATGCCGACAAGCCGAACGCGATCGTGCGGGCGACGGCCGCGGGCTTCACGCGCACGCACGACCTCGCGCTACTCGAGCCCTACGTCGAGCGCTTCTTCGGCGCGCTGCTCCCCGTCTGGGAGTCGCGGAGCTACGCGATCGCCGAGGAGCTCGTCGAGGGCTTCTTCCCGGCCGAACTCGCGAACGAGGCACTGACCGATGCGACGCGTGCCTGGCTGGGCGCCAACGCGGAGGCACCGGCAGCGCTCCGCCGCATGGTCAGCGAGCACCTCGCCGGCGTCGAGCGCGCACTGCGCGTGCAGGCGGCCGACCAGGAGGCGTAGTCCATGGACGACGGCGAAGGCGTTGAGGAGGTGGTCGGGAACGCGTTTCACACGTTCCTGATCACCTACCAGGTGCCGCTCACGATCGCGGTGATCGTGATCTTCGCGGTGCTCCTGAACTGGCTGCTGCGCCGCCTCCTCATGCGCACCGTCACACATGTGGTGCGCGGCGTGAAGAAGGCGCAGGACGTCGACGCGACTTCCGAGATCCGCGCTGCTCCCTACGTGAGCGCTCGGGCGGTGCAGCGCACGCGGACGCTGGGAACCGTGGGGCGCGCCGTGATCACGTGGACCATCGTCGTGATCGCGCTGATCCTGATTCTCGGCCAGCTCGGCGTCAACCTCGCTGCGCTCCTCACCTCAGCGGGAATCGTCGCCGCCGGACTCGCCTTCGGCGCGCAGAACATCGTCAAGGACATCCTCAACGGCATCTTCATGGTGTTTGAGGATCAGCTCGGTGTCGGTGACATCGTGACGATCGGCGCGATCAGCGGAACAGTGGAGGACGTCGGCATCCGAGTCACCCAGGTGCGCGCGATGGACGGCACGCTGTGGTTCATCCGCAACGGCGAGATTCTCACGCTCGGTAACGCCTCCCAGGGCTGGGGCCAGGCCGTCATCGACATCACGGTCGACGCCCGGCAGGATCTCGCACACGTCTCCGACGTCACCCTCGAGGCGGCGAACCAACTGCTGCGTTCCGAGCGCTACGCGCGCAAAGTCACCGGATCACCCGAGCTTCTCGGCCTCGAGAGCGTGTACGGTGATCGCGCGACCCTGCGGCTCACCGTGCGTACACGGCCCGAAGCGCAGTGGGAGGTGCAGCGCGGTATCCGGGCCGAACTGCGCCGCACGTATCGCGAGCACGACATCACGCTCGCCGACGAACTCCCCCGGCCCCCAGGAGGCACCGCATGACGAACATTCCGCTCACGCCCGGCTCCGGCCCCGACTCTGGCTCGAGCTCCGCCGGGTCCGCGCCGGGGCCGACGCCCGTGCCGCGGCTCACACTTCGCTCGGGCGAGGGCGGGGACGCGGTAACCGAGACGCTCTGGTCGCAGGTCGGGGGTACCGAGACGTTTCGCCGCATCGCGGAGGCGTTCTACCGCGGGGTGCGCGAGGACGAGGTGCTCTCCCCCATGTACCCCGATGCTGATTGGGAGGGCGCGACCTGGCGGCTGCAGGCGTTCCTCGAGCAGTACTGGGGCGGACCGACCACGTACTCGGAGCGGCGGGGGCATCCGCGCCTCCGCATGCGGCATCAGCCCTTCGCGGTGACGCCGGACGCGCGGGACCGCTGGCTGAAACACATGTTCGCAGCCCTCGACGAGGTCGCGCTGCCTCCGATGCACGACGCAGCGTTCCGCGACTATGTGGAGCGCGCGGCCCACGCGATGGTGAACCGCTTCGAGTAGGCGGCGGGTTGGCGTGCATTCGGGACTTGTGTCACGCGTTCAACCGCCTTCGACCGCGTTCAACACACGATCCGCGTTCAACACAGCCGCAATTGCACATATTTGTATGTTGGCAGCGGACTCGCTGATGACGGTTAGCGCTTGACTGCAGCTTCGGCGGCCGGGAGGTCGCGAGGCGGGTGCGTCGCGGGGGTCAGCACCCACGTTACCGCCGCGAGCGCGATGAGCGCCGCCGTCACTCCGAACGCCCATCCGAAGCCCGCCGCGTCGACGATCGCTCCGGCGACCAACGGGCCCAGCACCCCGCCGAGATCGCTCGTCATCGAGTAGGCGGCGACCACGCTGCCGCCCCGTCGCTGGGCCAGAATGTCTGCGAGCACTGCCTGCTGACCCGGATTCACGAGTGCGGATCCTGCCCCCGCGACGAACATCACTATGATCGCCACCCAGATGTGCGGCGCGGCGGGGAACGCTACGTACCCGGCGGCGAGGATCACGGACCCGGTGATGAGCAGCGGCTTTCGGCCGATCGTGTCGTTCCAGCGTCCCGACGGGAAGATGAGGATCGCGTTGCCCGCGGCGTACGCGGCGAGCACCCACGCCGCGAGCGTCGCGTCGCCGTGGAAGGTCACGGCCACGAGGATCGGGATCACCGATACGCGCACGCCGTACGACGACCACCCGAACGCGAAGACCGAGAGGAGCAGCGTGCGGTACTGGGGAATGCGGAGGGCCGCGCGGAACGAGAGTTCGTCTTCCGCTTTCTCGGCGCCGCGCGGGGCGCGTCGGGCGTGCGTCGATGTGCGCAGCGCGATAGCGACGACGCTCGCGGCGATGATGAGCATCACGAAGTAGAAGACGAACGGCGCGCGAAGCCCGAAGACCGCGACAGCGCCACCGAGAACCGGGCCGAGCAAGCCACCGAGCAGGAATCCGGCTGCGTTCACGCTCGCGACTCGTCCCCGCGCCGCGGGCGGGCTGACCTTGATGAGCAGGGCGGTCGCGGCAACCGTGAACATCGCCGAACCGATACCGCCGACGCCCCGCAGCACGACGAACTGCACGTAATCGCCGGCGAGTGCCGCGGCGCCCGTCGAGACGGCAACGATGAGGATCCCGATGATGTACGTGCGCCGCTCGCCGAGGCGGTCGACCACCCATCCCGCGAGCGGTGCAGAGACGAGCCGCATGAGGGCGAATGCGCTGACGATCGCCGACGCCGCGAACGCCGACACATCGAACTCGAGCGCGAACTGCGGAATCGCTGGGGCCACGACGCCGTAGCCGAGCGCAACCGTAAACCCGCCGGCGACGAGCGCCCACACCTCGAACGGGAGCCGCTGCCTCGAACCTGACACGCTGTAACGCCTTCTTTCTTCGCTGCGCATCGCAGTCTGCCGCCGGACGGGCAGTGAGCACAGCACGTGCAACGCTAGCGCGAATTGCGGAGCGGTGTTCTGGTCACGGGTGTGGTGCGGAAGTTCCGATGGGGCGACGGCACATTTCGCACGCAGTGCGCTTGGCAGGAATTGGGGCACCACCTCAGTCGGTGGGCTGCGCAATTCGCCTGCTCGTCTCGGTGTACGCTCGTAGGGCGCCTCCGTAGCTCAGTGGATAGAGCAACGGCCTTCTAATCCGTTGGTCGCAGGTTCGAATCCTGCCGGGGGCACTCATTCCGCCAAAGCAAAGCTTTGTCGACCAGTGCCGTCGCCTCACAAGGCTCGCTTAGCACCGACCCCTAGGAAGCGCGCGCCGCCTGCTTTCGTGCATACATCTCGGCGTCGGCAACATCGATCGCCTCGCGCAGCGTGACTCGCCCGGGCATGGACGCAGCTCCCCCGAGCGACGCCGAGATTCCCGCTGCCTCGAGCCGGCGCGTGAAGCGCTCGAAGTGCTCCGGCACCTGACGCGGACTCACGCCATTGGCGAGTATCGCGAACTCGTCGCCGCCGATCCGCGCCACCCGATGCTCGGGGCCCGCAGCCTCCTTCAGCGCTACACCCGTCCGTTCGAGCAACCCGTCGCCCGCAGAATGGCCGATACTGTCATTGACTGATTTCAGCCCGTTGAGATCAAGGATCGCGACGGCGACCGGATCTCCGAACGCATCGACGCGTTCCTGCGCATCCGCGACTACACGATCCCAACCGCGCCGGTTCAGCAGGCCGGTGAGCGCATCCGAGTGCGCGAGGGCATCAGCGATGGCAATGCTCCGCCGTTCGCGGTCGATCCGGCGGGAGAGCTCGAGCTGCGTGGAGAGCAGCTCGCTGAGCAGGCGGATCAGCTCTTCGTCGATCGTCTCCTCGGTCTCAAGCGGCGTCGTACGCGCTCCGCACAGCACGCCGAACAGCTCACCACGGTCGTCATGGATCGTGTACCCGGCGTACGAGCCGATCCGCTCCGCGAAGCGAAGGTCCGAGTAGTCGGGGTCGGCGAGGGAATCACGCACGACGTGAGCCGCACCCGCCGACATTCGGCTGCAGAACGACTCATCCCAACTGATACGGGCACCCGACGAAATCACCTCAGTCTCCTGCACGTGCACGTGGATCTGCTCGCCGTTCGTAACGCGCGAAACGGACCAGTCCGTCAGCGGCGTGTGCTTCTGCAGATACGCGACAACGCGCTCCGCAGACGTGGTGAACGCAGCAGCCCCGTTCGGCAGCGTTTCCGATGCTGCCGGCTCCCCCAGTTTCCCCTGCACGCCGCTACGCCCCCGATCCGCGCTTCGCCGCAGCCTTCGCGGCCCGCTTCGTCTCGCGCACCTTGAGCAACGACTCAGGCGATGTGATGTCGGCGACACTTCGGTACGAGCCCTCCTCGCCGTACGCGCCCGCGGCCTCTCGCCAACCGGCGCCCGAAAACCCGAGCTGCTTACCGATCAGCGCGAGGAAGAGCTTCGCCTTCTGCTCGCCGAAGCCGGGGAGCGCGCGCAGGCGCTTCAGCACGGTCTTGCCGTCGGGCGAGCCTTCGGTCCAGAGTGCTGCGGCGTCTCCGCCCCACTCGTCAACGATGGTCTGGCAGAGCGTCTGCACGCGTGTGGCCATCGACCCCGGAAAGCGGTGCACCGCAGGAGTCTGTTTGAAGGCGGCGAGGAACTCTTCGGGATCCGCCTGCGCGATCTTCTCCGCGTCGACCGCGCCCACACGTTCCTGAATCTTGAGCGGACCCACGAACGCGACCTCCATCGCGATCTGCTGATCCAGCAGCATTCCAATAAGCAATGCGAGGGGGTTCTCCGAAAGAAGCTTGTCGGCGGCGGGATCATCAGTGAGGTGCAGGCTCATGGCATCAGTCTGCCAAAGACTGCCGGGAAATGTCGGCACTGCGACGCAATCTCGAGGCACCGTCAGATCGACGCGCTAACCTTCGAGGTCGTCGACGCCCGGCATCCAGCTCAGGCCCGGCTTACCCCAGCCGTTCTTGCGCTGGGCCTTCTGCGCCCCGCGATTCTCCGGGTGCACCAGTCGATCGACATACAGCAGGCCGTTGAGGTGGTCGTACTCGTGCTGCAAAATGCGCGCGAACCACCCGCTGGCGGTGATCTCGAAGCGCTTTCCGTCGATGTCCTGCGCCCGCAGCAGGGCGCGCGGAGAACGGCGAAGGGCGAAGCGCTCCCCCGGGAACGAGAGACAGCCTTCGACCTCGTCCTCGTCGGGGAGGCCAGGATCCGCGGGAGTGATCCACAACTCCGGGTTGATGGCGACCCCGCGCTCGGGTGCCTCGTCCTGGTCGTCGTAGATCCACACGAAGATGCGCTTGCCCACGCCCACCTGAGGGGCTGCGAGACCCACTCCGGGAGCGGCGACCGTCGTCTCAAACATGTCGTCGACGAGCGTTCGCAGCTCAGTATCGAACTCGGTGACGGGGGCCGCGGGGCGATGCAGCACGGGCTCGCCGGAGATCACGATGGGAAGCACTGCCATAGCGTCCAGTTTAGTCGGTGTGCGCGGACGGGCCGTCGCGGAGGGACGGCGTCGACCTACCGCGATCCTGCACTCCGTACCGCATCAGCCTGGCGCGCCCGGCCTTTCCAAAAACCGCCGCAGTAGACTGCAACGATGCGGGTCAGCGCCCGCGCGAAGCAGCAGAAGCGAGGAGCAAGCGTGTCGAACACCCCAGCAGAGCAGATCGTCTGGATCGACTGCGAGATGACCGGGCTCGACGTCGACGCCGATGGGCTCTGCGAGATCGCGATCATCGTCACGGACTTCGATCTCAAGCCGCTCGACCCGGGGTTCGAGATCGTCATCAACCCCGGCGAAGAGGCGCTCGCGCAGATGAACGATTTCGTGCGCTCGATGCACGAGAAGTCGGGGCTGTTGTCGCGGATCGCGGAGGGCGCGAGCCTCGCAGACGCCGAAGCGCAGGTGATCGAGTACCTCGGGCGCTTCGTCACCGCAGGGCGCCGGCCGCTCGTCGCCGGGAACACGATCGGCATGGACCGCCGCTTCATCTCGAAGTACCTGCCGACGCTCGAGGAGCGCCTGCACTACCGCAGCATCGACGTGTCGACGATCAAGGAGCTCGCTCGCCGCTGGTACCCTGCCGCGTACTTCGGCGCCCCCGAGAAGCGCGGTGGACATCGAGCGCTCGCGGACATCGCGGAGTCGATTCAGGAGCTCGCCTACTTCCGTGACGCGACCATGGTGGCACAGCCGGGGCCTGACAAGGCGGGTGCTGCTGAACTCGCGAAGCGGGCGAGCGAGCTGTACACGGATCTCGTGCAGCGCTCGGAGTAGCGCGGGCCCTCTCCCCTGCAACACGCCGAAAATCCCCCAGAGGGGACGCGATTGGCAACGCACCTCGGCTATGCGTTATGATTGTGGGGTTGCCTGATCCGCTCCGGTGGGTAAGGACAGCATGGTGGCTATAGCTCAGTCGGTAGAGCACCGGCTTGTGGTGCCGGTGGTCGCGGGTTCAAGTCCCGTTAGCCACCCCGAATATGAATCCCCGGTGCAATGCGCACCGGGGATTCTTTTGTCTGGCGAGCGGGACTCCCTCGCCGACGGGCGCGTCAGAGTTCGACGCTCACGAGGGGCATACTCGAAGGCGAGGAGGTTCCATGGAAATCGAACCGAGCGCCACTGCTCCCCCGAGCCCCGGGTTCGCGCAACACCTTCGCGCTGCCCTGCTGGTCGGCGCGGGCGGCGTGTTCGGCACCGCGGCCAGGTTCCTGCTGAGCGAGGCGATCCCGAAGGCCGGGGGTGTGCCGGTCGGGATCCTCCTCATCAACCTCACCGGCGCTTTCATCCTCGGCGTGCTTCTCGAGGCGCTCGCGCTGCGCGGCTCCGACACGGGCGGGCGCAGGATCGCCAGGCTGTTTTTCGGCACCGGCGTACTGGGCGGTTACACGACCTACAGCACGCTCGCCACCGATTCAGCGCTGCTCATCCACGATGGGCGCGCGGGTACGGCCGCACTCTACGCGGTTGGAACGGTGCTGCTCGGGGCGGTAGCGTCGGTTCTCGGGATCCTCCTCGCCAGGCGCGTCTCGCAGAAGCGTGAGGTGCGGTCGTGAACGCGCTCACCGTGGTAGTCGTCGCGCTCGCGGGAGGCGTCGGATCCGCCCTCCGCTATCTCGTCGACAACGCGGTTCCTGCACGGGTGCGCGCCCGATTCCCCTGGGGCACAGCGCTCGTCAATCTGACGGGGTCGTTCGCGCTCGGCATCGTCACCGGGCTGATGAGCCGCGGTGCGCCGACGCTCTGGGGCGAGGCCGTCGCGATCGGCGTGCTCGGCGGCTACACGACGTTCAGCACCGCGAGCATCGAGACCGTGCGTCTGGCGCTGGACCGCCGAGCTTGGTCCGCCGCGCTGAACGGCGTCGGCATCCTCATCGCGTGCGTCGCGCTCGCGCTCGTCGGATACGTCGCGGCCGCGTAGACCCACTACTCAGGCCAGACAGGGTGAGTCAGCAGCACACGTCGGAGATTCCGCCTGCATCACACCCGCAAACGAGTAACGGCGTGTGTTCAAGGCGCAAACTGCTGCTGATGCGGCAATGACCAGGAGCGGCCGCGTGACGATGCCCGCTCAGTGGGAGGCGCGGCGCGCGATATCCGCGTGCGTGTAGGCGCCGCGCGGGTTCATACCGAGCCGGTCACGCACCGCGGCGATGAGCAGCCCGCGCGTGTGCGCAGCCTTGCCGGCGCGCACCACCCGAGTGCGCAGTCGGTACGCGTCGGTGTAGGCGATCCGCGGCGCCCAAATCGGTGACCGGCGGCGGTTGCGCACGCCCGAGGTGAGGTGCAGGAACGCCTGCGCGCTGCCGATCGAGGACGCGACATCGACACCAATGGAGATCGACGGCAGGGACGCGGGCGGGTGCCCCTCCTCCCCGATGACCGTCTGCAGAGAGCGCAGGTCGGTGTATGCGGGTATATAGGGCAGGCACCGGGAGAGATCGACGCCCGCTTCTGCGATCTCGTCGAGGGGCGTGTCCGCGCGGAAGCCCATGAACCGTTCGAAGGTCCACTCCGACTGCGGGGCGAACGACGTCACCTGAGCGGCGAAGCCGACATTCATCACCAGGAGATCGGGAATCCCCTGCGCTCGAGCCCGCCGGGCGATCAGCGAGCCGATCTCCGGCCGCGTCAGCTCCGACTCGTCGAGCACGAGCGACGCGCCATGCATGAACGGCTCGACGTTCTCGGGAATCACACCGTCGAAGAAGACCTCGACCACAGCGTCGGGGTTGATGTCGAGCACGCGCTCGCGAAACACCTCGGCCTTGCGCCGCCCGAACGTCGACGTTGTCGCGCCCTCGACCCGGTTCATGTTCTCGGGCTCGAACACCTCGGGATCCGCGACGCTGAACGCGGGCACGCCCATGCGCGCGAGCTTCAAGCCGAGCTGAAAGCCGTCGCCGCCGACGCCCGCGATCGCCACGCGCGACTGGGTCAGCGCACGCTGTTCGTCTTCGTTCCAGAACCCGTAGTTGCGGGAGAATTCCGGAGCGCTAACCGTCTTCGCGATCAACGCACAACCTCATGAGCGGATCGCTTGGGCAGGCGGCCCACATATGTCATGAGCCCCTCAGCCTCGCGATACTGATCGATGAAGCCACCGTTCCGTGCGTTCACACGCTCTGCGGAAGCGGGAATGTCGATCTCGATGGGGAGGTTGTAGTCGAGGTAGTGCTCGACGTAGCGAGGCTTGCCGATCCGCGAAATCGCGATTGACCCTTGGAGGTGACGTTCGAGCCAGGGCTCGATGATCGCGAAGGTGCGCTCGAGGTCGTGGTTCGCAATGTAGGCGAGCATGATCGCGAAAAGGTGCCACTGCACGAGTTCCTGCATCACGGCCTTCTCGTGGCGCGCAATCACCCGCGACACCTCGACGCTCCGTGCGCTGAGCTCGCGACCCGTGAACGAATCCGGGCAGAACTCCTCGACGGGGAGCGGCCGATCGTCTCCCCGAATGATCAGCCGCGAGACACCGAGCACGCGCACGCCGTCGTCGTAGTTCTCGAAGACTGCGAAGGTGACGGATCGCGCGTCGTCGGGATCGCGGTCGGTGCCGTCGTCTTGCAGTTCACTCGCGTCGAGCTGCCCGGTCTGATCGACATATACCTTGCGGCGCAGCTCGAAGTGCGCGACGTACTCGGACTCGAGGCCCGGCAACGCGACGTCGTTGACGGCGATGAGCCCGACAGAAAATCGGGCGTCGGGCCGGTCGAGAAAGATGTCGGAGTCGATGACTGGTATGACATCGTGGTTCGTGACCGATCGATCAATGTGCGACAACGCCGGGTCCTCCTGAGGCTGCACAGCCGGATGGGCTATGGAAGCGCCATGAAACCCCAATCGGTCCACGAACAGCTCCTGTGTACTCACATTTTGCACCAGAAGTGCTGCTTGTTGCACCGAACACAACCTTCGGCGAGTCGTTTCGACATAATCCGCCGAAAAACGAAAACGAGATTCGCGGACGCGCGCCCGCGCGTCCCTCGGAGGGTGAAAGCTCGGGTGATACGATGAGGCACTACACTCGCCGAATTTGAGGGGGCACGGTGCAAGTAGACAACTGGAACTGGCCCGGAAATGCGGGTTCACGCTCCGACAGCACGGACCTTCGCGCGAAGATGCTGGCGACCGCTGTGCGGCATGTGGAGACCGTCGGACTCTCACTCGGCATCAACGGCACGGTGATCGATCGCCTCACCGCTGAGGCAGGGCTCAGCCCGAAGCAGTTCGCCCAATCGTGGGTCTCACATGACGCATTTCTTGCGGACCTGTTCATTGAACTCGCGAACCAGGCTCAGATCGATCGTGCCGACACCGAGACGCTGTTGACGACGTGGCAGTACCTGAGCATGCGGGTCGGCGACCTCCGCTCCGCGGAGGGCCGTCGAAGTGTGCTGATCGACATCATCCGCACCGCGGCTGAGTACAACTTCGAAGTCGTCACCGCCTCGAGCAAGTGGCGCACCTACGCGGCGCTCTCCACGACGATCAGCGCATGGCCCGAGGGCGAAGCGCGCGCTCGAGTGCTCGAGGCGCTGCGCGCGAGCGAAATGTCGTTCGTCGAAACCATGGAGAACTTCTACCGCAACGTGTTGCCCACCGTCGGTTATCGCCTTCGGCCGATGTTCAACAACGACTATCAGCCGTTCGCCGTCGCCGCCGCCTCAGTGATCGAGGGGCTTGGGATTGTGCGCGCAACCGTGCCCCCGCTGGTCGAAGCACACTTCACGCGTTCGATCGAGCGAGCGAATGGCGTCGACGAGGAGTCGTGGTCAGTTGCCGCGCTCTCGTTCATGGGTGTCGTGGATGCGTTCATCGAGCCGGACCCCGCGTTCGATGCTGAGGAGGCGATCTCGCGGCTGAGCGGCGGAGTCGACGTCACTCCCCCCTCGCCCGGCGGAGAACCCTTCTAGGAAGCAGCGGTCGCGGCGTTGAGGTCGGCCGTGATGCCGTACTTGCGTAGCCGCTCCATCGTCACTGCAAACGGCTGGGGCCGCCCGAAGTAGTAGCCCTGCGCGTCGCGCACACCGAGCCCCTGCAATACATCGGCCATCTCGCGCGTCTCGATGCCCTCGACGATCACCGTGTGTCCGAGGTTGTCGCCAAACCCCTGCAGTGCCTTCACCACTTCGCGCTGGCGTGCGTCCTTCAGATTGTCGATCAACCCCCGGTCGATCTTGAGAATGTCCATCGGGAAGTGCACGAGCGCGCCGACGACCGAGTCATCCGAGCCGTAGTCATCCAGCGCGAGGATCACCCCGGCCTCCTGGAGCCGCTCGGCGTCCCGGCGTAGCTCGTCATTAACCGTGCGCAGGGAGCGCTCGTTGAGCTCGATGCAGAGTTTGATGTCGGGATGCGCGGCCGCTGCCTCGCGGATGAACGGACCCAACTCCGAGTCGCTGATCTGGCCGAGCTCGAGATTGACCGTCATGCAGTCGACGGTCGGAGCGAGCGCACGGAACTGCTCGGCCGCGTCGAGCGCCTTCGTAATGACCTGTTTCGTGAGCTCGTTCATGAGCCCGAGACTCTTCGCACGCGCGATGAGGGAGGGCGCGGAGATCGGCCCCAGCTCGGGATCCACGTAGCGCGTGAGCGCCTCGAACGCCCAGAGTCGGTCGGTCGACATGTCGATGATCGGCTGGAACGCCAGAATGAGCCGGTTGCTCTGGATGGCTCGGGCGACGATCTCGTTGAGTCGCGTCGAGCGGTGAGACGACACACTGACTGTGCTCCCCTCGATCGACCCCTCCGCTCGGCGGGAGCGCTTTGCGCTGAGCATCGTGCGATCCGCGTCTTCCACGAGCGACTGCGCGTCGATCTCGCGGTGGCTCGAGAACGCGAGTCCCGCGCTCACGAGCGGACGCATTGTATGGCCCTCGAGCTCGATCGGTTCACTGAGCGCGGCGACGATCCGATCCGCCGATTCCTTCGCGTGATCGACCGTCATGAGGCCCGTGAGGATCACGACGAACTCATCCCCGCCAACGCGCGACACGAAGTCGCCACCGCCGGCGGAGCGCTGCAGTCGCTCGGCGACGGAGCGCAGCAACTCGTCGCCGGCGCGATGCCCAAACGTGTCGTTCAAACGCTTGAAGTTGTCGAGGTCGATGAAAAGGAGCGCGATGCCCTGGTGGTAGGCGCGGTACTCGTTTGCGGTGACGAGTGCCTTCTGGAACGACCCGTAGTTCGGCAGGCCGGTGAGCGGATCGGTGTTCGCACGGTGCTCGAGCGTGTCCACCTCTTCCTGCACGCGGGCGGCCTCGCTCGCCATGTGGGCGAGGGTCGCGAGTGAACTCTCATCGTCTCTGGTGAAGGATCCGCCGCCGATTTTGCGGGACGCGACCAGGTATTGCCCGAGCCCAGACTCGAGCCGAACTTCCGCCCCGATCTCGTGCCGCTCGGGCGCCGTGCTGCGCAACTCCACATCGTCGGCGCGAACGATCGATCGCGCACGAGCCACCAGGGTGGAACTCAGCGCCGAGCTGTCCTGTCGCGGGAGTTCGATCGCCGCGTTCGCGACCGCTCCCAGGCGCGCCTCTACGTCCGCTGACCGCGAGCGCTGGGCGAAGACGTAGAAGAGCGCCCCGGCGAGCAGCACGACGAACGGGCTGCGATCCACATCGTTCCCTCGCTCGAGCCAGGGGATCACCATCGTGTCGACGTATTCCATGAGCATCGCGGTCCCCGCCGCAATGACGGCGACGAGCGCCAGGCGCCCCGGGTGCACCTCCGCCGCCGAAACGCCGCGGTCTGCCGACGACCTCGTGCGCTGACGGATGAATTCAACGAGCAGGAAGATGCCGTAATAGGCGATGCTCGCGGGCAGATAGGCGATCCAGTGCCAGTTTCCGAGAAACAGGAACGCCTCGCTCACCGCCTCGAAGCCGATCGCGCTCACCGTGCTCGCGCCCGTGAGGTAGAGCGTGTGCATCACGCTTCGCCGCAGCACCGTTTGCGAAATCGCGACGCCGATGGCCCAAACGCACACGTCGAGCACCGGGTCTCCGGTGACCGGACCGACCGAGAGCATGATGATGGCGACGCCCATTGTCGGATACCCGCGCCCGTGCCCGATTCCCATTTGAAATGGTCCGCAGAGCACGACGCCCGCGATCACGGTGAGCACCAGAGTCCACGAACGCGGATCCGCGCTCAAGAGCCCCACGATCCCCACGATCAGAGCGGCCAGTGCGACCACGACGAAGGGCGCAGCAAACACCCGGTCCCTCACCATCGCGCGTGCAGATGCCACTCAGTCCCCTTTTCCCGTGGTGCCCCACGAGTTAGTGTATCGGCGACGGTGCGCTGCTCATCATGCCGAGTTCGATTCCGGCGGGCGCGACGCTCCTCCCCGTGGCCCGTGGCTTCTGTGTAGGGTGATGACATGCTCGACATCTCGCACGAGGCGTTCGAATCGATGGTCGCCGACGGCCTCGATTCGCTGCATGACGACATGCTCTCGCGGCTCGACAATGTCATCTTCCTCGTCGAAGATCGCCCGGAGGATGGCAGCGACACGCTCGGCGTCTACGAGGGGTTCTCGCTCGCCGAGCGCGGCGTGTACGGGTACGGCGAGGAGCCCGATCGCATCATCCTGTTTCGCGAGAACTTGCTCGAGCACTGCGAAGACGTCACAGAGCTCGCCCACGAGATCCGGGTGACGCTCGTTCACGAGATCGCGCACTTTTACGGGATCGACGAGAACCGCATCCACGAACTCGGGTGGGGATGATGCACGCGACGCAGACGCAGCGCTCGGAGGCGCCCCAGGAGATGCAGGAGCCGGTGTGGCAGACGGTGGTCTGGGACGACCCGGTGAACCTGATGTCGTATGTCGCGTTCGTGTTTCAGCAGCACTTCGGTTTTTCGGCGGATCGCGCGGAGGTCCTCATGCTCCGCGTGCACCACGACGGCAGCGCCGTGGTAGCCGAAGGATCGCGTGAGGCGATGGAGCTGCACGTCGAGGCGATGCACGGATACGGGCTCTGGGCGACGGTGCGGCAGGCGGGCGAACAGTGAAACTTCTTCCCCTCTCGGGTGGCGGCCTGCGGCTGCTGCTCGATCTCGACGAGGCCGCGATGCTCGACCAGCTCGTCACCCAGCTGCGCCAGCTGCTCGAGAGCCACAGCAGCACGACGCTCGATCCCGATCCGCTGTTCGCGAGCCTCGAGGTCGGCGGGTCGGACGAGACTCCTGAGGATCCGGCGCTCGCGCGTCTGTTTCCCGACGCATACTCGGGCCAGGCGGATGCGAGCGCGTACCGCAGCGTCACCGAGCAGGGTCTCATCAATCGAAAACTGCAGGACGCCATGGACGTGACCGCGGCGCTCGGTCTCGGAGGGGGCGCGCCCAGCACCTCGCCGGTCGAGGTGGAGATCACGCCGCAGACGCTTCCCGCCTGGGTGCGCACCCTGACCGCGCTCCGTCTCGCGATTGCGGCCCGCATCGGACTCGACCAGTCGGACGATCGCGAACGACTCCTCGAGGACGAGGAGACGCGAGGCACCGTGCTGGTCTTCGACTGGCTCGCCGCGATTCTCGAGTCCGTGCTCGCGATCTTCGCCGCCGGTGAGTCCGGCGCGGATGCCGACGACGATGCCGTTGATGAGGACGAGGACAGCTGAGCCCGTCGGCGCTTAGTCGCCGGCCTGGCCGGGCGCCTCGAGGGATCGCGGATCCACCACCGTGCCTCGCCCCTTGAGCAGACTCGCCGGGCTCACGCCCGCCGCCCCGAACTTGCCGCGCACCTCGTCGACGGCGTCATCGACCGCGCGCCACTCATCATCATCGCCCCACAGGGCCGCCATGTCAGTGCCGACAGGGATAAGCTGCTCGGCGCGAACTCCGATAAGCCGCACCGCGCGGCCTCGCTCACCGAGTGCGTCGAACAGCTCCCGGGCTGTCTGATACAGCCGCTGCGTCGCCGCGCTGGCCTGTGACAGCGTCCGCGAACGCGTGATCGTCTCGAAGTTGCTCCAGCGCACCTTGATCGACACGGTGCGCGCCTCGATCTCCGCCGCCCGAAGTCGCTCCGCGGTGCGCGTCGCGAGTCGGAGCAGTTCCCGGTGCAGGGTCGCCGCATCCGTGACGTCGTGCTCGAAGGTCTCCTCATGCCCGATGCTCTTCTCGCTGCGCGACGTTTCCACGCGGCGGGCATCGCGCCCATTCGCGAGCTCGTGCAGGCGATGCGCGCTGGCGGCACCGACGAGGCGCTCGAGCGAGTGCACGGGCTCGCGCGCCAGATCTCCTACGGTGCGGATCGCGCGTGAGTGGAGCGCCCGCTCCGTTGCCTGCCCGACGCCCCACATGGCGCCGATCGGCAACGGGTGCAGAAATTCGAGCGTGCGCTCCGGCGGGATCTCCAGGATGCCGTCGGGCTTCGCGCGCTGCGATGCGAGTTTCGCGACGAACTTGGTGCCGGCGAGACCCACAGAAGCCGGGAGACCCGTACGCTCCCGCACGCGGCTGCGGATCGCACGCGCGATCTCGGCGGGCGGCCCGAAGAGGCGCACGCTCCCCGCGACATCGAGGAAGGCCTCGTCGATGCTCAACGGTTCGACGAGCGGGGTGAACTCCTCGAAGATCGCCATGACGGCGCGCGAGGCGGCGCGGTACTTCGCGAATGTCGGTGGGACGAGCACGAGATGCGGGCAGAGCTGCTTCGCCCGGGCCACCGGCATCGCGGACCGCACGCCGAAGCGACGTGCCTCGTAGCTCGCGCTCGAAACGACCGAGCGCGCCGTGTCGTGGGCTGCTGCGACCGGAAGACCGCGCAGTTCCGGCCGATCGAGCAACTCGACCGACACGAAGAACGAGTCCATGTCGACATGCAGCATGGAAGCAATCTCACGCGGCGCTTCGAACATATGTGCTATTTCATCACGAATGGAGTCGGGCTGCGAGCTGCTCGGCCGCCGTGTTCTTGGTCACGACTCCCGGCCTCGGGTGCGCGCGCGTTCTAGCCGCGCGGGCGGGGCGGCTTGCACGGGTGCGGGCTCATACGACAGGCTGGCCACAACGTCGAAAGGGTCTGCACCGATGAACGAACGCCGCCCATCTCTCCGCCCTTCGGTCGCGAGTCTGCGGGATCGGCCCCAAGCCGATGTGCTCATCGTCGGGGGCGGCATCAACGGGATCGCGACGTTCCGCGAGCTCGCACTGCAGGGCGTCGACGTCGCACTCGTCGAGCGCGGCGACTTCGTCTCGGGCGCCTCCTCCGCGTCCAGCCATATGGTGCACGGCGGGGTGCGATACCTCGAGAATGGCGAGTTCCGGCTCGTCAAAGAGGCCGTCGCGGAGCGTAACCGGCTGCTCCGCACCGCACCTCACTACGTACGTCCGCTGCAGACCACCATCCCCATCTACTCGACGTTCTCGGGCCTGCTCTCAGCGCCCCTCCGCCTACTCGTCACGCACGGTCGCGGGAAGCCGCGGGAACGGGGCGCCGCGCTCATCAAGATCGGGCTCACGCTCTACGACACCTTCTCCCGTGACGGCGGGCAGCTCCCCCGCCACCGCTTCATCGGGAGGCGACGGTCCCTCCGCGAGCTCCCGGATCTGCACCCCGATGTACGGTACACCGCGACATACTTCGATGCGTCGATGCACGATCCGGAACGGCTTGCGCTCGACGTGCTGCATGACGGTCGCGTGGCGGGCGGGAGCCGCGCGCGGGCGGCGAACTACGTCTCGGCGATCGGCTTCGAGCGGGGCGCGGTGCGACTCCGGGATGCAGTCGCCGGCAGCGAGTTCGATGTGACCGCCCGGGTGATCCTCAATGCCAGCGGGCCGTGGACCGATCTCACCAACCGCGCGCTCGGTCAGGAGACCGCGTTCATGGGCGGCACGAAGGGCTCCCACATCGTGCTCGACCACCCCGAGCTCCTCGCCGCGACGCGAGGGCGCGAGGTGTTCTTCGAGCACTCCGACGGGCGCATCGTGCTGATCTACCCGCTCGGCGGCCGCGTGTTGGTCGGCACCACCGACATCGACGCGGACCCGAGCGAGCCCGCGGTCTGCACCGACGCGGAGATCGACTACTTCTTCGCGCTCATCGCGCGCGTGTTCCCGAGCATCACGGTCGACCGCTCGCACATCGTCTACACGTTCTCCGGCATCCGTCCGCTTCCGCGGCACGACGACACCGCGCCCGGGTTCGTCTCACGGGACTACCGCATTGAGCGCGCGGACCGCGAGGGCGTGCCGATCCTCAGCCTCATCGGAGGCAAGTGGACGACCTTCCGGGCGCTCGCGGCTCACCTGGCCGACGATACGCTCGCTATCTTGGGCGCGGCACGCAAGATGACCACGGAGTCGCTCAGCATCGGCGGCGGCAAACGCTTCCCACGGAGTGACGCGGCGCGCACGCGGTGGATTGCGGAGCACTCCGACGGGCGGGATCGCGCGCGCGTCGAGCAGCTGCTCGAGCGATACGGCACGCGCGCGGTGGAGGTGCTCGGGGCGACGCCCGAGCACGATCCCGAACTCGAGCAGCTCCCCGGCTACACCGCTGACGAGCTGGCGCATCTCGCAGCCATTGAGGATGTCGTACACCTCGACGATCTCCTCCTGCGCCGCACGTCCCTCGCGTTCCGCGGCGGGCTCAAGACCTCGCGGGTGCGCGCTGCGGCGGAGGCGATCGCACCGGCCCTCGGCTGGGACGAGGCCGAGATCTCGGCGGAGATCGAACGTTGCGCCCTCCTGCTGCGAACGCATCACCGCGTCGATCTGGGCCTCCTTGCCGACGCTCCGCTTCGATCTTCCGGGAAAGGCCACTGATGTCCGACTACATCATCGCGATCGACCAGGGCACCACGTCGAGCCGCGCCATCATCTTCGACGATCGCGGCACCATCGTGTCGTCGGGCCAGAAGGAGCACGCGCAAATCATGCCGCGTGCCGGTTGGGTCGAGCACGACGCGCTCGAGATCTGGCGCAACGTGCAGGAAGTCATCGGCGTTGCGCTCGCGCGCGCCGACCTGACGCGGCACGGCATCGCGGCGATCGGCATCACTAACCAGCGCGAAACGACCGTTGTGTGGGATCGGCGCACCGGCAGGCCGGTCACCAACGCGATCGTGTGGCAGGATACCCGGACGCAGGACATCGTGGACCGACTCGCCGCTGACGGCGGCGTTGACCGCTTCAAGGGCACCGTGGGCCTGCCGCTCGCGACCTACTTCTCCGGGACCAAGGTCGCGTGGATCCTCGAGAATGTGCCCGGCGCCCGCGAATCAGCCGAAGCCGGCGACCTGCTGTTCGGCACGACCGACAGCTGGATCATCTGGAATCTCACGGGCGGACCGGAGGGCGGCGTGCACGTGACCGACGTCACGAACGCATCGCGCACGCTCTTCATGGATCTGCGCACGCTGGAGTGGCGAAACGACATCCTCGAGGTGTTCGGGGTGCCGCGTGCGATGCTCCCCGAGATTCGATCCTCGTCAGAGGTGTACGGCGTCGCGGAGGCGTCGTCGCTGTTGCGGGAGACGCCAATCGCGGGCATCCTCGGGGATCAGCAGGCGGCGACCTTCGGGCAAGCCGCGTTCTCGGTCGGCAACACGAAGAACACCTACGGCACGGGCTGCTTCCTCATTTGCAACACGGGCGAAGAAATCGTGCATTCGAAAAACGGGCTGCTCACGACGGTCGGCTATCAGCTCGGCGACGGGCCCGCGCACTATGCGCTCGAGGGGTCGATCGCGGTGACGGGCTCACTGATCCAGTGGCTTCGAGATCAGCTCGGGATCATCGGCAGCGCACCCGAAGTGGAGGAATTGGCGAGGACGGTGCCCGACAACGGTGGCGTCTACATCGTCCCGGCGTTTTCGGGTCTGTATGCGCCGTACTGGCGGCCCGAGGCACGCGGCACGATCGTCGGGCTGACTCGCTTCGCGAACAAGGGGCACATCTCGCGCGCCGCCCTCGAGGCGGTCGCGTATCAAACGCGCGACGTGCTGGACGCGGTGAACGCGGATTCGGGCGTCGCCCTCTCCGAGCTTCGCGTCGACGGAGGCATGGTGGCGAACGACGCGCTCATGCAGTTTCAGGCCGACATCCTCGGAGTGCCAGTGGTACGGCCGGTCGTCGCCGAGACGACTGCGCTCGGTGCGGCCTACGCCGCGGGGCTGGCCGTGGGCTTCTGGGGCGGGCTCGAGGATCTCACCGCGAATTGGCAAGAGGATCGGCGCTGGGAACCGCAGCTCGACGTCGCCGAGCGCGAGCGCCTGTTGCGCCAGTGGCGTAAGGCGGTCACGAAGTCGATGGACTGGATCGACGAGGACTCGCGCTAACATCCCCCCCCCCGGCACATCGAGCGGGCCCCGTGTGCAGCTATCGCACACGGGGCCCGCAGGGTGTTCGCGCCGGACTATTCGCCAGCCTGTCCGGCCCGCTCGAGCACGAGTTCGCGCACTCGTGCCGCGTCAGCTGAACCGCGCATGGCCTTCATCACCGCGCCGATGATGGCGCCGGCGGCCTGCACCTTGCCGTCGCGGATCTTCGCGAGCACGTCGGGCTGCTCCGCGAGCGCCGCGTCGACTGCTTCAATGAGGGCGCCGTCGTCGGAGACGATCGCAAGTCCGCGGGCCTCGACGATCTCGGTCGCGGTGCCCTCCCCGTCGATGATCCCCGCGATGACCTGGCGCGCGAGCTTATCGTTCAGCGTGCCCGCGTCGATCAGCTCGACGACCGAGGCCACCTGCTCGGGGGTGATGAGGTCGGAGGAGACCGCGCCGCGTTCGTTCGAGATGCGCGCGATCTCGCCCGTCCACCACTTGCGTGCGGTTTGGGGCGGGACGCCCGTGGCGATGGTCGCCTCGATCGTCGCGAGCAGCCCCGCGTTCACGAGGTCCTGGAACTCGAGCGCCGAGAACTGCCACGACTCGCGAAGGCGGCGGCGGCGCAGCGTCGGGTGTTCCGGCAGCTGGGCGCGCAGTTCCTCGACGAGGTCGCGCGACGGCGTGAGCGGGGCGAGGTCGGGCTCCGGGAAGTAGCGGTAGTCATCCGCGTCGCTCTTCGGACGGCCGGGCGAGGTCTCCCCCGTGTCCTCGTGCCAGTGGCGCGTCTCCTGGGTGATCGAGCCACCGTCGGAGAGGATCTGCGCCTGCCGCTGGATCTCGAACCGCACCGCGCGCTCGATCGACCGCAGCGAGTTGACGTTCTTCGTCTCGGTGCGCGTGCCGAGTACGGTCATACCGGCGTCTTCGTTTCCACGCGGGCGCAGTGAGACGTTCGCGTCGCAGCGCAGGTTGCCGCGCTCCATGCGGGCATCGGAAATACCGAGCGCCGTCACGATGTCGCGGATCGTGGAGACGTATGTCGCCGCGATCTCCGGCGTGTCCGCCTCACCGCCGAAGATCGGTCGGGTGACGATCTCGACGAGCGGCACACCCGCCCGGTTGTAATCGACGAGCGAGTATTCAGCGCCCTGAATGCGACCGGTCGAACCACCGACGTGGTTGAGCTTTCCGGCGTCCTCCTCCATGTGCGCCCGCTCGATCGGCACGTGCACCACGCGACCTGAGGCGAGCTCGATCTCGACGGAGCCGTCGTGCGCGATCGGGTCGTCGTACTGGGAGATCTGGTAGTTCTTGCCCATGTCCGGGTAGAAGTAGTTCTTGCGGGCAAAGCCCGACACTTCGGCGATCTCGCAGCCGAGCGCGAGGCCCAGGCTGATCGAGTAGCGCACCGCCTCGTGGTTGAGCACGGGGAGCGAGCCGGGGAGGCCGAGGCAGACCGGTGCGAGGTTCGTGTTGGGCTCCGAGCCGAAGACGTTCGGCGCGGGTGAGAACATCTTGGTCTTCGTGTTGAGCTCGACGTGCACTTCGAGCCCGATCACGGGTTCGAAGAGTTCGAGCGCGCGGTCGAAGTCCATGAGCTTCGTCTTCGCCATCAGTTCGCTGCCTTTCCGGTCGAAGCCGATGCAATGGATGCCGCGTCAAGAGCCGGGGCCTGTGCCCAGAACGGTGAGCCGTCGCGGTCGGTGATGAGCTGTTCGATCGCGCTGCCGGCCCGATACAGGCGTGCCTCCTCGAACGCGGGGGCCATGAGCTGCAGGCCGACGGGCATGCCGTCTTCGCTCGCCGTTCCGATCGGAAGGCTCATGCCCGGGAGACCCGCGAGGTTCGCCGGAATCGTCGTGGCGTCGTTCAGGTAGTCGCGCAGCGGATCCCCCGCGTGCGCACCGAGTGCCCACGCCGTCGTCGGAGCGGTCGGCGACGCGATGACGTCGACCTGCTCGAACGCGGCGGCGAAGTCGCGCTGAATGAGGGTGCGCACCTGCTGTGCGCTGCCGTAATAGGCGTCGTAGTAGCCCGCCGAAAGGGCGTACGTGCCCAGGATGATGCGTCGCTTCACCTCGGGTCCGAACCCAGCGGCCCGAGTCTCGCTCATCACGCTCTCGACGGTGCCGCCGCCCTCGGGAGCGACGCGGAGGCCGAAGCGAACCGAGTCGTACTTCGCGAGATTGCTCGACGCTTCCGCGGGAAGGATCAGGTAGTAGGCGGCAACCGCGTACTCGAAGTGCGGTGCGTCGATCTCGACGATCTCCGCACCCTGCTCGGTGAGGAGCGCGAGCGCCTGCTCGAACCGCTCGGCGACGCCCGTCTGCAGGCCATCGACCATCAACTGCTTCACGACGCCGACGCGGAGCCCATGCAGGCTCGCGGGGTCGGAGCCGCCGCGAGCGGCCCCCGCCATCGACGGCCAGGCATGGTCGAGCGAGGTCGAATCGTGGTGGTCGTGCCCCGCGATGACGTCGTGCAGCAGCGCGGTGTCGAGCACGGTGCGCGCGCAAGGGCCGATCTGGTCGAGCGACGATGCGAGGGCGATCGCGCCGTAGCGGCTCACTCCCCCGTAAGTCGGTTTCACGCCGACTGTTCCCGTGAGTGCGGCGGGCTGACGGATCGAACCGCCGGTGTCCGAACCGAGCGCGAGCGGGGCTTCGAAGGCTCCGACGGCGGCAGCCGAGCCACCGCCCGAGCCGCCCGGTACTCGATCGAGTCGCCACGGGTTCAGCGTGGGGCCATACGCGGAGTTTTCCGTCGAGGAGCCCATCGCGAACTCATCCATGTTCGTCTTGCCGATGGACACGAGCCCAGCGTCGCGCACCCGCGCCACCGCGGTCGCGTCGAACGGTGAGCGGTAGCCCTCGAGAATCTTCGAGCCAGAGGTCGACGGCATGTCCGTCGTGACGAGCACGTCCTTGATCGCGATCGGCACGCCCGCGAGTTCGCCGAGCTCCGCGCCCTCCGCACGGCGCGCATCGATGGCGCGCGCGGCTGCGAGAGACGCCTCGCGGTCGGTCGCGAGGAACGCGTTCAGCGCTCCGTCGACCTCGGCGATGCGGTCGAGGTGCGAGCGAGTGGCCTCCTCCGAGGAGACCTCACCGGAGGCGAGCTTCGCCGCGAGGTCCGCGGCGGTCAGTTGCGTCAGTTCAGTCATTGCCCCGCCCTACTGCTCTTCACCGAGAATCGAGGACACCCGGAACATTCCGTCGGTCACCTCGGGCGCGTTCGCCAGTGCTTCTTCGCGTGTGAGCACGTCGGCAACCACGTCCGGTCGAGTGACGTTGTTGATCGGAATGGGATGACTCGTGGCCGGCACGTCGGCGTTCGTCACCTCGCCCACCTTCGCCACGTTGGTGAGAATCGAATCGAGGTCGCTCGTGAGCGATGTGATCTCGTCGGGAGTAAGGGCAATCCGGGCGAGGCCCGCGAGATGCTCCACGGTCGATGCCGTGATCTCGGTGCTCGCCGCGCTAGGTTCAGGCATGCTGCTCCATCGGGAGGGGTCTGTTGGGAACGGGCTCCATCTTATCGGCGGCGCGCTGAGCGCCCCGCGGCTCCGCCGCGACGGCGACCCCTGAAGGCTCGGGCAGAACCACTTCCTTGCCGGCGACGAACGTCCTCGTGAATGGGAGCGGCAGCTCCGTTCGGCTCCCGCCGGCCGCCCAGAGACCTGAGCAGCCCCTTCGGTGGCTCGAGAGCAGGTGAGCGTCAGCAATTCCTATCGCAGTCATCAGCGCGTACACGGTCGTCGGCCCCACGAACGAGAAGCCGCGACGCTTGAGTTCTTTCGCGAGCTCTCGCGACTCCGGCGAGACGCTCGGCACTTCCTCCTCTGTTCGCGGAGCCGGCGATCGCTCGGGCTGGTATCGCCAGACCCACTCGGCGATCCCCGCACCGGTTTCCTCGCGCAGGCGGATTGCCGCTCGGGCATTCGAAATCGTAGCGACGATCTTTCGTCGGTTGCGGATCAGCCGAGCGTCCATGAGGAGCCGCTCGATATCGGCGTCGTCGAATGCCGCCACGCGCTCGATCGAGAAGCCTGCAAACGACTCACGGAAGGCCTCTCGCTTACGGAGTACCGTCAGCCATGACAAACCAGACTGGAATGCCTCGAGGCTCAGCCGCTCGAACACCTCATCGTCTTCGAAGAGCGGCATCCCCCATTCGGTGTCGTAATACTCCGTGAGCAGCGGATCCTGCGTCGCCCACGCCGCGCGCTGCACCGTTCCCGAGTTCGTCGTCATCACCGCTCCTTCCGTCTTGCATCGCGATCCGTACATGGGTCGCTCAGGCTTCACTCGAGACGCTACCTGCAACTCATAGGAAACTCACGACTCATTCACAATGTGTGGATAACGTGTGCATAAGTCAGCTCATGACGTCGCTGCGGGGACGTCTTCCGCGCCGTCAGACCCCTCGGCCTCGCCCGACTCCTTGCCCAGCTGCAGCGCGCTCGGCCCCTGCTGCACAAGCACCGCGAACTGCTCGGCGTCGAGCACGGGGATGCCGAGCTCCTCGGCCTTCGTCAGCTTCGAGCCCGCACCGGGCCCCGCGGCGACGAAGTCGGTCTTCTTCGACACGCTCGAGGCTGCCTTGCCGCCCGCTGAGATGATGGCTTCTTTCGCGCCGTCGCGCGTGAAGCCCTCGAGTGACCCTGTTGCGACGACGGTGAGCCCCGCCAGCACGCCTCCCGCGGCCGCGGCCGCTCCGGGACCCGGGTGCCCGGGAGTCGCCCACTGCACGCCCGCCTCGGTCCAGCGATCCACGATCTCTCGGTGCCAGTCGACCTCGAACCAGTCGATGAGCGACTCCGCGATGATTCCCCCGACGCCCTCGACCTCCGCGAGCTCCGCTTGCGAGGCTGCACGAATGGCGTCGAGCGAACCGAACCATTCGGCGACCGCGCGCGCCGCCACGGGCCCGACGTGCCGGATGTTCAGGGCGACGAGGAGCCGCCACAGCGGCTTGGTCTTCGCCTTCTCGAGCTCGGCGATGAGCGTCTCCGCATCCCGCGACGCGACGACCCGCTCCTCCTGCTTCACGCCGGCCTTTCGCCGCGCGGCGGCAGACGCCCGGTCCCAGGGCTCCGGGTAATAGCGTTCGGTCTTCTGGAACGGCTTGCGGCGACGCGGCTCCCCGTTCTCCTCTCGACGCGGCTCCCCCGTCTCGCTGTCGCGCACGATGACCTCGATCGGCACCAGCTGCTCAACCGTGAGATCGAACAGCCCCGCCTCGGTCTCGAGCGGTGGCTCGGCCGGAATCTCGGGCTGAGTGAGCGCTGCCGCTGTGATCTCCCCGAGTACCTCGATGTCGAGACCACCTCGCGAACCGATGTGCTCCACGCGCCCGCGCACCTGCGCCGGGCACGCCCGAGCATTCGGGCACCGCAGGTCGATGTCACCCTCCTTCATCGGGCGCAGCGGAGTGCCGCACTCGGGGCAGTTCTCCGGCATCTGCCACTCCTCTTCGCTGCCGTCGCGAAGCTCGAGTACCGCTCCGAGCACCTCGGGGATCACGTCTCCCGCCTTGCGGAGCACCACGGTGTCGCCGACGCGAACGCCCTTCGCCCGAACCACCTGCTGGTTGTGCAGCGTCGCCTGGCTGACCGTCGAGCCCGCGACCTTCACGGGCTCCATCACCGCATATGGCGTTGCGCGCCCGGTGCGCCCGACGCCAACCCTGATGTCGAGGAGCCGCGTGTGCACCTCCTCCGGCGGGTACTTGTAGGCGATGGCCCAGCGCGGAGCCCGGCTCGTCTCCCCGAGCTCGTCGTGGAGCGAGAGCTCGTCCACCTTGACTACGACGCCATCGATCTCGTGCTCGACATCGTGTCGATGCTCCCCTCGATCTTCGATGAACGCGACAACCTCGTCGATGGAGTCGAACACTCGGGAGTGCGGCGACACCGGCAGGCCCCACTGGGCGAGGAGGTCGTACGCCTCCGACTGGTGAGCGATCGGTGGGTCGGGCCACGCTCCGATGCCGTGAACGTACAGCGAGAGACGGCCCAACCGATCCCGCATCAGCGCGAGGTCGGCCTCCGATTTCTTCTCCGCCCGCTGCCGCAGGCTCCCAGCGGCGGTGTTGCGCGCGTTCGCGAACTCCGGGTAGCGCACCGGAATCTGCTCCTCGCTTCGCCCCTTTGCTCGCTGCTCGTCAAAGAAGGCCGCCTGCAGCTCGTGCTGCCGCCGATTCAGAGCTTCGAACTGCTCGCTCTCGAGAAAAATCTCACCGCGCGCTTCGAAGAAGGGAGGAAAGCTATCGCCCGTCAGCCTCCGCGGAATCACCGGGATGAGGTCGACGTTCTCCGTGATATCTTCGCCGACGCGACCGTCACCGCGCGTGGTCGCGGTTTCCAGCGCTCCGTCGCGGTAGGCGAGGCTGATCGCGAGGCCGTCGATCTTCAGCTCGGAGAGCCAGCGCACCTCCCTGCCAGCCGCCGATCGCGTCTTCACCGCCCAGTCGCGAAACTCCTCGACCGAGAACACGTTGTCGAGACTGAGCATGCGCTCGGCGTGCTCATGCTCGGGGAAGCCCGCGGAGACAATCGCCGCTCCCACCTCGCGCGTCGGGCTGTCCTGGCCCGCGAGCTCCGGGAACTCTCGCTCGATCGCCTCGAGGCGATGAAACATCTCGTCGTACTCGGCATCCGAGACGAGGCTCGCACCCTCCGAGTAGTAGGCGACGCGCAGCCGCGCGATCTCCTCCGAGAGGCGCGCGGCCTCCTCGCGGGCGGCCTCAAAATCTTCGGGAATCTGCGCGGTGGTGCTCACGGTTCCAGTGTAGGAGCCGCCTCAGACATTCATGAGCGGCTTGCGAGAACCTCGGCCGACACGGCACGATCGATGGTGAACTGGCCGAGCACACGGGTGCCGACGTAGAGCACGGCCGTCTGCCCGGGAGCGACTCCCATCAGCGGTTCTGCGTGCTCAAGGTCCACATCAACGACGACCTCGTGCGTCGCGCCGACGCGGTGCTGCTCGGTCCGCTCCTCCTCGCGAATCGCTTCGAGCCGCGCGAACGCCGGGACGGGCTCGGCGTGCGCCCGAATCTGCACCTCGCACGCGAACCGTTCCTCAAGGTCGAAACCCGGATCCCCCGCCCAACTGAATCGCCCGCCCGCGATCCGCGAAATCGCGAGGTGCTCCTTCGGTCCGACGACGACCTGATTCGACACCGGACGGATCGACAGCACGTAACGCGGCTTCCCGTCCTCGGCCGGTCGGCCGAGCTGTAGTCCGCGGCGCTGACCCACGGTGTAGCCGTGCGCGCCGTCGTGCTGCCCGACCACCTCGCCCGCCTCGTCAAGAATCTCGCCGGGCTCGCGCGCGACGTGATCCGAAAGCCATCCGCGCGTGTCGCCGTCGGGGATGAAGCAGATGTCGTGGCTGTCCGGCTTCTGCGCGACCTGCAAGCCCCGCTCGGCGGCTTCCGCTCGCACCAGCTCTTTCGACGGCGTGTCTCCGAGCGGGAAGTAGCAGTGGGCCAGCTGGCGCTCGGTGAGCACACCGAGCACGTACGACTGATCCTTCGCCCACGCACTCGCGCGGTGCAGTTCCGTGCCGTGCGTTCCCGGCTGCAGGGTGGCGTAGTGCCCCGTCGCGACCGCGTCGAACCCGAGCGCGATCGCCTTATCGAGGAGCGCTGCGAACTTGATCTTCTCGTTACATCGCATGCACGGGTTCGGCGTGCGACCCGCGGCGTACTCCGAGATGAAGTCGTCGACCACATCCTCCGCGAAGCGCTCACTCAGGTCCCACACGTAAAAAGGAATGCCAAGCAGGCTCGCCGCACGGCGCGCATCCATCGCGTCCTCAATCGTGCAGCATCCGCGCGAGCCGGTGCGGATCGTGCCCGGCATCCGGCTCAACGCCAGATGCACTCCGACGACCTCATGGCCGGCTTCGACGGCGCGCGCCGCGGCTACCGCTGAGTCCACCCCGCCACTCATGGCTGCCAAAATCTTCACCGCAGCAGCCTAGTCGAGGGTACGAAGCCCGTCGAGTCCCGAAAAGACGACCGGCGCGCCTAGCTCAGACCGGCCGCGCGAGCCGACTCGAGCGCAGCCGGAAGCGCTTCAAGCAGCGCGTCGATCTCCTCGTCCGTCGTCTCAGGGCCGAGCGTGAATCGCAGCGCACCAGCGGCGGTCTCGGGCGGAAGCCCCATTGCAAGGAGCACATGCGAGATCTCGGCGACGCCCGCCTGGCACGCTGACCCGACGGACACCGACACCCCCGCCCGGTCCAGCAGGAACACGAGCGAGTCGCCCTGGCACCCCGGGAACGTGAAGTGCGCGTTGCCGGGCAGCCGCTCCGGCCCCGGAGGCGCGCCGCGCAGCACGGCGGTAGGATCCGCCGCCTGGATGCCCGCCACCAGACGATCGCGCATCCGCTTCATTCGGCGCGTTCGCTCAGGTGCGGGATCGGTCTTCGCGTCGAGCACGAGGTCCAGTGCCGCCGCGAAGCCCACCGCCCCCGCGACATTCTGGGTTCCGGATCGCGAGCGCTGCTGCGACCCACCGTGCAGCAGCGCATCCGCCACGACCCGCCGCCCGAGCACGAGCGCTCCGACGCCGACGGGGCCGCCGATCTTGTGCGCCGACACGCTGACCGCGGATGCTCCCGAAGCGGCGAAATCGACGGGCACCTGCCCCAGCGCGGAGACGGCGTCGACGTGCGCGGGAATGCCGTGGGCGGCCGCGATCCTGCACAGTTCCGCGACGGGCTGCACGGTGCCCACCTCATTGTTCGCCCAGAGAAACGAGACGAGCGCGATCTGCTCAGCGCCGTGCTCGGCGATGGCTCGTTCGAGGTCTACCGGATCGAGTCTCCCCGCCGCGTCGAGCGCGAGACCGACGATCCGCGCCCCCTGCGCGTCGCGAAGCCACTCGGCCGCCTCCATCGTTGCGTGGTGCTCGCCGTCTGCGATGAGGAGCACCGGCCCCGAGCCGGCGCGTCGCCGTGCCCAGTAGAGGCCCTTGATGGCGAGATTGATCGACTCCGTGCCGCTCGCGGTGAAGATGAGCTCCGCCCGGTCGCAACCGAGACCGCGGGCGACGCGGTCTCGCGCCTCCTCCAGCGCCTCGCTCGCGCGCTGACCGTGACCGTGCGTGGACGCGGGGTTGCCGACCGTTCCGAGCGCTGCCGTGTACGCGGCGAGCACATCCCGGGGCATCGGCGAGGTAGCCGCGTGATCGAGGTAGGCGCGGGGTGCCGCCATCACCGGGCTCCGTTCAGTAGAGCAGGCTTGCGAGGCGGCCGCGCGCCGCGATGACGCGCGGGTCCGCAACGCCCACGACCTCGAACAGCTCAAGCAGGCGCTCGCGGATCGCGGTGCGGCCCGTCTCGTCCTGCGCCGGGAAGAGGTCGAGCAGGCGGAGGAACGCGTCTTCGACGTGCCCACCGGAGACATCGAGATCGGCAACAGCGAGCTGAGCGTCGACGTCGCCGGGCGCCGCAGCGGCGGCTGAGCGGATCGCGTCGGCCGTCTTGCCCTGCAAACGATGGAGCAGTTTCACCTGGACCAGCGCTGCGCGGGCCTCGGCATCGGCGGGGGCGCGCGTCAGCACGGCTTCCCACTCCGTGATCGCCGTGGCGTAATCACCGCGCTCGGCGGCTTCCACGGCCGGCAGGTGCGCCGCGGGGATCGCGGGCTCAGCGGGTTCGCCACTCTCCTCCGAGTCAACCGCGTCCGGCGCGCTCACGCGCCCGCTGACGCCGTGCTGCTCCGCGAGCTGCAACAGCTGACCGAAGAACTCCCGCACCTGCTGCTCGGGCAGCGCGCCCTGGAACAGCGGCACCGGGCGGCCGCCAACGAGCGCAACCACGGTCGGGATCGACTGCGCCTGAAACGCCTGAGCGAGGCCGGGATTCGCATCGACATCGACCTTCGCGAGCAGCACGCGCCCGCCGAGCTCGCGCGTGATCTTCTCGAGCACCGGACCGAGCGTCTTGCACGGCTCGCACCACTCGGCCCACAGATCGACCACGACCGGCACGATCGTCGAGAGCTGCGCCGCCTGCTCGAACGTCGCGTCCGTGACGTCGAGCACGAGGGAGGGGACGTCGACCACGGTGCCCGCGGAAGTCGACGGCGCACCTCCCGCGGGTGCTCCGGCTGTCGGCTGGGCCGACCCGGCCGACGAGTTGCGCGCGGCAATGTGGCTCAGGTCGATCCCGCCCCCGGGGATACGCTCCGGCATCTGCTGACTCATCTCTCTCGCTCCATTCCGCTCAGTTCGAGGCGCCGACGAGCTCGCTCGTGACGCCGAGCAGCGTGATCTTCGGATCGTCGCTGCTCTTGCTGGGTACGAAGAACAACATCTGGTGTGCGACCTGCTGCACGATCCGCTCCTGCTCGCCCTCAAGCCCTGAAAGAGCCGTGATCGCGGCTTGCGCCTGCGGCTTGTATCGCCCGCCCGCCGCGTCAACGATCTGCTCGTCCATCACCGTTGTCGCGACGAGTGCTCCGCCCGCTCCTGTCGAGAGCGCCACCACCGGCGATTCACCCTGCCGGGCGACCGCCGAGTACTTCATGGTCTGCCCCTTGTCGTCGGCGGTCGCCTGCGCCGTCTTCGCGCGCGCCTTGCCGTAGTTCTCGAGGATCGTGTCGCCCTCGAGCGAGAAGTATTTGGCTTCCGGAACGTCCGTGCCGTCCTGCAGAACGGCGGCGTAGGCATCGCCGACGTCTTCGGGCGCCAGCACGAGGGTCGAAATGTCGTTCGCCAGGAGCGC
This sequence comes from Leucobacter sp. USHLN153, assembly GCF_037145615.1. Taxonomy (NCBI): domain Bacteria; kingdom Bacillati; phylum Actinomycetota; class Actinomycetes; order Micrococcales; family Microbacteriaceae; genus Leucobacter; species Leucobacter sp. USHLN153. Next base: position 543,193 of record NZ_JBBCXE010000002.1, read on the forward strand.
CGTACCGTCTTCCGCGGGTGCGGCCTCAGGCATCGAAATGCCGCCCTGGAGGGCGATCACTCGGGAAACCTGGAAATTTTCATGGGCCGACTGCTGCGTCAGAATGAGCGCCAGCGAGGGTGACGTCTTCTTCGCTTCCGCGTCGTCGCCGCCGTCCGCACCATCTGCACTCGCATCGGCGGTGCCGTCGGCAGCGGCGTCCGCCGTCGTCTCGCCCGAGGTCGACGCGACCGTGACGAACACCGTGCGCGGCCACGATTCGGTGCTCTGCACCAACGAGTAGTCGAGCTCGTCATCGGTGATTCGAGGCGGCACTACTGCATAATCCGGGACCGCGGACCTGATCTTGTAGTTCGATGCGCGCTGCTCGAGCGCGTCTTCGACGAAGCGATCCTCGATCTTGGATGCGTCCAGGGCGTCGTCACCGGCGTTCGCATCTGCCGCAACCTGCTCGACGATCCGATGCAGCTGGGCCGAAGACACTGGCACCGGAGCGATCGACGAGGGTTGCGCGGACGGCGCTTCTTCCGTCTGCCGCTCACCGAACTGGGGCCAGTAGTCGGCAGAGCAGCCGGTCAGACCGAGCACAGCTGCAAGGCCAATCACGGGCAGCACTCGCCGGGCATGTCGGACGCGCTTCTGCTGATCGCCGCGGGCACGCACGTCGGCAGCGCGATCCTGCACGTCGTAATTCATGAGTCCCCCTCTGAACTGCGCTCCGAAACCACGGGCGGATTCTGGGACGCGCGCCTCCGGGGCGAGCCGCCGAAGACATTGCGAATCCCCTGCAGCGGACCTCGGCGCCCTCGGCGCGGCCCCAACGCGCGTCGGTCGTAGTCGACCGCGAGCAAGTACAGCACCGCGCCGACCAGGGCGAGGATCGCACCGGACACCAGGAGCGGCCCGGCCCACGGCGTTTCGCGGTCCTGAACCCACACCAGCGCCATGTCCTGCGGGATCGGCGCGGTTCCCGTAGTCGCGATGATGACGGACTGGTCCGGGGCCAGAGATACCGGCACGCGCAAGGTGCCCGGCTCCGTACCCGAGCCCGCCCCCTCGATCATGCGCGATTCGAGCCACAGGTCGCTTCCCCGCGGGTCCAACCCCTTCTCGGGAACCGACTCGGATTTCTCAGCATCCTCGTCGGACGCCGCCGGGATGAGGGCGCTGAGGAGCTGCTGGTCGCGATCGTCGATCGAGAGTTCGGCGTGCGGGAACGGTTCAACCCAGCCCGCGACGTCTCGGTTCATGCCCGTTGCGACAAATGCATCCTTGCCCGTCACCACGACATTCGCCTGGCCGGGAAGCTTCGCGAACTCGGCACCGTCAATGACGGCGAAGGGCGTCTCCGACTGAGTATCGACCGGGAGGCGGATCTCCGACGGCCCCGCGAGGAAGGTGCGCTGCCCGATTCCCAGAAGCAGGAGAACCCCGGAAAGCACCAGCACCGCGATCGCTATCGCATGTCGCACAGGATCTCCTCTACTCGGCGAGCTCGATGGTCAATAAGGTCTTAGGACGAGGACGCGCACGACTGCACGTCCGCCACTTTCCGCGCCCCTGTGGCACAGAAACGTTACCGTGCAACGCTACCCGAGGATCCCTGGGATATGTTGAACGCCGTCGAGCACCGTCTGCGCGCGGGTGCGGGCGGGTAGCGGTTCGTCGGCGGCGAAGCGCCTCGCGGTCGCGTACTGGGTCGCGCTGTGCAGGCATGCTGCAAGGCACCGCGCGAGCGTGCTGCACGGCCTTTGACCGGCCCTGTCACCCGGTGTGGCTTGCGCTATCGTGGGGAACACTTCTGTTCGCGCCGCGGCATCGCCGTGCCGAAGCGCCGATTCGATTGCCAGACACCGGAGGCCCCGTGTCCGATACAGCTCAGCCGTTCTCCCCCGCATTCCGCGGTTACAACCGTGAAGAGGTAGACGAGCGCATGAGCGCCCTCACGGGGCACATCACCATGCTGCAGTCGCACATCGAAGCCCTGCAGTCGGCGCACCGGGACGCGACGAAAACGGGAGAAGATCAGCGCGCCCTGATCTCAGAGCTGCAGGAGCAGATCGCGGAGCTCGGCGCTTCCGGCTACTCCGGGCTCGGTCTCCGGGTTGAGAAGAGTCTGCAGATTGCAGAGGATCACGCACAGCGTCTCATGGCCCAGGCCGATCTCGACGCGGAGAAGTTGCGTCGCACGACCGAGGAAGAGGCGCGTCGCGTTCTCGCCCAGGCGCAGACCCGTGCAGATGAGCTCCTCGTCTCCGCGTCCGAGCAGGCCGAGATCATCCTGACGGGCGCACGCACTGATATCGCGACGCAGAGTGCGGAATCGAACGCCGAGCGGGAGCGACTGATCGAGGAAGCCCGGCGCGAGGCCGAGTTGACGCGGAGCTCCGCCGAGCGCGAGGCGATCGCGGCACGTGAAACAGCTGAGCGCGACGGGGCTGCTACGCTCGCGGCAGCTCACCTCGAGGCCGAACGCGTCACTTCGGAAGCGCGCTCCACTGCGCTGGAGCTGCAATTGCAGACCGAGCGGCAGGCCGAAGAGTTCGAGCGGCAGCGCGCGGAAAGCGAGCGCGATGCCGAGCTCGAGCGCTCGCGCCTCGTGCAGGAGAGCGAACGCGCTCGCGCGGAATTCGAGGCCCGGCGGCAGCGTGAAGAAGCCGAACTCGAGGAGCTGCACACGGAGCGCCAGCGGGCACTCGAGGCGGATTTCAGCGCGAAGCAGCGGGCGCTGGCGGCTGAGGAGGAGACCCTTCGCGGGCGCATCGCTCAGGAGCGCGCTGAACACGACGCGGCGATCGCTGACGAGCGCGCGGCGCACGAGCGCCGTATCGCCGGTGAGCTCGAGGCGCACACGGCGCGCCTCGCGCAGGAGCGAGCCGAACACGAGGCCGTACTCACCCGCGAACGCGAATCCGCCGCAAGCGCGATTGCCACACTGTCCAATCAGGCCGAACGCCAGCGAGAGCAGGCGGACAGCGTCGCGCGCGAGGAGCGGGAGGCCGCGACTGCGCGTCACCATGCCGAGCTCGTCGAACTTCGGGAAGCGCACGAGGCCACGCTGGCGATGGAGTTGGCAACGCATCGCAACACACTCGCAGATGAGCGCGATAAGCACGACGCGACCATCGCCGTCGAACTCGCGCAGCACCGGGAGTCGATCGACGCTGAGCGGCAGGCACACGATGCGGCTCTGAGCGCTGAGCGATCCGCACAGGAAGCGGAGCTCAGCGCCGAGCGGGAGCAGCACGACATCCGTCTCTCCGATGAGCTTGCGGCGCACGTTTCACGCCTCGCTCAGGAGCGTGCCGCGCACGAGCACTCGATCACGAGCGAGCGCGAGGAGCACGACGCGCTCATCGTGCGCGAGCGTCGTGCTCACAACGATGCAATCGCTGCGGAGCGGGCAGAGCACGAGAGCGCGATCGCTACGGAGCGGGCCGCCCATGAGAGCGCCATCGCGTCGGAGCGGGACGCCCACGACGAGAACATCGCGCGTGAGCGGGAAGCCCACGACGCACGGATCTCCCGAGAGTTCGAGGAGCACCGCAGCGCGCTCGTATCGGAGCGCACGGCGCACGAGCGCGACATCGCGGTGGAGCGGTCGACGCACGAGCAGACGATGGCGGCGGAACGCGCGACGCACGAGCAGAGCATTGCGCGGGAGCGCGCCGCTTTCGAGTCGGATCGAGACGCACAGCGCGAAGAGTTGTTCGCCGAACTCGCCGCGGCCCGCGAGGAGCACGAGAGTCGTATCACCGCAGAGTCCGAGGCGCACGACGCCCGGCTCGGTGCCGAGCTGGCGGCGCACCAGGATCGCGTGATCTCGGAGTGGGACGCCCACAGCGAGCGGATCGCCGCGGAGAACACGGCTCATGAGCGCGAGATCGCTTCTGCGCGCGAGGAGCAGCGCCGCGCCCACGAACGGGCTGAAGCTGAATTCGCTGCTCGCCTCCGTGACGAAGACGCCGTGCACTCGGAGCGCCTGGCCGCAGAGGTACGTGAGCACGAGCAGCGCCTCGAGACCGAACGCGCCGCGGAGACGGAACGCCTGCGCATCACTCGTGAGGAGGCGGCGGAAGCGATCGGCCTCGAACGTGAAACGCTCGAACTCCAGATCGAGCGCGAGCGCGCCAAGCTCGCGGAAGATGTTGCACGCGAACGCGCAGAGCACGAGCGAGAGATCGCAACGGCGCGCGAGCAGCACGCGGCTGACCTGCAGCAGGAACGAGAAGCCCACGAGGCGGCGATCGCTCGAGAGGTCGCGGCGAAGCGCGCAGAGGTCACCGAGGAGACCGATCTGCTGCGGGTCGACACCCTTGCTGAGCTCGCCGAGCACCGGCACGCGGAGGAGACGCGCCTTGCGGAGCTCCGGTCCGAGACCGAACAGGCAGTGCAGGAGATGACAGAGCGGATCGAGCGCGAAAGTGCGGAGTTCGCGCGCGAAACCGCGGAGCAGCGCGAGAGGACCGAGCGCGAGCTGGCGGAGCGCCAGCACGCCGCCGCGGAAGTCGCAGAACGCGAGATCGCGGCCACGCGGGCAGAGCTCGCTGAACTGCGCGTGCAGCTCGAAGCAGCCCGGGAAGAGTACGAGCGCGTGAGCGCGGAGGCCACTCAGGACGCACGGAATGTGCGCGCGACGGCAGAACGCCAGGCAGCGGAGATCGTCCTCGAGGCCGAGCGGCGCGCGCAGGCGACCTTCGTCGCAGCCGAGGACCGCGCGACACGGGTGCTCGCCGCCGCAGAAGATCGCATGACGCAGTTGAAGGTCGAGCGAGGCGCCGTTGCTCGCTACTTTGAAAGCCTCGGCGAAGTCATCACCAACGCTCAGAAGATGAGCTCGGTCGCTGGTCGACTCGTAGATCAGCCTGTCGCGGAGGCACTCGCCCCCGGGGCGTCCGAGCCTCCGATCGATGAAGCCGTTCGTGCCGACACTCGGGAGCTCGAACTCGAGGCCGGCGCTGCCGACTTCGTGGCCGAATCTTCATCGACGGCCGAAGCCAGCGAAGACGACGCGGAGGCCCGCCGCGACTGACCCTGGCGCTGGGAGGCGGGCAAGTCTTGCCCGCCTCGATCCCTCGTCTCGCCGGCCTGCTCAGAGGTCCGCACCTGGAGGCGCACACGAGGATTGAAGAGGAGAGTCGGGCTCGGGGCGAGCGTCAGGGTGGGAGGCCGCGTCAAGCCTGGAGACGCGAGTCAGGCACCTCTCCCGGCAGCGGCGTTTCGGCGGTCCCGACAGTCTCAACGATCTCGTCGAGCACCCGGCGGGTCTGCTTCTCCCCCACCCAGAGGTGCTTGCCGCCTTCGACCGGGACGAGGCGCATGCGTGGCACAGCTGCGAAGCGCTCAGCGGCCGCATCGGGGCGCAGGTAGTCATCGAACTCGGGAATGACCGCGACGAGCTCGGGCTCCGCCTGCTGCCACGCGGCGACCTCTGCGGGCGTGGCTCGGTGCAGCGGAGGCGAGAGCAGAATAGCGCCGTCGATGTCGTGCTCCAGGCCGTACTTCAGGGCCAGCTCGGTGCCGAACGACCATCCCAACAGCCACGGGTGAGGCAGATTGCGCTCGCGCACGAACGCCATCGCGGCCGCGACGTCGAAACGCTCGGAGATGCCGTCGCCGAATGTCCCCTCGCTCGTGCCACGAGGCGATGACGTGCCCCGGGTGTTGAAGCGCAGCACCGCGAGACGAGCGAGCTCGGGAAGCCGGTTGGCTGCCTTCCGCAGCACGTGCGACTCCATGAAGCCGCCCGCCGTTGGTAGCGGATGCAACGTCACCAGCGTCGCGAGCGGCTCGTGATCTGCGGGGAGCGCGAGCTCGCCGTAGAGCGTCAGGCCGTCCTCCGTATGCAGTTCGATGTCTTCGCGCCGCGAACGCAGCACCGTGTTGCTCGTGATCTCAGGCATCGACCATCCTCTCGTAGCGGCTCACCGTTCCAGCCTATCCGGCGCGCAGCTGCGGTTCTGGCAGGATGGAAGGCATGGTACTCACGGCAGCAGCAGACGGATCGGCACTCGGTAATCCGGGGCCCGCAGGCTGGGCGTGGGTCGTCGACGACACGCAGTGGCGCGCGGGCGGATGGCCGCGAGCCACCAATAATCAGGGTGAGCTCATGGCCGTCCTCGACCTGCTCACCGCCACCGCGGATCGCTCGGACGAGCCGCTCCGCATCCTGTGCGACAGCCAGTACGTCATCAATTCGCTGACCCAGTGGATGCCCGGCTGGAAGCGTCGGGGATGGCGCAAGGCCGACGGGAAGCCGGTATTGAATCGCGAGCTGCTCGAGCGGCTCGACGCGGCACTCCAGGGCCGAAACGTGACGTTCGAGTGGGTGAAGGGGCACGCCGGTCACCCGCTGAACGAGGCGGCGGATCTGCGCGCGCGTGCAGTCGCCACGGCATTCCAGGCGGGACGCGAGCCGGAGGTCGGGCCGGGACTTGCGGGTGCCGCGCCGTCACCGACCGTCGAGGTCGAGGCGGCTGCCGCTCCCCCGACGCTCTTCTGAGCAACGCCGCCGGGCGCTGAGTTACCGCAGGCGCCAGCAGTGTGCGTGATAGTGGCGCCGGTCGCGCACCGCCGCGTCGTCGCCGAACAGGTGATCAGCGCGCCAGGCAACGACATGCGCCTGCCCCGGAGGCACGTCGGTGCCGCACAGCGGACACACGTATATCTTTGCAGCGCGCTGAGACGAGATCTCTCGAACCCACCACTCCCCGCCAGCGCGCACTTCCCGGCGAGCGCCGCCGTTTGCGAGGGCGCTCAGATCCCGCTCCGGTGCCGCAGCAGCTCTCTGATATTTATTGGGCCGCCGGCTCTTCGCCATAGCGACCAATCACCACCAGTGGTTCGCGGTCCAGAATGCGTACGCCTGCGCCCAGCTGCCATAGCGACCGGTGGCGTAGCCAGATGCCCAACGGAGATTATCCACTGGATCGTAGCCGCTGCCCGGCACCTTGCTGCACGGCAGTGCCTGGATCAGACCGCAGGCGCCGGAGCTCGCGTTCGTGGCATTGGGATTCCAACCGCTCTCCTTCGAGGCGATGTAATCGACGTAGCCCCAATCGGCCTCAGCGATACCTGCTGCGGCCATCCACTCCGCAGGCGACCCTCCGCCGGTGTACTTCGGCGGTGCGCCCACACCCGCGTCGCCGCTCGTACCGGCGTTCTCTTCAGCAGCGCGAGCGGCAGCTTCCTCAGCTTCCTTCTGCGCCTGCGCGGCTTCTTTCGCCTCTTGCTTCTTCCGTACCTCTTCAGGGTCGGGAAGCTCGACGACACCCACGTCCGTGAAGACGAGATCCGCTTCCTCAGTAGTGTTCGGCACAAACTCCTGATGGATACGCTGCTGGAATGCCATGGTCTCCGCGTCGGCAGGAGCGCTCGGCATGGCCAACGGGGCCACGACGGCGGCGCTCAGGAACCCGGCAACCGCGACACCAGCGAAGGGGCCGCGCAGTCTCGACCAGCGGGAAACGGGATTCGCATTCACAACAGACACAATGTAACGATTCTATCTCAGCTTGTGACGGGAGACAAGCCGCCTCAAGCGTTGCAATATGTCACCCGAGTGGCAGTGGATGCAATCCTAGGCTCGGTCAGCGCGTCGAGAGAATGAGTTCGACAACGCTGTCGAGAAGTGCATCCACTTGCTCCTCGTCGTAACCGCGCCACTCCGAATGAAACACGACATCGCGAACTTCTGCCGGCTGCAGCCCCAGCTCGCGCTTATCGAACATCTCGCCGATACGGTCGAGAAACGCGTCGACCTGCGATCGACGGTAGCCAGTGGCGAACCACCCACGCCGGTGGAAGCGTTTGCCACGATCCCGGCGAATTCGGCCTCGAACCTCCGAAAGAAGCTGACGTGTCTCCTCCCACCAGGCATCCTCGCCGGACTCGCGCATGCGGGCGCGCCGCTCTCGCTCGAAAAACACCTCTTCCAGGCGATCCATCGCAGCGTCGACGTAGCGCGGCGCGTACCCTCCTCGCTTCATCGGAAAGGCCGTGCGCCGAACATCGTCCGAGGTCAATGCGCTGCCACTCTTCGAGCCCTCATACGCGACGCGCGCCGACGCGAGAAAGTCTTCAACGTGAGTCTGGTCGTAACCGAGTTGCGACCCGGCGGCCAGTGGGAAGGACGTGTGCACCCGCCCATTCTCGTCCGCTTGCTCATTGGTTCGCTGAGAACGACGAGGCATCACACCACCCCCGCAATGAGCGCGACGCCGTACACGCCCACCGCTGACGGAAGAATCGAATCGAGACGGTCGAGGAACCCCCCGTGGCCCGGGATCCATGAGCTCATGTCTTTCACTCCCAAATTGCGCTTGATCAAGGATTCCGTGAGGTCGCCACCCGTCGCTGTGAAGAGCACAACGACGCCGAGAATGATGCCGACCCACCAAGGCTGATCGAGCGTGAATACTGACACCAGAACGCCGACTCCGGCCGCGACCACGGCCGCGCCCGCGAACCCTTCCCATGTCTTGTTCGGGCTAATGCGGGGCGTCATCTTGTGCTTGCCCAGCGTCACGCCCGCGGCGTACGCACCGACGTCGACCGAGACGACGACGACCACGAGCGCGAACACCCACCACTGCCCGTTCTCAGCGGCCACGAGCAGCACCGTGAACGACGCGAGGAACGCGACGTAGACCAGCGTGAACAGGCCGGAGAACACGTCACGAACAACGGTCTTCGCTGGAACCTCGCCCGCGCGAGCGACACCCTCGATGACACGCCAGACAATAAGGAGCAGGGATCCCGCGAAGAGACCGAGCAGCATGCCTTGAGGGCCCCAGAGCGCGGCTCCGCCCACCACGACAACGCCGCCGAGCGCCGCACCAACTCGGGAGACACGCCGACCGGCGACGCGGAACGCCGCAGCCAGCTCGACCAGCGCGATCGCCACGATGGCGGCGACCAACACGACGAACAGCTGCTTCACGAGCAACAGGCTCGCGAGAAAGACGGCGCCGAACACGACGCCCGAGGTGATGGCGAAGACCAGGTTACGGCCGGCTCGCGCCTCGATCCGCGCGTTCGTCGCCTCGAGCTGAGCCCGAGTTGATTCGAGCGCGTGCCGAATCTCGTCGCGTCGTTCTGAACCGGCCATCCGGATCAGACCTCCAGCAGCTCGGCTTCTTTACGCTTCAGCGCCTCGTCTACCTGCTCGATGAACTGCTTGGTAATGGCCTCGAGCTCCTTCTCTGCGCGTGCGAGCTCGTCTTCACCGACCTCGCTCTTGAGCGCGTCGAAGTCGTCCTTACCAGAGCGACGCACATTGCGGATCGCGACGCGTGCGTCCTCCGCCTTGCTCTTGACGATCTTCACGAACTCCTTGCGGCGCTCGGCCGTAAGCTCGGGAAGCGACAGGCGAATGACGGTGCCGTCGTTCGAGGGATTCGCTCCCAAGTTCGGCATATCGCGAATCGCCTGTTCAATGTCCTTCATCGCGCCCTTGTCGTAAGGGGTGACCAGGAGGCTGCGCGCGTCCTGATTCTGAACAGAGGCAAGCTGCGACAGCGGGGTGGGCGTGCCGTAGTAGTCCACCTGCACGTTCTGCAGTAGCGACGGGTTCGCCCGGCCGGTGCGCACCGTCGCGAAGTTCTCCTTCGCTGACTCGACTGCCCGGTTCATACGTTCCTTGACGTCGGCGAAGACTTCATCGATCACGGTGTACTCCTTAGTGAAAACGCTCGTGGTTCAAGCTTAGCGGGCGGGACGGACATAGATCCGGCCCGAGGACTACGGATGGACGAGCGTGCCCAGCACCTCTCCGCGCACCGCCGCGGTCACGTTGCCAGCGGGTTCCATGCCGAATACTCGCATGGGCATGCCGTTGTCCATGCAGAGGCTGAAAGCAGTCGAGTCGACCACCTTCAAGCCCTGGACGAGCGCATCGTTATAGGTGATCTGGTCGATCCGCGTCGCGTCCGGGTTATGGCGCGGGTCGGCGGTGTAGACGCCATCGACGCCGTTCTTCGCGACGAGCACCTCGTCAGCCTCGATCTCGAGCGCACGTTGCGCGGCGACCGTGTCAGTGGAGAAGTACGGCAGGCCGGCGCCGGCGCCGAAGATCACGACGCGGCCCTTCTCGAGGTGCCGTACAGCACGGAGCGGAATGTATGTTTCGGCCACCTGCGTCATCGTGATGGCTGACTGCACACGGGTCTCGACACCCGCCTGCTCCAAGAAATCCTGCAGCGCGAGCGCGTTCATCACCGTTCCGAGCATGCCCATGTAATCTGCGCGGGCGCGATCCATTCCGCGCTGCGACAGCTCAGCGCCGCGGAAGAAGTTGCCGCCGCCGACGACCACGGCGACCTCGGCGTCACTGAGACCACCCGCGATCTCGCGCGCGATCTGACTCACGACGTCGGGATTCACACCCAGAGTTCCACCTCCGAACGCCTCTCCCGAGAGCTTGAGCATTACTCGGCGCTTGCGATCGGCGGTCTTCGTCATGTGGTGTCTCTCCTTGAGTCGTTCAGGTGGACTCGGGCGCGTGGGTGTTGCGCGCGTGCGCCCGAGGCCATGATAGTGCGGACACAGCACAGGACCCGGGCCTCTCGGCCCGGGTCCTGGTGTCTGTGGCTAGGCGCCGACCTTGCTGCGCGCGAAGCCGGTGACCTTGATGCCGGCGGCCTCGGCCACCTTGCGCACCTCACGCTTGTCAGCGTCGAGGGCGTGCACCTGCTCGTTCAGCGCGACCTGCTTGAAGAACGCGGTCAGACGACCCTCGACGATCTTCGGCAGAGCCGCCTCGGGCTTGCCTTCGTTCTTCGAGATCTCGGTAACGAGCGCACGCTCCTTCTCGACATCAGCCTCGGGAACGTCCTCGCGGTCGAGGTACAGCGGATCCGCGAACGAAATGTGACGAGCGATGCTGAGCGCAGCATCGGCGTCGTCGCCCTCGTAGCCCACGACCACGCCGATCTGCGGGGGCAGATCCTTCGAGGTCTGGTGCAGGTACACCGAGGTCGCAGGAGCCTCGATGCGCGAGACCTTCCGGATCTCGATGCGCTCGCCGATGATGGCGGCCTCTTCGGTGATGACGTCAGCGACGGTCTTGCCCTCGGCGGGAGCCGCGAGGGCCTCTTCGGCCGTGGACGCGCCGGCAGCAACGATCGAGTCGAGCACGCGCTCAGCGAGCGCGATGAACTTCTCGTTCTTCGCAACGAAGTCGGTCTCGCAAACGAGCTCGATCATCGTCGCAGAACCCTCAGCCTGACGGACTGCGACCAGACCCTCGCTCGCCTCGCGGTCGCCGCGCTTGGCGACGCCCTTCAGACCCTTGAGACGCAGGATCTCGATGGCCTTCTCGATATCACCGTCAGCCTCGATGAGGGCGTTCTTGCTGTCGAGCATGCCGGCGCCGAGGCGGTCGCGCAGCTCCTTCACAGCGGCCATGCTTACTGCAGCCATGTGTGACTCCTTATGTGGTCGTTCGATGGAACGGTCAGAGGTGGACTATTCGGCGGCCGGGGTCTCGGCAGCGGCTTCGGCCGGAGCCTCCTCCGCGGCGGGCGCCTCAGCAGCCGGGGCCTCCTCAGCCGGAGCCTCGGTAGCGGCAGGAGCGTCGGCGTTGAGCAGCTCGACCTCCCACTCGGCGAGCGGCTCAGCGGCCTGCTCAGCACCCTCGGAGGGCTTCTGGTGACGCTCCATGAGGCCCTCGGCCGCAGCGTCGGCGATCACACGGGTGAGGAGCGCAACCGAGCGGATTGCGTCATCGTTGCCCGGGATCGGGTAGGTGACCTCGTCGGGATCGCAGTTGGTGTCGAGAATGGCGATCACGGGGATACCGAGCTTCTTCGCCTCGTCGATCGCGAGGTGCTCCTTCTTGGTGTCGACCACCCAGAGCGCCGACGGGGTCTTGCCCATGTTGCGGATACCACCGAGCGACTTCTGCAGCTTCTCCAGCTCGCGCTTCTTGAGCAGGAGCTCCTTCTTCGTAAAGCCGCTCGTGGTGCCCTCGAAGTCGAGCTGCTCGAGCTCCTTCATGCGCTCCAGGCGACCGGTCACGGTCTGGAAGTTGGTGAGCAGACCGCCGAGCCAGCGCTGGTTCACGTAGGGCTGGTTGACGCGGGTCGCCTGCTCGGCGATAGCCTCCTGGGCCTGCTTCTTCGTGCCCACGAAGAGGATGTTGCCGCCACGGGCAACGGTCTGCTTGACGAAGTCGTACGCGGCGTCGATGTAGCCGAGCGACTGCTGCAGGTCGATGATGTAGATGCCCGAGCGCTCGGTGAAGATGAAGCGCTTCATCTTCGGGTTCCAACGGCGGGTCTGGTGTCCGAAGTGGACGCCGCTGTCGAGCAGCTGGCGCATGGTTACGACGGCCATTGCCGTCCTCCTATTCTGGGCACCCTCCCGGGCGCGCCTATATGCGGTTGTCATCAGTCGCGATTGCGACCCGATCCTGGTGCCCTCGGGATCAGCCACCTCGCTCTCGAAAGAACAAGGACCGTCGGCATTTCTCCGATGCGTGGGCACGCGAAGTCACCTCTTACAAGGTGCTGGACTAGTGTACACCAGCGGAAGGCGCGGATTGATGCGTCCACAGACCCGAGTCTTGATGCGCCGGACTGCTTCGCTCCACAAGCATCGATTCCCGGAGGCTCGAGCCTCCTCCCCGCTGCGATGCTCGAGGCATGATCCAGACATTTCGCCCTCCACCGCGGCGTCCATTTCTTCTCGTGCTCCTGGTCGCAGCGCTCGCTCTCTTCCCTCTATCACCGGCAGCGTCGTGGGCGGAGGAGCCGGTTCCCGTGCGGTGGCTTCCACCGATCGCGAGCGGGCTCGACATTCTTGCGCGATTCGAAGCACCGACGCACGAGTACGGACCGGGACACCGCGGGCTCGATCTGGCTGCGCAGCCTGGCGCCTCGGTGAGTGCTCCCGCAGGTGGTGTGGTGACCTTCGCCGGGCGAGTGGCCGGTCGCGGAGTCGTCTCCGTTCGAGTCGATGAGCGCATCACCTATTCGCTGGAGCCGGTCGATGCGGATCAGACCGAGCCTTCGAAGGGTGACCGGGTCGGACTCGGTGCGAAGCTCGGCACTGTCGGCGAGGGCGGCCACTGCGTCGAAGCGTGCGTACACCTCGGGGTACGAGTCGACAACATCTACGTCGATCCCGCGAGGTATTTCTTCACGCGCCCAGTGCTGCTGCCCTGGTAGGAGCGACTCGGCGCCGACGCTGCTACGCGCGGGGGTGAGCGCGCCGATAACTCTGCGCGAGACGCTCGGTCGATACGTGCGTATAGACCTGCGTGCTCGAGAGGCTCGAGTGCCCGAGCATCTCCTGCACCACGCGTAGATCAGCACCACCATTCAGTAGGTGAGTTGCCGCGGTGTGTCTCAGCGTGTGGGGACCCTTCGGCCCACCACCGGGCTCGCCCTTGAGTTCGCGCGCCACCATCCGGTAGATCGCGTTGGTCGTGAGTCTTCCCCCTCGATTGCCGAGGAAGAGAGATTGCACGGAGATTTCATGCCCTCCGGCCGCGCCGCTTCGACCGACTGCGCCCTTCTCCCCAGCGATTGACCGCTCCCCCGAATCCGCAGCCGAGGCTGACACCTGCCTTGTCTGCGCGTTCGACGCACGCACGAGCAACTGCGGACGCCCGTGATTCAGATAAGCCTCGAGAGCATGTGCCGCCGGGACCCCGAAGGGCACGATCCGCTCTTTATTCCCTTTGCCGAGAACGCGCACTGTACGCTCGCGACGGTCAACTCCGGCGACCGTAAGTGCGCAGAGCTCGGAGACGCGCAGAGCCGAGGCGTAGAGGAGCTCGAGCACCGCGTGATCTCTCAGCGTCTCGGGCCGATCGGGATCCGCGCGCCGGGCGACCCGCTCGAGGACACGCGACATCTGCTCATCAGCGAGGACCCGGGGAAGCTCTCGGGAGGCTTTCGGAGCGCGCAGTCGCGACGCCGGATTTCCCGGAACGAGTCTCGTGCGCTCGAGCCAGGCACCGAACGACTTGAGCGTGGCGACGTTGCGAGCGAGGGTTGCCGACGCGAGACCCCGTTGCTGGCGAGCCCAGAGCCAGCCGCGCATCACTTCGATATTGCAGGCGTTGACGCTCGACACGCCCTGCTCCTCTGCGTAGGCGACGAAGTCGACGAGGTCCCGCCGATATGCCCGCACCGTGTGCTCGGAATAGCCGTACTCGAGTTCCACAGCGGAGAGGAACCGATCGACCGCGAGATCCACCGTCACTTGCATATATACATTGTCCTCGCTCGGGCCCGAATCACTCCTCGGCCACCCGCAGCGCGCGTTCATCGAGTATTTACTTTTTTAATTGCTTAATTTCTGACATACTTCAGACATGGGGTACTTACTGCACGGACAACGGGAATACGAATTCGAAGATCGCACGCTTGCGCATATCAAGGCTGTGATCGGCATGAAGCTCGCCAAGCGGGAGGGCTTCTTCCTGAGCTGGTCGCTCGGGGTCAACCAGGGAAGCGGTCGGCACGAGGTGTGGATTTCGGAGCACTCCCCGATCGCATTCCGGTTCTCCGGCGGAAAATCGCCGCAGCTCAATCCCGAGTGGATCAAGGCGCTGCTCGCGATCTCGCACACGCCCCGGGGCCTCGCCGTGCTGTCGGAAACGGAAGCCTCGAAGTGGGTGCAGCGCAACCCGCTTCTCGCCGCATAAGCGGCGTACAACACGAATAGCGCACTTGCCGCATAAGCGGCATATAACACGGAAAACGCACTGCGGAGCGTGAGACCTCCGGCGTCGGCTCATCAGTTCGCAGCGCATTCATCACTGCTTCACCAATCGCCAGCGGGGTTCTCCCCCATTAGGATCCCTCGCACGAGCCACATGGCCGAGCACTTCAAGCTCCGCGAACCCGGAGCGCGCTTCCACCCGCGTTACCCCGGCCGCCAACGCGGCCTCGTCGGTGGAGCGCGCGCCCCGGAGCGGGAGCGCATCGATCAGGCGTCGATGTAACGACGGCTGGCGTTCCTCTGAACCGCCCCGGGAACCGCCGCCATCCGTAGCGCTCGCGGGTGCCCCGGCTTCGCTCACGAGCGACCCCGTTCCGGGCGACACGTCGAGAAACTCTCGAAGCTCCGCCCCGTTCGTCACCAACGTCGCGCCATACTCACGGATGAGTCGGTGGCAACCCGCCGACGCGGCGCTCGTAATCGGGCCGGGAACCGCCCCGAGGTCCCGACCGAGCTCGGCCACGTGCCCGGCAGTGTTCAGCGACCCGGAACGGAATCCCGCCTCAGTCACGAGGGTCGCCCGCGCCAGCGCCGCGATCGACCGGTTCCGCTGCAGAAAGCGCCAACGAGTGGGCGCTGAGCCCGGCACCATCTCGGAACACACCACTCCCGCTTCGGCGATCCGATTCAGTAATGAATCGTGGGCGTTCGGATACGGGCGGTCCGCACCACCCGCGAGCACGGCAATCGTCGGAGCCCCTGCGGCGAGCGCAGCGCGGTGCGCCACCCCATCGATGCCGTAGGCCGCGCCCGAAACGATGGCTACGCCGGCGGCACAGGCGGCATCCGTCAGTTCCGCGGTGACGTGCGAACCATAGCCAGTGCAGGCGCGTGCGCCGACGACGGCGAGCGACGTCATACCCAGCACGGACGCGTCACCGCGCACCCAGAGCATCTGCGGAGCGTGCGGACCCAGGTCATCGAGCGTCGGCGGCCACTCTGAGGACTCGGGCACGACGATGGACAACCCCGCTGCGACGGCGCCCTCGAGGTCACGCACGGATTCCGCACGATCAAGCCTCGGGAGCCACCGTTTGAGTGCGGCGGCGAGCGCGCGCCAGTCGAGCTCGGTCCCTCTGCTGGCCGCGGCCTGCGCGATTGCCTTCGCTCCATCCAACGAAAGGAGTGTTTCGAGCGCCTCGACGGCGCCGAGACCGCGGATCAGTTCGCCCGCGATCGCGTCCCCGGGTTCGATCAGCCGGGACCACACCGCTCGCGCGAATACGACTGTCGGCGCAATTTCATCATCTACCGTGGACGGAGCCAACCGCGCGAGGAGCCGCATCACCTGTGCGTCTTCGTGCACCTGCAGCGCAACGTTCGTCATCCGAAATCACCTCCGCGAAGTACGAGCGCCTGCGCGACCTCGGCCCGACGCGGCCTGTCGCGCCCGGCCAAATCCGCGATCGTCCATGCCACGCGCAGCGCACGGTCGTACCCGCGCAGCGTGAGCGCGCCTCGAGCGAGGGCCTGGTCCAGCACCGCGGTGTCGCCGCGCGGAAGTTGGAACGGCCCGCTCCGCAGTGAGGTGCCGGGCACATCCGCGTTCACCGACCACCGGGCGCCCCTCCACCGCTCGGCCGCTGAGGCGCGTGCGGCGATGACGCGCGCCTGCAACTCCTCGCTCGATGGACGATGCTCCTCCGGCTCCTCCAGCAGCACCCGCGATACACGGTGCAGCGTCAGCCGCACGTCGATCCGGTCGGAGAGCGGACCCGAGATTCTCTGCTGGTACGAGGTCCGCGCACGCGGAGTGCACCGGCAGCGCAAAGCCGTGTCTGGCGAACCGGCGTTGCCGCACGGACAGGGGTTCGCAGCGAGGACGAGTTGCACCCGCGCCGGCAATACCGTTCGCAGCCGAGAGCGATGGATCTCGATCCTTCCCGTCTCGAGCGGCTGCCTGAGCGCATCGAGCACCATCCGTGGAAACTCGGGCGCCTCGTCGAGAAACAAGACGCCGTGGCAGGCGCGCGTGATCGCGCCCGGCCGCACCTCGCTCCCCTGACCCCCACCGATGATCGAGACGGCCGAGGCCGTGTGGTGCGGACTTTCAAACGGCGGGTGTCGCACCAACTCGGTCACCGTCGATCCTCCGAGCGACGCAATGCTGCTCGCCTCAAGCGCGGCATCATCGGTGAGCGGGGGCAGCAGCGCGGGCAGACGTGTCGCGAGCAGCGTTTTCCCCGCTCCGGGCGGGCCGAGCAACGAGAGGTGATGCCGCCCCGCGGCCGCGATCACCATGGCCTCCACCGCTTCGGGTTGCCCGATGACGTCGCGCATGTCGGGGACGGCGGCACCCTGCGTTCCGTGAAACCCGTCGCGGTTCGCGCCCGTACCGCTCGGCTCCGCTCCTGGGAGCACGATCCGACCGCGGTCGAGTTCCCCGCGATACCACGCGACTGCGCTCCCGAGATCACGCACGGCGACCACTTCGATGCCGGGGACGAGCGCCGCCTCCTCCCCGCATTCCTCGGGCACCATTACTCTTCGGAAACCGAGTGCCCTGGCCGCAGAGGCGAGGGAGAGGAGGCCCGCTGGCCGGCGGAGCCCTCCGTCGAGGGCGAGCTCTCCGAGGTGCGCCACGCTCTCGAGCCCCTCGGGTGGGAGATGACGCGATGCGGCGAGCGCTGCGAGCGCGATGGCGAGGTCGAAGCCAGACCCGTGTTTCGGCAGGGAGGCTGGGCTTAAATTTATGGTGTGAAAGCGGTCGGATAAGGGCAGCCCGACCTGCGCGGTCGCCGTTCGCACCCGCAGTTTCGCCTCTGCAAGCGCCGTATCAGGGAGACCGATGATCGCGATCCCGGGGAGCTGCTGCGACACCGCGGACTCCACCATCACGGTCGTACCCTCGAGCCCGGTGAGGGCGACTGAAGCAGCCCGACAGACGACCCCGCTCACGCGATGCCTCGCAGGTGCTCAATGCGCGGAGAGGCCCCGGAACGCAAAGTGATCGCGACCGCGTCGATCCGCAACCGCCCCGCCCCGACTTCGTGGCTTCGCACCCAGTCGAGCAAGAGCCTGCGCAGCCTCGCCGCTTTCCGCGCCGTGATCGCGGCGAACGGACTCCCGTATCCGTCGCCGCTCCGGGTCTTCACCTCGACCGCGACCACCGTGCCGCTCTCGAGCGCGATCAGATCCAGTTCGCCACCGCGGATGCGCCAGTTCCGTTCGAGGATGCGGTACCCCAAGCCCTCGAGGTACTCCGCCGCGAGAGCCTCGCCCCGCGCTCCGAGCTCTTGGTTGTGCGCGAGTGGGGCTTGCTCGTCGCTCCCTTGCGTACGGTTCGGAACTTCCGTCGTTGCTGCTGTGCGCTCCATGATGCACCTCCTGGCACACCAGCCTCGTCGCTGGTGGGTGCGGGGAAGAGCGCTTCAGTCGGAACTGTGGAGAAGTCGGCGGATCACCCGGAAGGTTCGAGCTGTGAGCAGTTCATCGGGGCTGCCGCTTCCAACCGGCAGAGGCAGCAAGCCGCCTTACCCCATCCGGTTTCACGCGATCAGGGCCCGCTACATCAGGGCCCGCATCATCGGGCCCCGCGCGATCTGGGCCCGCTTCATCTCAACGACAGCCGACTCAGCGTCGCACGACTACTCGTCGAGCGCGAGCTCCTGCGGCAGCGCGAACTCGCGTGCCGACAGCTCCTCGACGTTCACGTCCTTGAACGTGAGCACGCGCACCGACTTCACGAAGCGGTCGGCACGGTACACATCCCAGACCCAGACGTCGGTCATGGCGAGTTCGAAGTAGAAATCGCTGCCCGCGTCCTGGCGCTTCAGGTCGACCTCGTTCGCCAGGTAGAAGCGCCGCTCGGTCTCGACGACATAGCGGAACTGGCTCGCGATATCTCGGTATTCGCGGAACAGCGACAGCTCGGCTTCGCGCTCGTAATCGTCTAGCTCGTCCTCGTTCATCTCCCCCATCCTACCGCCGTCGGAGAGCCTCGATTCGGAGGAGTTTTGCCGACTCGACGCGCCGTAAATCCGAAGTTGATTTATTCGAACATATGTTCGAAGATACCTGCATGAACTCCCCCGCGACCGTCCGTTCGCTGCAGCAGCGCATCTCCGAGATGCAGCCGGTGCGGCTCGACGAGCGCGTGCTTCCGACCCATGCGGGGCTGAGTCCGTTACTCCCCGGCGGTGGCTTGCGCATGGGTGGCAGCTACGCCGTGCACGGCTCGCGCCAGCTCGCTCTCGCGCTACTTTCGGAGGCTTCGCAGTCGGGCCTGTGGTGCGGCGTCATCGGTGATCCGACCTTCGGCGCGGAGGCGGCTGCGGCCCTCGGCATCTCGCTCGAGCGCTGCGTGGTGATCCCCGACCCCGGTGACGACGCGATGGGTCTGACCGGCGCGCTCGCCGAGGTGCTCACCCTCGTGCTACTCACCCCGACGTCGCGCCCCAGCCCCGGCGAGACCGAGCGCATCTCGGCGCGGCTGCGGGAGCACGATGCCGCGCTTGTCGTCACGGGCGACTGGCCCCGCCCCGAATCCACGCTCCGCGTCACCCAGGTGCGCTGGCAGGGGTTGGGTCAGGGTTCGGGGTTGCTCTCCGACCGAGAGTTAGTGGTGCAGTCGCAGGATCGGCGTGGCGCTCGCCACCACACTGTGCACTTCGCGGGAGGCTCACTTGCCGAGCCCGGCACCGCTCCGGTTCGTCGTCTGGTCGCCTCATGACCGCCGAACGCACACTCGTCTTCTGGGTTCCAGACTGGCCTGTGCACGCACTGCTGCGTGATGACGGAGCCGACGGGCTCACCATCGAGGCGCCGCTCGCTCTCATCGCGAACCGGATCGTCATCGCGTGCACCGAAGCAGCCCGGCAGGAGGGCGTGCGCACGGGACTCCGCGAGCGTGAAGCGCAGACCCGCTGCCCCGAACTCGCCGTGTACCCGCATCGACCCGAGACCGATGAACGTCGATTCGCTCCCATCGTCGCCCGCCTGGAGCAGCTGGTGCCGGGAGTCGAGGTCGTGCGGCCCGGGCTCTGCGCCATGCGAGCGCGCGGGCCGGCGCGCTACTACGGCGGAGAGGAGCCCGCGGGATCCGCGCTCCTCGGGCTCGCAGCGGAGTTGGGGCTCCCTGAGATCCGCATCGGGATCGCCGATGGCCGGTTCACGGCGGAGCAGGCCGCGCGATCCGCGCCGAGCGACCCTGAAGTCTCCGCGCCGTCCGAAGGACTTCGCATCGTCGCGGCCGGGGCCTCGGCGGCGTTCCTCTCACCGCTCCCGGTGACTCGCGCGATGGAACCCGCACTCGCCGAGACCATGCAGGGGCTCGGCATCCGTACGCTCGGCGCGCTCGCCGCGCTGCCCGAGGAGTCGGTGCGGCAGCGGTTCGGCCCGCAGGGGCTTACGGCTCACCGGCGCGCGACCGCCGCGGGTGCGTTGCACGGCGCCGAGGTGCGCCCGCGCGCGCCGGTGCGCGAACTCGCCGTGGAGCTCGAGTTCGACGCCCCCGTCGACACCGCCGAGCAGCTGGCGTTCGCGTGCAGCACCCTCGCGGAGCGCTTCATCAGCGGGTTGATCGAGGAGCGCCTCGTGTGCACGGCGCTCCGCGTGGAACTCACCGACGATGTCGGCTCGCGGCACGAGCGGGAGTGGGCGCATCCCCGGCACTTCACCGCGGTCGACACCCTGGGCCGAATTCGCTGGCAGGCTGCTTCGGCCGCGCGGGAGACCGAGCGCGGAGGAGCCGGCGTCGTACGGGTGCGCATTGTTCCCGTGCACACCGACCGCGTGGCAGCGCACGAGCCGGGTCTGTGGAGCACCGAGCCAGACGAGCGGGTGCACCACCACCTCAGTCGCGCACAGAGTCGCCTCGGTCACACCGGCGTCGGCACGATGACGCTCACCGGGGGCAGGATGCTGAGCGATCGGCAGCAGTTCGTGCCGTGGAGCACCGCGCGGTCGGGGCAGCGCGGGAGGCGGGCGGCTTCGGGGCCTTGGCCGGGTGCACTCGCGGGCCCCGCGCCCAGCCGTGTGTTTCCTCGGCCTCCGCAAGCCGCGCTTCTCGACACCGCGGGTGAGATCGTGGGTGTCGACGCTGACGACTTGCTTACCGCGCAGCCCGCCCACCTGCGCGTCGGCGACACGACGTTCGCCCCGACCGTCACGGCGTGGTCGCAGCCGTGGGCGGTGCGCGAGCGCTGGTGGGAGGGCGTCTCGGAGCGGTTCCGCCTCCAGGTGCAGCTCGCAGACGGCGATGCATGGCTCCTCGTCTTTCACGGCGGCGCGTGGGTCGCGGAGGGCCGATACGACTAATTGCCCTCGACCGCACCCATCCGCCTTGACCACCCTGATCTCCCTTGACCGCCATTAACCACCCTGACCAACCCACCCTGACCACCCTGACCACCGCATTGATCACAGAACGGGAGGAAGCGCATGCGCTGGAGCAACTCCGACCTCTCTTGGGCCGAGTTCGAGCGTCGACTCTCGGGCCGGGCTCCCGAGGTGCAGCCCGCGAAATCGGCTGACACGGGAGCGCCTCCCGAGAGCGCGGCCGGCACAAAGGTATCCACTGCGCCGGGATTCGTGCCGTACGCCGAGCTCCACACGCACTCGCACTTCAGCTTCCTCGACGGCTCCTCGTCTCCCGAAGACCTCATGGGTGAGGCCGCCCGCCTCGGCCTCACGGGCATCGCGCTCACCGATCACGACGGGTTCTACGGAGCCGCCGCATTCGCCGACGCCGCAGACGCCGCGGCACGCCGCCAGGCAGACCGCGCCGAGGCGGCCCGCGCAGCGGGCGATCCCGAACCGCCCCCGCCACCCCTCACCGTGTACGGCGCTGAACTTTCCCTCGACCTCGACGCGCCGCAGCTCGGAGCTGCGGACCCCATGGGAACCCATCTCCTCGTCCTCGCACGTGGCACGGGCGGCTACCACCGTCTCGCCGCGGCCATCACCGAGGCCCAGCTCGGCGGCGGCGAGAAGGGGCGGCCGGTCTACGAACTCGAGGCCCTCGCGGCTGCGGCGGGCGGCGAGTGGGCGATCCTGACCGGCTGCCGCAAGGGTGCTGTGAGACGCTCCCTCGACACCGCGCCCAACCGCACCGATGGCGACACCCGAGCGCTCGCCGAACTCGACCGACTCACCGCGCTCTTCGGTCGCGACAATGTGCACGTCGAACTGACCCAGCACGGCCACCCCGGCGACGACCCCCGTAACGATCGGCTGGCCGAACTCGCCGCTCTCAGCGGCCTGCCCACGCTCGCGACCGGCAACGTGCACTACGCGACCGCCGCGCAGGCGCCGCTCGCCGAATCGATGGCCGCGGTCCGCGCGCGACGCAGCCTCGCCGAGCTCGACTCGTACCTGCCGGCATCCGGCGCCGCCCACCTGCGCAGTGGAGTCGCGATGCTGCGACGCTTCTCGCGCTTCCCTGACGCCGTCGCCCGCACTGTGCCGCTCGCGCGCGAGCTCGCCTTCCCGCTGCGCGCAGCCCGGCCGAAACTCCCGAAGCTCGACCTCCCCGAGGGGCACACCCAGATGTCGTGGCTGCGCTCGCTCGTGTGGGATGGTGCCGAACGGCGCTACGGCGCGTCGATGCCCGAGTCGCATCGCGCCCGCATCGAACGCGAACTCGAGGTGATCGAGCAGAAGGATTTCCCGGGCTATTTCCTCATCGTGCACGACCTCGTCCGCGAGGCCCGCAGCCGCGATATTCTGTGCCAGGGGCGCGGTTCGGCCGCGAACTCCGCTGTCTGCTACGTGCTCGGCATCACCTCGGTCGACTCCATCTACTACGACCTCCCGTTCGAGCGGTTCCTGTCGAGCCTGCGCGACGAGGAGCCCGACATCGACGTCGACTTCGACTCGGAGCGGCGCGAGGAGATCATCCAGTACGTCTACGACCGCTACGGCCGGCGCAACGCCGCCCAGGTCGCGAACGTCATCAGCTACCAGCCCAAGGCCGCGATGCGCGACGCCGCGAAGGCGCTCGGGTACAGCGCGGGGCAGCAGCGCGCCTGGACGCGCGGGCTCGAGCGGCGCCGCACGATCGAGGAGGATCCGGAGAGCCCGATCCCCCAACCCGTGCAGCGACTCGCCCAGGAGTTTCTGAAGGCTCCCCGGCATCTCGGCATCCACTCAGGCGGCATGGTACTCACGGAGCGCCCCGTGGGCGAGGTCTGCCCCATCGAGCACGCGCGCATGGAGCACCGCACCGTGCTGCAGTGGGACAAAGAGGGCTGCGAGACCATGGGTCTCGTCAAGTTCGACATGCTCGGGCTCGGCATTCTGAGCGCGCTGCGCCACACCTTCGACCTCATCGCCGCGGCCACCGGTGAGCGGCTGACCTTCGAGACCGTGCCGAAAGAGGAGGAAGCCGTCTACGACATGCTGTGCCGAGCCGACGCGGTGGGCGTCTTCCAGGTCGAGAGCCGGGCGCAGCTCAATACGCTGCCGCGCCTCCTCCCCCGCCGGTTCTACGATCTCGTCATCGAGATCGCGCTGATTCGTCCCGGCCCCATCCAAGGCGGCGCTGTCCACCCCTACCTTCGCCGCAAGAACGGGCAGGAGGATGTGACCTACCCCCACCCGAAACTCATCCCGGTGCTCGAGCGCACCATGGGCGTGCCGCTCTTCCAGGAGCAGCTCATGCAGATGGCGATGACGATCGGCGGCTGCAGCGGCGAGGACGCGGATCTGCTGCGCCGCTCGATGGGGTCGAAGCGCGGTCAGGAGCGCATCGACAGTCTGAAGGAGAAGCTGTTCGAGGGTATGGCGCGCAACGGCATCACCGGCGACGAGGCCGTGCGCGTCTACGAGCAGATCGAGGCGTTCGCGGGCTTCGGTTTCGCGGAGAGCCACTCGATCAGCTTCGCGCTCATCGTTTACGTCAGCTCGTGGTGCAAGCTGCACTACCCGGGCGCGTTCCTCGCAGGCCTGCTGCGCGCGCAGCCCATGGGCTTCTACTCACCTCGGTCGCTCGTCGAGGACGCGCGCCGCCACGGGGTCGAGGTGCGACCGCCCGATGTGCAGCGCTCGGGAGCGCTGTCGGGGCTCGAGCCGCTCGATGCGTCCGATGAGCGGGGCGCGCAGGGGGTGCAGAGCGCACAAGGTACCCCGGGAACGCGGGGTACGCAGAGCGCGCAAGGTACCCCGGGTACGCAGGGTACGCAGGGCACGGAAGGTGCCCCGGGTGCGCAAGGCGCACAGGGCACGCAGGCGGCTGATCGCCGCGCCCCGACCGGCTCCGACGACTGCCTCGTGCTGCAGCATCCAGCGCCGGGCCCCTTCGACCGCAGCGCCCCCGATACGAGCGCGCTGCACCGCCGCGACGGCGCCTTCGCGGTGCGCCTCGGCCTCACCGAGATCCGCGGCATCGAGCTCGACACCGCGGAGCGCATCGCCCGCGCCCGCGAGGCGGGGCCGTTCCGCGACCTCGCAGACCTCGCCCGGCGCGCCGACCTCGACCGCACCCGGCTCGAGGCCCTTGCCGCCTCGGGGGCGTGCGAGAGCCTCGGCCTCGACCGACGCGAGGCGCTGTGGGCGGCAGCCCCGGCCTCGGACAACCGCGAGCGTTTCCTCCCCGGCATCGCGGTGCACGTGCAGCCGCCGCTGCTCCCGGTGCTGAGCGCGGCAGAGCAGACCGCCCTCGATCTGTGGACCACGGGGGTGGCGACGGGCACCCATCCGCTCGCACTGCTCCGCGAAGGGCTCGACGCACGCGGGATAATCCGCTCGGATCGCGCCCTGCACACCCCTCCCGGAAGCATCGTCGAGGTCGCGGGGCTCGTGACGCACCGCCAGCGGCCGGGCACCGCGAGCGGTATCACCTTCCTCACACTCGAAGACGAGGCCGGCACCGTCAATATCGTCACCTGGGCTCAGGTGTGGGCGCGCAACCGTCTCGTCGCGCGGGCGTCGCCGGCGCTCATCATCCGCGGCGTGCTCGAGCGCTCTCCCGAGGGGGTGATCAACGTCATCGCCCAGACCTTCGAACCGCTGGCGGCGCCAGTCGGAGTGGCGTCACGGGATTTCCGCTGATCCGCCGCCAACGAACCCATGCCCGGCAACCGCACCGCGCTCCGACCCTCGCCAGGCAACCGCACCGCGCTCCACTGCAGCGAACCCTTCCAGGCAACCGCACCGTCGTGCCGTCGCTCCGCTCCCGTCCACGACCGGCTCACGGTACGCCAGCCGGGCACCCCACCGGCTAAGCTGACGGCGTGCATTCCTCGACGGCGCTGCTCACCGACCATTACGAGTTGACGATGGTCGACGCCGCGCTGCAGGCAGGCACCGCCCATCGACGCAGCGTATTCGAACTCTTCGCGAGGCGGCTCTCGGGCGCCCGTCGCTACGGCGTCGTCGCGGGAACCGGGCGCCTCCTCGACGCCATCGAGCAGTTCCGCTTCACGGAGCCGGAGCTCGAGTTCCTCCGCACGGAGCAGGTCGTGAGCGCGCGCACCCTCGACTGGCTCGCCGACTTCCGCTTCAGCGGTAACATCTGGGGCTACCCCGAGGGCGAAGTGTTCTTCCCCGGCTCTCCCCTCATTACGGTCGAGTCGTCATTCGCCGAGGGCGTGCTCCTCGAGACGCTCGCACTGAGCATCCTGAACGCCGACTCGGCAGTTGCGACCGCCGCTTCGCGCATGAGCCACGCCGCTGCGGGCAAGCCGCTCGCGGAGATGGGATCCCGCCGCACTGGAGAGTACAGCGCCGTCGCAGCGGCCCGTGCCGCCTACATCGCCGGCTTCACCGCGACCTCGAACCTCGAAGCCGGGCGCCGCTACGGCATCCCCACGATGGGCACTGCCGCCCACAGCTTCACGCTCCTCCACGACAGCGAGCGCGCCGCCTTCCAGGCTCAGGTCGACGCCCTCGGAACCAGCACCACCCTCCTCGTCGACACCTACGACATCGATCAAGGCGTGCGCACGGCGATCGAAGTCGCGGGCACCGGACTCGGTGCGGTGCGCATCGACTCCGGCGATTTGCCGATCGTGGTGGCGCGCGTACGGCGACTCCTCGACGACCTCGGCGCGACGCGCACCCGCATCACCGTCACGAATGACCTCGACGAGCACACCGTTGCGGCCCTCGCCGCGGCGCCCGTCGACAGCTTCGGCGTGGGCACCTCGGTGGTCGTAGGATCGGGCACCCCGACCATGGGCATGGTCTACAAGCTCGTCGCTCACGAGAACGACCGGGGCGAGTGGGTGTCGGTCGCGAAGAAGTCCGCGGAGAAAGCCTCGGTCGGAGGGCGCAAGAGCGTGCGCCGCGCTTACTCGAATGCAGGAGTCGCGACCGCCGAGCTGATCTTCCTCGGCGACGGACCGAGCGGCACAGCCGAGGGGACGGACGCCGACGGTCGATCCGTGCTCGAACCGCTCGTCATCGATGGCGAGGTGCAGCGGCAGCACGCCGGCCGCGACGGCATCGCAGCCGCGCGCGAGCGTCACGCGGCGCGACTGGCCGAGCTGCCGCCGGTAGCCATGAGTCTCACTCGCGGCGACCCCGCGATTCCCACCGAGTACCGCTGATCGCCAGCTACTTCTTCATGCGCTCGTAAACCCGCTTGCAATCCGGGCACACCGGGAACTTCTCGGGATCGCGCGAGGGCGTCCACTTCTTGCCGCACAGAGCGCGCACCGGCTTGCCCGTCACCGCGGACTCGAGAATCTTGTCCTTGGGAACATAGTGCGAGAAGCGCTCGTGGTCGCCGTCTTCGATCTTCGCGTCCTCGAGCAGCTTCTCGAGATCGCGGTCGAGCACATCGGTGCCGCCCGCGGTGTCGGAGTCATTACGCGTGAAGAATCCCATGCGCACAGTGTACTCCGGCGGCATCGGGGCAGCGCGACTGCTCCCGGCGCGATCCGCCTCTCACGGGCTAGTCGAACACCTGGGCCACCGCGATGAGCTCGGGGCCGCTCCGGTCGAAGAGCCACCCGCCGATGAGCACACCGAGGATCAGCACGACGATCCCGTAGCCGATGCCGATTGCCAGCGCGGCGATGTTCGGCCCGAACTCGACATCGATGATCGCCTGCACCGCGAACCACACGGGTGGCAGAGCGAGCACCAAAGCAAGGATCATCGAGAGCGTCTGCGCGAGCCCCGATCCCGAACCCGACCACTGCGGCTGCACGAACGGGCTGTCACCGGGCCGAGTGGCGGGGTACGGTGTCAATACGGAGAAGACGCACGCAACCGCGCAGGCGACGAGCAGCACGCCGATGTTCATGCCGATGACCGCGGGCAGCACCCGCCAGTCCCCGACGATCGTCACCGTGATGCTCGAACCGATAACGGCGAGCGGCACGCCCATCATGAGCACCGGAGCGAGGCGTCCCGCCCGGTCCGCGCGGCCCCGGGTGCCGCTGGCCACGTGCTCCCAGATCGCCGTCGAATCCATGGCGACATCGTTGTGCTGCGACCACCCGAGCAGCAGCAGGATCACCGGGAGCGGCACGAGCGCAAGCGCCCGCAGGTCCGCGCCGGCGACCCAAAAGGCCACGAGCATCAGGATCGGCGCGAGCGGGATCGCGAAGAGCGCCACGCGAT
Organism: Leucobacter sp. USHLN153; assembly: GCF_037145615.1. Classification (NCBI taxonomy): domain Bacteria; kingdom Bacillati; phylum Actinomycetota; class Actinomycetes; order Micrococcales; family Microbacteriaceae; genus Leucobacter; species Leucobacter sp. USHLN153. The sequence goes on from NZ_JBBCXE010000002.1 coordinate 570,436, forward strand.
AACGCGGATCGCGCGACCAGTACGTGAGTTCGCGGGCAGCGATCACTTGCGCGGGCGTGGCGGCGAAGCGCTCGAACCATCCCAGCCCGACGCGAGCGGTACCCGGCGAGATCGGCCGCTCGATGCTGCGATTGGCCAGAGCCACGAGCGGGAACCAGATCGCGAGCAACACAAGGATCGCCCCGCCGAGCAGCCCCAGCGACGTGAGAGCAGCGTCGCCATCACCGGCAGCGGCCTGCTGAATCGCCGCGAACGGAGCTCCGAAGGGAGTCAGAGCGAGAACATCGGCAGCTCCCGCGGCCGTTTGCGCGCCCCCCGCGCCCAAGACGCTCTCACCCGCGAACACGGCGAGCGGTAGGAGCGCAACCACCAGCACGACGCCGACGGTGCGAAGCGCACCCGCGTACCGCTCGCCCGCGAGCAACCGCGAAATCAGGGCAGTGACGCGAGCACTGCAGATTGCAAGCACCGCCGCGAGCACGAGGGCTGACGGAACCATGGCTCCCGCTGCGCCCCACTCCGGGCGGAGCACCGCCAGCGCAAGCAGCCACAGTACGAGGAGCACGAACGACCAGGTGAGCACCGAGGAAAGGAGGAGCGATGCTCCGACCGAACCCGCGCCCGAGGGAAACTGCGCGAACTGGCGCGGCTCAAGCATGCGACGGTTCTCGAAGAACGGAACGATGAAGACCGCGGCGAGCAGGCTTCCGCCGATGATGACGTCAGCAACGGCGCGCTGCCCAACGTCATCGAGCAGCGTGCGGGGCGCTGCGGCGAGCAGCAGCGCGAGCGCCGCGAGGACGAGATACCCGACCGTGGTGCGAAGTGCCCGGCCGAACGAGCCGCGGAAGCCTCCGCCGAGAAGGGCTACTCGGAGTCGGAAGAGCCGGACAACCACTCGAGCCCCTTCCTTGCTTCGCTCTGACCCGTGAGCTGCACAAACCGCTCCTCGAGGCTCATGCCATCGCGCACGGCGTCAACCGTTCCCTGCGCTATGACGCTGCCGTCGACGATGATCGACACGTGATCGCAGACGCGCTGAATGAGGTCGAGGCTGTGGCTCGACATCACGACGCTGCCACCACCCGCGACGTACTTCTCGAGAATGTCGGTGACGTTCGCGGCGGAAACCGGGTCGATCGCTTCGAACGGCTCGTCGAGCACGAGCACCTCGGGTGCGTGGATCATCGAGCACGCGAGAGCGATCTTTTTCTGCATTCCCGCGGAGTAATCCGAGACGAGTCGACCGAGCGCCGACTCGAGCCCGAACGCTTCGGAGAGCTCTGCGGTGCGTTCAGCTACGGCGGCCTCCTTCACCCCGTGCAACACGCCGCTGTAATACAGCAACTGAGCCCCCGTGAGCCGGTCGAAGAGCCGCAGTCGGTCAGGCAGCGTGCCGATCAAACGCTTGGCAGCGGGGCCGTCGGTCCAAACATCGACTCCCCCGACCGTCACGCGTCCCGACGTGGGACGCAGCAGCCCGCTGATCATGGAGAGGGTCGTGGTCTTACCCGCGCCGTTCGGCCCGACGAAACCCGTGAACGACCCGGCGTGCACATCGAGCGAGACGTCGCCCGCTGCGACCACGGAACCGTAGGTCTTGGTCAGCATCTCGGTACGCAGCACGACCGGATTCTGCTCGGCGATACGACCGCGCTCGCGAGCCCGCACGACGGAGGGCACGGGCACCTCGACACGGCCGGTGCGCTGCGATCGCGTCTCCGCCGCGGGCTCTTCCTTGCTCGACGCGGGTTGCGCTTCCGGCTCGGCGTCAGCGGCGGGTTCGAATGAGCCGCTGCCGGGGCGAACCGGTGCATTTTGCGCACCGACGGATCGGCTCGATCGCACTCGAGACGCCGCGCCGGCGCTGGCGCTTCGGTCTCCCGTTGCCGCCGGTTCGCCGGGCGTCGACCCCCCTCGGGGATCGGGCGCGGGCATGGCTGACGGAGTTACGGGCGGCACGGCATCTAATTTAGCAAAGTATTCCGAGCAGTCGTCTGGCGACCGCGCGCTCGAGAACGCGGCAGAATAGCCGTGTGACTTCTGCACCCCGCCAGCTATCCCGACGCGCGAGCGCCTGGTCGACGCTGTGGCTTCTCACCAAGCGCGATCTGAAGGTGCGGTACTCGACCTCTCTGCTCGGATACGTGTGGTCGATCCTCGATCCGCTGCTCATGAGCCTTATCTACTGGTTCGTCTTCACACAGGTGTTCGACCGCACGGTCGGCGAGCAGCCCTACATCGTCTTCCTCCTCACCGCCATGCTGCCGTGGGTCTGGGTCAACGGCTCAATCTCGGATGCCTCGAAGGCATTCCAGCGCGACCTGAAACTCGTGCGCTCGGTATCTCTGCCGCGCTGGATCTGGGTCGGTCATCTCGTCTGCTCGAAGGGCATCGAGTTCTTGCTGAGCCTGCCCGTACTCGCGATTTTCGCGATCGCGACCGGTGCGCGTGTCGGCTGGGGGCTCGCGTTGCTGCCCGTCGCGGTCATCCTGCTCGCGACGCTCGTTCTCGGCGTCGGACTCATCATCGCTCCGCTCACCGTCTACTTCCGGGATTTGGAGCGCGCCACGAAGCTCGTGCTGCGCGTGCTCTTCTACGCCTCGCCCATCATCTACGGCGCTTCGGACCTCCCCGAGTTCGCGCAGCCGATCGCCTGGTTGAACCCGCTTTCAGGCATTTTCGCCATGTTCCGCGCTGGGTTCTTCCCGGATCAGATCAACTGGGCGCTCATGGGCGTGTCGGCGCTGATCACCTTGGTGTTCCTCGGAGTCGGCATTCTCGTCTTCCGCCGCACCATCGGCGGCGTGTTGAAGGAGCTCTAACGTGTCCAGCAACTCTCACGAGGCGTCCGTCGCGACAACGGATCACATCATCTCCGCGACGGGCCTCGGCGTTCGTTTCCGCAGGAACCGCGGTTCCCGGCGCAACTTCAAGGACCTCTTCGCCGGGCGCAAGCGCCGCAGCCGACCGGGCGAATTCTGGGCGCTCCGGGATATCTCCTTCGATGTGCGCCCGGGCGAGGCCATCGGCGTGGTCGGCCGCAACGGCCAGGGCAAGTCGACGCTCTTGAAGCTCGTCGCCGGCGTGCTGTTCCCCGACGAGGGCCGAGTGCGCGTGAACGCCGGGGTCGCCCCGCTGATCGAGATCACCGGCGGTTTCGTCGGCGACCTGACCGTACGGGACAACGTGTGGCTGATGGCCGGCCTGCACGGCCTGCGCCGCGCGGAGATCGCCGCGCGTTTTGATGAGATCATCGGCTTCGCGGGCGCGGAGGACGTCACGGACACCCCGTTCAAGCACCTCTCGAGCGGCATGAAGGTGCGCGTCGCCTTCTCCGTGATCTCTCAGCTCGACGAGCCGGTGCTCCTGGTCGACGAGGTGCTCGCGGTCGGCGACAAGGCGTTCCGCGCGAAGTGCTACGGCCGCATCGAGGAGCTCCTCGCCGAGGGCAAGACGCTGTTCATGGTGTCGCACAACGAGCGCGACCTTCGGACCTTCTGCACGCGTGGTCTCTACCTCGATCGAGGCAAGCTGGTGCTCGACGGGCCCATCGACGATGTGGTGGATCGCTACAACGCCGACCACCCCGCCTAATCGAGCGGTTCCGCCTCCTGCAGCGGCTCCCCTGCCTGGCGCGGTTCCCCGGCTCGGCGCGCTTCGTTCGACCTGTGCAGGTCGGCACGCGCCAGGAGATCCGCAATCGCCGCATGGAAACGACGCGTCGGAGCGCCCGGAGATGTATCGCCGAAGTAGTGCTGGGACCAGGTCACAAGGCGCTCGCGTGCGGTGTCGTCCCCAATGACGCGATCGAGCACGGCCGCGATGTCGAGTGTCTCACCAGCGTCGAGCCACTCGCACACGCTCAGGTAACCGCCCTCGTCGACCACGGCCTCGGGCGATGTCGGCCGCGTGACCATGAGCGGCTTCCCGGTGGCGAGGCGGTCGTACACCATTGCGGAGATGTCGCAGATCGCGACATCCGGGAGGCTGAGCTGCCAGTTGATCGCGGGGCTCGTGTCGTAGACGTGCTGGGCTCGCGGGTCCTCCCGATTCGCCTCCTCAAGCATGGCGACGATACGCGCGTTCGCGGCACCGAAGTCGCTGTCGACGACGCCGCTGCGCGGGTGGGGGCGATAGACGACGCGGTGGCGACCGGTCGCGAGCAGCTGCCGCACCAGCGTCTCGCCGTGCGAGGCGATGGACCCGTAGCTCGCGGCGGGTCGGTCCCCCTCCCACGTCGGTGCGTAGAGTACGACGGTGCGCTCATCAGGGGTGAAGGGAGGCTCGCCGACGAGGTGGTCCGCCTGGGGACGACCGATCGGGATCGTGCGCGCCTCGACGTCGTACTCCCACAGCGCTCGTGACAGCCGTTCGCGAGCCGCATCACCCGCGACGTACGCGAAATCGTACGCCTTGTGCTGATTGCTCGTCATATACATCTTGTCGCTCTCGCCGTGATTCACGAACACGTGGAAGCGACGCCCGTAGCGCATCATCTGAAAGTTGCGCGTGTTCTGATTCACGTAGAGCACCACGTCGAGTCGCTGGGAGGCGACCGTGCGCTCAAGGTCGGTCACCCGCTGCACGAACTCCACATCGAGCCCGCTCTCCCGCATGAGTGCGCTCGCGCCGGCAGCGTTACGCGCGAGCACGAGCACCGGCCACTGCTCGGAGAGCTTTCGAAGCGGCGCGTACCACTGGCGCATCTGATATATGTTGACGTCGCTATCCGCGAAGTACACGCCGATGCGGAAGTGATCGGCCGGGAGCTCGCCGCGCTGCTGCATCAATTGCCGTACCGAAAAGTACGCCCGACGACCCTTGAGCACGCGCTTTCCCAAGCGGATCGCGCGCTTCGCATCCTTCGCCAACTGCATCCGCCCAGTTTAAACGGTGCATGCTGCGTGGCGGCTTGGGGCGGTGCGGGAGGATCGGGCGGTGTGGGAGGATCGACGGGTGACGCTTCCACCCCTTCCAGAGTTCCCCGCGGTCACGTACGTCATGCCGGTGCTCAACGAGGAGGACTCCCTCGAGCGGGCTGTGCTCACGATCCTCGAGCAGGACTACCCCGGCGAAAAGGAACTCGTGCTCGCCCTCGGCCCCTCGCGCGACGCAAGCGACAAGATCGCTGAGAGGCTCGCGGCCGGCGAAGAGCGGGTGCGGATCGTGCGCAACCCGGACCGCGACATCCCCGCCGGGCTGAACCGCGCAATCGCAGCTGGTCGATATGACGTCATCGTGCGGGTCGACGCGCATTCCGAGCTCACGCCCGACTACACGCGTCGCGGAGTCGAAGCGCTGCGGCAGCACGGCGTTGCGAACGTCGGAGGAATCATGCGTGCCGCGGGTGCGGGGCGGGTGCAGCGCGCGATCGCGCGCGGGTACAACAGCCCCTTCGGTCTTGGCGGCGGTGCCTATCACGGCGATGGCGAGCCTGGCCCCGCGGAGTCGGCGTACCTCGGCATTTTTCGTCGCGAGGCGGTCGAGGCGGTCGGCGGCTACGATCCCTCGATCCTCCGCGGGGAGGACTGGGAGCTGAATCTGCGGCTGCGTCGCGCGGGCTATCTCGTGTGGTTCGAACCCGCACTCGCCGTAACCTACTGGCCCCGCGCCAGCTTCGGAGATCTCGCGCGACAGTTCTTCGCGACCGGCAACTGGCGCGCGGTGCTGGTGCGGCGTTATGGCCGCGCGAACCCGTGGCGCTTTTTCATGCCCGGGGCACTCGTGCTCGGCCTCGCCCTGAGCTGCGTCGCCCTGATCCTGCTCGTCCTCCGCATACTGCCCTGGGCGTCGCTCTGGTCTCTCCTGCTCGTTCCCGCAGCGGCGTACCTGCTCGGGATCGCCTTGGCGACACTGCAGATCCGCGATCAGCGGGGCCGCAGGGATCGGCTCCTCACCGCAGTCGCGCTCGTCACGATGCACGTGACGTGGGGCACCGGCTTCCTACGTGGCATCGTGCTCGGTGGCGGGCGGGTCGTCGACCGCTCGCGCGTCTAGGTCCCGCTCCCGCTCGGCAGAGCTCCCCGCTCGACGAGCGCGTCGACCACTCGCTCCGCGGCGCGTCCATCATCGTGCGGAACGAAGCGCTCGCGCCAGGCAGCGTAATCCTCGGAGTACGGCACCCCTGCACGTGCCACCTCGATCAGTTCGTCCGCAGTCCGTACAAGCGGACCGGGGGCGCTCGCCTCGAAGTCGAAGGTGAAGCCGCGCTCGCGATCCCGGTAGTCCTCGAGATCGGGCACGTAGAACGCCATCGGCACCGCCGCGACCGCGGCATCGAACATCGTCGACGAATAGTCGGTGACGAAAAGGTCGGCTGCGAGCAGCATGTCGTTCACATCGGGATGGTGCGACGCGTCGATGATCCGCCCGCTCCCGATGGGCAGACCGACTCCCCCGAGCGCACCCACGCGCGTGTGCCCTCTCGTCACCACCACCCAGGGGTCGTCTGCGGTATCGAGCCTGGCCGCGAGGTCTGCGACGTCGAGGAGGTCGGGAGCGGCGGCCGCGCCGCGTCGCGTTTCGCGCCATGTCGGTGCGTAGGCCAATACGCGCGCGCGCTCAGGGATGCTCAGCGTGCGCCTCGCGGCCGCCTGCAGAATGCTGATGCGTTCCGGCCCGCTGGGTGACGGCACAGTCGCCCGTGCGAGCCGGTCGTCACGCGGGTATCCGGTTTCGAGGATCTCTCCACGGTAGGCGTAGCTCGCGCGGAACTGCTCCGTCGAGTGGGGGTTTTGCGAGAGCAGCGCGCTCCACCGCCGGCTCTCCCGGCGCGTCGCGATCCGCGTCTGCAGTCCAGTCTTCGGACGGGTCAGCGCCAGGTGTTTCAGCATCGTTCCGTGCCAAGTCTGCAGCACGAACTGGCGGCGGCCTCGTGTGAAGCCGAAGCGGAGCCAATCGTTCACGACGAGCAGCCTCGCAAGCTTCCGCGCCGCGAACCAATCGGAGCCACCGACCAGCAGAGGTGTCGCTCCCTCCGGCACCTCGATGCGCTCGGAGGTAACGCTCCAATACCGCGGTAGCTCAGGGTAGCGCCGGGCGATTTCCCCGTCGATCGCGAGCGGGTTGCAGCTCACCTGCCGCCCCTCGAAGCTTTCGAAGAACACACCCTCGGAGACGCGCTCTGCTGCGGGGAGGGCAAGGCGGCGGATCTCCGCGAGCACGCGCGCCGCGGCCCCGCCGGCGGGAACATCGTGGAAGCGCGCGGCGAGCTCGCGGGCGTCTGCCTCCGCCTGTCGCGTCGCGGCGCCGCCGGCAAGCACAGCGTCAAGCCTCTCGATCGACTCGGACCACGTGCGCTGGATGCGGCCCGCGGACGTGATCTCGAGCGGCTCGTACAGGCCCCGCGAGAGCGAATACTCCATAAGGTCGGGCGCGAACCACACGATGGGGCGAGCGAGGAGCGCGAAATCGATCGCGATGGATGAGTAGTCGGTGATGACGGCGTCGAACGCACCGAGCAGCGGCGTGATATCGGGGGCGAGTGACGCCGGGAGAGTATGCACCCGTGACCCGGCGAGATCGACGGGCGCGGCGTCGTCGGCGTCCGACTGACTCGTGCCGAACACCGCGTCGTAGGCTCCGCTCCCCATGGGGTGCGACCGAATCACGAGACGCGCGCCGTTCGCCGCGAGCCACGCGGATATCGCCATGGCCTCTTCCGGGGTCGGCACCACCGGATCCGCCGCCCCGTCGCGCCACGTCGGCGCATACAGCACGAGGCGCTCGCGCCCGCTCGCCGTTTCATCCGCGGGGAGTTCGAGGAGCTCGCGCACGCGAAGCCGCGCGGCTTCGGCGAGCGTGCGATCCCGAGCCTGCGCTGCGACGATGTCGTCGCGCGGGTCACCGAGGGCTTGCACGCGTCCGGGCAGCACCCCATTCGCCGATCGCACGCGCTCCGCAACCGTGACGGAGGCGGTGACGTAGAGCTGCACGCGCTCCGCGCCCAGACGGTAGATGCGTCGCAGGATCGACTTCGCGAAACCCGGTCCGTCGGTGGACCGCGCGAGGTGGTGGTGCAAGCGCTTGAGCGGCACCCCGTGACCGAGATGAGTGATCGACGCTCCGGCGATCCCGAATCGATTCACGTCGCCGTACCCGTGCGTGATCACGATGTTACCGGCCGTGAGCGTCGCGACGAACCCGGCCCAGCTCGAGCGACGTACCGCGGTGAAGCCCTCGGCCTCCGCAAGCTCTGCTTCCGCGTCGTCGGCCACGGTCCAGAAGATTTCGGCATCGGGATCACTCGCACGAAGCACCCGAGCAACTGCGAGGGCACCCTCGCCGACGCCGACCCAGCTCCCGAAAACCCACCGGCTCGCGCGCCTCGGCACGAACCACGAGGCGAGTACCGAGATCGCGTAGGTCGCGAGTGTGACGAAGCGGGCGAATGCGGCCTGCATCGGGCTTTTGGGGGCGGCGCTCATCGTCACCACTGTACGACATGGCGGCGAGTCGAAGTCGCGCCGCTGTCAGGTGCAGCATCGCCCTCGCGCAACTGCGTCGCGGGCGACACCCCCGAAGGGGTGACCCGCGACGCAGTTCGCGTTACCACTCGAGCGTGCCGAGCGTGGCTTCCGTTTCGCCGGCTTCGCCGCCTCGCGTGTAGGAGATCTTCACGGTGCTGCCCCCCGCGTGCCCGCGGATCAGAGCCGAGACCGAGGTCCCATCAACCGCAGCGACACCATCGATCGCCGTAATGACGTCGCCCGCGCGCAGGCCCGCCTTGTCAGCAGCCCCGCCCTTCGAGACGTCCACGAGCAGCCCGCCCGCGTGGTTCGCGTCCTCGTCGGTGTCCTGCGACGAGTCTGCGACCGACGCGCCGAGCAGGCCGTGCGACGGCTGCTCCCCGTCGATGATGGCATCGGCGACTCGGGTCACGAGATTCGCGGGAATCGCGAAGCCGAGGCCGACGCTGCCAGCGGTCTCGCCGGAGGTCGAAGTCGAAGCGATTGCAACGTTAATGCCGATCAGTTCGCCGTTGCCGTTCAGCAGGGCGCCGCCCGAGTTGCCCGGGTTGATCGAAGCGTCCGTCTGAATTACCGGGAGCGTCACGGTACCAGAGGTGGACGGCTCCTGCTGTTGTCCCTGCTGGCCCTGCTCATCGGGAAGGCCGAAGCGGAAGTCCCAGGGGAATCCCCCGCCACCATCTCCGCCGTTTCCGCCGTCATCATCTTGGCCCTGATCGCCCTCGATAAGTGGACTTCCGACCGAGATCCCACGGTTGAGCGCACTGACCACACCGCTGGTGACCGTATTCGCAAGGTTGAGCGGCGCGCCAATCGCTACAGTCAAGTCACCCACATCGATCTTGTCCGAGTCCGCGACCTTCACGGCTGGGAGATCCGTCGCGTCGATCTTGACGACCGCGAGATCCGAGTACGGGTCGACGTTGACGAGCTCGCCGGCGAAGATGCGACCGTCGCTCAGCTTCACTCGGATCTTTGCGTCGCTCATCGCGGCCCCGTCGAGCGTCACCACGTGCGCGTTGGTGATGATGTACCCGTCTTCACGGTAAATCACGCCGGATCCGGAACCGCTCGCACTCGCTCCAGCGACCTCCAACGTCACGACGCTCGGTGTCGCGACCGCCGCCACACCCGAGATCGCCGTCGCATTCTCCGCGTTATTGAGCGTGATCGCGCCGCTTCCGTCGGACGACGCGGTGCTCGTCTGATCGGCGTTGGCCGACACCACGGCAGCGACGCCGCCACCCGTGACGCCGCCGAGCAGCGCGCCGATCGCGAGACCCGCGAGCAGTGCGCCGGTGCGGTTCTTCCCGCCGGACGCCCCGGATCGTTGATCGGTTGTGGGCCCTGCCGGCGGGAGGAAGGATCCGTGCCCAGCGTTGTGGGCCGGTTGCGCCCCCTCCTGCGCTGGAGCTCCGTAGGCGAACTGCTGGTGAGGCTGCTGCTGGAACGCTGCGGTCTGCGCGTGAGGATCGGCGCTTCCGGCGCTCTGCGGCGTCGCCCCGTACGGGTACTGGGTGTTTGCGTGGAACTCCTGCGAGAGCGGCGCGGCGTTGCCCGTCGGCGCAGAGCGGAACACGTTTTCGGGCAGCGGCGTCGTCGGGTGCCGCGCTGTCGTCTCCGCTGCTGATGTACCCGCGGTGTTCGTCACGTTCTCCGTGCCGTACGCCGCGGTGCTGGCCTCCTGCTGGGAACGGTCATTGTTGCCCGGGGTGATGATACGACCGTCTTGGTCGTACTCGGGGGTGGTGCTCATGGGGGCTCCCTTCTCGTACCATCAGCATGGACCCCCAGTCTATGAATTGCATTTGGGCGTTCTGCAGACGGGCTGCAAGTTGCTGCTCGATGCCGCGCCTGGGTTCACTGGAGACCTCAGCTGGGAAGATGCGCCGCTGCGCGGTGTCCGGGGTGCGCATTGGCTCCCCGGACACCGCTATGTCCGCGCATGTCAACGCGGGTCAGCGCATGTCGAGACAGTCCCTCACCACGCCATTCGTGCGGCGCCTCACTTTCAGGCTGATCGCGAAGACGAGAGTGCCGAGTGCGCCCGCGCCGACGCCACCCCAGAGCCACAGACCGAGGTCCGGTGCTCCGGTGTGCGCGAGCGGAGACGCTCCCACCGCGCGCACCTCAAACCGCTCGCTCGGCTCGCCGCACTTCCCAGAAGCGACAGGGTGCTCCTCGCCGTCGGCGATCATCACGAGCGTCTCGACGAACCCGCCGATGCCCAGGTGCTCGGGCGTCGTCGTCACCTTCCGCGACTCATAGCTCCCGGGCCCGGGAACCCGAGTGCCCTCCGCGTCGGAGAGGTCACGCAGCTCGTCTTCGGGTGCACACGTCTCACGTCCGTCCGCGTCCCGCCGGAAAGCCGCGAAGCGCACGCGGAACTCTACGTCCTCTGCCTCGGGGAAAGCACCGTCGACGATGGCCGTGTCATACATCTGCTCTCCCAACTCCACGGACCCCGCCGACTCCGTTCGCACAGTCGGCCGCTGGAGCGTCGTCGTTTCTTCGGGAAGACCGCAGTCGCCTGTATGCAGCCGACGTTCCGTGGTTCCTTCCCAGAGCGACAGCGTCTCCACCCACCAGATGGTTTCTCCGTATTCCGGGAGCGCGCGAACCTCCGGCGAAACCACCTCGCCGGCTGCCGAAACCACGACAGGCTCGGTCGTGAAAAGCAGGTTCTCGTCGGTGCAGGTCGCATTGTCTGTTCCTGTCAGGGTTGCATCGCCGCGGTATCCGCGGAACACGATCCGATGTTCGGTGCCCTGGCGATCCGTCAGCGACCCTGTCACTTCTGCAGTGTCACTCATGACATCACCGATAGTCACGAAGCTCGCCGCCTGTGTCGTCACGTCCGGAGTGGTGACGAAGGTGGTTTCATGATCAAGCCCGCACTCGCCTACGTGCATAGGAGTACGTGACTCTCCTTGGATCAGCCAGAGCGTCTCCACCCACCACACGCGCCCCGCCCATTCAGGTTCTGCGATCGCCGCCGGCGAGGCAACCGAGCCGGGCCCGGTCACGGGCACCGCCTCCGTTTCAAAGAGCTGGTTCTCGTCACGGCACACTGCCGCTGTCGCTTCCATCGCCCCAGCCGCAGCGTCCTCCTTCGGAGCGTCGATCGGTTCAGTGTCTGCCAGATAACCCGCGAACGTCAGCTCCCACCGCGCTCCCGCGTTCTCAGCGATTCCGCCGCTCACGAGAGCCGTGTCGGTGAATTCACCTCCGACGGGAACACTCTCTGTCGCTTGGGTCTCCACCAGGGGCCGTTCAACGATCGTCGTCTCGGTGTCGAGCCCGCACGCTCCTCGGTGAATCACTCTCGGGCCCTGTGGCGTCTCAAGTCTGAGCGTTTCCACCCACCACACTTTCTCGCCGTGCGACGGCGTTGCTACGAAGCCCGGTGAGCGCACTTCGCCAGTCCCCTCCACTGGCACGGCCTGACTTCGAAACACAATGTTTTCGGGTGTGCATCTGGGCTCCGGCGCGGGTTCGTATATGGGGCTGATATGCAAAACGTCCTCGTGCGCGCGCTCGGGAGTGTGTTCCGGAGCCCGATAAGCCTCAAAGACGAGCGAGTACTCCGCCTCGGGTGACAATTCCCCCGAGACAATAGCAACGTCATACAGCTCGTCGCCGAGCACGGCTGAGGAGAGCGCGCGAGTTTCGACTGCTGGCTGCCCGATCTTTGTCGTTTCATTCGCGACTCCGCATTTTCCCTCATGCACCACCGTCTCACCGGACGAAACCCGTTCCACCCAGTGCAGGGTTCCAGCCGACTTCACCACGGTGGTACCGGAGCTCACCGTGCCAGGCTTCGTCACTTCGATCTTCGAGGACTCAAACACCGGTTGCGCGAGACACCTCTCCTGCTTCGACATCGGTTCCACTTCCTCCGCGCTCCAGCGCAGCGGATCCTGACGCCGTTCCATCACCGGTTCCCGACCTTGGGCGTACACCGGTGCACCGGCTGCATCGACCCGGGGCGTCCCATCATCGTTCAGGAGTTGCACCGGGTACGCGCGCCCGTCGCTCGTAGTGCCAGATGTGGCGACCCCATTCGCGTCGCGGCTCGGAATCGGCACGCCGGCCGCGTCGGTGATCGGCGAACCGTCTGCGTTCGCCCACCACTCTGACCAGAGGAGTTCGCCCGTCTCGGGATTCTCCGCCTGCGCTTCGTAGGGTTCCCCGAGGATCGGGTCCCAGTGCTCATCGAACTTGATCTCGCCCGCTTCAGGCTCAAGGTAGGCGGTGAATGTAACGGAGGCGTCCCGCCACATATCGATTCTTGTGCCCTCAACTTCTTCTACGATCAGCGAGTCTGACACTGCCCCTCCGATGATCGCGGACGCCTGCGCGCGAGACGACGCTGCGGGTGGCGCAAGCGGGGGCGGCAGCTCGTGTTTAACTACTGCGAACCGACCAGTGAGCGCAGAATGCTGCGAACTTCCGGTCGCGACCGCGACCCGCTGGCCGACTCCGCCCGCACTCGTGGACGTGTTGTAGATGTCGAGGAGTGCTTCCCAGCCGCGCTTGCCCTTGACGCTCCATGACCCGCTCACCTGCAGCGACTCCGCGCCTTCTTGCGCCCGAATCAAGAGATCCCCGGCGGCAGAGTCAGCGATCCGCGCGGTCTTCTCTCCATTCGCTTCGAAGGTGCCTCCGACAAGAGACAGCGAGCTTGTTCCCGCGGGGTAGCTGACCCGGAACCTCCCGCTCGTCTCCGAACCGACAGGGGCCAATGTGAGTGGAGTCGTAATTGCTTTCGGTTTGGTCGGCGCGGTGGCGTTCTTCCGGGCATCGTCGTAGAGCTTGTCGGAATCTGTCAGAAGCTTGACCCCCTTCGAGGAGCCTTCGAGGAGTGAAACGACGCGGTCGAGCGTTGCGTTCCCTGGACGAAAGCGCTCACGCATCCGCCAGATCGTCAGCTGCACTGCGGCGGCGTCCCACGCATCGCCCGATTGGCCGTACTCGTCGATGAGGTAGTTCATTTGCCGGATGCCGCTGGTCTCTTCGAATTGCGGGAACATTCCGGCGCGACCGAGCAGGTAGTTGAGCCGTCCCGCCTCCGAGATCACTCCCGACGGTTCACCCATCGAGATCTCAACGCAATAGGCGCGCTTACCGTTCGGAAGGACATAATTCGAGATCTCGACCCCGCCGGCAAAGGTCACGACCTCTCCTCGCGGAATGGCTTCGGCGGCCGGAGCGAACAAGCTCGTTCCTGTAGCGAGGAGCAGCGTCACGAGTAACACACCAAGCGCTCCTCGTCGCTTTCTCTCCACGCGTCTCGCACGGGGCGATTGGGCGTGTGCTACGCCCGCCCGCGTCAGCTTCCGGATCAACATCTCGACTCCTCTCGGTACCGCGTGGGAGAACCGCTCTGCGGCACGCGGAAGCCGGAGAGCGTGCTGAGATCCTCGCCGCTCGCGCTATACCGGCGCCCTCGCTATCCACAGCGGCCATTCCGGGTCCGATTTGTGCGGGCGAAAGCGCCGTGCTAGAGTCATATCTTGTGCCGCGGGGTGGAGCAGTTCGGTAGCTCGCCGGGCTCATAACCCGGAGGTCGTGGGTTCAAATCCCGCCCCCGCAACGAAGAGAAAAGCCCTCGATCGGAAATTACTTCCGGTCGAGGGCTTTTCACTTGTTATGCCGCAGTTGGGTTCGACTGGGCTCCTGACATCAAGTTCAGGTATGAAACGCAGAAAATCTCGCCGAACGTTGAAGGCTGTGAACGCATCATGTCTCGATGCACGCGAAGGGGCCCGGGGCCCCCCGCCAGAGTCGCGGGCCCCGCCCCATCCGACCCCCCCAAAAAAACCCACGGAGCCCGCCA